>NZ_JBXALR010000015.1:0-135265 GCF_058799675.1 Pseudomonas sp. GW822-FHT06B12
CACCCGGACACCTTCGCCTGGTTCGCCGAGGAAGGTTACAAGATGGGCTTCAAGAACGTCGCCTCCGGCCCGCTGGTGCGCTCGTCCTACCATGCCGATCAACAGATTGCGCAGGGTTTCGGCGAAACCCTGAGCCGTGGGCTGCCGTCATCCAGGTAAAAGGTGCCACCGTTGGAAAGCACGATGCCAACGTTGTCACTGCCGCCGAACGTATGGTTCCACGGTACCGGCTGCCGTCGAATGGTTCGCCAACTTGGCCATGAGGCTCAGCGGATAAGTAAAAGTTCTGTCAGATCTGATAGGCGGATGGTTAAGCCACCTTGTCAGAATGCAGTGTTTGACTATCCATGGAAATTCGGACTGCGTCATGACGCCAGAACTCGCGATCGCAATCAAGAATCTGTCCATGTTGATCATAGTTGACGCGAATGATCATTAGCAGCGGACTGCCTTCTGGCAGATTGAGATAATTCGCCACGCTGGCCTGTGCCGCGGTCGGGTAAATATCAAAAGTGGCGCGGCCGCAATGGATGTCATAGTGTTTTCGGTAAATCAATGTCAGCGACTGAGTCAGATCCAGTTTCAATATGTCCGGGAAAAACTCTGGTTTAAGATAATGTTCTACAAACATCACAGGGCGTCCATCGACTGAACGTAGGCGGCGTATACAGTGCAGCATGCTTAACGGCAGCACCGCCAACTTCAGGCATAACTCCGGGCTCGCCAATTCCGTACTGGTCGAAATGACCTGTGTGAGCGCTTTGCGCCCCTGACTTTCGACCATCTGGTGGAACAGTGAATTTGTGAAGGGGTTGTACACCAGTCGGGGTGGGGTCACAAACCAGCCGCGCCTGCTTTCCCGATAGATCGACCCTTCCGCTTCCATTCTTTGCAGGGCTTCTCTGAGCGTGATGCGGGTTGTGGAAAACAGGTCGCTCAGCTCCCGCTCAGGAGGGAGCTTGCTACCGGACGCCAGCGTGCCATTGATGATTTGCGTTGCCAGGGCGTGATAGATGGTGGCAGCTTGGGTGGTGATTTTTTCTGTCACAGTGATGGTCTGGATGATTTTTGAGCGTTGATATTATCCCACTTAATGATTTCATTACCTTTACGACACGCAACAGACTCTCTTCGGGCACACCTCGCCCACTCCCCCTCTGACGTTTGATCACCCGGAACGGGTGCTCGACCTTCGTCCGCGTTTGCGCGCTGGTACATCTTGGGATCGCATTTACCTTCCTTGTTCCTGGTCGAGTCGAGCACGTGAATGAGTGCGGCATCGACAGACGTTCCCTGGCGCAGCAACGACAGCCCTTTTCCATCTCGGTCAGGTGCTTAACGCATATTTCATCGCATTCGAGGACTAAGTCGGAACGTCCCAAGTGTCACATTTCGGTCATTTTTTATGGGTAGCATCCAGTTCCCGCCCCAATCTGGTCTATACCACACGGCTATCCCATGAAAAAAACGCTGATTACGAGTTTGCTTGCAAGTGCCTTGTCGATTGCAGTTTCTAGTGCGTACGCGCAGCCGGACCTGGATGCTTTAGTCGCCGCAGCTAAAAAAGAAGGCGCGGTCAATAGCCTGGGGATGCCGGATAACTGGGCGAACTGGAAAGATACGTGGGCCCAGATCACGCAAAAATACGGTCTGGTACATCAGGACACCGACATGAGTTCGGGACAGGAAATCGCAAAGTTCGAAGCTGAAAAATCGAACGCGTCAGGTGATATCGGCGACGTTGGCCAGTCTTTCGGCCCGATTGCCGTCAGGAAGGACATTACCCAGGCCTACAAGCCGACCACCTGGGACGATATTCCGGCGTGGGCCAAGGACGCAGACGGTCATTGGATGGTGGCTTACAGCGGGACCATTTCCTTCATCAGCAACAACAAGCTGGTCAAGAATCCGCCTAAGTCCTGGGGCGATTTGCTCAAAGGCAACTATAAGGTGACCGTTGGCGAAGTGGGCGTCTCGGCGCAAGCCAATAGCGCTCTGCTGGCAGCGGCGATTGCCAATGGCGGCAACGAAAAGAATCTGCAACCTGCGTATCAGTTATTTGCCGAACTGGCTAAACAAGGACGGCTTTCCATGACCGATGCGAATATCGCCAACATGGAAAAAGGTGAAGTGGAAGTTGCGCTGTTATGGGACTTCACTTCATTAAGCTACCGCGACAAGATCGATCCATCCCAATTCACGGTATCCATTCCCGTGGACGGTAGCGTGAGTGCCGGCTATTCAACCCTCATCAACAAATACGCGCTGCATCCGAACGCCGCCAAACTGGCGCGTGAATACATTTTCAGCGATGCCGGCCAGATTAACCTCGCGCGTGGTTATGCGCGTCCGATTCGCAGCAACGTCGTCCTGCCGAAGGATGTAACAGACAAGATGCTGTCGGCTGAGCAATATCGTAACGCCAAACCGATCCAGGATTTCGCCGCTTGGGAAACGACCACCAAGGCCATACCTCGGCAGTGGCAAGAGCACGTCATGATTTATAACAAGTAATTTCACCCGCGTTAGTTCGCTTCTAAAAACCTACTGGGCGACGTGGGTCGTTCGCGATGGTTTTTAGAGGTGACCATTAGAACAGAGAGCACAGCAATGGCCGCACTAAGGTTTTACTGCGGCCATATCTCGCGCTCACTTATCAAAAACCATGTGACACGGAATTGCTAGCTGTATGACATCTGCATCGAACCCGCTGGCAATGCCAGTGACTATCGACACCCGGCATTATCCACGCTTTCGCCACTGGCGGGCGGCGCTGGTCCTGCTGCCCTTGTTATGTGTATTGGCGCTGTTTTCATTGGCACCGACAGCATGGCTGCTAATTAACAGCGTGCAGGTTGATGGCGCATGGTCGCTGGAGAATTTCAGTGAAATCCTGCAGTCCCCGTTTTACCGACAGGCCTTTGGCAACAGCCTCTGGGTTTCCGTCAGCTCCAGCCTGATTGGATTAGCCATCGCGCTGGTGGCCGCCGCCTCGTTGAAACGGGTGGATTGCGTTGTCCGCGACATGACGGTGGCATTCACCAATATGACCGGCAATCTAAGTGGGGTGTCATTGGCATTCGCCTTCATTATCGTGATGGGAACCAATGGCGCCGTGACATTACTCTTGCGGCGATGGGGTTGGCTGGCTGATTTTAATCTATACACGCAGACTGGACTGACGCTGATTTACAGCTATTTCCAGATACCGCTAGCGGTACTGTTGCTCTATCCAGCCTTTGATGCGCTGCAAGACGATTGGCAAGAGGCCGCCTCTTTGCTGGGTGCCAGTCGTGCCCGTTACTGGCGCTTGGTTGCGTTGCCGGTGCTGCTGCCGGCGGTATTCGGCACTTTCATTTTGTTGTTGGCTAATGCCATGGGGGCGTATGCCAGTGCGTACGCACTGATGACCTCCAACTACAACCTGGTCACCATCCGTATTTCCAGCCTGGTAGCTGGGGACATTTCTCTGGAACCGAATCTGGCGGCAGCACTGTCCGTGCTTCTGGTGGCGATGCTGGTGTTCGTGGCGATGGTCAACCAGTTCTTGATGAAGAGAAGCTACCATGCACACTAACCGTTATCACCAGTTCGTGCTGTTTGGCTTAATGGCTCTACTCAGCATCCCCGTTCTGGCGACCCTGATTTATTCATTTTCCCAGCACTGGGGTGCAACGATATTACCCGACGGGCTGACGTTCGATTGGTATCTCAAGTTGTGGCGAGAGCCGCGCTTCTTGACCGCATTTAGCCACTCCCTGTTGATTGCACTGGGCACATTGGTCTTCAGCACAGTGGTCATCGTGCCTGCCGCATTTGTCGTGTTCTATTATTTTCCGCACTTGGATCGTTGGATGAACATCCTGATTTTGATCCAGTTCGCGGTGCCGCCTGTGGTGTCGTCGGTGGGTTTGTTGCAGATATATGCCGACGGCCCGCTACCGCTGATCGGTACGCCGTGGGTACTGATAGGGTGTTATTTCACGATTGTTCTGCCATTCATGTATCGGGCACTCGCCAACGGTCTGCAAGGGCTGAACGTGCGCGACCTGATGGATGCAGCGCATCTGTTAGGAGCAAGTACTCCCGCTGCTTTTTTTCGGGTGGTCTTGCCAAATATCCGCAAGGGATTGATGGCAGCCTTGTTTCTCTCATTCTCCTTCCTGCTGGGCGAGTTCGTGTTCGCCAACATACTGGTGGGCAGCCGTTACGAAACCTTGAACGTCTATCTCTATTCCGTGCGCTCCACCAGCGGCCATTTTGTGAGTGCCGTGGTGATGAGTTATTTCATATTTACGCTGGTCGTGACCTGGATTGCCACCCGCTTGAGTCGATAGGACTGTGCGATGAATTATCTTGAAGTATCCAACGTGTCGAAATACTTCGGCAAAGGCTCGGGCAAGACCCGCGTGTTTGACGACATCAATTTCAATATCAAGGAAGGCGAACTGGTGACCCTGCTCGGTCCCAGTGGCTGCGGCAAGTCGACCTTGTTGCGCTGCATCGCCGGTTTAACTGAAGT
The DNA here is from genome assembly GCF_058799675.1 of Pseudomonas sp. GW822-FHT06B12. Taxonomy (NCBI): domain Bacteria; kingdom Pseudomonadati; phylum Pseudomonadota; class Gammaproteobacteria; order Pseudomonadales; family Pseudomonadaceae; genus Pseudomonas; species Pseudomonas sp. GW822-FHT06B12. The sequence continues at coordinate 4,523 of NZ_JBXALR010000015.1, forward strand.
TGATAGCGGCCAGATCCATGTAGCAGGAAATAACATTACCCGTTTTGCTCCGCAAAAACGTGGCATTGGCATGGTATTCCAGAGTTATGCGTTGTTTCCGAATCTGACGGTGATGGGCAATATTGCCTTCGGCCTGAAAATGCAGGGCGTCTCTGTCGATGAAACCTTCCAACGGGTGACCGACGCGATACGCCTGGTTGAATTGCAGGGGCACGAGAACAAATTCGTGAGTCAGCTCTCCGGCGGCCAGCGTCAGCGTGTCGCCCTGGCGCGGGCATTGGTGGTGCGGCCACGCATCCTGTTGCTGGATGAACCGCTGTCGGCACTGGATGCGCGCATCCGCAAGAACCTGCAGGAAGAGATCAGACGGATCCAGTCGCAGCTGAAACTGACGACCATTTTCGTGACCCACGATCAGGAAGAAGCGTTGATGCTGTCCGACCGCATCATTGTCATGGATGGCGGTCGCATCGTGCAGGAAGGGAGCGCGGAGACAATCTACACCCGTCCAGCCAATGGTTTTGTTGCGCGCTTCATGGGTAGCTACAACCTGCTGGATGCCCGCCAGGCAGAACAACTACTTGGCCTGCACATACAAGGACAACTGGCAATCCGGCCGGAAGCGATCCATGTGGCGCAAGCCGGCCGCAGCTATGGCCCACATCTGGGCGCGCCGTGCCGCGCCACGGTACGTCACCATCAAATGCTCGGCAACGTCATTCGTTACCACGTCGATGCGCAAGGCTGCTCGTTGATGGTCGATATGCTCAATCGCAGTTCAGAGTCCTTGCTGCCGGCAGGCACGCGGCTCGACCTGCTGTTCAATCGTGAAGAACTGCAGGAGGTCGCATGACGATTTTGGCTATTTTTGACATGGACGACACCATTATCGATTGCGATAGCTCCAGTCTCTGGCTGCGCTATCTGGTGCAACGCGGTGTGGCAGCAGCCGACATGCTGGTCACTGAGCAGGCGATGATGCAAGCCTATCATCTGGGCGAACTATCCATGGCGCAGTACATGGACTTTACGCTCCAACCGTTGTCTGGAGTGGCCGTCAGCGAAGTGGAGCAATGGGCTGATGACTTTGTCTCCAGCATGATTTCCACGCGCATATTTCCAGCCGCGCGTCGGCAAATCGAGTGGCATCGCCAACAGGGAAACACGCTATTAATCATCTCGGCTACGGCTGACTTTATCGTCCGCCGTATCGCCGCCATGCTGGGCGTGAGCGAGGTGATCGCCATTGAGCTTGAACAGGTAGCGGGCAACTTTACCGGTGCGACTACAGGGGTGCTCAGTTTTCGGGAAGGCAAGGTAGAGCGCTTGCAGGCGTGGCTGCAGAACCATGGCAACAGCTTGCAGGGCAGCTATGGCTACAGTGACTCGGTGAATGATTTGCCGTTATTGCACGCGGTCCAGCATGCGTGTGTCGTCAACCCCGCGCCAGCGCTAAAACAGGTATCCGACCAGCATCAATGGCGACAGTATGACTGGCAGTTGGCGGAACATGAGCACAGCGTCGCGGGTCAGACCCAGGGGGTGGCATGCCGTTAATCCAGTTGCGTTTCGATGCATTATTGCGCCACAAGGCAGCGGATCTGCCGGTACCTCAGCTAACCCCGGCGCTGGCGATCAAGCTGCTTGAACGACTCGATAGCATGCGCTTGTTCGCCCATGCTTACCCCCAGCTGATGAAGCTGACCTATGGTACATACCGACCGATTGACCTGTTGGATTTCGCCTATCGTCATGAACTCGACGGCATCAGCATTCATCTACTGGATGGTGAAGAGCGCAGTCTTCAGCAGATGAGCGACGATCAGCTGCGCATTGTCAGCCAAAGGGCCAAGGCGCTGGGGTTGGACATCCACCTGGAAATCAGTAGTACCCAAAAGGCGGATGTGGATCGGGTGGTTGAGGTAGCGCATGTTATGGGGGTGCAGAACATCCGCGTCTACTCGCGCTATGGAGGACGGCTTTCCAACGTTTTAGACACCATCGAATCGGACTTGCACTACCTCGCCAAACAAGCCGAACGGTATGACCTCTATATTGACTTTGAACAGCATGAAGAGCTGAAAAGTCGCGAAATTGTCACGCTGCTCGAGCGCATCAATCATCCACGCCTGCACGCGCTGTTTGATTTCGGCAACATGATCAATGCCGCCGAACAACCGTTAACGGCTCTGAAAGTCTTGGCTGCGCATATCCGGCAAGTGCACATGAAAGGTGTGCGTGTCGTTCCCGAGGAAAATGGAGTCGGTCACTATGGCGTGCTACAGGGCAGTGCCGAGGATGACCTGCCCAATGCCCGCATGTTGTTCGAGCTGTTGATGCTCGGAGAGAATGGACCCCAGGTCATCGCGTTTATCCTGGAGCAGGAAAATCACTATATCGCCCCCGCATTCCGTCAAGTGGACGAAGACGAAGACCCCATTATTCCTTACCGAGAGATGAGTCAAACTTCGCTGCCCGACGGTTTCACGCTGGAGCAGATGATGGCCGAGGAGGAGCGTTGGGCAATCAACCAGATCGTTTATGTCCGCGGTCTGCTGCAAGAGTTCAGATTGCTGGCAGAACTTGCGCTTCAGCAGGAGGGGGAGTCAGCGTCGCCCTGCCAGGATTTGCCATGAGCCGCCGTGGGGCTGCACTTCCAGGCACAGGCCTTGTTCGTCATAAAGGCGACAGGCCTTGTTCGGTGGCTTGGCGTTAAAAATGCACTAAAAAATCGTTGCTGGTAGTGGTTTCAAGTGGAACTTACTGGAACGAAAAAAGTGGCCAAAGCCTCTCTTTTCAATGCCGACCACAAAAAACACGCAAAAAAAAACGCCACTCAATGAGTGGCGCTGTTTTGTATTTGGAGCGGGAAACGAGACTCGCATCTGGCGTCCGACCCATTGAAATCTAAGGGGTTTATTTTATTCCTGAAGCAGGAATGGACTCGATTCTGGACTTGTTTTTTGGGTGTATCAAGAGCAAAAAAGGAGTGATACCGAGCTACGCTATTGGATTCTGTATTGCTTCCAGTACAGCTTCATGCTCCCGTCGGACTCGTCGTTCTTTGCTCGGTAACGTTCCAAGGCACTTGCTGCAGGGAATGAGCTCAGAATTGGAGCTGTATCTCGTGGTTGTGCCACTTCCTGCCCTAAATCACTAGCGCCCCCAAGTGAAAAAGGACAGTGCAATCAATCAAAGCAACGGGTTAACAGGCGCCTTAACCTCTTTCACCACAAAAGACGTACAAACCTCTTTAACACCAGGGAACCCGTTGATGTGCTTCCGGGCAAACTCACTAAAACTCGCCAGATCTTCGGCCACGACAGTGAGCTGATGGTCGAAGTGCCCCGACACACAGTGACATGCCACAACCTGTTCGAGGGCGCGCATTGAACTTTCGAATGCGTCCACATGGGCGGTGTCCTTCTGTTCCAGCGCAACCTGGACGAATGCGGTAACCGAATAGCCCAGCAGAGCAGGGTCAATTCGCGCATGGTATCCCCGAATCAACCCTAGCTCCTCGAGTCTTTTCACCCGCCGCCAGCAAGGTGAGGCGCTCAGGGAGACCAGTTCCGCAAGTTCCGCACTGGAGAGCCGCGCATCGTTTTGAAGGGCAGCAAGAATTCGGCGATCAGTGCCATCAATTTTCAGCTTTGGAACATTCATATCGCCAACCCCACCAAACCGAAATAATCATTGCAAGTCGGGCATTATCTAAACACTTAAACGCGCAAACAATACCCCTGACTCCTGCTTACCATACTCCTGCCAGCTCGCATTGAGCTTCGGATTCAGGAGAATACCGTGCCTTTCCAAAATCCTATAAAACGCAGCCTTCAAGCAGGCCTGGCAACCACTGGTTGCTGGCTGACTCTTGCCAGCCCAGCAGTGACAGAACTGCTCGCCCACTGCGGTTTTGATTGGTTGGTAATCGATGCAGAACATGGCCCTAGCGATACCAGTGATATCGCTGCACAACTCAGAGCAATCGATGCTGCACGTGGCAACGGAGCCTCCGCAAGTGGAATCGTTCGTGTAACCGCCAATGACCCCGTACTTGTGAAGCGAGCCATGGACTGTGGTGCACAAACCATCGTTTTCCCTAACATCGAAACGGAAAAAGACGCCCAGCTCGCCATCGCCTCTATGCGCTTCCCATGCCCGGAGCGTTACGGAGTACGTGGCGTCGCCGGCATGGTTCGAGCCGGTACTTATGGTCTAAATGCTCAGTACGTAAGCACCGCGAATCAAGAAGCCTGCGCAATCTTGCTGATCGAGTCTAAACAGGCTCTTCCCAACATAGAGGCTATTGCCGCCGTGGACGGCGCCGATTGTCTGTTCATCGGCACCGCTGATCTTTCGGCAAGCATGGGTCTGCTCGGCCAGACCGGACATCCCGCTGTGTATGAAGCAGTGCAGCACGTAATAGCGGCAGCCAAACAGGCGAGCAAGCCCGTCGGTATTTTCGCCACTAGCGTCGAAGAAGGACGCAAGTATCGGGAAGCAGGAATCAACTTCATCGCGCTGCATTCGGACGCTGCCTGGTTGGCCCGAGGCGCGGTTCAAGCCTTGCAGGCCCTTCGCAACAACACGGCGTAGTGCCTCAGCAATGACCACTTAAAGAAAAAGCCAGTGTCCGGATCTTAGGTCGCGCTGGCCTTGTGCGCCTTGAAAAATGTACCCGTAACGGAGAAACACCTCATGTCGATGTCTGATCGCGACGGAAAGATCTGGATGGATGGGCAGCTCGTCGAATGGCGTGCCGCTCAGACCCACATTCTGACCCACACCCTGCACTACGGAATGGGTGTATTCGAAGGCATGCGCGCCTACGAAACCAAACAAGGACCTGCCATATTTCGCCTGAAAGAACACATCAAGCGCTTGTTTAATTCGGCCAAGATTTTCCAACTTGAAGTGCCGTTTTACCAAGCTGACCTGCATGCCGCCAGCCTTGAGGTAATCAGGGTCAATGAGTTGAAAGCTTGCTACCTACGCCCGCTGATATGGCTAGGGGCAGACTTCCTAAGCATCGCGGCCACAAACAACAAAGTGCACGTAGCGACAGCCGCTTGGCCCATGGGCGCTTATCTTGGCGAAGAGGGCATGCAACGCGGCATCCGAGTCAAGACGTCTTCCTTCACCCGACATCACGTCAATGTCTCGATGGTTCGAGCCAAAGCCTGCGGTTACTACATCAACTCGATTCTGGCCAATAGGGAGGTCACGGCGCTGGGTTTCGATGAAGCGCTACTCCTTGATACCGAAGGTTATGTGAGCGAAGGCGCCGGCGAAAACGTATTCATGGTTCGCGATGGCGTGATCTACACCCCTGACTTGGCCTCCTGTCTTGATGGAATCACCCGAGACTCGGTGATAACCATCGCTCGCGACCTCGGCTACGAGATCCGTGAGAAGCGTATTACTCGCGACGAAATGTACTGCTGCGACGAAGCGTTCTTTACCGGCACCGCGGCAGAAGTCACCCCGATCCGTGAATTGGATACTCGCACCATTGGCAATGGCAAACGAGGCCCGATCACCGAACAGGTCCAGAGCATCTACTTGGCTGCTGTACGCGGTGAAGTCGAAAAGTACCGGCACTGGCTGACACTTGTCTGAGGATCATCCCTGCTCACTGAACACTTACAGAAGCGCCCGTGCAATGTCTGGACCGGCCATGTCCGCCCCACGCTGCACAGGCGATTAACGCTAAAAACAAAAATAACTCGCTATCCATTCTTACCGCGATCCTGCTAAGTCTAGGAGCTTCTCATGGTGTTATCCCGCGTTGCCTCAGTCGTGCTTACAACGTCCCTACTGACCCTGGGCACACTTGCCCAGGCCCAAACAATAAAAATCGCCATTGCCGGCCCAATGAGTGGCCCCGTAGCTCAGTACGGGGACATGGTTGCCGCTGGCGCGCTTACCGCCATCGAACAAATCAACGCAGCAGGTGGTGCGGGTGGCAATATACTCGAACCGGTGTTGATGGATGATGCTTGCGAGCCAAAACAGGCCGTAGCGGTTGCCAACAAGATCGTCAGTCAGAACATCAAATATGTCATTGGTCACGTCTGCTCCGGCTCGGCGATACCCGCTTCAGACATTTATGAAAACGAAGGCGTGATCATGATTGCGCCGTCGGCGACAGCGCCTCAACTCACTGAAAACAAGAATAGACGATTTATCTTCCGCACAATTGGTCGAGATGACCAACAAGGTCCTGCCGCTGCCAGCTACATCATTGATCAAGTCAAACCGAAAAAAGTCGCGATTCTTCACGATAAGCAGTCTTACGGCCAAGGTATTGCCACTGCAGTGAAGACCAACCTGGAAGCTGCCAAGATTCCCGTTTCCCTGTTTGAAGGCATTAATGTTGGCGATTCAGATTACTCAGCAGTCATCACCAAACTGAAATCCCGGGGCGTGGACTTCGTTTACTTCGGCGGCTATCACCCGGAAATGGGGCTACTGCTTCGTCAAGCTCGCGAACAAGGTATAAAAGCGACGTTCATGGGACCCGAAGGCGTAGGGAACAAGGACGTAACAGCAATTGCCGGAGATGCCACAGAAGGCATGCTGGTGACGCTCCCCGCAGACTTTTCAAGCGATCCTGCCAACGCTGCGCTTATCAAAGCCTTTGGTGACAAAAAACGAGATCCCAACGGCCCCTTCCAGTTGTCCGCTTATGCTGCGGTACAAGTCATTGCTGATTCAATCTACGGCGCCAAATCCAGCGACCCATCCAAAGTCGCTGCTTACCTGCACGAGCACAGTTTCCAGACGCCGATCGGCAAACTCGAGTACGACGCCCAGGGTGACCTGAAGTCATTCAAGTTCGTGGTTTATGTCTGGCACAAAGATGCCACCAAAACCGCCGCCAACTGAGTTGGCCCTGCACCTCAATTAAGCATTGAGGTGCAGCCTCTCGACTTTTCGTTTTTCCCGTTCCGAGGCTAATCGGATGAATGAGTTTCTTCCCCAGTTCACTCAACAGTTGGCCAACGGGCTAACTCTGGGTGCGATCTACGCGTTGATCGCCATCGGCTACACAATGGTCTACGGCATTATCGGCATGATCAACTTCGCCCACGGCGAAATCTACATGATGGGTGCCTATATCGGTCTCGTCGCACTGACGGCAATTGGAGCGCAATCAGATATACCACTGCCCTTGGTGTTAGGTGGAGCCCTCCTGCTGTCAGTGATGGTGACAGGGTTATACGGCTATGCCGTAGAACGCGTCGCCTATCGACCGTTACGAGGTGGTCCACGGCTGGTTCCGTTGATCTCAGCGATTGGCATGTCGATCTTCCTGATGAACTACGTCCAGATCGGCCAAGGAGCTCGAGACGTTTCAGTACCCGCTCTAGTCTCCGGTGCAATCGAGTTCCAGATGGGAACAGGCGACTTCGTGGTGACCATCCCATACTCGCGGTTACTGATCGTTGGCGTCACGCTGCTGCTGATGATTTCACTGACGTTATTTATTGGCTTCTCTCGTATGGGCAGAGCCTGCCGTGCCTGCGCAGAAGACATGCGAATGGCCAACTTGCTAGGCATCGATACAAACCGAGTCATCTCGTTCACTTTCATACTCGGCGCGATGCTGGCAGCCGTCGGCGGTGTATTGATCGCACTGACGATAGGAAAACTCAGCCCATTCATTGGCTTCGTAGCAGGTATCAAAGCATTCACCGCAGCCGTGCTTGGAGGCATCGGAAGTATTCCGGGCGCGATGCTCGGAGGCGTTCTTCTTGGCCTCGCAGAAACCTTCGCATCGGGCTACATGCCTTCCGAATACAAAGACGTGGTGGCCTTTGGGCTATTGATATTGATTCTGTTGTTCAGACCTACCGGACTTCTCGGTAAATCGAATCTCGAGAAGGTCTAAGGGGATCCCATGAGTAACCAATTGGACACCTTGTCTGTACCCGCCAATACCACAAAAGCATCAAGCCGCACTCAGAACACAACGAAGCAAAAAACCGGAATGGCTCAGACCGTAAAGTCGGCCGTAATCGCCGCAATCATGACAGCCATATTGACCGCGCCTATTCTGGGCCTTCAGCTCAAACTTGAAGGCTACACAGTAGTTCTTGAAGCCCACTGGCTACCCGTGTGGCTGGCAGTGGGTGCGGTCTTCCTATTTCAACTCTGCAAACCCATGTTCGTTCGGGCTCACAACTCCATAAAAATCCCGAAACTCCCGGCTCTGTCTGCTCGGCAGCAAAGCAACGCGATCTGGGTACTGCTAGCGATAGGGCTGATATGGCCCTACTTCGGCTCACGGGGAGCAGTCGATATCGCGACTCTTGCGATGATCTACATCATCCTGGGACTCGGGTTGAATATCGTCGTGGGCTACGCCGGGTTGCTCGATCTGGGATATGTCGGTTTCTACGCGGTGGGCGGTTACACCTACGCGCTGCTCAACCAGCACTTTGGTCTCTCTTTCTGGGAGTGCCTGCCGATTGCCGCTCTGATGTCAGCGATCTTCGGTTTTCTCCTGGGTTTTCCAGTGCTGCGTCTCAGAGGCGACTACCTGGCAATTGTAACCTTGGGTTTTGGAGAAATAATCCGCCTGCTGCTTAACAATCTAGGCACTCTCACGGGAGGTCCGGACGGCATCTCAGGTATTCCAAAACCTTCGGTCTTTGGTATTGAAATGGTACGGAACTCCAGTGTGGAAGGGGTGCAAACCTTCCACCAATTGCTCGGCTGGGAATACAGCGGCGCACACATGGTGACCTTCCTTTACCTGCTTGGATTACTACTGGTCGGATTCACGCTATTCATCACCAGCCGACTAATTCGGATGCCCGTTGGACGTGCGTGGGAAGCCTTGCGCGATGATGAGATTGCCTGCCGTTCGTTGGGTATGAACCCGACTCGCATCAAGCTATCGGCCTTCACTCTGGGCGCGGCGGTTGCTGGTCTAGCGGGGGCGTTCTTCGCTGCACGCCAGGGTTTGGTTAATCCTGAATCCTTCACCTTTATTGAATCGGCTCTGATTTTAGCGGTGGTCGTGTTGGGCGGAATGGGATCTCAGCTTGGTGTGATTCTCGCAGCATTGTTACTGACCGTTTTGCCCGAAGTTGCCCGCGGATTTGATGAGTACCGAATGCTCATTTTCGGACTGGTCATGGTTCTGATGATGATGTGGCGCCCGCAAGGCCTGCTTCCAGCGAGCCGCCCTCAGCTGGAGTTGTCGAAATGAGTACAACGCTCCTGAAAGTCTCTGGGCTTCAAATGCGCTTTGGCGGGTTACTGGCGGTTGATGGTATTGAATTCGATGTGCAGCACAACGAGGTATTCGCGATTATCGGCCCTAATGGGGCAGGGAAAACCACTGTCTTCAATTGCCTGGGCGGTTTTTACAAGCCGAGCGCAGGAGAAGTGCTACTGGACGGACGACCTACCGCAGGCCTCCCCAGCCACCAAGTTGCCCGCAGAGGACTGGTTCGGACCTTTCAGAATATTCGGCTTTTCAAAACCTTGACCGTCGCCGAAAACCTGTTGGTTGCTCAGCATCTTCAAGTCAAATCCGGCTTACTCCATGGACTGCTTGCGACCCCGTCATATCGACGGGCGGAGCGAGAAGCCCGACAGAGGGCTGCTCACTGGCTCTCCCGCATGGGACTTGGCGATGTGGCTAATCGCGAAGCAGGAACACTGTCCTACGGGCATCAACGCCGACTTGAGGTCGCCCGCTGCATGATCACCCAGCCCCGCCTACTGATGCTCGATGAGCCTGCCGCAGGATTGAATCCCCAAGAAAAAATCGAGCTATCACAGTTGATCGACGAACTCCGACACGAATTCAGCATCGCGGTGTTGTTGATCGAACACGACATGAATCTGGTCATGGGGGTATCCGATCGAATCCTCGTGATGGAGCAAGGCCGTCCGATCGTGGTGGGTAGCCCAGAGGCCGTGCGCAACGACCCACGAGTGATCAAAGCCTATTTGGGAGAAGACTGATGCTCAAGCTGGAACAGGTTCATACCTATTACGGCGCAGTCGAGGCTCTGTCAGGTGTCTCTATTGAGATCAATCAAGGCGAGATTGTCACCTTGATCGGTAGCAACGGTGCAGGCAAGACCACCTTGATGATGACGGTATGTGGAGCTGCGTTTGTGTCTCAAGGCCGAGTGATGCTGGAGGGTCGAGACATCACCCGAACACCGACCCATGAAATCATGCGTCTTGGCATGGCTATCTCACCGGAGGGTCGACGGATATTCCCGAGTTTGACGGTTCTCGAAAACTTGAAGATGGGTGCCTTCTTCGCCAGCAGGGACGAGATCGAGGCCGGAATCGAGGGTGTTTATAAATTGTTCCCACGCCTCGAGCAGCGTTCAGGTCAACGGGCGGGCACCATGTCAGGGGGTGAACAACAGATGCTGGCCATTGGAAGGGCCCTCATGAGCAAACCTCGCCTGCTTTTGCTGGACGAGCCAACGCTCGGTCTGGCTCCGTTAGTCATTGCCCAGATATTCGACATTATCCGAACCATTCGTGATGCCGGCGTAACGGTCTTCCTGGTCGAGCAGAACGCCAACAAAGCGTTGCAGGTAGCAGATCGCGGATACGTTTTGGAAAACGGTCAGGTAGTTCTTGCTGATACCGGTTCCAACCTTTTGTGCAACGACGGAATCAAACGCGCCTATCTGGGAGGCTGACAATCTCTCCAGCTCCAATTAACGGGTTCAGTCTCAACGGCTGCACCCGTTGATCAACTGTATATCCAAAAACGGTGTCGGTTTCACCATCCAATTTGTTGTGCACTTTTCCCGCATTAAGAAAGAGGCAATGAATGTGAAAAACCATAGCATCGCATTAGCTTTCTCCGTCGCAGTTACGTTGCTATCAAGCGGAGCACGCGCGGACGATACCTCTCTGTGGTCTGCTTACGATAATTCGCTGAAGCGGGCCAAATACATCGATCTTACGCACCCGTTTGAACCTGATCAGGCGGTCTGGCCAGGCTTCGGCACTGCCACATTTAAAGCGGCAGTTGCGGGAGCTGACGTACCTGGCTGGGTTAATAAGGGTGATGCCTTTTCATATGAAAAGCATGGCTTTGTGGCCACAGCCTATGAACTTCCCAGTGATCAATACGGTACGCAACTAGATCCTCCGGCACATTGGAATCAACTGGGAGCCACCATCAGCGATATTCCTCCTACCGTTTCGGTAAGGCCGTTGGTGGTCATCAACATTGTCCCCAAGGTTACTAACGATCCTGGTTACCACCTGCAGGTCGCTGATATTCAGGACTGGGAAAAAAAGCACGGACGGATTCCCGAAGGAGCCGTGGTGATGGTTCGCTCCGACTGGTACAAACGCTGGGGCGATCACGAGCGGTTCATCACGGCGCCATTCCCCGGAGTGAGTTTGGCAGCTCTGAAGTTTCTGCATATTGAGCGCAAGATTCTTCTGCATGGCCACGAGCCCCTGGACACTGATACAACCCCCAAAGCCGAGGGTGAGTCCTGGCTGATGCACAACAACTTTGCGCAAGCCGAAGGGGTAGCCAACCTGGATCAGGTTCCTGAGTCCGGAGCTTTGATTTCCATTGGCTTTGCCAAGCCGCTCGGCGGAACCGGCGGTTATGCACGCTACATTGCAATTGCCCCAGCTAGCTGGACACATGGAGTAACGCTGAAAAATGCTCCTGGCGCTCCATTACCGACTCAATCAGCTCCATTGAAACGTGATGCAAGAGGCGTGATGCGACCGACCGAATAACACTGATAACCCTCGGTTCAAAACATTGAGGGTTAGCTATGGCTTTTATCTCAAATTAACGACGCCAAAAAATCCATACCACGCCAGAAGCAGGTGTCGACATGTTAGATCTGGAGAATGTTCGAATGATCATCGTCTATCTTACGTTGATCATGTTGCTGGTCGGGCGATGGATCGCTTTCCTTAAGAAATAGCACCGGGTTCAATACGTAAAAAAGTGCTCTGCCTATAGGGTAGAGCACTTTTTATCACGCACCTTCAGCGCCGCTTAGGGGGAAGGTCGGTGCAGGTACCACGAGCGGCCTCCGCTGCCATACCTATGCTCTCGCCAAGTGTGGGATGTGGATGGATAGTCTTGCCAATATCAACCTCATTGGCTCCCATCTCAATGGCTAGCGCCACCTCGCCAATCAGGTCTCCAGCATGTACCCCGACAATAGTTCCACCAATTATTTGTTGGCTTTCCTGATCGAAAAGTAACTTGGTGAACCCCCCATCATATCCATTGGCCAAGGCTCGGCCTGAAGCCGCCCAGGGAAACAATCCAACGCGAATTGCCTTGCCCTCTTCTCTGGCTTGAGCTTCGGTCGTACCTACCCAGGCAATTTCCGGTGTTGTGTAGGCCACACTCGGAATGACCCTCGCTTCGAAAGCCGAACGCGATAATTTGGTATCGTCAAGAACTTCTCCAGCCGCGACTTCAGCAGCAACATGCGCCTCGTGAACAGCTTTGTGCGCCAACATTGGCTGACCCACAATGTCACCGACTGCAAAAATCGAAGACGAGGTTGTTCGCATCTGGTCATCTACCTGAATGAAGCCCTTCTCATCCACCGCAACTCCAGCCGACGATGCACCAATCAATTTTCCATTTGGAGTTCGGCCAACAGCTTGCAGGACCAGGTCGTAGAGCTGCGGTTCTTGAGGGGCTTGCTCACCCTCAAAACTTACCAGGATTCCTTGAGGGGTAGCTTGCGCCCCCACTGTACGTGTCCGACACATTATATTGTCGAATCGCTGGGCATTACTCGCTAGCCAAACCTTGACTGCATCTCGGTCGGCACCTGGCATCAAATCGTCGAACGCTTCCACTACATCAAGACGTGCACCGAGCGTGGAATAAACCGTTCCCATCTCAAGCCCGATAATTCCACCACCAATAATCAACATACGCTTGGGTAGCTGGCGCAACTCAAGTGCACCTGTTGAATCGACAACACGTGGATCTTCAGGCAGAAAAGGAAGCCCGAAGGCCTGTGAGCCAGCAGCAATAATCGCGCGTTTGAAACGGACAACTTGTATTTTCTCATCGGTTCCTTCTGTACCAGTCAGAACGCGAAGCCCCTGTCTATCAATGAATTGCCCCTCCCCTTGGAGCACCTTGATCTTGCGTATTTTAGCCATGCTCGCCAGTCCGCTAGTCAGTTGGGTGATGACCCCACTCTTATGTGCTCTGAGCTGGTCGAGATTGACCTTTGGCGCGTTGAACTCAATTCCTGACTGACTCAGTCGGGCCGTCTCATCCATGCTCGCCGTGACATGCAACAATGCTTTTGACGGAATACAACCAACGTTGAGGCAGACGCCCCCTAAACTCGGATAACGCTCGATCAAAACGACATTCATACCAAGGTCGGCTGCTCGAAATGCTGCTGAGTAACCACCGGGGCCCGCACCGAGCACGGCAATATCACATTCGATTTCGATCACCTTTATTTCTTTCTCACTCACGTCATTCCCCTCACAGAATCAAGCGACGGTAGTCCGCCAGCAGTTCAGCCAGATAAGCGTTAAAACGTCCCGCTATCGCTCCGTCGATCACTCTGTGATCCCAACTCAGGCTCAAGGGAAGAATGAGGCGAGGTATTCCTTGCTGCCCGTCCCAGCAAAGCCGAATCGAGCTTTTACCAACACCTAGGATCGCGACTTCGGGTGCATTGATGATCGGAGTGAAATAGGTACCTCCAACGCCACCCAACGATGAAATGGTGAAACAACCACCCGTCATTTCAGCGCTCGAAAGCTTGCCCTCCCTAGCCCTCAGGGAAAGCGCCGTCATCTCGCTGGCAATAGCCAGGACACCTTTTTTATCAGTATCACGGATAACGGGAACGACTAATCCATTAGGCGTGTCGGCGGCAAAACCGATATGGAAATACTGTTTGAGTACCAGTTGGTCCCCATCGAGACTCGCGTTGAACTCAGGAAATTTTTTCAATGCCGCTACGCAAGCCTTTATCAACAAAGCCAGTAATGTGACCTTGATTCCGGCCTTGGCATACTCACCATCGAGCTGCACCCGAAAAGCCTCCAGCTGAGTGATATCGGCCTCTTCGTGGTTGGTAACATGGGGAATCATCACCCAATTTCGATGCAGATTTGCTCCGCTTATCTTCTTGATCCGCGACAGCTCCTTACGCTCAACAGGGCCGAACTTCGCAAAATCGACTTGAGGCCAAGGCAGCAGTCCACTCCGTTCACCACCACTCTCATGAACATTATTTTTTTGCGCATGGGTTTGAAGCTGGCCCGACATGACTCGTTTGACGAAGTTCTGAACGTCGCCAGGTAACACGCGACCACCAGCACCACTTCCGGCGATCTCTGAAATCGGTACTCCCAACTCTCGGGCCAACTTACGAACCGATGGTGAGGCATATGGCAGTTCACCACGGGGCCTCACCGGAGCCATGGACGTTGAGGATGGATTTACAGCAGGGATGGCTATCGGTTGTTCAATAGCCCTTGGAACCACCGGCTCTGGAAGCTCCTCCTCTGGAATGGCCGGAGCTACAACTCCGGCACCTTCGAGCTGTGCAATTACGCTCCCTTTACTGACCTTATCACCTAAAACAACCTCTATTTTTTTGATGACGCCGTTAAAGGCACTGGGAATTTCCATCGCAGCCTTGTCGGTTTCGACCACTATCAGGCTTTGCCCTTCAGCGACCGTTTCACCCGGACCTACGAGTACCTCAATCACGCTGACATCTTTGAAGTCACCAATGTCCGGCACTCGGATTTCTTGCAATGTAGACATGCGAAAGCTCCTGACGCGGACAAAATAACGCCCGCATCACTCAGGTTTTATGGAGGAACGGCACACTCGGGCGCCGTCGCAGCATGGTTAATTCAACGCCAACATCAGCAGTTCCAGGAGGCGGCGCTTTCAACATCGAGGCTGTAGCGTTCGATAGCCGCTGCGCAGATATGCCGATCCAGCCCCCCCTCATCGGCCAGTGCCGTCAGAGCGGCTAACACGATGTGATGACGATCGACCCCAAAGAAATCGCGCAGGGCTGCCCGAGTATCACTGCGACCAAATCCGTCTGTGCCGAGCACGGTATAACGTGATTCGATGTAAGAGCCGATCAGCTGTGGAACGGCACGTACATAGTCAGATGCAGCAATCACCGGTGCGCCGTTTGGCAGACACTCGGCAAGATGGCTTTGCCTGGCTGACTGCTGCGGATGCAGGTGATTCCAACGCTCCACATCTCGTGACTCGCGAGCCAGCTCGCTGAAACTGGTCACGCTCCAGATCTCACTCTCGATCTGCCAATCGCTAGCCAACAATTCAGCCGCAGCAATGGCTTCACGCAGGATCGTCCCAGAACCGATCAAGCGCACTTTTCCTTTAGCCTCGGACAGCGACTGCTCAGCAAAACGATACATGCCGCGGATGATCGCTTGCTCGACGCCAACCGGAAGATTTGGCTGCGGATAGTTTTCGTTCATCAGGGTGACGTAATAAAACTCGTCAACCTGACGCTCCAGCATCTGACGCATGCCGTGATCAAGAATTACCGAAAACTCGCCGGCGAACGCGGGGTCATAAGCGCGGCAGTTAGGTACTGTGGAGGCGATCAAGTGGCTTGTGCCATCCTGATGTTGCAACCCCTCCCCACCCAATGTTGTACGACCTGCGGTAGCTCCCAACAGGAAACCTCGTGCACGTTGATCCGCAGCAGCCCAGATCAAATCACCCACCCGCTGGAAGCCAAACATTGAGTAGTAGATATAGAAAGGCAGCATTCGCAGGCCATGAGCTGAGTAACTGGTAGCCGCCGCTACCCAGGAACTGATGGCGCTCGCCTCGCTGATACCCTCCTCAAGAATCTGCCCGTCGGTAGCCTCGCGATAGCTGAGAATTGAACCAATGTCCTCCGGCTCATATTGCTGTCCAACGCTTGAGTAGATACCGATCTGCTTGAACAAGTTGGCCATACCGAAGGTCCGAGCCTCGTCGGCAACAATCGGTACGATGCGTGGCCCCAACTGTTTGTCTTTGAGCAGATTACTGAGCATCCGCACGAAGGCCATTGTCGTAGACATCTCTTTGCCTTCAGCCTGGGTTGCGAAACCTGCATAGCCCGACATCGGTGGTACGGGTACCTCTGCGGCCACCTGACCCCGGGTCGGCATATAACCTCCGAGGGCTTCGCGACGCTGATGCAGATAACGTATTTCCGCACTGTCGTCTGCCGGCTTATAGAAGCTAAGCGACTCCGCTTGCTCATCCGACAATGGCAACTGGAAGCGATTACGAAAGGCAATCAGCGTATTACGATCCAGCTTTTTCTGCTGGTGAGTGGTCATTTTTCCTTGTCCAGCTTCGCCCATGCCAAAGCCCTTCTTGGTCTGGGCAAGGATTACCGTCGGCCTCCCTTTTTCGAGACTGGCCGCGCGGTACGCAGCGTAGATCTTGACCATGTCATGGCCACCACGCTTGAGACGATCAATCTGCTCATCACTCAAACCCTGCGCGAGTTTGGTCAACGCTTCGCTTTGCCCAAAAAAATGTTCTCGGTTATACGCGCCATCCTTGGCAGCGAAAGTCTGGAATTGACCATCTACTGTCTGAGACAGAGTACGAACCAAAGACCCGTCTTCGTCTCTCGCCAGCAGGCCATCCCAGTCCGATCCCCAGACAAGCTTGATGACATTCCATCCCGCACCACTGAACAAGGACTCCAACTCGTCGATGATCCGACCATTTCCCCGTACCGGGCCATCCAGACGTTGCAGGTTACAGTTGACCACCCAAGTCAGATTGTCCAAGCCCTCTCGAGCGGCCAACGTAAGGGCCGACATGCTTTCAGGCTCGTCCATTTCTCCATCGCCGAATACTCCCCAGACATGGCGACCGGAAGTATCTTGCAAACCGCGATGCTGCAGGTAACGCATGAAACGCGCCTGGAAAATCGAACTGATAGGACCAATACCCATAGACCCTGTTGGGAACTGCCAAAAATCAGGCATCAACCAAGGGTGCGGGTAGCTCGACAACCCTTTGGCTCCAACCTTGAGCGCTCCGATCTCCTGGCGGTAGTGTCCAAGATCGTTCTCAGTCAACCGCCCTTCAAGAAAAGCACGAGCGTAAATGCCGGGTGCCGAATGGGGCTGATAGAAAACCAGATCACCGCCGAAGGTATCAGTACGAGCACGGAAGAAATGGTTAAAGCCAACCTCAAACAGATCTGCCGCGCTGGCATAACTGGCGATATGCCCCCCGAGTTCTCCGTATGCCTGGTTAGCTCTCACCACCATTGCCAAAGCATTCCAGCGCATGATTGAGGCGAGACGCTCCTCGGTGGCCAGATCACCGGGAAACCCAGGCTGCTGTTCAACGGGAATGCTATTTACGTAGGGGGATCCGTGGACCGGGTGCCAAGCGACCGCCGGATCGCGAGCAACATCAGCCAGCATATCGAGAATCACCTTGGCCCGCTCAGGCCCAGAATTGGCAACCAGTGACTGAAGCGCCTCACGCCATTCAAGTAACTCTTCGAGATCTATCTGGCTCTGCGCTGCTGCCGCAGCTACTGGAACTACGGAATCGAAACGGTTCATTGGCACCTCCTCATTTTTTTAATAGTCTATTCCGAGGAAGGCGAAATATTTGACCGTTCTAAATATCAATATTTCGCTTTGGCAGCACAAACATCTCAATATCATAAAAGTTGAAGCACAATGAACTTTGACAGCACCGACTTGAAGATTCTCCGAGAGTTACAGAAAGATAGCAACCTATCCAATGTGGAACTGGCGAAGCGGGTTCATCTATCTCCGTCACCCTGCTTGACACGTGTCAAAGCCTTGGAAGCATCAGGTTGCATTAGGGAATACGTTGCCCTACTAGCGCCTGAACACTTGGGTTTACGCCTCAACGTCTTCATCTCCATCAGCCTCAAACAGCAAGGCCGCGAAGCGCTACAGAACTTTGAACGGAGGATCTGTGAGTGCGACGAGGTGATGGAGTGCTACCTCATGACAGGCGATACTGACTACCTAATCAGAGTCGTGATGCCCGACATGAATGCGTTGGAACACTTCATCATTGAGCGGTTGTCGCCCATGCCAGAAGTGGAAAAAATTCGATCGAGCCTTTCGTTAAAGCAGGTTCGGTACAAAACGGCATTGCCGCTTAGACTGGATAACTAAGCCAAGTTTTTTATTGGAACAAACATTTCAAAAAATCAAAACAGACAAAACATTCATTCTAATCGGCGTTGCGATAAGTGCACATTTTGGAATAAAACCTCTTCGTACTTTCCCTGTATGCGTGCCAGTTCGCACACTGCTCAGCCCCCCATGTGAACCGATGCCTTTTGGTGTTCTTACAAAGAGCCCCCAGGGTGAGAATCACCAAATCGGAAGCAAGCAGGCAAAAACCTGCCTGTGGTGACAGGGACTAGGTTCTGTACGAAATCCCTTGAAATGCCTGGATGTGTAAAATCGCCGCCATCAACGGCAGGAGCCCCTGATGCCAAAGCGATACGAACTCAGCGATTCATCCTGGGAAATGATCAAGGACCTAATCGCCCAGGATCAGAAAACTGGACGTCCACGAAACAACGACCGACTGATGCTCAACGGCATCCTCTGGGTTCAGGCGCCGCTTGGCGCGATATGCCTGAACGGTTCAGCCCTTGGTCAACGGTTTATCAGCGCTTTCGCGACTGGCGAAATCGAGGTGCGTTTGACCAGATGCTCAAACGCTTGCACGTCAGGCTCAACGAGCAAGGGTTGATTGATCTGGACACCTGGATGATCGACTCCACAGCGGTACGCGCAACCCGAGCCTCTTCCGGTGCCGGGAAAAAAGGGGGTCTGAAGAACCGCTAGATCATGCTCTGGGCCGCAGTCGCAGAGGCCTCACCACCAAGATTCACATGCTCTGCGATGCGAATGGGATCCCCCTGTGTTTCACCTTGTCGGGAGGACAAGCCAGCGATGGGTCAGCCGCTTGACACGCATAAAGACTGTGAGCCGATACACCAAGGCGTGCCGCCACGTCTGCAACGGGAAGCTGTTTTTCGGTCACTTGATTGACCGCTTGGATTTTGAATTTTTCGGTGTAACGCGGGTTGCTCATGGCACCTCCTGATTGGCCTCATTCTTAGGCATAGAGGTGTCTACGAAACCCGGGGCGATTCACTTTTCTTTGGACGAAAAAAATGGATCTCTTTTTAGTGATCCATTTTTTAATGCTTGGAGCGGGAAACGAGACTCGTATCTAGCGTCCTACCCATTGAAATCCAAGGGGTTTCTTTTCTTACCGAAGCAGGAAAAGACTCAATTCCGGGCTTGTTTTTGAGGTGCATCAAGAGCAAAAAAAGGAGAAGTTCCAAGTTATTCTATTGGGCCTGTCGTACTTAGGTGCACACGTAGTCGACCTGATGCCGCGCAATACGTGAATTACCCAACTCACCTCTCACCCGCAAATGCTCAGGGTGGGAGGCGTAGGCATCCAGCGTCTCCTGTGAATCAAACTCGGTATAAAGCACCACGTCGCATGCATAATCGATACGACTGATATCCACGCCGACCTCGATCTTCAACAGCCCGGGAATCAACCCGGCAAGCCCTTCAAAACGTTCTTTGAGGAACAGGCAAGCCTGCCTGTTTTCTTCAGGCGTCTCACCTTCCAGGTTCCACATAACAATGTGCTTGATCATTGATGTCTCCCTGCGGTGTCGGTCATGCCTGCCATATCAACCCTTGCTCTTCTGATATACGTCTACAAATACCGCCGCCAGCAACACAGCGCCTTTGATCATCTGTTGGTAGTCGATGCCAATACCCATGATCGACATGCCGTTGTTCAGCACACCCATGATGAAGGCGCCGATCACCACGCCGACCACCTTGCCAACCCCGCCGGACGCCGAAGCGCCACCGATAAACACCGCAGCGATAACATCCAGCTCGAACCCGGTGCCGCCGCGCGGCGTCGCGCTGTTAAGGCGAGCGACGAAAATCAGCCCCGCCACCGCAGCCAGCACGCCCATGTTGACGAAGGCGAAGAAAGTCACCCGAGAAGTGTTGATCCCCGACAATTTGGCGGCTTTAAGGTTGCCACCCACTGCATAGATCCAACGGCCGATCACGGTGCGGTTCATGATGAAGGTGTACGCACCGATCAACACGCTCATGATCACCAGCACCGTAGGGATGCCGCGGTAGGTCGAGAGCAGGTAGCAGAAGTACACGATGAGCACCGCGACGAGGCCATTCTTCAGCGCGAACAGGGTCATGGGGGCGACATTGCCGCCGCTCTTGAGGGTGCGTTTACGACTGCGATACTCGACCACCCAGAACGCCGCTGCGACAGCTATACCCAGCAGCAAGGAGGTCATGCGCAGGTTTTCACTGGCAAAGACGTCCGGGATAAAGCCTGAACTGATCGCCGAAAAAGCCGGTGGAAAAGGGCCGATCGATTGCCCCTGGGAAATCGCGATGGTGGCGCCACGAAAGATCAACATGCCGGCCAGGGTGACGATGAACGACGGCATGCCCCACACCGCCACCCAGTAACCCTGCGCCGCACCAATCAGTGCACCCGCCGCCAGGCAAATCACCGTTACGGTGAAGAAGTCCAATCGATACTGAACCATCAGCACGGCGGCAAGCGCGCCGATCACGCCAACCACCGAACCGACCGAGAGGTCGATGTGGCCGCAGACGATCACCATCAGCATGCCCAGCGCCATGACCACGATGTAGCTGTTTTGCAACAACAGGTTGGTGAGGTTGAGCGGCTGCATCAGCGCCCCGCCGGTGGCCACCTGGAAGAACACCATGATGACGATCAACGATGCCAGCAGACCGTATTCGCGCGCGCCGCGCTTGAATGACGTGAGCGCCGTTGGTTTGGATGTGAGAGGTACGCTTACTTCGCTCACTGGATCACCTCATTTTTCATAATTGCGTGCATGATTTTTTCCTGCGATGCCTCTGCGATCGGAAACTCGCCGACAAAGCGCCCTTCATTCATCACATAAATCCGGTCACAGGTACCCAGCAGCTCAGGCATTTCCGAAGAGATCATGACGACGCCCCTACCCTCGCTAACCACCTGATTGACCACCGCGTAAATCTCGTACTTGGCACCGACATCGATGCCGCGAGTGGGCTCGTCCAGGATCAAAACCTTGGGATCGGAGAACAGCCATTTACCCAGCACGACCTTCTGCTGGTTACCCCCTGAGAGTTTGTCTACCGTCTGCAAAACGTCCGGGCTGCGAATGCGTAGACGGGTCTGGAAATCGACCGCCACCGCAGTCTCGGCCAGTTCGTTCATCACCCAGCGTTTGGACACGGCGGCCAGGTTGGCCATGCTGGTATTGCGGGTGATGCTTTCTCCCAGTACCAGGCCAGCGCCCTTGCGGTCTTCGGTGGCGTAGGCCAAACCATGATCGATGGCCTTGCGCACAGTGCCGAGGTCGACTTCTCGCCCTTCCAGACGCGCCTTGCCACGGATGTTCGAGCCATAGGAGCAGCCAAATACACTCATGGCGAATTCGGTACGGCCAGCGCCCATCAACCCGGCAATGCCCACCACCTCACCCCGACGCACGTGGAAATTGATATTGCGGATGCGGTCGCGCCCGGGGTGCTCCGGGTCGCCGACCGACCAGCCTTCAACCTCGAACAGGGTTTCGCCAATGGCAGGAACACGCTTCGGATAACGGTCCGAGAGTTCGCGGCCGACCATGGAGCGGATCACCCGGCCTTCATCGATAGGCTCGGCACGACAGTCGATGACGTCGACGGTACTGCCATCACGGATCACCGTGATCTCGTCCGCCACCCGTCCAATCTCGTTGAGCTTGTGCGAGATGATGATCGAGGTGATGCCACGCCCTTTGAGCTCGAGCATCAGCTTGAGCAAGGTGTCGCTGTCCTTTTCGTTGAGGCTCGCAGTCGGCTCGTCAAGAATCAGCAGGCGTACGTCCTTGGCCAGCGCCTTGGCGATTTCCACCATCTGCTGCTGACCGATGCCGAGGTTGCCCACCAGGGTCTGCGGCCGGGCATCGAGGCCGACCCGGGCGAGTAACTCGCGGGCCCGCTGGTGCGCTTCATCCCAGTCGATCACACCATGACGGGCGATCTCGTTGCCGAGGAACAGGTTCTCGGTGATCGACAGCATCGGCACCAGGGCCAATTCCTGGTGAATAATGCAGATGCCCAGCGCCTCACTGTCGCGCAACCCCTGGAACGTTCGCGGCGCACCATCGAAGACGATTTCGCCGGTGAAGCTGCCATGCGGATAAACGCCGCTGAGGATCTTCATCAGGGTCGATTTGCCAGCGCCATTCTCACCGCAGATCGCATGGATTTCGCCATCGCCGACCTTGAGGTTGACCCGGCTGAGTGCCTTCACCGGGCCAAAGCATTTCTGGATATCACGCATATCGAGAATTGTTTTTGTCATTTTTCTCTCCTGCCAGCACGCACCGTTCGAGGGTTGCCTTAGCGCAACTGCTCAGGCGTGTAGAACTTGGTGTCATCGACGAGGACTTTCTGCCAGTTGTTGCCATCGACCAGTTGCGGGGTCAGCAACTGGGTCGGCACGATCATGGAGCCGTTGTCGTAGGACGTGGAGTCGTTGACCATCACGGTCTTGCCACTCAAGGTCGCGTCCATCATCTGCGCGGCGGCTTCGGCGAGGGCGCGGGTGTCCTTGAAGATGGTCGAGGACTGGTCGCCGCGAATGATCGACTTGATGCTGGAAATCTCGGCATCCTGGCCGGTCACGATCGGCATCGCTGCCTTGCCCGCGCCATATCCCACACCCCGCAATGAAGACACCACGCCATTGGCGATCTGATCGTTCATGGCCAGTACCGCGTCCAGGTGGGCGGTGCCGTAGAAGGCGCTGAGCAGGTTATCCATGCGTGCCTGGGCCTGGGCACCGTCCCAGTTCGGCGTGGCCACTTTGTCCAAGTCCTGCTGGCCGCTGCGAATAACCAGCTTGCCGCTGTCGATGTAGGGCTTGAGCTGCGACATCACCCCCGCGTACACCACATGGGCGTTGTTGTCGTCCGTGGAGCCGGCAAAGATTTCCAGGTTGAACGGGCCCTTGCCTTGTTTGAGCTGCAACCTGTCGACGATAGATTGCCCTTGCAGCACGCCGGTCCGGTAGTTGTCGAAGGTGACGTAGTAGTCGAAGTCTTTGGTGTTGCGGATCAGGCGATCATAGGAAATGACCTTGATGCCTTTTTCCTTGGCCTGCTTGAGCACATCGGCCATGGTGGTGCCATCGATCGGCGCGACGATCAGGCCCTTGATGCCCTTGACCATCATGTTTTCGATTTGCGACAGCTGGGTCGGCGCTTCGTACTGGGCATACTGCAAGTCGGTGTCGTAACCGAGTTTCTTCAACGAGTCGACGATGCTGCTACCGTCTGAAACCCATCGCGCTTCGGTTTTCGAGGGCATGGCAATGCCAATCGTACCCTTGGTGCTGGTTTCATTTTTCGAGCAGGCACTGACGGCCAGGCCCAACAATACTGCCGCGGCAACCTTGATGATCTTGTGCATGGTGTCCTCTTTTTTTTTGTTGTTGGCATTTCTCGGGGATGCAACTGCCCTTCCGGCTCTGTTTACAGAGCCGGAAGGGGTATTTCGCCTACGGGACTTTCGCCTACAGAACTACACGTCGCTATTGAGCCAGGATGACTTCCTGGCCATTCAACTCAGCGGACTCGAACAACGCTTCGAGTATCACGTTGATGTTATGCGCCTGGCTGGCCGGCACCGTCGAAGGACTGCCGGTGCGCAACGACTGGACGAAGGCAGCGGCTTCACGATCGAAGTACACCGGGTTACCGATCTCGGCGATTTCCGGGGAATAGACGGTTTTGCGCACCGCCCAGATCTCCGGAAAGCTGTTCTCGTTCCAGT
This sequence comes from Pseudomonas sp. GW822-FHT06B12, assembly GCF_058799675.1. NCBI lineage: Bacteria > Pseudomonadati > Pseudomonadota > Gammaproteobacteria > Pseudomonadales > Pseudomonadaceae > Pseudomonas > Pseudomonas sp. GW822-FHT06B12. The sequence continues at coordinate 28,472 of NZ_JBXALR010000015.1, forward strand.
GTGTCCAGCCTTGCTGATGGCCGTTCTTGCCATCGTGGTAAAGCTTGTACGACGCTGGCATCGGCGTGGAATGCATCACCCCGTGGGTGCCGTAGGCGGTAATGTCCCAGCTCTCGGTCCAGGGCATGGGGTCCCAGGACATAAAGTCGATGGTGATCAATTTGTCATCGTAGTTGAGCACCGCACCCACCGCGTCCTCGCGCGCAGAATCGCTCATCTGCCCGGCGAATTTGGTAATCCGCGCATTGACCGATTTGGGCATGCCGAAGTGCAGCAGCAAACGGTCGATGGTGTGGCAGCCAATCACATAAAAGGCACCGCCACGGTCGCCCGGTTGTTTCATGTGATTGGTGTCGGCCTCATCGTGGGAGCAACCAGCATGCGCACGAACCTGTAGCACCTTGCCGATTTCACCGCTCTGCAAAACCTGCTGCATTTTTTCCACCGACGGCGCGTAGCGCCAGCAGTAGCCGACCTGGAACAACCCGCCGGTACGCTCGACCGCGTCAACGATGCGAGTGGTGTCGATGGTGCCGCGGCCCGCCGGTTTCTCGCAGAGCACCGCCTTGCCGGCCTCCAGCGCTTCGATGGCCCAGTCGGCCATCAGGTAGCTCTTGGGGTGCACCAACACCACATGCACGTTCGGGTCGGCGAGGATTTCTTCCTTGCTGCGTGCCTGCAAGTCCAGCGCATCGCAGAACGGATCTAGCAAAGGGCTGTCGTCGTAGGCGCCAAGAAACTGCACGCCGGGTATGCGCTTGAAGGCTTTGACGCGGCCCGACGTGTGTGGGTGGGTAATCCCCAGGCAGGCCACACCAATAGTGGCGCCACTCTCAAGCTTGTAGGACATGATGTTCTCCAGATGTTCTTGTCCGAGATAGCCAATGACCGTTCAAGTTCAGAGCCTGACTGCGCGCCCGGTCTTGACCGATTCGACCGCGGCATCGGCCAGCTGCAAGGCCTTGAGGCCATCCTGCACGGTGGTCGGCATCGGAGTGCCCTTCACCAGCGCTTCGATATAGGCATCGAGTTCGGCTTTGTAGGCTTGCTGATAACGCTCAAGGAAGAAGTTCAGCAGCGGTTCGCGCGCATCGGTAACGTCCTGGTTCCAGCGACGGATTGTCGTCGGGCGCAAGTTATCCATCTGCAGCATGCCCTTGGAGCCGAACACTTCGATGCGCTGGTCGTAGCCATAAACCGCCTGGCGGCAGTTGTTGATATGGCACTGCTTGCCCGACGCCGTTTGCATCTGCACCATGGCGGTGTCGTAGTCGTCGTACTTTTCCATCATCTGCGGATCGATCAAACGGCTGCCGATGGCAGTCAGTTCGACCGGTTCCTCGCCCAGCAACCAGCGACCGATGTCCAGGTCGTGGATGGTCATGTCGCGGAAGATACCGCCCGAATGCTGGATGTAGTCTTCAGGTGCCAGACCAGGATCGCGGCTGCTGATAATCACTTGGCGCACTTCGCCGATATCGCCGGCGTCGATGGCTGCACGCATTTCAGCGAACGTGGACTCGAAGCGGCGGTTGAACGCCAGCATGACCCGACCATTGAGGCGCTCCACTTCCTCTACCGCGGCCAGGCTCTTGGCCATGTCCAGGTCGATCGGCTTCTCGCACAGCACCGCTTTGCCCTGGCGCACGGCGCGCAGCATCAGGCTGATATGGGTGTGAGTCGGGGTGCCGATGACGATGGCCTGGACATCGTCGCGATCGATCGCCGCTTCGCAGTCGAGCATGGCGTCGGCGCCAAATGCGTCGGCCAGGCTCTGAGCCGCATCGCCGAACGGATCCGCGACCACGACGAGCTTGGCAAACTTGCTGGCAGCCACGTTGGCTGCGTGGATCTTGCCGATACGACCGGCGCCGAGAACTGCGATACCTACCATTTTGTATCTCCTGGAAACGCTACTGTTCGTTGTTGTAGACGAGCAAAACTTCAATGGGCTTCAACGCATCAATTCGGGAACTTGATCCCTTCGAATTGCGCGATGGTTGTGTCAAAGGCTTTCTTCGCCGCCACTTCCAGCGGCAGCTTGCGCAGCTCAGCGGAGATCAGTTCGACTCCCCAAGGCCCGTTGTAGCCGACATTGACCACTTGCTGAATAAAGTCCGGCACGTCGAGTTGGCCTTCGCCGCAGCATTTACGGTAGTGCGTGGAGTCGTTGAACAACGTTTCGACGATAGCGTGGTTGGCGTCATCCAACTCGATGGACTTGATCAGCTCCAGCGGAATCTTGGCGATTTCGTCGAAGCTCATACCGCCCCGCGCAACGTGCCAGGTGTCGACCAACAGGCCGCCGTTGGGGCGTACGCCCTCGGCCACTGCTATGGCGAGATCGATGGTGCGCACGCTGGAAAACGGCAGAAACTCGATCACCACATTGACGCCGAAGGGCTGGGCCCGGTCGCACAACAGAGCAAAGGTTTCACGCATGCGTGGTACGTCGGGCGGCCCATCTTCGAATAAGCCGGCGGCGACTTTGAGGCTACGCGCACCGAGTTCGCCGGCGACTTCCAGTAGTTCGTCGCGGATCTTGTCCGAGGTCGCGCGGCGTTCCCCATCCAGGTGCCAGTCAGTCAAGAACTCGACTTCCAGGTGCTTGATACCATTGTCCTGGAGGATGTTGCGCACCGTAGAAATACCTAGCTTGGCGACGTTGTGCACAAGGTCGGCGTGCACCAGGCCCATGCCTTTCCAACCGGCTTTCGAGGCGGCTTGTGCACGGTCCTGCAAGGAAAATGGACTGATCTCGCTGGATGCGCCGGGGTACGTATCGCCAGCGAGGGTCCAATAAGCGGCAAGCAGTTCAATATTGTTATTTGGCATGACGATCACTTTTGAGTGAGTGGTTTGAGGACGGTCGCTAGCAGCTGTCGTTTAATCAGGCCGGGGTCAGGACGAAGTCCCAATTGACCGCCAGGAACGGCACGGGTAACTCGTAACGTTCGGCGACTGCCGGATCGCTTTGAGTCGTGAACTCGGCGATCAATTCTTTCTTCACGCCAAACACGGTGTCCTCGTGCAAGTACTGGCAGTCGGGCGTGAAGATATGCGTGACGACTTGGTCGTAACCTTTAGCGGTGACGATGAAATGCAGATGCGCTGCGCGGTTCGGGTGTCGACCCAGATCACCCAGTAACTTGCCTACGGGACCATCGGCAGGTATTGGGTAATGGCGCGGTTTGACCGTACGGAATGCGTAGTAGCCATCGGCATCGCTGGTAAACAGCCCGCGCAGGTTGTAGTCCGGCTGCACACCTTTTTGCTGCACGTCGTAGAAGCCATCGTCGTTGGTCTGCCAGACATCCAGGGTCGCGCCGGCAATCGGCCGGCCGGCCGTATCCAGCACCCGCCCGCTGACCAGTGTCGGTTCGCCCTTGCCGTCCAGGCAGATGTTCGCGCCGTTCTCGTAGTGCGGCGCATTGGCCACATAGAACGGGCCGAGAATAGTATTGGGCGTCGCGCCCATGGGCCGCCGATGGTTTATCGCATCAACCAACATGGTGACGCCCAGCACGTCCGACAGCAAAATGTATTCTTGGCGCCAGTCGGTGCACATTTGCCCGGTCTTGGTCAGGAACTCGATGGCCTTGAACCACTCTTCGTGGGTTGGCTCGATTTCCTTGATGGCCGCATGCAGATGCCGGGTCAGTACCGCCATCACTTCTGCCAGGCGCGGGTTGGCGTCGGCAGAGATTCGAGCATTGACGATTTCGGCGGAGTTTTCCTCTTCGAAAAGGCCGCCAATGGCGATGTCGGTGTCCAGGTGTGCAGTCATGATTCGAGTTCCTTGATCGTTATTCTTGAAGGCCGGCAGGCATTCAGGCCGGGCGCAGGCATGCGCAATGGCAGTTCTCAATACGCTTGCACTTCGGCTACACGCCATTTACGGCCGTTGAAGCGCTGCTTCATTTGTTGTTCGATTTCTTCCAGGGTCAGCCCCTTGGTCTCTGGCAACCACAACGTGCAGAAGATGATCGAGCCGATATTCACCACCGCGAACAGGAAGAAGGTCATGCCGCCCATCACACTCAGCAGGACCGGGAAAGCGAAAGCGACGATGGCGTTGAAAATCCAGAACACGCTCACTGAAATGCCATTCATCAAACCCCGGGCGTGGGTCGGAAACAGCTCCGACATCAACAGCCAATACACCGGGCCGATGCACATTTGCATGAAGAACAGGAACACCAGCACGCCGGACAACGCCAGGTAACTTTGCAGCAGCGAATGCGGCATGAAGTTGATCACGACACCGAGGAAAATTTGCGCCAGCACCACGACGGTCAGCCCAAGCAGCAGCATCGAGCGCCGCCCCATGCGGTTGATCACCCACATGCCGACCATGGTGGCGATCACCGACACCACGCCATTACCGATCGTTGCGATCAGTGCGGCATTAGTACCCATCCCAGTCTCTTTGAGAATCATCGGCGTGTAGTACATGAACGCATTGACGCCGGTGAACTGGATAACGAAACCAAGGCCGATACCAATGGCCAGCAGTTTGAGCAGCCAGGGCTCGTTGAGCTTGCCAAGCACGTCGGTGTGGTGCCGTTCGACGTTGCACTGGGCAATGATTTCCTTCAGCTCGCGGTCCGCCTCGCGCTGGGTGTCACGGATGCCGGCCAAGATGGTCTTGGCTTCTGCAATGCGACCTTTGCTGACCAGCCAACGAGGTGAAGTGGGCACAAAATGCATTCCAACGTACAACAACACCGCCGGGATCAGCGCAATAGCGAGCATGTAGCGCCAGATGAACGGACTGTCGAACAGGTGCGCCAGGCCGGCGCTGGTGATGTAGGCCAGGCACTGTCCGGAGACGATCATCAACTCGCTCTGACACACCAGCCGACCGCGGTGTTTGGGGGCCGCCAACTCAGCAATAAGCACTGGAACGGTCGATGACGCACCGCCGACGGCAATCCCCAGAATGAAACGGGTGATGACCATGGTCCAGATATCAGGTGCTACAGCGGTACCCAGCGCACCCAGTGCAAACACTATGGCCAGGACCTTGAGCACACCGAGGCGACCATAACGATCAGACAGTTGACCGGCGAACAATGCGCCGAAAGCGCCACCAAATATCAGTGAGGAAGCCACCAGCCCTTCCGTCATGGGCGTCAGGCCAAGGCCACCTTGGCTGGCATCAAGCGTCATGAACGGCAGCGCCCCGGAGATCACTCCGGTGTCGTAACCAAATCCCAACGACCCCATGGTGGTGATGGCTGCGATACGCCAAAGAATCCTGGACGAGGCACTCGCGGCATTTTGATTGTTGGACATGAGGTCAACCTTTATTGAAATTATTTGTACGCTCAGTGGGATTGAGACTACTGCCATTGAAACGGTAAAAAAATGCCTCTACGGCAAATGTGTTTTCCGGCTAGTGGAAAACTGTAGCCGGCCCCCGCCACGGTTCGTGGTCCATTGATCGTGACGGGGCATTGCTGGACTAGAACTTGGCCTGAACCTTGAGCCCAGCGATCACTGCGGCGTCGATTTCGCGTACACCACCGGGATATTTCACGTACTGCAGATTGGGCCGTACGGTGAGCCAGTCAGTGAGGTGTACGCCGTAATAAATCTCGCTACTCACTTCGTTGTACTGCAGGGGCAGATAGGCGGGATCCTCGTAATCGGTAATGCCATTCTGTTCATTCTGCAAGCGGGCACGCTGGCGATAGTCCGGGTTGGTGTGGACCTGAGCGATGCCCACGCCTAGATCATCTTTTGGCCGGCCATCGAACAGCCCCTTGTAAACGAGGCCTGCCTGAATGAAATGATCGACTTGGCTGGTCTGCTTGTCGTGTGCGGTAAAGTTGGCGAACACCGAAAGTCCGCGTTGACTGTCGCCACCGTGAGCAGTCAATTGCTGCTGGGCGACAAGCCAGTAACCGTGACGACTGGAGTGTTGTTTGAACTGATCACCGCTAAGGGGCTGGGGGTTGCCATTGCGATCATCCAGTACGTCATTGGCTTTGGCCGTACTCTTGTAATAGCCCAACCGATATTCTCCGGGTAATGCGTTGATCGTCGGGCTCCAGACCAACTCAACCGGTATCAACGCGCCTTTGGTTCCGCTACCACTGAGCTTGAAGCCGTTACCGGTTTCCAGATACGAGGGGTTCTGCTCGAATACACCAATCTGTGCATACCACTCAGGAGCGAACTGGTAGCGTGCGCGCAGGGCCCATTGGCTGACAGGCCAGTTGTACCAAATGTCGCCAATCCAGTTCGCCGCCTGGGCGCCGCAGAACGGCGTGCTCTGGAAGTCGCACGGGAAGCTGTTGAAGTCCGAGCCTTCGTCGAAGCGGCCAAATTTCAGGTCCAGCGCGCCGTCCAGCCAGCCTTTACTGAGCCACATTTGCGTCAGGCGCCAGGTTTGCCCGCGACCATAAACCTCCTGGCTCGAGGAGTAACCTCCCACTCGCGGATCAGCGATGCGATCGTTGGTCAGGTTGCGCCCGTCACGCTCGGTGACGGTGAACTGGAACTGCGAATTTTCCCAACCGAGGATTTTTTGCAGGTCGGCCTTGAAGCCCACTGCGTATTGCTCGGTCCAGCGGGCCGTATGATCCTTGTCATAGCCGCCCCGCGCGTTGACGGCCATTTCCCCGGTGTAACCCAGTTCGATATCAACTCCCTGGTCCAGCCAGTCACTGCGTACGCCAGCCCAATCACCGGTCATCCAGCGCGAATCGCTGGCAAAGGCTTCATTGGCGGCATTTGATAAATTGGGAACCAGCAGGCAAAAGCTGACCACAACCGTGCACTTGGCAAAGTTTTTCATGGACTTAACGTTTCCTTATTATTAGATTTATTTTTAAACGCGCAGGCGAAAGCTGACGCCTTTATTGTCGTACTGTTGAGCACTGTTCAAACGGTAATAGCAACTTTTCTGTGAACAAGAAAAGTCCAACTGATCAAGCAGGACCGAGCATAGTTTTCACTCGCCAAACTGAATACCCACTAAAATAATAAATGTGTATTCCGCCCAGCGGAAAACTGCTTTAGCGTGTCCAGTAGCGTTCGTATTCGTGCTCGGTAAAGTCCGCGAGTAGGAAGTCGATGAATACACGCAGCTTGGTCGGCATATAACGACGGCTTTGAAAAGCCATGTTAATCGTCAGGCGAGGCAAGTCCCAATCATCCAGCACCGGAATCAAACGCCCCGCTACCAGGTCGGCATTAATGATGTATTTCGGTTGTACCAGGATGCCGCCATGGGCCAAGGCTGCAGCGCGAACGATCTGCCCGTCGTTGGTTTCCAGGATGGGGTCGACCTTGACCACGCGTTCTTCAGTGCCTCTGGTAAAGCGCATGACTCGGGGCTGGTTGGCGTGGCTGTAAATCAACAGATCGTGATTGGCCAGATCGTCGATGGTCTTCGGCGTGCCCTTTCGCTGCAGGTACCCCGGTGAAGCGGCCAGCACCCGTCGCGTTTCGGCGAGGCGGCGAATGGTGATATTGGAATCCGGCTCGTATTCCTTGGTCCTGATCGCCAGATCGATTTCGCTGTCGATAATGTCGTAATAGCGGTTTTCACCCAGCACTTTGACCGTGATATGTGGGTACTTCTTGCGAAACGCCGGGATCAGCGGCGCAATATGCAGCATGCAAAACGAGATTGAAGAGGTAATCGTCAAAGTACCAACCGGCTGCACCAGCGATTCGCTGAGCGAAGCCTCGGCTTCCTTCAATTCGCCGAGCAGGCTTTTGCAGCTCGCATAGAACTGATGGCCGGAGTTGGTCAGGGCCAGGCGCCGCGTGTTGCGGTCGATCAACCTGACGTTGAGCCGTTGCTCCAATGCCACCAGGTGCCTGCTTGCAGCGGCATTCGACAGCCCGAGTATTTCCGCCGCCTTGGTCAGGGTGCCGACTTCCGCCGTCGTTACAAAAAGTTCCAGTTCGGTCAGCCGATCCATCCTGTGCTCCGTTTTTATTTTTTCATATATGAAATAAAGAATTTCGTAGGCGGACTTTTTCAACGCTGTGCGGAACTATAACGTGCAGCGCTATGACCTGAAAAGAGCGGCCCAAGACGTTTCTCGCAATCGCCAAGCGTGCTTCGGGCTTAAGAAAACCAAGGAGTCAAGATGCGAAATCTGGACGAAGCGACCATTACACAAGCCGTATTGGCGCGTAATAGCAGCACCGCTGATGCGCGCTTGTGCGAGGTAATGACCAGCCTCGTACAACATCTGCATGCCTTCGCTCGCGATATCAAACTGACGGAAGAAGAGTGGCGAAGCGGCATCGATTTTCTCGAACAAGTGGGCAAGGCCTGCTCGTCCGATCGCCAGGAGTTTGTGCTGCTGTCACACACGTTGGGTCTGTCAACCCTGGTGCTGGCACAGAATGACAGGAAGCCGTCGGGTTGCACTGAGGCGACAGCCTTCGACGTGCCACAGATTCACAACACCACGGTGTATGACCTGGGCGCCGACATCAGTGCAGGGCTCCACGGCGCCAAAGGGTACATGCGTGGCGCCGTTCGTGACGCAAAAGGCAATCCGCTGCCGTCCGCTACCATTCAGGTCAGCCAGGCAGGTGGCGACTTGAATAATCCTGTGGCGAGCGACACCGACCGCGCCTTGCTACATGCCGACCCGTCGGGCCGATACTTTTTTTCCACTGTCGTGCCGCAAAGCCACCGCGTACTCCATGACGGTCCTGTCGGCACAATGCTCACCGCGCTCAATCGCCACGCCTGGCGCCCGGCGCACCTGGAGTTCGTGATCAGTGCACCCGGTTACAAACGGTTGACCACCCAGGTTTTCCGCGAAGGTGATCCCTACCTTGATTCCGATGCCGTATTCGGCGTGCGTTCTTCACTGATCACCCACTGGGCTCAACAACCTCCCGGCGAGACGCCGGACGGGACGGTCAGCAGCGATCCGTTTTATACCCTGGAATTCGATTTCTGCCTGGCGAAGGCGTAGTCGTCCATCCCCTGCCCGTTCCAATTGCGAGAGCCCCATGAGCAACGAGCCGTCCATCACTGCGTTGATTTCAGCGCTGGAAGAACAACGTTATCAGGCGATGCAACGTCATGACGTCGAGAGCATTCAGCGTCTGCTTCATCCCGAACTCAGTTATGTCCACTCCAGCGGCATAGTGGATAACCGCGAGAGCTTTTTGAAGAACGTGCGTGACGGACTTTCTATCTATCACCGCATTCAACACATCGTTCATAAAGTCCATCAGTCAGGCGATACCGCCATCGTTTTTGGCGAGATGGTTGCCGATATCACTTCCCATGGCGTGGCTAAAACGATCCAGAACCGAACGTTAAATGTCTGGCTGAGGACAGGAATGAATTGGCAGTTGTTTGCCTATCAGCCGACCCCTGTCGCCAAAAGCTCATCATCCCTACCTGTTTGCGGAGAATAGACTTATGTCCACGCCCCCCTTTATTTACAACGGTCAACCGTCGCGCGTCATCTTCGGCCAAGGTTCGCTGCAACAGCTGGAAGCGGAAATCGATCGACTGGGCGCCAAGCGCGCGTTAGTCCTCTGCACGCCGGAACAACGCGCCCAAGCCGAACATATCGCCCAACTGCTGGGCGATCGCGCGGCGGACATTTTCGACAAGGCGGTCATGCACGTGCCCATCGAAACGGCCCGTGAAGCCCGCGAACTGGCACGCAAACTGGGCGCCGATTGCGCCGTGGCGATTGGCGGCGGCTCCACCACAGGGCTTGGCAAGGCCATCGCGATGGATTCCGGATTGCCTATCCTGGCGATCCCTACCACCTATGCCGGATCCGAGATGACGCCGGTATTCGGTCTGACCGAAAATGGCCTCAAGCGCACCGGCAAAGATCCGCGAGTACTGCCCAAAACCGTGATCTACGACTCGCAGCTCACCGTCAGCCTGCCCGTCGACATGTCCATCACCAGCGGCATGAACGCCATTGCCCATGCCGCCGAAGGTTTGTATGCCCAGGATGGAAATCCGGTCATGTCGCTGATGGCCGAGGAAGGCATTCGGGCGCTCGCCGCCGGCATGAAAACCATCCGTAAAAACCCAGGCGATCTCGACGCCCGCGATGATTGCCTGTATGGCGCCTGGCTCTGCGGCACCGTGCTCGGCAACGTCGGCATGGCGTTGCATCACAAGCTTTGCCACACCCTGGGCGGCAGTTTCAACTTGCCTCATGCACAAACCCATACCATCGTGCTGCCGCACGCTATTGCCTACAACCAGTCTGCCGCTCCGGGCCTGTCGCGCATTTGCCGGGCGCTGAACGTTGAGGAGTGCAGCCCGGCGGCGGCACTGTTCGACCTGTCCAGTTCACTGGGTGCGCCGACCCGGCTCAAGGACCTGGGCTTGACCGAAGCCGATCTGGATCGAGCGACGGATATTGCCTTGTCCAACCCCTACTGGAATCCAAGACCGATAGAAGCAAAGGCCATTCGGCAACTGCTGCAAGATGCGTACGAAGGCGTGCGCCCGGCGTAAAAAGGATGAGTCAGTAAGGCAAATTGAACGGCGTGACGATCTGCACCTGTGACGACGCAATCGGTCCGGCCTTCCACAGGCGATGAAATTGCAGGATATGCAGGAACACGTGGCGAGCATCGATCTGCAGGTTGTGGTCGATGATCGCGGCGATTTTTTCCTCGGCCAGCAGTTGGCGGTTTTCCTCGTCCAGGTCGTGGCCAATAAACACCTCAAGCGGCCGATTCAGTGCGGCGAACGCGTCGACAATCGCCCGGTTGCCCCCGCCCACGCTGTAGACCACCTTGAGGTCGGGGTGCTGTTTCAGCGCCTCGATCACACGCTCGAAGGTACGCTCGTAAACCCCGTAGCCACCGCTGATGTCCAACACCCGCAAATGGGCGGCACGGCTGCGTAGCCACATGCGAAAGCCCATCTCCCGCTCCTCTTCACCGCGAAACAGCTCGCTACCGATGACCACGGCGACGTCCTGCGGCTGTGGTGCCAGCCATCGCGACAGCAGATAGGCGGCGGTCTGCCCGGCCGTACGGTTGTCCATGCCGACATAGCCGATGCGCTCGCTGTGCGGCAGGTCAGTGACCAGCGTGACCACCGGAATACCGACCGCGGCCAGCTGCTTGATCGCCAGGTTCACCGCCGGCTCGTCGGTGGCCTTCAGCACCACGCCCTGGCTGCCGGTGCTTGCGCAGCGCAGCAACTGGTCGTGCATCGCTTGCGGCTCGATTTCTTCAAACAAGTGAAACCGCGGCGCGATGCGAAACGGCGCCAGACTGCCCAATTGCGCGGTTATCGCCGCCTGCACCGCCGCACTGAAGCGTTGCGGCGTGTGCATGATCACGTCGACATGGAAGGTCCGCCCCGCCGCCAATCCATTCTTTTCCTGAGCCTCCAATTCGTTCAGAGCCTGCTCGATGCGGCGGTGGGTCTGGTAATGCACGCTGCCGCGCTGATGCAGCACGCGATCGACCGTCGCCTTGCTGACGCCCGCCTGGGTGGCGAGCTGCTTGATGGAAAAGTGTTTGGCACGTTCGAGCATCGTTCTGAACCTGAGGCTTTCTTGAGGTCTTTTTGGGCATTTCTGAGGTGTTACCAATGCTAATCTCAGTTTCGCCAGGCGTCGAGCCGGCGCAAGGACAACAACGCTCATAACAACAAGAAGCCAGGAGAACCACATGCCTCAAACCGACCTCAGCACCTCGTTCAGTGGTCAGTACTTTGTCGTCACCGGCAGCACCCAAGGCCTCGGTGCGGCGGTGGCCCACACCTTGGCGCGCCGAGGGGCCGCCGGCCTGATCATTTGCGGGCGCCGCGCGGACCAGGGCCAGGCCCAGGTACGCCAGTTGGCGGAACTCGATTGCCAGGCATTTTTCGTCGAGGCCGACCTGGAGCGAGTCGAGGATTGCCGTGCAGTGATCGAGGCCGCCCGCACCCGCTTCGGCACCCTCCATGGCCTGGTCAACTGCGCCGGCATGTCTGATCGTGGCGGCATTCTCGACACCTCCCCTGAGCTGTTCGATCGCCTGTTCGCGGTCAATGTGCGAGCACCGTTCTTCCTCATGCAGGAAGCGCTGAAACTGATGATCAGCCAAGGCGTGGAAGGCGCCATCGTCAACATCCAAAGCATCGTCAGCCACGGTGGGCCGGCGTATCTGACCGCTTACTCGGCGTCCAAAGGTGCCTTGGCGATCCTGACTAAAAACGTCGCCTTCAGTGCCCTGCACAACCGCATTCGGGTCAACGGTTTGAACATCGGCTGGATGGACACGCCCCATGAAGACGACATCCAGCGCCGCTACCATGGAGCCGAGGATGGCTGGCTGGCGACTGTCGAGCGCGCGCAACCTTTTGGTCGCCTGCTCAAACCCGAGGAAGTGGCGCAGAGCGTTGCCTTCCTGCTGTCCCGCGAATCGGGAATGATGACCGGCACCGTCATCGACCTGGAACAAGGCGTAATCGGCTGCGGCGACGACACCGCCCCGCGCCCCGCCAGCGCGCTGAGCCTGATGGGAGATGCACTATGAATCAGCAGCAGTCCGCGTTTGTGCGTGCTGATTCAGTGCAGTTGCAGGACTTCACCCAACTCTGCGAACAACAGGCCAATCCCGAGGACTATCCCCACTGCAGCGAAGTGCAAGGCAACGTGCCGATTTATCACGCTCAGGCTTTGCGCGATGGCGATCGCGCGCAGGTGCTGAACGAATTGCATCGGCTGTTTCGCGACGGCCCCGGTGTCATGGTTGTGCGCCAGGGCTATGCAGACCTGGACGTAGTCGATCGCCACAGTCAGGTGTTCGAAGCCATCTTCGCCAAGGAAGCCGCCCAGGGTCTTAGCGCCGATCACTTCGCCAAGGCCGGCAGCAACGGGCGCATCTGGAATTCGTTGCAAAAGGCAGCGCTGCAATCGCCGTCGTCTTTTGTCGAGTACTACGCCAACCCGCTACTGGGGCTGATTGCCGAATCCTGGCTGGGCCCCGGCTTTCAAGTCACGGCCCAGGTCAACGTGGTGCATCCGGGCGGCCAGGCGCAACAGCCCCATCGTGACTACCACCTGGGCTTCCAGACCGAAGACGTTGTCGAGCGCTTTCCGCTGCCCCTGCATGCACTGTCGCAGTACCTGACGTTGCAAGGGGCCGTGGCCCACTCCGATATGCCGCTGGAAACCGGCCCGACCCTGCTGTTGCCGTTTTCCCAGCAATACGCGTTGGGTTACCTGGCCTGGCGCCGCCCGGAATTCATCGACTACTTCCAGCAGCGCGCAGTACAGCTGCCGCTGAACAAGGGCGACCTGCTGTTCTTCAACCCGGCACTGTTTCACGCCGCCGGAACCAATCACACGCCAGACCGCCAGCGCATGGCCAACCTGCTGCAGATCTCCTCGGCATTCGGCAAGCCCATGGAAACCGTCGACCGCGAACGCATGATGCTGGCGCTCTACCCCTGCCTATCGCAGCGGTTGGCGGATCAGGTACTGAACGCGCAAGAGCTGGACGCAGTGATTGCCTGCACCGCCGACGGCTACGCCTTTCCCACCAACCTGGACACCGACCCTCCCCTGCACGGCTTGGCCCCGCAGACCGGGCAGCAGTTGATGCTACAAGCGCTGACGGAACGCTGGACCTACGCGACCTTCGCCGAGCGCGTGGCGCAAATGAGCGCCAAACGCCAGGCATGACCTGTGTTTCCTGGACATGAAAAAACAACAACAAAACCGGACTGAAACCATGAAAAAACGACTCCTGACCTACCTCTTCGCCGCCCTCTTCACCCCCTTGGCACTGGCCGATACCCGCATCGGCGTCAGCATCGCCCAGGTAGATGATGTGTTCCTGGCGCAGATGCGCGACTACATGGCCGCCCACGCCAAGGAGCTGCCGGGAGTGACGCTGCAATTCGAAGATGCCCAGGGCGATGTGGTGCGCCAGCTCAACCAGGTGCAAAACTTCACCGCCCAAGGCATGGACGCGATCATCGTCAATCCCGTGGATACCGCTGCCACGCAAAGGATGACCAATGACGCGCAGAAGGCCAGCGTTCCACTGGTCTACGTCAACCGCCGCCCCGACCAGGCCGAACTGCCGCCAGGCGTCGGCTATGTGGGTTCCGACGAGATCAAGGCCGGTGAGATGCAAATGCGCTATCTGGCGGAAAAAATGGGTGGCAAGGGCAATCTGGCGATCATGCTTGGCCTGCTTTCCAACAACGCCACCCACAATCGCACCCAAGGGGTGAAGGAAGTGCTCAAAAGCTATCCGGACATCCACGTGGTCGAAGAACAGAGCGCCGAATGGCAGCGCAGCAAGGCCATGGATCTGATGAACAACTGGATTCTGTCGGGCAAGAAAATCGATGCCGTGGCCGCCAACGCCGACGAAATGGCCATCGGCGCGGCCATGGCCATCAACCAGGCCGGCATGCGCCCGGGCAAGGACATCCTGGTGGGTGGTAGCGATGGCGGTCCCGCCGGTCTGGACGCGATCAAGAAGGATCAACTGCTGGTGACCGTCTACCAGGACAACAAAGGCCAGGCCATCGGGTCCATTGATCTGGCGTTGAAGATGATCAGGAAAGAACCCTATACGGCACAGTTGACCATTCCCTATCAACTGATTACCAAGGCCAACTATCAGGACTTTCTTAACCCTTGATTGGGGCGGGCTGCACGACCGACAGGTGAAGGTTGGAATGCCAGTGCATGGTGCCGATCGGTCACCCCCTTGCAGAACTGGACGTGATTACCCCTGCGGATCTGGATGGCGTGCCGTTCGTTTCGCTGTTCAAGGGCGACCCTATCTGTCAGCCTCCCTTCACCGGGAATCTTGTCCTGAAGCCCTTCTCGCCGGCGATCAAATACGAAATTGCGCTATTGCTTCCCACGCAAGAAGAACCGTCACAACTGGCGCGAGAATTTACAGCGCTGGATATCCAACGGCTCATCCCCCACACGATAGAGCGTGGAAAGCCTCCCGCCGATGGAGAATGCTTCAATATCGTGGTCGAGTGCCCTCACAGCCGAAACTATTGCACAGCCCACTTGCTCAAGGTGCGCGTAATCCACACCTGAACCGATATGCATGTGCAATCCCACCCCTGTAAATATGCCCGAGTTTTTAGTAAGGAAAATCATTTGCGCTAGACGTCCGTTTTTCAGAGACCAGCCCACCTAATGACTCAGTCAACTATCAAAAAAAATATATAGCCGTTAGCAATAATCCACATAACAAATATTAATGCCACATGACCACCTCATCATTAACTTACTATTTATGACTGACGCAACCTCATTGAATATCGCTCACTCAACGGCGTCTTCACCGCCCCATAAAAACCATCCAACCCACTGTAATCATTAAACAAAAACCTGATCAAGACACTCACTCCATCGACTGCACCACGTTGTTCCAGCAGCTCACCTCAAACTCTGCCATCAGGCAAGCTTGCAAAAACACCACAGCCGTCTAATTTCATGATTATCTTTGCAAGCGTAATTAACCGCACTTAAAACAGCCATTCGGGCGGGGGAGTCTATTTTTCTAAAACAAACCAGACGCTGCTTTTAATTGCTGAAACGGAAATCAGTCATAACGATCAAGAGGGATGCTTGATGAAGCGCAGCCGTTGGTATCGTGCATTCTCGCAACGAGGGCCAGCCGAACATTTTTGGCTGTCATTGTTTTGCTTCTCAGGCCTGGTGATCGCCAGCTTCCTGTTGTTCGAACAACAGATCCAGGACTTCCTGACCCATCTCAACCTGTTCCTGCCTTCGACGCCCACCCAGAAACTCAACCTGGCGCTGCTGCTGATCACCTTGCTGGCGCTAGACGTGGTGCTGCCAGTCCCTTCGAGCATGGTAGCGCTGCTGGCCGTGGCCATGCTGGGCAGTCTCGGCGGTTACCTGGTGATTTTCATTGGCCTGTGCCTGGGTGCCGGGCTGGGTTATGCGCTGGGGGCCGGCTATTTTCGTCTGCTGTCCGGTCGCCTAGGCCTGCATCAGCGCCAGCCGGGACAGCTGGCGTACCGGCTGGGCACGCTGTCGTTGATCTGCCTGCGCGGCGTGCCGGTATTGGCGGAAACCTCGGTGGTGGCCGCCGGTATGCAACGTTATCCGCTACGCGCGTTTGTGCTGGTCACCACTCTGGCCAATGCCGGCCTGGCACTGGCCTACAGCGCCATCGGCAGCTTCCTCGTCGAGCAGAACATGCTATTGGTGGCCATCCTTGCCAGCATCGTGCTGCCCGGGCTGTTTATCGCCGGGCACAGCCTGTTCAAGACCTTGAGCAGGAGCGACGCTGAGCAACTGCGCGGGCGCTTCGTGGTCAGTTACGACTACCCGGTGGTGTTCACCGATCATCTGTTCGATCCGCTCAATCCCTGTCTGCATCGCCAGCTCACCGCCCAGCACAGAGGCCCGGTGACTGTGCTGGTGTTCGCCGATGAACAACTGTTGCAAAGCGCCCCACAACTGCTGGAACAGATCGATGCCTACTTTGCCTCTCATGCTGCGAATCTGCATTTGCAGGCGGCGCCGATTGGGGTTCCGGCCGGCGAACTGAGCAAGGATTCACAGGTGTTGCAGCAGCTGTACACCGACATGCTGCAACATGGGCTGGACCGGCATTGCTATGTCCTGGCCCTGGGCGGCGGCGCGGTGCTGGATGCGGTGGGCTACGCCTGCGCCACCTTCCACCGCGGTGTTCGCCTGATCCGCATCCCGAGCACGGTGCTGGCCCAGAACGACGCCGGTATCGGTGTGAAAAACGGCATCAATGCCTTCGGCCAGAAGAACCTGCTGGGGGCCTTCTATCCCGCCACCGCGGTGATCAACGACTTCCAGCTGCTGACCAGCCTGACCCGCCGTGACCAGATCGCCGGGCTGGCCGAAGCGGTAAAAGTGGCGCTGATCAAGGACCAGGCATTCTTCCAATGGATGGAGCAACAGGCCGACGCCCTCGCCTGCTTCGATCACCCGGCCAGCCGCTACGCGATCCGCCGTTGCGCCGAACTGCACCTGGCGCACATCACCGGTGCCGGCGATCCCTTCGAACGCGGTAACGGACGACCACTGGATTATGGACACTGGGCCGCGCACAAACTGGAAAACCTCAGCCAGCATCGGCTGCGCCATGGTGAAGCCGTGGCGGTGGGCATGGCCCTGGATGGACTCTATGCCAATGCCCTGGGACTGTTGAGCGATACCGATACCGAACGGGTTCTGAACCTGCTGCTCAAGCTCGGCTTCAACCTGTGCCCGCCGGAACTGTCCTTGAAAGATACACAGGGGCGCTCCCAGGTTTTGCTCGGGCTGGAGGAATTCCGCCAGCACCTGGGCGGGCAGCTCTCCATCCCCATGCTCAGCCGGATCGGCGAGTCGGTGGACCTGCATGAAATCGATGCCGCGCGGATGGAGCAGGCGCTGCAACGGCTGTCCACCCGAATCGGCCCGGCGCTCACCCTCAGCAAAGGCTGCGCGCAATGAGCCAGACATCACCGAACCTCAAGACCTGGATGACCTTGGGCCGGGTGTCCAACCTGCCCACGGTATGGACCAACACCCTGGCCGCGGCCTTGCTGGCCAGCAGCGCCGGTGCCCTGACGCCGCCGTCTTCGCTGGTGTGGATCCTGCTGCTGGCCGCACTGTCGCTACTGTATCTGGCCGGCATGTTGTTGAACGACCTGCTGGACGCCGATTGGGATCAACAACACCATAACCCTCGCCCCATCACCCTGGGTCTGGTCAGCCGCCAACAGGTGCGTCTGGCCACTGTGCTGTTACTGACGCTGGCCGCGGCCTCGGTGTTGGGGCTGAGCCGGCTGATCGACCAACCGTACTGGTTGCTGGGCAGCGCCGCCTTGCTGGTGGGCTGCATCCTCGGCTACAACTTGCTGCACAAGAAATACGCCCACAGCGTCTGGCTGATGGGCGCCTGTCGCTCGGCCCTCTACCTCACGGCAGCGGCCAGCCTGGCGGTGCCACCGGAGCCGATCTGGCTGTGCGCCATGTTGCTGGGTGTCTACATCAGCGGCCTGACCTACCTGGCCCGCCAGGAACACCGCAACCAGTTGCTCAGCCGTCTCCCGCTGATCCTGATGTTAAGCCCGCTGACCCTGGCGATTTATGCCGACAACGTCTGGTTTTGGCCGGTGTTGCTGCTCTGGCTTGGCTGGCTGGGCTGGCACTACTGGCACCACTTGGCCCACCCGCAGCATCGGCAGGTACGCGCCTTTATCGGCGCCGGCCTGGCGGCTCTGCCACTGTTCGATGCCCTGGTGCTGACCGTAGCGAACCAGCCACTGGGCAGCCTGTTATGTGTTCTGGTGTTTTTCCTGCTTCCACACTTCCAGCGCTGGATCAAACCGACATGAACATGGACGTCACTGCACCGCCATCAGCGGCCCTCGAAATGCGTCACGACTACCTCGCCGAACAACACCAGGCCCTCACCCTACAGCTCGATGACGCCGAGTTGCAGTGGTGGCGCCAGGCACAGGAGCGGCTTGCCCAACGCCCGGACGCCAATACCGCGGCGCTGTTGAGCAGCCAGTGCAAGCGCAACCTCAAGGAGCAACCACTGCCCCTCAATCCCGGCTGGAGCAACGTCCAGTTGGCGCGGGCGTTGTTGCTGGCTCAAGTGCTGGAGCGACAACCCCTCGCCGGGCAACTGCCCTTGCTGCGCCAACTGTTTCTGTGGGGCGACGACCAAGAAAAAATCGTCACCCTGAAGGCCCTCGACTGGCTCGACAGCCATGGGCTCTGCGTGGAACTGGCACTGCAAGCCGGGCGCACCAGTAACAGCCAGGTGTTTGCCGCCCTCGCGCTGGACACCCTTTATCCATCGCGCCATTACAGCGAACGGGCCTTCCATCAATTGGTGCTCAAGGCGCTGGGCATGGGGCTCGACGTACGCCACCTGATCGGCCTGACGCAACGACACAGCGTCACCCTCAACCAGTTGGCCCTCGACCTGCTGGACGAACAGCTTGCTGCCGAACGAACGGTGTCCGCCGGGCTGTCCCGAGTGATCGCCTTCGACCTGCTCAGCCCGGCGCAACACCAGCGCCTGGCCGGGCTGAATCAGCAGCAACGCTTGCCGCCGGAGTGGCACGAGCACCTGGCCGGCACCTCACTGAACTGACACTCAACGACTCCCTTTCCTTGACGAGGATTTACCATGCTCAAGTACTTCGATCCGCATATTCATATGGTCAGCCGCACCACCGATGACTACCAGAACATGGCCGCCGCCGGCATCACCGGGGTGATCGAACCGGCGTTCTGGCAGGGCCAGGCCAGGACCAGTGTCGGCAGTTTCATCGATTACTTCGACACCCTGTTGGGCTGGGAGCGCTTTCGCGCCAGCATGTTCGGCATCCACCACTTCTGCACCATCGGCCTCAACCCCAAGGAGGCCAATGACCTGTCGGTGGCCAATGAAGTGCTGGAGATTCTGCCGCGCTATCTGGTGAAAGACGGTGTCGTCGCAGTTGGCGAAATCGGCTACGACGACATCACCCCGGAGGAGGACCGTTTTCTCGCCGCTCAACTGGAGCTGGCCAAACAATTCAATTTGCCGGTGCTGGTGCACACCCCGCACCGCGACAAGATCGGCGGCACCAAACGCACCCTGGCGGTGATTCGCGAAGTGGGCATTGCCGAGCACCTGGTGATCATCGACCACCTCAACGAACTGACCCTGCCGCTGGTGCTGGACAGCGACTGCTGGCGCGGCCATTCGATCTACCCCAACACCAAGATGTCGGAACAGCGCATGGTCGCTCTGTTGAAGGAGTACGGCACCGAGAAAATGGTGGTCAATAGCGCCGCCGACTGGGGGATCAGTGACCCGCTCAAAGTGCCGAAAACGGGCGAGGCGATGCTGGCTGCCGGCTTCAGCGAGGGCCAGGTCGAACAGGTGCTGTTCCACAACCCGGTGGACTTTTTTGCCCAAAGCGGACAGCTGGACAAAACCCTGGTCAGCACTCCGCTGCCCATCGACCAACGTCGGCAGTGGCAGGACAATTCCGCCCTGCGCGGCCAGGAACCGGTGATCAAATGAGTGCCGGCACGGGTTGGGCTGCCATGCAGGTCGGCTATTGCAGCAACGTACACCCGACCCGTGACCTGGCGGGGCTACGGTCATCCATCGAACGGCATTTTCAGGGCGTGCGAACCCTGCGCGGGCTGAACGAGCAGGACAGTGGATTGTGGATCAGCGCCCTCGCCGCGTCCGAATTACAGGAGGCATCGGCGCGCAAGGACTTCCTGAGCCTGCTGCAACACAGCGGCCTACGCCTGACTTCGCTTAACGGTTTTCCCTACGGCCAGTTTCATCAGGGCGCAGTGAAAGCCGAGGTCTATTTGCCCAGTTGGGCCGATCCGGAACGGCTGGCGTACAGTCTGAATCTGGCCCGGATCCTCGCGGATGCCTTGCCGGCGGACTGTGACCAGGGAGTGATTTCCACTGTGCCGCTGGGCTATGCCGCCAGCTGGAGTCCGGAGTTACAGCAGCGTGCCGAGCATCAGTTGCGCCAACTCACGGCTTCACTGGCCAGGCTGCATCGGGAGACGGGCAAGAAGATCGTGTTCTGCCTGGAGATGGAGCCGGACTGCGTGCTGGAAAACACCGACCAGGCGATCGCCTTTTTCCACCGCTGCCAAGCCACGGACCCGAACCATGACTATTTGGCGCTGTGTTTTGATGTCTGCCACCAGGCCGTGGTCTTCGAACATTGCTATCAATCGCTGGAAAAGCTGCGTCAGGCCCGGGTGCCCGTTGGCAAGATTCAGCTGTCCAACGCGCTGATTTGTCGTCTGCCCCAAGACGATAACCGGCGCGAACACGTGCTCAAGACCTTGAGCGACTTTGCCGAAACCACCTACCTGCATCAAGTGAAAGCCCGTGATACGCAAGAGCGGTTATTGAGCTGGGCGGACCTTCCCGCCGCCCTCGACGATTGCGCTAAGCGCCCAGGGCAATACCCCGAGTTGAGGATTCATTTCCACATTCCGCTGTTCAGCGAACACTTGCTGCTGCCCGAGCTCAGCAGCAGTCAGATCGCCCTGTCGCAGACCTTCGACTTTCTGGCCAACCATGGGGATTTTCGTCCCGTGCTGGAAGTGGAAACCTACAGCTGGGGCGTCCTGCCCGCCCAACTGCGGCCCACTACCGAGCACGCCCAACTCCAGGGAATCGCCGCGGAACTGCGCTGGGTCGAAGAGCAACTGCGGCAACGGCAATTGCTGCAACCCCAAACGCGGGAGGCGCTCGCCGATGCCCTCTGATCAACCGCGTCAACCGCTGCTGCTGATCAACGTGGTCGGGCTGACCCCGGCGCTGCTGGGGCCGGCGACACCGCACATCAATGCCCTATTGAAAACGGCAAAAATGGCCAGCCTGCAACCGGTGTTTCCGGCCGTCACGTCGACGGTGCAGGCCTCGATTCTCACCGGCCTGTCGCCATCGGAGCACGGCATCGTGGGCAATGGCTGGTATTTTCGCGACCAGGCCGAAGTGCGTTTCTGGCTGCAACCCAACGCACTGATCCAGGGTGAAAAGGTCTGGCAGCAGCTCAAACGTGAGCTCCCCGGGTTTCGCTGCAGCCAGCTGTTCTGGTGGTACAACATGTATGCGGACGTGGATGCCGCCATCACCCCACGCCCACACTACCCGGCCGATGGCCGCAAAATGTTCGGCCTGTATTCGACACCGGCCTCGTTACACGAGCGTATCGAGCAGCAGATCGGCGAATTCCCGTTTCCGGGTTTCTGGGGTCCGGCGGCCGGCATCGCGTCGAGCCGCTGGATCGTCGACTGCGCCATCGCCGAGTTCCAGATCGATCGACCTGACTTGCAGTTGGTCTACCTGCCCCATCTCGACTACTGCCTGCAGCGACTGGGCCCCGATCATCCGTCGATTGCCGACGAGGTTCGGGCCATCGACAGTGAAGTGGGTCGCCTGCTGACCTTTGCCCAGGAGCAAGGCGCGGCGGTGATGGTGTTGTCCGAATACGGGATCGAAGCGGTGCAGCAGTCCGTATCGATCAATCGGCTGTTGCGCTCGGAAGGCTTGTTGCAGGTGCGCCAATCGCTGACCTGGGAGTTGCTCGACCCCGGCGCCAGCGCGGCCTTTGCCGTGGCCGATCATCAGATCGCGCATGTCTACGTGAAGCAGGCGCACGACATCCTTCGCGTCAAAGCGCTGTTGCAGCGCCAACCCGGCATCGAGCATGTACTGGATAAAGCCGAACAACGGGCCTGGCAACTGGATCATCCCCGCAGTGGTGAGCTGGTGACCGTGGCCGCGCCGGGTTACTGGTTCGATTACTACTACTGGTTCGACGATCGCAAGGCCCCCGATTTTGCCCGCACCGTGGACATCCATCGCAAGCCCGGCTACGACCCGCTGGAGCTGTTCATCGACCCGGCCATTCGCTTCCCCAAATTGAAAGTGGCGCGCCGCCTGCTGCAGAAAAAGCTCGGCTTTCGCTACTACATGGACCTGATTCCGCTGGACACCAGTCTGGTCCGCGGCAGCCATGGCCGCCTGCCCGCCAGCGAGAACACCGGCCCGCTGCTCATCACCAATTGCGATCTGCCGTTGCCTCAGCACCTTGCGGCCACGGCGGTGAAGCAACTGCTCCTGGAACACTTCCTGGGGCACCCACACACCGACCCGGCCAATGCCAAGGAGCTTCCATGCGGCGAGCCATTTCCATAACAGTTCTGAGTGCCCTGGCCGGTTTGGCTCAGGCTCAGAGCACAAACACCTTCGACTGCAGCAACTTCCTGCAGTTTGGAGGAGACGTCGACAAGACCCGGGCCGCGTTTGCGCAGAGTCCCGAGACCATAGCCTGGAACTGGTTTGTCTGCTTGAACCAGCCCGCTGCCGCGGGGAGCCCCAACCGCGAGTGGGAATCGATGAAACCCTCCGACCAGGTCTACCTGCCCAATGGCGCCAAGCCCGCCCCCTATGGCACGTCCGTACCGCCGCCGAACGCGGTGCTTACGCAGGCCAGGGCGCAAGGAATGGACCTGTCCCGAACTTTCCATAACCTCAAAGCCACCCAACAGGTCGATGGCTTGATTCTGCAAATGGGCGGTGCGGTGCCCACGACAGAAAAAGGCAACCCCGTACGCTTTCAGCTGCTGATGGGCCAAGGCACGTTCGATTACATCGTGCAGAAGCAGGTCTACAACATGAACGGCCAAGCCGCCCTGACCAGCAATCTGGAGTTTCCACCCATCGCCTGGGAGTTGAAATCCTCCTGGCTGTGGATCGGCTCCGACGCGACCTACAAACAGAAACTGGAGAAAGACGGTTACTACATCGCCCAGGCCTATTACCTGAAAAACGGTAATTACAAGGTCGGCTATGCCGCATTGAGCGGCTTGCACGTCGTCAACAAACTGAACGCCAACTGGGTCTGGACCACCTTCGAAAACGTCAACAACAGTAAGTACACGGTGACCAATGCCGTACCGGCCACCCCGATGACCAACACCACAGGACCGACACCGGCCGCCCAATCGGCCAACACCAGCTTTCAGGCCGCTAATCCCGCTCTGGCGAAGTACGAACTGATCGGGTTGGAATTCCAGCCCATCACCCAGGTGCTGGCCAACTCCCAGCTGGAATCGGCCTTCCAGAACACCTCGTCCTGCCTGGCCTGCCACGGCACCGCCGCCTACTCGAACCAAAAGGGTTACTTCAATTTCGCCCTGAAAGAACAGGGCGGCATTGTCTACCCCACCACCCCGCTGCCGAACTCGGATTTCGCCGGTTACAACAAACTGGATTTTGTCTGGTCGTTGAAACACGCCCAGTGGCAACGCTAAGGAGCATGACATGAGCGTATTGAATTTCCCCCGCATCTACCTCAACGGCCATATGTTCTGGAACCCGCCAACGGCCAACAACAACGATGTATTTCCACTCTATGACGCGGTCAACATGGATATTAACTGGCCGTTTGTGAACTTCTACGACATCACGCGCCAGAACGCCCCCAACACGCTGATGCCCTGGGTCATCAGTCCCGTGAATAACGTCCCGGACTACGTGCCGATGGTGCCGACCAATGGCAGCCCGACCCCGTACATTCCCGCAGAGTGGGATCTGTTTGGCGACAATGCCTGCGGCACGGTGAGCTACGAAGATATCCGCTCCGTGATCATCGGCGGCGAGCTACAGGCCAACAATTACATCGACCAGGATGCGCTGGTCGGCAAGAACTACCAATTGCTCGGTAACCCCTTTGGCAGCGCCAGTCCTACTGCCGCGCGCTTCGTGGACATCAGCCCATGGCAGAACGCCTTCACCGCGTTGTATTTCGACAAGCTGGAGCTGGGGGATGATAAATGCGGCCTGACCCTCAATCGGCAATACCGGATGCTGGACCGATTCCTGAACTTCAATTGGGGGGCCCTCGGTGGTCTGAAGTATGTCACCACCACCTGGCAGACCTGCTTTCCTCAGGAAAACCTGGAATGGGTTATCGGCAACTCCGCGCTGCTGAGTCAGCTTCAACAGCAGATGAGGCTACAAGGGGCTCGTGGCTTGATGTTCAGGTTTTCCACCTACCTGACCTACTATGACAAGAACGGCATTTTCAACGACTTCCCGCCGATCAATACCCACTCCACGACAGCCGCGGACATGGCCAAAGTGCAAGCGATGTATCAGAAGGGCCTGGACAACGTCTCTGATATATTCTTCAACCCCGCCTACAGCCGCACCGCGGCGACCTTGGGCCTCTGGTTTGCCGACGAATACCCCACCGCGCCAGCCGGCCGGCGCCTGGTGTCCGCCAACCCGGTACCCGTTTTCAAAACAAACCAGCCTGTCGATGCCGCAAGCATCACACTGGGCGTGATGTCGGCCCAGATTACCGACCACACCCTGTCGCTGGATCTGGGCAACACTTTTCCGTTCTATCCAGTGGACTCTGACGCCCCGATCCCGACGGCCGAAAAATTCCATGCCGGCAACTATCTACTGGGTGTACGCAAGGATGGACAGTTCAATCCGGTGATCAACTTCGGTTTCGAGCAGTATCGACAAGCAGCCTTCGACAAACGCTCCGGCCTGCTGGACTTCACGCTCAACGACTCAGACAAGGCGACCCTGCAGGCAGGCCCTCTGGAGCTGCAACTACAGGGCACACAAACGCCCCAGATCGCTTCCACTCAGCAGATGTGGACCGCCGAAGTGATAGAAAGCGGCAGTTTCATCGACGTGGGTGATCACAAGACGCTGCAAATAATGGTGCAAAAGGATGGCAAGCCAGCGGCCAACACCGTGCTGTGGGTGGCGGAGTATGGCAACCCCTTCTCGGTGACCACCAGCAACTACTATCTGGCATTCAGTAATCCGGCCGACTTCACACTGTTCTACGACCATCCGGCAGACCGCACATTGAACAAGCCCAATCTGCCGCAATTCAACGACATGCTCACGATATCAAGCCACCTGGCTACCGGTAGCGGCCGTGGACTCACCGCGCTACAGGCCGTGGATACGTCGAATGCCGGGCCTTCGGGAATACCGGTAAATTATCAGCAGTTCCTGCATGACTTGGGCAAACCAGTCGCGGTCAATTTGCGCCCTTGCCTGACATTCGACGCAGCCATCTCCCGAACCGGGACGCTGCGCGATGCTCAGAACAGCACCGTCAATTACTCTGTTGCAAAGATCACCACCAACGCCAGCGGCATTGCCCAACTGGGCGTCAGTGCCCGAGCCCCGGGCTTTCCCACCCTGCGGTTCTTCGTGCAGGAAGACCACAACAACCCGGCCGTCCCCTTCAGCTTCAACTACACCCAGGCCTACACAGACTTCCTCGCCCCGATGCGCGTCCTGCCACTGGATCCGCAGTTGCAACAGGACTTCATCACCTACTGGAACTCCATCTGTACGCGTCAGAACGCCGCGACGCTGTTGTGGGAGAACTTCATCTACCCACGCATCTTGCAGACCTTCTATTACTTGTACCCGATCATGAACAAGTTCATGCCGCTCAACTCACAGGCAAGAGTGGAAGGCGCCATCGACCAGCTGATTGTGCTGATCAGCAAGGAGTACCAGGAGGAAAGCACACTCGCCATGCCCATCACCCGCGACATGTCACAAAGCCGACGCGCCGTACTGGAGCTGTGGGCGCAGTCCCTGGTGAAACGCAATTACCCGCCCATCCCGCTCAGCATGAGCGATTACGAGTAAGGCTAAAACAACAACGCTCAAGCAGGACCACCGGGTGACGAGCCTGTCACCCGGCACTTCACAGGAGTGTCATATGAAAGCCAGCCTCTTGAACCGGCTATTGCTGCTGACCCTGCTGCTCAGCCCGGCTATTTTCGCCCAGCAGGACAGCGGCGCCGTCTACTTCACCCAGGGGGTGCATAACACCGAGGGGTGCAACGAACAGAACGGCAACTGCATCGCCAAACGCGCACCGGGCGACCCTTCCGATCCGTTTTTCCCGGCGTTCTGGATCAGCGATTGGACCATGTACCGTGTGATGCACAACTACGAAAAAAGCCCGCCGCCCTACAGCAATCCACCCACCACCCTGACCCCGGCGGACTACACCGTTTCTCGCGGGACCAGCTACTACGACACGGCCTACATCCCGCCGGATGGCGACGGCTTCGGCGCCATGATGGAGCACTACGAGAAATACTGTCTGCCGATTTTCCCGATCAAGAACAACAACTACACCTGCTCGTTCGTGTCCCTGGGCAACAAGGCGTACTTCCTGACCTATCCGCAAGACCGCCCCAAAGACATGCCGGCCTGTTGCATGTTTTCGCCGATGAATCATCCGCCACGGCAAGACTTCATCCAGCACCTGCCCTACAGCGCCGAACGCAGCAAAAACCTCGATGGCAGCGTGCAGGCCTACGCGCTGGACCTCGAATCACCGCAAGGTCCGATCCTGTTCGGCTATGCCTTTTTCAAAAATCCGACGGGACAACCGCCCTATCGGCATCCCCAATCGTTCTTTTTTTCGGGGGACACCAGCGTCGCCAATGCGCCCATCGTCAGCCAGAACTACACCAATTTCCGCATCGCCAAACCGGACCCGGCCCAGACCTGGGCGCAAGTGGCCGCCATGTGCCCGGCGAATCCACCGCCCTGCCAATTGTTCGAGCCACCGGCGTCACAGAGCAACGGCCAAAAGGCGCAGTCGAACAAGCTGATGCAGCGCAAACCCTGAACAACGACGAAGGATCGCCATGAAAAGCTCACTCAGTTTCTGCGTGATATTAGTCGGTCTGGCCAGTCTGCCGGGCTTAGCCCGGGAACAGGCCAGGCCGTCGACGCAGGTCAGCAACCTGAATTGCCAGCCCCCCAGCACCGCGCCGGCCGCCAGCGCCAGCCAGGATCAGTTCGATCAATACAGCTGGCAGATGTTCATCGCCTTGAACTGGCCCGCGCAGGACGGGCAGCGAGGTGATCCCGACTGCAGCAAACAGCCTGGGGATCCCGGCTACACCGTCTGGCAGACCTACAAGACCGTGGAGGAAATCTTTCTGCCGAAGGGGGCTGATCCTGGCCCGTGGAATACCCCGCAGACCGCCAAAAGCCTGGGCATCATCAACATCGCCGCACTGAAGAACAGCACTCAGGTGAATGCCGTCGACCAAGCCGTCGGCGGCTGGCTGATCGACCAGGCCGGTAACCCGACCTACTACGACATCTCGGCCAACGAGACCTCCTACAACTACATCGTCGCCAACAGTTTCTATAACGCTGATGTGGTTTCCAAAGCCAACAACATCAACTTCCCCTATGGGGTCATCGAGGTTAAATCGAGCTGGCGCATCCTCACCACCAGTGACAATGCCAGCCGCTACCTGACCATGCTTGCGCGCGTGGCCACGTTCGACGACCAAGGCCAGCGCACCGGTGTCACCGAGGCTTACCTGGGTTTGGTGGGCCTGCACATCATCACCAAGGCGAACGGTTATCCCCAGTGGATCTGGTCGACGTTCGAGCAGATCGACAACGTTCCACCCAAGGTGCAGGTGAATGGCCAGTGGGTCGACCAGCCAACATCCGGCACGACCTATTCTTACTTCAACCCCGCCGCCCCCGCCGCCTCCCTCAACCAATCACCCTGCGACTGGCAGACTCAGGGCGCACATTTGGTCTGCGTGCCCAAACCCGGCACCACGTTCCAGACCCCGAACCCGTTGAACCGGTTCACCCCGATTGCCGAGGTCACCAACGGGGTCAACACCCATTACCGCACCGACCCGGACCTGCAACGAAGCGTGTTGAAGTACTACCAGCTCATCACCACCCAGCGCCCGCTGATGCCGGATAACCCCAGTAATCCGCTGGGCCAGCCGACACCGGCGCTCTCAGCCAACGTGACCATGGAGAGCTACATCCAGCCCAACAGCAGTTGCATGAATTGCCACTCCATGGCGACACCGGTCAAGAGCCCCTACAAGTCCGATTACTCCTACCTGTTCAAATTCGCCAATGCGCCTGTCGGCAAAACCATCAAGGACGAGGAATAGATCATGAGCATTCTCAATGGACCACGACTGAATTTCTGGGGCGGTATCCGCACGGACGTCAGCCTGCCGAACAACTCCCCGACCATCCCTTACGACGGCGATGAGGAATGGCCGCTCTTCGACCTGACCACCTCGACCCTGGCACCGGGTGCCCAGTCTTACACCGATGATCAGCTGAACAACATGATCAACGCGCCCGACGGCGACTACTACACCGCCGGCGGCTGGAATCACTATGGACAGCATGTCGTCGACATGCAGAACGCCTTGATCAGTTCCCAAGGTACTCCGGGCGGCATCAGCACCACCGGCGATCTGGTGGGCCAGCCGGTCTATCTGCTCGGTTCAGTGGACCCGGTGACCGGACAGGGGCCCGTTTCCGGCCCGATGATGGTGGACCTGGACCCCACCTCTTCAACGACCACCCAGATATTCGTCGGTGGTCTGCAAATTGGCGGTAACAGCGACATCCAATTGCTGATTCGCAGTAATACCGTGTGCAGCAGTTTCGACGTGGCGGGACGTGTGCTGTTGCCCGCGAAAATGGATGCGCCGGGATCTTTCCACGCCAGCGGTACGTTTCAACTGACCTTCCCTTTGAGCAGCATCGTCAGCTGGAACCAGAACAGCAGTGGCCTGCGCTCGATCATCAACGCGCCGGGTGCGACAGGCATCGTCCTGCGTTTCGTCATGTTCGAAATGTGCCCCACGATGACCACCGAACAACTGGATGCCGACTACGCCGCCGGCAGGTACACGCCCAACCCGAGCATAGGCAGGGTCATCGGCACACTGGCCCCGGCCTTCGCCGATGAGCCGCTGAACTGCCAGCCGGGCCGGCAACTGGTCAACCAGAGTACGGGGAATGCCGGCTATGCCGACCTGGGCGGCAACGGTTACCTGAGCATCGACATGGTGAACGTCATTCCGAAGGAAACCTTCAGGGCCGTCAGGGACGACATCACCAGCCCTATCGGACCCAACGCGAACTACGGCCCCGTCACCATCACCGCAGGCACCACCGCACTGGCCACCCTGGAGCCGACCAGCCGCTTTTTATTCGACTACTACGTGTATGGCGGCATCGTCGACCTGCCCCTGACCGCCAACCAGATACAGGCGGTGCAGACCGCCGCCTTGGCGATCAACGCGCCCGGCAAGGTCGCCGGGACCACGTTGCAGGCCACCGAATCGACCTATCGGGTGTATGCCGATCAGCGCAATGTCTACCTGGAGGACTACCCTAATGGTCTGTCGATCACCTTGCAGGTCAGGTACCTGGGCGGCCCGGTCCCCAGCGCCACCGAAATCGACCTGCAGGCCGCTGCGCCTGCTGCGTACGATGAGCCGCAATACTGGGACTACCTCGATTTCCCTGCCTCGCTGACCGTCAACACCGGCCAGCTCGAAATCAGTTTCCCCGTCACCGTCAAACCGGGTAGCGCCGCCCAGGCAGGTTTTGTCGCCCTGACCTGCACGGTCAACGGTCTTGCAAGCGGTGGCTACTTCACCAGCTTTCGCAAATACGCACAGACCGACTTCGGCATCCCCAAGGGCACTACCATCACCTGGCCGCTGATGTATCCGAACGTCCTGCGTTTTCATTACCTGGCCTTCCCCGCCATGTCGCGCTACATCCCGCTCAATCAGCCCGACGCGATCATGGCCGCCAAGAACCCCATCCTCGCCCGAACCTCGGACGCCTACAAAGGCACCACCCTGTTCATGCCCGTGGTGCGCTCGATGTCGCCCTGCCAGCGGGCGCTGCTCCGGGCCTATCTCACCGGCGAACCGTGGCAACCGCCGCAGTAACCGCGTCCATCCCTTGTCCATGGAGAGAAGCCCTATGCCCGTTCCCCTTCATATTCCTGCGCAGCCGCGCGAAACCCTGCGCCCGAATACGATCATCGCCGAAGGCTTGCTTAACCCTCGGGGCGTTTGTGTGCAGGCCGATGGCGGCCTGCTGCTGACCGAAGCCGGCTCCGGCCTGCCGGACCAGCCCTTCAGCGGCCGTATCAGTCGACTGCGACCGGATCCACACAAGCCCGGCGCCTACCTGCCCGGTGAAATACTCGCGCAAGGTTTTCGCGCCATGAACATGCAGGCCCGCATGCTGCGCGATGAAATCATGGGGCTTTCGGACATCGCCTGTGGTGACGGGCGCTGTCTGGTCAGCCAGACCGATTACGTCGAAGGTTCCAAACTGCTGGACCTGCAATACACCCCGCCTGAGCCGGTATTTCACAGCCATGGCAATCTGAATGCGCTGTGTTACCACCCGACCCGCCGCAGTTGGCTGGCCGTCAAGCCCGATACCAATCAGTTGGTGGAGTTCACGACCGGCCAGGATGAGCGCGTGCTGGTCCAACTGCCCGAACTGGACCAGGGCCAGGAAGCCGTTCCCGTGACTCTGGTGTACGAACCGGCGACAGACGCCGTGCTGATCAGCCTGTTCTCCGGAGAACTACAAGGCGACCCGATGCGCAAGGGCATCGACTTTTCCGACAAGGCAGGCCAGGTGATTCGGGTCTGGCCGGCCAGCGGGCAGATCGACATCCTGATTCGCGGCCTGCAACTGCCCACCGGACTGGCGTTGTGTCCGAAGGGGAACGTGCTGGTCCTGGAACTCTGCGACCGCCTGCAGCAACCCTTACCGCCGGACTGGAACGGCGAACCACTCCATGGCGGCTTTAGCCGATTCACCGGTCGACTGCTGAGCTGCAACCTGCAAACAGCCCAAGTCACCGTGCTCGCCCGCGGCCTGGATACCCCGTCCAACCTGTGCCTGTTACAGGATGCGGTACTGGTGAGCGAAGGCATGGGATTAGCAGGCCGGCCACTGCCCACGCCAGACAACAACGTCGTCCCGTTGAGCGGCAGACTCCGTCGGGTGCAGCTCTGAAAAGCACGCGCCTGGTGCCGCTCCCACAAGGGGCCAGTACCGATCACAACACTCGCACTCGACACCGAACAAATGTGGGAGCGAGTGCTGTACTGTCCAGGCACCAGGCCGACAGAAGCGGTGAAGTCGCGGCTGCATTTGTACTGTTGACCATCGCCCATTTCCACAGCCGGTAGGCTGGCGGTGATCGGCCCGACACAGGGCAGGCTCAGCAAACAACAGCCAAGATCATCGTCAGCCAACTGGATTGGCTTTGCGCGGTCTTTGATATCACCCGCTCGTGGTACTACGCCCATCGCCTCAGGCGCCGAACTCTGGACGTTGAGCGGCTTCGGTTACGCAGTCGAGTCAACGAACTGTTCACGCAAAGTCGAAGCGCCGCTGGCAGTCGCAGCATCGTGTCGATGCAACGGGATGGACACGAGACTGGAGCCCGCGCTCTTTCTCCTTGAAAGCGTTGAGGTTTTTCTACCGTCAGCGCTTTCGATGTACTGGATGATGTACACATTTGGTGAGGCGGAAAGGCCCTATGTTTTACAAATCACTTCAGAGGCATTCGTAGCGCCCGTCATCTCTCACACCGAAATGCTCTGGAAGTCTTTTTGCGTGTTCAGTTTTCGAATGTCCATGTTCGGCGCGAGTACTCCTCCTAGTTTCCCATAGGTATGCTGGAAGCCGGTTAGCCTCCGTGGCAACGCCGCACGCTCACGCCCCAAGGCACCACCAAGCTGAGGACTTTCACCAGCAGACAGCCTCTTCAAGTATTCCGCAATCATGTCCAACTCACCCGATAGATTCGGCGCAGGAGCCGCGACGATACCCTTCTCCCCACGTTCCCATCGATCAATCTGGTCAGCCCAATCCTGCATCATCCGCTGACGCTGTTCGACATAGAGGGCATGGTTGTAAGTGGCTCGTATTTTGTTGGGCTCCGCATGAGACAACTGCGCATCAATCCATTTGTCCTCGTAACCAAGCTCGTTGAGCGCGGTAGAGAGCGTTGCGCGAATTCCGTGACCTGTGAGCTGCCTTTCGTAGCCCATACGCTTGATCGCCGTATTAAGGGTGTTCTCGCTGATCCGCTTTGATAGATCACTGCGATGAGAGAGCAAGTAGCGCTGAGCTGGACGCCTAAGTTTCAACAACTCATGGACGATCGCGATCGCCTGGCGCGAGAGCGGTACAACATAAGGCGGGATCTTGCTGCCCTCCTTTCTTAACCGTACCTGCAGTTGCTTTACGATCACGGCCGGTATTGTCCAAATTCCTCGTACCAAGTCGAACTGCTCAGGCACAGCCAAGCGCAACTCTCCGGTCCGTACGCCCGTGAGGAACAGCAAACGCAAACCCAAAATCGTTGTGGTGCTGCCTCCGTAGGTACGTAACTTTTGCAGAAAGGGAGGTATCTCCTCCATGAGCAAATAGGGATTGTTTGTCACCGGAGGTTTGGGAATCGCGACAATATCAAGGTCTGCCGAGGGGTTGGTCATCAGCCCTTTTTCAACCATCGCATAGCGGAACAATTGGTTGAACCAGGTCCGGCATTTCTCTGCCGTAGTGAACGCCTGACGACTCTCAATTCTGCGTAGCAACTCGATCAAGTGCTGACGAGAAATCTCGGCGATGGGTAGAGGACCCAGCAAAGGCAAAACGTCTTTGGCAAAGATGCGATCAATCTGAGAAAGCGAGGTTTGGCGTCCCAGCTTCAGCGTGACTGCCTTGAAGGTTCGCCATGCGAGGAAGACTGCTGTAAATGAGTTCTCATCTGCTGCCAAAGCGGTAAAACGTTCCTCTCTTCGAGCCGCGCGAGGATCAGTACCCTTGGCGACCAAGGCTCGCGTTTGATCTCGTGCCAGCCTAGTGTCTTTAAGGCTTATTTCCGGATACATTCCCAAGGAAATGCGAGCCGGCTTACCCAGCCAGTTGAAACGAAAATGCCAGCTCTTGGCACCCTTCGAGCTAACGAACAGGTGCAAGCCATCCATGTCCTTGAGGCTGTAATTTTTTACGAGTTTTTTTGCGTTGCGAACGGACGTATCTGTCAAAGGCATGCGTACATCTCCTCGTCTCGATCGATTGAGGAGAGATGTACGGGCTCCAGCAGGCATCATCTATCTGAAAACTGGCACGTCTTAAGCCCGGATTTCGATGTACATTTTAATGTACAAAAAAAACGTGGCTGGAGATGGTTTTCAGCAGAATTCGCTGGAACGAAAAAAGAGGCCGAAGCCTCTATTTTCAATGACTTACAGACTTCCGTGGAACCCTGTAGATCAATATCTGGAGCGGGAAACGAGACTCGAACTCGCGACCCCGACCTTGGCAAGGTCGTGCTCTACCAACTGAGCTATTCCCGCGTCTTGGTGTGGCGCATTTTATAGAATTTAGAAGTCTCGTCAACCCCTTGATTCAAAAAAGTTTTATTTTTTTTCTACATCGGTTTTCAGATGCGGCCAGGCAGCGCGTAGATACTGCACCATGGACCACAACGTCAGGCCTGCGGAGATCATCAGCAAGGCATAACCCACCAGAACCCAAAAGCTGAAGTCAGACGGATTGGCCAGCAGGATCACCAGCGCCAGCATCTGCGCAGCGGTTTTCCATTTGCCCAGGTTCGATACGGCAACATGCGCACGCGCCCCCAGTTCGGCCATCCACTCTCTGAGTGCAGAGACGACGATTTCACGGCCGATGATCACCGCAGCCGGCAGCGTGAGCCACAGGTTGCCGTGTTCCTGCACCAGCAGTACCAGCGCCACCGCCACCATCAGTTTATCGGCAACGGGATCGAGAAAGGCCCCGAACGGTGTGCTTTGCTCCAGACGGCGGGCAAGGTATCCGTCGAGCCAGTCGGTGGCAGCGGCAAACGCGAAGACCGAAGCGGACGCCAGGTAGCTCCATTGGTACGGCAGGTAAAACAGCAAAATGAAAATCGGGATAAGTAGAACGCGTAGAACGGTGATCAGATTAGGGATATTCATCGGCACAACTGGCTACGAGG
Organism: Pseudomonas sp. GW822-FHT06B12; assembly: GCF_058799675.1. Taxonomy (NCBI): domain Bacteria; kingdom Pseudomonadati; phylum Pseudomonadota; class Gammaproteobacteria; order Pseudomonadales; family Pseudomonadaceae; genus Pseudomonas; species Pseudomonas sp. GW822-FHT06B12. The sequence continues at coordinate 62,877 of NZ_JBXALR010000015.1, forward strand.
TGAGTTGGGCATTCTACTCGCTGTGCAGGTTTGCATAAATCAGCTCAGCGAGCTTTTTACTGATCCCCGGTGCTTTGGCGATCTCTTCGATGCTTGCACGAGACAGCTCCTGCAATCCACCAAAATGTTTCAACAGATCACGCCGCCGTGTCGGCCCTACCCCGGCAACACCTTCGAGCGTCGAAGTGCGACGAGTTTTCCCACGCCGCGCACGGTGACCGGTAATTGCAAAGCGGTGCGCTTCATCGCGGATCTGCTGGATCAAGTGCAGCGCTGGAGAATCTCCGCGCAAGGTGAATTCATGCGCGGCGTCATTAAGATAGAGCGTTTCAAACCCGGCCTTGCGCGTTGCACCTTTGGCCACGCCCAGAAGGATCAGGTCGGGCACGGCCAGCTCGTTGAGCACATCACGCGCCATCGATAGCTGCCCTTTGCCGCCGTCCACCAACAATATATCCGGCAATTTACCCTCGCCGTCTTTCAGCTTGCTAAAGCGTCGAGTCAGCGCCTGGTGCATCGCCGCGTAGTCATCGCCCGGCGTGACACCTTCGATATTGTAGCGGCGGTAGTCGGACTTCAGCGGCCCCTCGGGGCCAAATACCACGCAGGACGCTACAGTCGCTTCGCCACTGGAGTGACTAATGTCATAGCACTCCAGCCGTTGCGGCGGTTCATCCAGATTGAGCACTTGCGCCAAGGCTTCAAACCGCGCGGCAACGTGCTGACGATTGGCCAGCCGTGCCCCAAGCGCCTGCTCGGCATTGGTCACCGCCAGTTGCTGCCAGCGTGCTCGCGTACCGCGAACCCGGTGACTGATGGTCAACTCGCGACCACGCAGCTCTTCGATGGCCGCGATCAGGGTCGGAAAGTCTTCATGGACCACATTGACGATCAATTCGCTCGGCAAGTCGCGCTCGGGACTGCTGATGAAGTACTGGCCAAGAAACGCCGCCATAACCTCGGCAACATCCTCTTCAATACCCACCTGCGGAAAAAAGTTCTTGCTGCCCAGCACCCGTCCACCGCGCACGCTAATCAAATGAACACAGGCACCACCCGGATTGATAAATGCCGCAATGACATCGACATCCCCCGTTCCGCCTTCCATGCTCTGTTGATCCTGCACCCGACGCAGCAGGGAAATCTGATCCCGCAGCTCGGCCGCCCGCTCGAAATCCAGGGTGCTCGCCGCCTGCTCCATGCCCGCGGACAGCTCGTCTGTCAGCGCATTGCTGCGACCTTCGAGGAACATCACCGAGTGACGCACATCCTCGGCGTACACCTGCGGCTCGACCAGGCCGACGCAGGGTGCCTTGCAACGTTTGATCTGGTACTGCAAGCAGGGTCGCGTGCGGTTTTTGTAATAACTGTCTTCGCACTGACGAACAAAAAAGGTCTTTTGCAGCAGGCTCAGACTTTCACGGATCGCGCCCGCGCTAGGATACGGACCGAAGTATTTTCCCTTCAGCTTTTTCGCGCCGCGATGGATGCTCAGGCGTGGGAAATCCCCCTCCGAAAGAAACACATACGGATAGGACTTATCGTCTCGCAGGAGGATGTTGTATGGCGGCCGCCATTCCTTGATCAGCGTCTGCTCAAGCAGCAGCGCTTCGGTTTCGTTGGCGGTGATGGTGGTTTCGATTTGGGCAATACGCCCCACCAGCGCAGCCGTTTTGGGGGCCAGGCCGGTCTTGCGGAAATAACTCGCCAGACGCTTTTTCAGGTTCTTGGCTTTGCCCACATACAGCAGGCGCGCATCGCTGTCGAACATGCGATACACACCGGGGCGCCCACTACAGGTCGACAGAAAGGCGCTTGGATCAAACGGGTCGGTCATTGTCAGAGGCTGGCATCGACCATGCCGTGACGAACCGCCAACAGCGTCAACTCAACATCGCTGCTGATCGAAAGCTTCTCGAAAATGCGGTAACGGTAGGTGTTCACGGTTTTGGGCGACAGGCATAGTTTGTCGGAAATGATCTGGACCTTCTGGCAGCCAACAATCATCAGGGCGATCTGGATCTCCCGCTCTGACAGTGCGTCGAAGGGTGAATCATTGCTCGGCTGGAACGATTTGATCGCCAATTGCTGGGCAATTTGCGGGCTGATGTAACGTTGCCCGGCAAATACCAGGCGAATCGCCTGCACCATTTCATTGAGCCCGGCGCCCTTGGTCAGATAGCCCGCAGCGCCCGCTTGCAACAGTCGGGTAGGAAACGGATCTTCCTCGCACACGGTGACCGCGACGACTTTGATGTCCGGATGGCTGCGCAATAACTTGCGTGTGGCTTCAAGACCGCCGATCCCGGGCATCTTGACGTCCATCAGCACTACATCCGGTTTCAACTCACGCGCTTTAAGCAGGGATTCCTCCCCCGACTCAGCCTGGCCGACTACTTGCAGGCCATCGATGTCAGCCAGCATTCGTGTAATACCTGTACGAACGAGATCATGGTCATCGACTACTAGCACCCTAATCAAGCAGACACCTCGCGATATGGTCTTATTGGTTGCCGAACACCTTAGCAAAAAGCATCCGGCAGACCTAGCAGCAAGCGCTATATAAAAAGTTTCAATTCGTCTTGAATGGCTTGAGCTACACGCTTTACAGACATTTCAGCGGGGACATTTGCGCTCCATCCTCAGGAAACAATCGTCCTGCCCGACAATCTGCAAGCCCATACGCTGATAGAGCACTTGCGCCGGGTTGTCCTTGAACACCGTCAGACGCAGCGCCGGACGAAGCTCTGCACAGGCTTTCGAAAACACCTGCTCGATGGCCCAGGCCCCGGCGCCCTGACCGCGAAAGGCCTCGATCACATGCAACTCGCGGATGTACAGGGCCTTCGAATCACGGCTCAGGCTGATAAAACCCAGCACTAATGCATTTTGGCAAATCAGCCAGTTTTCCCGACCCGCCCAGGCCACATCGAAAGCCTCGTCGATCCACGGCAGATCATGCCGAATGTAGTAGCCCAGCATGGTTTGGCAGGTCAACGCTCGCGCAAACGACAAATGTTCCGACGAGGCCAGCCGCAGCTCAAAAGCCATTTGCCCTCCTCAAGCACTCACCACCGGCACGACCTCCCCGCCCCACTCACCGGCATTTCGACGGGCGATAACCAGTAAATCCCCAGTTCCCGGGGCTGCAGCTATCAGCGAACCGTCCGACGCCCAGATTGCACTACGCCCTGCCGACTCCCAGCCGCCCGTCACACCGCCATGATTGGCCATCAGCACCGCCATCGAGTGCTCGCGGGCATAACCTTGCAGCAATGCGGTATCCGGAGCATAGCCACCTTCGGTAATCAGCACGCCAACGGCGTAGATATTTGCGCCTTTGCTTGCGGCTTCAGCGGCGTGACTGGCGTGTGAAAAATCCGCGCACACCGCCAGCGCGATCGTATCGTCGCCCATCGTCAGCAGCGAACCGCCCGAACCCGGCGCAAACGCCACCTCCTCGCCTGAATGCAGATGCTGCTTACTGTAGACCCCCAGCGAACCATCGGCAGCCAGTACCAGTGCGCCAATCAATACCGGCGCATCGGCCGACAGACGAATCGGCATTCCGACTACGGCGGTTACACCCAGCTCCTGAGCCAAATCCCGCAGTGGCTGCAAGACAGCTGCATCCGGCGCGATCGCCAGTTCCGCCGCCAACCCGCGCTCATAACCTGTGAGTGACAACTCGGGGAACACCAGGAGTTGCACGCCCTGCTCGGCGGCGACCTGGATGAAGCGTTGGTGCCGAGCAATATTGGCGTGAAGGTCCCCGGCAATCGAGATCGATTGAGCGGCGGCGATAGTCAGTGTCGTCATCTGCGTTTTCCTTGATGAGTGCCCGCGAACAATCCCCAAGTGTGTCACAAAGCTACGCAGTGCTTAAGTCATAGAAACCGGCCACCGAGCCGATAGCATTTTCTGATTGAATCTGCGCACCGGCCTCGAGTAAGCTCGATGCATTCATCGGAGACAGACCATGTTGCATGCCCCTTCACAGCTTCGTATTGCCAGCGCCCCGCGCTCGGTTGCGGCTGCACGGGTAAATGACGTCTGCGCACCGGCAAGCTTTTATTTTGGGTATTGGTTTAGCCACTGGCGCGCCTGATACCCACACGGCGCCCACTACTCAAGGGGTCGCCTACCAGAGAATTCTCAACCCCCGGTCGGCCTCCCGATCGGGGGTTTTGTTTTTTCAGTCCCAAACATTTTTTAGCAACATCACTGACTTCAAGGAATCACGACATGAACTACGCCACCTATTACCGTTACGACAGTTTTTCCGCCTGGCGATTTACCAGCCTCCGCTCGGGACAGCCTGCCGCCTCCGATCGGTCACCCACAGGTGGCATGCACACACTCGAAGCCAACCCGGCCAATTGTCGAACACCCCAGTAGGGCCAAGCGCGCGGGAGCGAACCCGCCGCCAGCCCAGGAAGCCCGAATATGAACTCGTCCATCTCTGCTCTGCCGCTGTCCACCCTGAGCTCTGCCAATGAAGCGCTGACCCAGCGTCTGCCCAGTTCATTGCAACTCAAGCACCAATTGCCACTCACCCACACGCTGACCCAACAGGTCGCTGCCCACCGTGAAGCGGTCCGCGCGATTCTCGACGGTGAAGATTCCCGCCTGCTGGTCGTCGTCGGCCCTTGCTCGATTCACGATCCACAGTCAGCCCTGGAATACGCAGGCAAGCTTGCTCGCCTCGCAGACGACGTCAGCGATGAAATGCTCGTGGTGATGCGCGCCTACATCGAAAAACCTCGCACCACGGTGGGCTGGAAAGGCCTGGCCTACGACCCGCATCTGGATGGCAGCGACGACATGGTCGGCGGCTTGACCCTCTCCCGAGAATTGATGCGTGAAATGCTCCGACTCGGTTTGCCGATTGCCACCGAACTGCTGCAACCCATGGCCGCCAACTACTTCGATGACCTGCTGAGCTGGGTAGCCATCGGCGCGCGCACCACCGAATCACAGATTCACCGGGAAATGGCAAGCGGTCTTGGCATGCCCGTTGGCTTCAAGAACGGCACTGATGGCGGCGTCGGCGTAGCCACCGATGCCATGCGCTCGGCAGCGCATCCGCATCGGCATTTCGGTGTCGACAGCCAGGGGCACCCGGCAATCATTCAGACCCAGGGCAACCCGGATACGCATCTGGTACTGCGCGGAGGTCATCGCGGGCCAAATTTTGATGTTCAGAGCGTTGCTCAAATTCAGAGCGACTTGCAGAAACTGAAGATTGCATCGCGGATCATGGTCGATTGCAGTCACGCCAACAGCGGTAAAGACCCGCTACGCCAGCCGGCCGTGTTCAACGAAGTGCTTGAGCAACGCCTGAGCGGCAATCGCTCGCTGATCGGCATGATGCTTGAAAGCCATCTGTTCGAGGGCTGCCAACCGTTGAGCACGTCGCTGCGCTATGGAGTTTCGGTGACTGACGGCTGCCTGGGCTGGGAGGCGACCGAGCAGTTGTTGCGTAATGCCAGTCAGAAGCTGCGCATGCCTGACCACGAAGCCAAAGTGAACGTCTGAACGCCCCCGCGACACGAGCGTTCTCCACCCAGCCCCTGCACTGCCGCTCCCTATGAGTATCTGGAGCGGCAGCATGCCCCCGGCATTTTGGCTACAGCGGCAGGTCACCTGAACGAACGTAAATATCCAGCACCTCCGACGCCTGACTCACGTCGTCGAGGCGCTCGACGCTATAGCTCACCCGAACAGTAGAGTCTTGATGCTCTCTCCAAAAGCGGTAAGGCACGATGAAGACTATCGCTGAGTCGTCCGAGACCTCGATGTTATCTCGATGGCTGAAGTAAGTGCCGTCGCACTTCAGGTAAACCAGCTCCCCTTGTTCAACACCTGATCCATCGATCACGACAGTGACGCCATCAAGTGCATCTCGCACATCAAGCTCCCCTTCATCAGCCTCCAGCACATTGAGTATCGCGAGCGGTAGCAACTCACGAACACCGATCATTACCTGTGCTTGCTCCGAGTAACGTATTGCCAGGCCAGGATGCTCGACAAAGTAACTGAATGTGACGACTGAACCGAGGTTCGGCGTGATGTAGTGCGGATCAATCCAGAACGAGATATCGCCCCCGACGGCAAATTGTTCAATTCTCAACGAATCACTGAAACCATGACCCGGTATGTTGCCTACCCACGACAAAAACACTGTGTCGCCCACTGCCATTCTGGCGTAGGGGCGAATGCTGACTTTCGTCCCTTCAGCTACCCGCACGGGAGCAAGCCAGCCACCTATGGCGTCATCCACCTGCGCCACAAGCAACTCTTGCCTGACATCTCCCACCTCCAATTGCAGTCGCCGGGACTCAACGGGGCCACTCAGCTCGGCATTGCTCAAGGTGTAATACACCTCAAGTGAGCCGCCATCGAGCGCAGCAATATGCGGTGCTCGAACAACGAAGACGACTTCCTTGCCAACCTGAGCGTTGCTGACAAAACGCTGCGTTTTGTACAAATAAGCGGCGCCATCGGCATCGATGCCACTCCACGACAGCACCAACTTGTCTCCGCAAGCCATGCCCGGGTAGGGTCCGACGTTGAGCACCGCACGGTTTTGGGCTGGGTCGAGAACAGTCTGCTGAAGGGACAGTGCCCCCTCCCCCTCGTGCGCTATCAAAATCGGTTCAGCAAGCTGGCCCGCATTAACGTGCTGCCTATCGGTGCACTCCGGTACAGCCCTTTTAGAAACGCTATCGCCACATACTGCATCAGTACCCATTTGCCCTCTCCTGTCCTTGGAAAAACGCTGCCCGATATTTTGGATGCAGCGTTGAATGGGTCTATTTGAGCCTAAATGTCAGCCTGTTGATGTCAGCCCACTCTCCAATAGCAAAGAGGCCAATGACCTGACTCGGGTAGGACATACACCGGGATTGAGCGTCATTCCCCGCAAAAAGATGTCGAAATGTTCCGAGTAATACCTCGTAAATATCTGATTTTTCCCGCTATTTTTATTCCGTTTTCAACAGTTTATAGCGGCTTTTTCGCACACCGCTCGCTTGTGAGCCTGCATTAGAGTGAGGACGTGAACACCCCCCTCGAACTTACGGAATACAGGTACGCACATGCAACGGAATGCAACCACGCAACACCCTGTCCTGCTGGTCCACGGTCTCTTCGGATTCGAATGCATCGGCAAACTGGAACTCTTCCATGGCGTGAAGCAGGCACTGAGGAACGCTGGCACTCAAGTGTTCATACCCTATCTCTCGGCCACTCACTGCAATGAGGTCCGTGGAGAGCAACTGCTGGCGCAAATCGACCGGGTACTGGCAGGCACCGGCGCGAGCAAAGTCAATCTGATCGGCCATAGCCAAGGCGCACTGGCCGCCCGTTATGCCGCAGCGATAGCGCCCCGGAATGTCGCTTCAGTAACCTCCGTCAGCGGGCCGAACCATGGCTCCGAGCTCGCCGACTGTTTACGCAAGGCGCTGACCCCGGGACACCTGCCAGAACACGTCGCGGTGGCGGTCTCGACGTTGTTCGTCGAGCTCCTGACGTTTATCAGTGGCAACCCGAAAATCCCGCAGAACGCCGTCGCCGCGCTCAGCGCTTTAACGACTGAAGGTGTTGCGGCGTTCAATGCCAAATACCCTCAAGGCCTGCCGAAAACCTGGGGTGGCAACGGCGAAGAACAGGTCAACGGCGTTCGTTATTACTCCTGGAGTGGCACGTTGCAGGGCAGTTTGCTGGATGAAGGATTGCATGCACTCGATCCACTGCACGCTTTTTGCCGAGGGTTTTCCAGATTTTTCACTCACGAGACTGAGCAAAACGACGGAATGGTCGGCCGCTTCAGCTCGCATCTGGGCACCGTCCTGCGTTCCGACTACCCGATGGATCACCTGGACGCGATCAATCGAACAGCAGGCCTGATACGCAAAGGCATCGACCCTGTCGAGCTGTATCTGCAGCATGCCGAACGCTTGAAAAGCGTTGGTCTTTAACCTGCCGAGCCGATTTTTTTCGACCGACGGCAAGATGCGGCGAAAGCAGGCTACAGATTGACGGAACTTTGACGAGAAATAGACTACTGAATCCGGTAGGCTCAACACTTTATTGAACGTAGAACGGAGTATTTTCTCATGGCTAAAGCCACTGCCCGCCACATCCTGGTTGCCACCGAATCCAAGTGCAACGAACTGAAAGCCCAAATCGAAGCCGGCGCTGACTTCGCTGCCATTGCCAAAGCCAACTCCACTTGCCCGTCGAGCCGTGACGGCGGCAACCTCGGTTCGTTCGGTCCAGGCCAGATGGTCAAGGAATTCGACACCGTGGTATTCAGTGCACCGATCAATACCGTGCAAGGCCCGGTCAAGACCCAGTTCGGTTACCACCTGCTGGAAGTGACCAGCCGCCAGGACTGATCAATCCGCGATTTGCTCAAACAACGGCCCGCCTTCTGGTGGGCCGTTGCGTTTGTATCGAATGATTATGGCTGGCGAGTCACGCGCCGCTAGCGTACAAATTGTGCTTATCGATCACCCGGCTCTTAAGGCTGACAATGCGACTGGCTTTCCCCTCATTGATCTTCACGGCCCTGGCCTTGCTGTTGAGCAGCGCAGGTGTGAATGCTGCTCCACAACACGCCTTGACCGTGTATGGCGAACCGGCCAAATACCCTGCCGGCTTCAGTCACTTTGCCTACACCAACCTGCAAGCACCCAAGGGCGGCAGCATGCGCCGCTCGGCGATTGAAATCGGCCGCTTCGACCACGTACTGCCGTACATCGACAAAGGCATTGGGGTTACTCAGCTCGACGGGATGATCTACTCGCCGCTGGCCCAGCGCTCGCTGGATGAGCCCTACACCGTATACGGGCTGGTGGCAGAGAAAATGGAGCGCGCCGACGATGGCCTGTGGCTGCGTTTCTACCTGAACCCCAAGGCTCGCTTCGCCGATGGCACGCCCATCACCGCCGAAGACGTACGCTACACCTACGATCTGCTGATGACCCAGGGCAGCCTGCGCTATCGCACCCAATTCGCCGACGTCAAAGGCGTCGAAGTCGAGTCGCCGCGCACCATTCGCTTTGACTTCAAGACCAACGAAAACCGCACCCTGGCGCTGGACATCGCGACCTTGCCGGTGTTTCCCGAGCACTGGTGGAAAACCCGCGACTTCGCCAATGGCGGCGGTTATGAAGCACCGCTGGGCAGCGGCCCGTACCGCGTCGGCAAGGTTGATTCGGGGCGCAGCATTACCTTCGAGCGCAACGCCGACTGGTGGGGCAAGGACTTGCCCGTCAGCCGTGGCCTGTACAACTTCGACCATTTCAGCATCGAGTACTTCGGCGACACCGACGTCGCTCGTCAGGTCTTGCGCGGCGGCGCCTATGACTACAACCGCGAGTTCTCGGCCACCGCTTATTCCATCGGTTACGAAGGACCCGCGTTGAGCGACGGCCGCCTGCAAAAAGCTCATCTGGCCAAAGAGGCACCACAACCTTCCCAGGGTTTTGTGTTCAATCTGCAAAAACCGATGTTCCAGGACCGCCGCGTCCGTCAGGCACTGGCAATGCTCTGGGATTTCGAGTGGAGTAACCGGCAGATGATGCGCGATATGTACATCCGCCAGCAGAGCTTCTTTTCCAACACCACTCTGGCGGCCAGGCAACTGCCCGATGCCGGCGAACTGGCGATTCTTGAACCCTTGCGCGGGAAAATTCCGGACGAGGTCTTTACCCAGGTCTTCGAAGCACCGAAGACCGACGGCAGCGGCCTGATCCGCGACAAGCAATTACAGGCACTGGCGCTGCTCGAACAAGCCGGCTGGAAACCCGATGGCGATCGATTGGTCAACGCCGAAGGTGAGCCACTGGCGTTTACCTTCCTGATCAGCCAGAACGGCATGGACCGTCTGCTACTGCCGTACAAGCGCACGCTGGCGCAGATCGGCATCAGCCTGGACATCCGCCGGATCGACTCGTCGCAGTATGTAAACCGCTTGATGAGTCGCGACTACGACATGATCGTCACCGGCTACCCGGTGACCACGTCGCCAGGGACCGAGCTGTACAACTACTTCGGCTCGGCCGCCGCCACCGACCCCGGCGCCAACAATTACATGGCGCTGAAAAATCCGGCCGTCGACACGCTGATTACCGGCCTGGTCAAAGCCACCACCCAGGTCGACATGCTGCGCTATGCCCACGCACTCGACCGGGTGCTGCAATGGAACTACTACTGGATTCCCAACTATTACCCGCCAGGCTCCTCGACGGTGTGGTGGAACCGCTTCGGCATTCCGGCGGTACAAGCGAGCAATGACGAAGCCATCGAGAGCTGGTGGGAAATGAGTACAACGCCGCTGACCAACGAACAGATGGCCGCCGAACGCATCAGCCGTGGCAGACCCGGAGGGCCGCATTGATGCTGGCTTATATATTTCGACGTTTGCTGCTGATCATTCCGACGCTGGTGATCATTCTGCTGGTCAACTTCGTGATCGTGCAGGCCGCGCCGGGTGGCCCGGTCGAGCAGGCCATCGCTCACCTGCAAGGCATCGGCGGCCCAGCCATCGGGGCTTCCGGTGACGCCGTCAGCCACGGCTCGCGGGCCAGTCGGGGGCTTGATCCACAACTGATCAAGGACATCGAAAAACAGTACGGCTTCGACAAGCCGGCACCGGAACGCCTGTGGCTGATGATCACCAGCTATGCCCGACTGGACTTCGGCAAGAGCTTCTTTCGCGGCGCCACGGTCACCGACCTGATCCTCGAAAAAATGCCGGTGACCATCTCCCTTGGGCTCTGGGCGACACTGATCACTTACCTGGTGTCGATCCCGCTGGGGATTCGCAAGGCCGTGCATCACGGTAGCCATTTCGATATCTGGAGCAGCACTGCGATCATCATCGGTTACGCGATGCCGGCGTTTCTGTTTGCGATGTTTCTGATCGTGGTGTTTGCCGGTGGTACGTCGTTGAACTGGTTTCCGGTACGCGGACTGGTCTCGGAGAATTTCGAACAGTTGTCGACACTGGGCAAAGTCACCGATTACTTCTGGCACCTGGTGCTGCCGGTGACTGCGCTGGTGGTTGGCGGTTTCGCTACCTTGACCATCCTGACCAAGAACTCCTTCCTCAACGAGATCACCCGCCAATACGTGGTCACCGCCCGCGCCAAAGGTCTGAGCGAGCGCCGAGTACTGTATGGCCACGTGTTTCGCAATGCGATGTTGCTGGTGGTTTCGGGCATTCCGCAGGCGTTTATCAGCGTATTTTTCGCCGGTTCCCTGTTGATCGAGGTGATCTTTTCCCTCGATGGCCTGGGGCGGATGAGTTACGAAGCGGCGGTGTCCCGGGACTATCCGGTGGTGTTCGGTTCACTGTTCATCTTCACCCTGTTCGGCCTGCTGATAAAACTCATCGGTGACCTCTGCTACACCCTGGTCGACCCGCGTATCGACTTCGCCGCGAGGAACGCCTGATGCTCAATCTCTCGCCCCTGTCGCGTCGACGCCTGGAACGCTTCAAGAAAAACCGCCGTGGCTGGTGGTCGTTGTGGCTGTTTATCGGCCTGTTCATCCTGACCCTTGGCGGCGAACTGATCGCCAACGATAAACCGCTGGTGCTCAGCTATCAGGGCTCGTTGTATTTCCCGGCGTTCAAGCGCTACACCGAGCTGGAGTTCGGCGGCCAACTGCCGTTCCAGGCCGATTACCGCAGTGACTACGTGCAGAAGCTGATCCACAAGGACGGCGGCTGGATGTTGTTCCCGCCGATCCCGTTCAGCGACGACACGCCGAACTACGACCTCAATCAGCCCGCGCCGAGCCCGCCGTCAAAGGTCAACTGGCTGGGCACCGATGATCAGGCACGCGATGTGTTGGCGCGGGTGATCTTCGGCGCCCGTGTATCGATTTTGTTTGCGCTGGCGCTGACCTTCATCAGCGCACTGATCGGCATCGCCGCCGGCGCCTTGCAGGGTTACTACGGCGGTTGGGTCGACTTGTTTGGTCAGCGCTTGCTGGAGGTCTGGTCGGGGCTGCCGGTGCTTTACCTGCTAATCATCCTTTCAGGTTTCGTCGAGCCGAATTTCTGGTGGCTGCTGGGGATCATGGCGCTGTTTTCCTGGCTGGCACTGGTGGACGTGGTGCGCGCCGAGTTCCTTCGCGGGCGCAATCTGGAGTACGTCAAAGCGGCACGTGCATTGGGCCTGACCGACCGTAAAGTGATCGTGCGGCACATTCTGCCAAACGCGATGAACGCGACCTTGAGTTACCTGCCGTTCATTCTCACCGGGGCGATCTCGACCCTCACCGCCCTCGACTTCCTCGGCTTCGGCATGCCCGCCGGCAGCGCCTCGCTGGGCGAGTTGATCGGTCAGGGCAAACAGAATCTGCAAGCGCCGTGGCTCGGGTTGACGGCGTTTTTCACCCTGGCGCTGATTCTTTCTTTACTGGTGTTTATCGGTGAAGCATTGCGTGACGCGTTTGATCCTCGATCTTGAAGCGGACTGTTGAAATGAGTGACAACCTGATCGAAATCCGTGACCTCAACGTGGCCTTCAGTGGCCAAGCCGCGGTGCGCAACCTGTGCCTGGACATCCGCCCCGGCGAGTGCCTGGCGCTGGTTGGCGAATCCGGCTCGGGCAAATCGGTGACCGCCCATTCGATTCTGCAACTGTTACCCGATGGCGGCACCGAAACCCGGGGCAGTATTCGCTATCGTGGCCAGGAACTGATCGGCGCGGACGTCGCGACCCTGCGAACATTACGCGGTAATCGCATCGCGATGATTTTCCAGGAGCCGATGACCTCCCTCAACCCTTTGCACAGCGTCGAAAAGCAGATTGGCGAAACCCTGCTGGTACACAAAGGACTGGGCGGCAAGGCGGCGCAAAAGCGCACCCTTGAGCTGCTCGAACTGGTAGGTATTCAGAAGCCCAAAGAACGCCTCAAGGCCTACCCGCACCAGCTCTCCGGCGGCCAGCGGCAACGGGTGATGATCGCCATGGCATTGGCTTGCGAACCCGAGTTGCTGATCGCTGACGAACCGACCACCGCGTTGGACGTGACGGTGCAGCGCAAGATCCTGCTGCTGCTCAAATCACTGCAACAACGCTTGGGCATGTCACTGCTGCTGATCAGCCACGACCTCAATCTGGTACGCAGCATCGCCCAGCGTGTCTGCGTGATGCGCGGCGGCGAGATCGTCGAGCAAGCCGAGTGCGAGCATCTCTTCAATCAACCGCAACATCCCTACAGTCGTCTGTTGCTGAATGCCGAGCCGGAAGGTGAAGCCCTGCCTCGCGACGAGCGCGAGGCGGTACTGGAAGTCGACGACCTCAGCGTGCGTTTTCCGTTGAGCGGTGGGTTGTTCCAGCGCAAGACCTGGTTGCGTGCGGTCGACGGCATCAGCCTCAGCATTCAACGCGGCAAGACGCTGGGCATCGTCGGCGAATCCGGTTCCGGCAAGTCCACGCTCGGTCAGGCGATCCTGCGGCTGCTCGACTCCGAAGGCAGCATCCGTTTTCAGGGCGAGTCGCTCGACAGCCTGAACCAGAAGCAGTTGCGGCCATGGCGCAAGCAGATGCAGGTGGTGTTCCAGGACCCGTTTGGCAGCCTCAGCCCGCGGATGTCGGTGGCGCAGATCATCAGCGAAGGGCTGGAAGTCCACAGCCAATCGAGTGCTGCCGAGTGCGAAGCGCAGGTCATCCAGGTGCTGAAAGAGGTCGGCCTTGACCCGCAAAGCCGCCACCGTTATCCGCATGAGTTCTCCGGCGGCCAGCGCCAACGGATCGCCATCGCCCGCGCCCTGGTGCTGAAACCGGCGCTGATCCTGCTCGACGAACCGACCTCGGCGCTTGATCGAACAGTGCAAAAACAGGTGGTCGCCCTGCTCCGCCAGCTTCAGGAAAAACACGGCCTGACCTACCTGTTCATCAGCCATGACCTGGCCGTGGTTCGCGCCCTGGCCCATGACATGATCGTGATCAAGGACGGTAAAGTCGTGGAGCGCGGCGCCAGCCATGAAGTGTTCGACGCGCCGCAGCACCCCTATACCAAAGAGCTGTTGGCCGCAGCGCATCCGGGCTGGGTATGATCACGCACATGTCGTTGGACCGCGTCGCGTCCATCGCGAGCAAGCTCGCTCCCACATAGGATATGCGGCGTTAACAAGACCCTGTGGGAGCGAGCTTGCTCGCGATGGGGCCTGCACAGGCAATACATATTCTGGATATGAAACGATGAACACCACCGAAAGCCTCAAGGACTACCAGCGCGTGCGCATGTTGGCGATCCGCTCGTTGTTCGAGATCATCGAGCAGTCCAGCGAAGGCACGGTGATCGTCGACCGCGATGCGAACATCGTCTGGATGAATGAGCGCTATGCCCGGCGCTTCGGTCTGGAATCAGCCGAAGTGGCGATCGGTAGACCCTGCGAAAGCGTGATTCCCGGCAGCTTGTTGCGCGAGGTGGTGCGTACCGGCCGGCCCATTCTGCTGGACATGCAGGACACGCCCAAAGAGCCACTGGTGGTGATGCGCCTGCCGATTCACGACGACGCCGGCGCGGTGATCGGTGCCATCGGGTTCGCGTTGTTCGATGAGTTGCGCAGCCTGTCGCCAATGCTCAAGCGCTACCTGAGCATGCAGGAAGAGCTTGCTTCCACGCGTTCGCTGCTGCGCGCCCGGCAAGCCAAATACACCTTCGCCCACTTCATTGGCACCAGCGCCGCCAGCCTGGAAGTCAAACGCCGCGCCCGGCGTAGCGCCAGCACCGAGTCGCCGGTATTGCTACTGGGTGAAACCGGCACTGGCAAAGAATTGCTGGCCCAGGCGATTCACGGTGCCTCGCCAAGGGCGCACAAAGCCTTTGTCAGTATCAACAGCGCGGCGATCCCCGAAGCGCTGCTCGAAGCCGAGTTTTTCGGCACAGCGCCCGGCGCCTTCACCGGCGCGGATCGCAAGGGTCGCTCCGGCAAGTTGCAGATCGCCCAGGGCGGGACCCTGTTCCTCGACGAAATCGGCGACATGCCGCTGCCGTTGCAAAGCAAACTGCTGCGGGTACTGCAGGAGAAAGAGTTCGAACCGGTCGGCTCCAACGAAGTGATCCAGAGCGATGTGCGGGTGATCGCTGCGACCTCCACCGACCTCGAAGCGGCGATCAAGCGCGGCGAATTTCGTGCCGACCTGTATTACCGCCTCAACGTGTTGCCGATTCAGGTGCCGCCCCTGCGCGAACGCCTCGACGACCTGCCGGCCCTGAGTGAAGCAATTCTCGAAGAGCTGCGCAGTCAGCATGAACTCGACAGCCAGGCCCTGGAATTACTCGGCCAACACGCCTGGCCAGGGAACATTCGCGAACTGCGCAACGTGCTGGAGCGGGCCGCGCTGCTCAGCGATGATCTGATCCTGAACGCCACCGAAATTCGCGCGGCAATTGGCAGTTTCGTGCCTGTGCAACGCTCCGCTCCCTTGGTCATGGAAACCATTGTCAATGAGACTTTCAGTGCTGCACGCGAACGGTTCGACCGACAGTTGATTGAAAGCACACTCGCACACTGTGGCGGCAAGGTTATCGAAGCTGCGGCGCGGCTGGGGCTTGGGCGTTCGACGCTGTACAAGAAGATGGTGGCGTTGGGGATTGCCGAGTCTCAATAGAGAGATATTGATCTCCATATATGGACATTCCGTAAAACCGCATCGCGGCCATCGCGAGCAAGCTCGCTCCCACACTGAATCGCAATAGCCCCATATTTCCGGGTCAATCCTGATCAAATGTGGGAGCGAGCTTGCTCGCGATAGGGCCATCCCTGTCACTAAAAGTCTCCAATTTGAGACAAATTATTTTCTGCCTACTGTAAAAATAAGAAATATTCATATATTTCAACAAGTTGCTTGAATGGCACGAAACTCGCTAACGCCCTCCCCTACATAAGATCCACCCCAAAAAAATAACAATCCAGGAGACACACCATGAGTGTGATCATTGCCTTGGCAGCCCTCGCGCTGCTGATGCTGGCTGCTTACCGTGGCTACAGCGTCATTCTCTTCGCTCCGATTGCCGCCCTTGGCGCGGTCCTGCTCACTGACCCTTCTGCCGTTGCTCCCGCCTTTACCGGCGTGTTCATGGAGAAGATGGTCGGCTTCATCAAACTGTATTTCCCGGTGTTCCTGCTCGGTGCGGTGTTCGGCAAGCTGATCGAGTTGTCGGGGTTTTCGCGCTCGATCGTCGCCGCAGCGATTCGCCTGCTTGGCACTCGTCAGGCGATGCTGGTGATCGTGCTGGTCTGCGCGCTGCTCACCTACGGCGGCGTGTCGTTGTTCGTCGTGGTATTCGCGGTATATCCGTTTGCGGCGGAGATGTTCCGTCAGAGCAATATCCCGAAACGGCTGATCCCGGCGACCATCGCCCTCGGCGCGTTTTCCTTCACCATGGACGCCCTGCCCGGCACTCCGCAAATTCAGAACATCATCCCCAGCACCTTCTTCAATACCACGGCCTGGGCCGCGCCCTGGCTGGGTTTGATCGGCGCGATTTTCGTGTTCTGTGCCGGTATGCTGTTCCTCCAGCGCCAGCGCAACAAGGCCCAGCTCAGCGGTGAAGGCTATGGCACAGAACTGCGCAACGAGCCGGAAACCGCTGAAGACGTGAAGCTGCCGAACCCGTGGATCGCGCTCTCGCCGCTGTTGCTGGTGGGCATCATGAACCTGCTGTTCACCCACTGGATTCCGCTGTGGTACGGCAAGACCCACAGCCTCAGCCTGCCGGGCATGACCGCGCCGGTGACCACCGAAATCGCCAAGCTCACTGCGATCTGGGCGGTCCAGGCCGCGTTGCTGGTCGGCATCATCATGGTCCTGGTATTCGGCTTCCAGGCGATCCGCGGCAAGCTCGCCGAGGGCAGCAGAAGCGCGGTCAGCGGTGCCTTGCTGGCGGCCATGAACACGGCGTCGGAATACGGTTTTGGCGCGGTCATCGCCTCCTTGCCCGGCTTCCTGGTACTGGCCGACTGGCTGAAAAGCATCCCTGATCCGCTGGTCAATGAAGCGATCACCGTGACCCTGCTGGCCGGCATCACCGGCTCGGCCTCGGGCGGCATGAGCATCGCCCTGGCGGCGATGGCCAATGACTTCATTGCAGCGGCCCATGCGGCGAACATTCCGCTGGAAGTGCTACACCGGGTCGCCGCCATGGCCAGTGGCGGCATGGACACCCTGCCGCACAACGGCGCGGTCATTACCTTGCTCGCGGTGACGGGCTTGACCCACCGCGAAGCCTATAAAGACATTTTCTGTATTACGCTGATCAAGACCCTGGCGGTCTTCGTAGTCATCGGTACTTTCTACGCCACCGGCATTGTGTGAGGCATTCATGACAACTCTTACAGGCAAAACCGCACTGGTCACCGGCTCCACCAGCGGCATCGGTCTGGGCATCGCACTGAGTCTGGCCAAGGCCGGCGCCAACCTGATCCTCAATGGTTTCGGCGATGCCTCCAAGGTCATCACACAGGTGCAACAGTTCGGCGGCAAGGTCGGCCATCACCCGGCCGACGTCAGCGACCCCACGCAAATTGCCGAGATGCTCGCCTACGCCGAACGTGAGTTCGGCGGCGTCGATATTCTGGTGAACAACGCTGGCATCCAGCACGTGTCTGCGGTGGAAGACTTTCCCGTGGAGCGCTGGGATTCGATCATTGCGATCAATCTGTCGTCGGTGTTCCACAGCACCCGTCTCAGCCTGCCAGGCATGCGCACCAAGGGTTGGGGCCGAATCGTCAACATCGCCTCGGTGCACGGCCAGGTCGGTTCGGTGGGTAAGGCAGCTTATGTCGCGGCCAAGCACGGGGTGATCGGCCTGACCAAAGTGGTCGGCCTGGAAACCGCCACCAGCAACGTCACCTGCAACGCCATCTGCCCGGGCTGGGTACTGACGCCGCTGGTGCAGAAACAGATAGACGACCGCGCCGCCGCAGGCGTTGACCCACAGCAGGCGCAACATGATCTGCTGGCCGAGAAGCAACCGTCGCTGGAATTTGTGACCCCTTCACAACTGGGCGAACTGGTGCTGTTCCTGTGCAGTGAAGCCGGCAGCCAGGTGCGTGGCGCGGCGTGGAATATTGATGGTGGGTGGCTGGCGCAGTAAATCGGCAAGGGTAGACCGGATC
The DNA here is from genome assembly GCF_058799675.1 of Pseudomonas sp. GW822-FHT06B12. Classification (NCBI taxonomy): domain Bacteria; kingdom Pseudomonadati; phylum Pseudomonadota; class Gammaproteobacteria; order Pseudomonadales; family Pseudomonadaceae; genus Pseudomonas; species Pseudomonas sp. GW822-FHT06B12. The sequence continues at coordinate 81,031 of NZ_JBXALR010000015.1, forward strand.
CCCGTAGCAGCTGGCGTAGCCTGCGTTCGAGCGCGAAGCGGTCGCAGTCAGGACCAGATTCATTCTGAGAGACTGTACGCGCTGAATTACGACTGCTGCGCAGCCGAACGCAGGCTACGCCAGCTGCTACGGGATCGCATACTCAGCGATCCCAAGGTTGAATCAAGAATAACAAGAGGCTAACCATGTCCAATATCCTCTGGCAACCCAGCGCCGAGCGCATCGGCAAAACCCGCATGGATGCCTTCCGGCGCTTCAGCAATCAACGGCACAACCTTGCACTCGCGGACTACCCCGCTCTGCATCAATGGAGCATCGATCAGCGCGAAGATTTCTGGCAGGCCATCGTCGACTTTTTCGAGATCACCTTTCACCAGCCACCGAGCACGGTGCTGCGTGAAGGCCCGCAGATGCCCAGCGCCGAGTGGTTTCCCGACGCGACCCTGAATTTTGCCGAACACCTGCTGCGTCGTCGCGATGATGCAACTGCGGTAATTGCCATCGCCGAGAATGGTCAGCGCGAAAGCTTGAGCTACTTTGAGCTGGCCGAGCACGTCGCCGGTCTGCAAAAAAGCCTGAGAGCCGCAGGCGTCGGCCTGGGTGATCGAGTCGCGGCGTGCATGCCGAACACCTGGCAGACCCTGGTGGGCATGCTCGCCACCACCAGCCTGGGCGCGATCTGGTCATGTTCGTCACCCGATTTCGGCACACACGGGGTGGTTGACCGCTTCGGTCAGATCGAGCCGAAAGTGCTGATCACCTGCGCAGGCTATCGCTACGCTGGCAAAGAGATCGACCAGACCACCAAGGTCAACGAGATTCTTGAGCGCCTGCCATCGCTGCAGCAACTGATCATCGTCCCATACGCCCGACCACAAGCCCGTATTGAAGACTACAAAACTCAAGCCAGGGTCGCATTGTGGGACAGTTTTTACGGTCCAGGCGGCGAGCCCGAGTTCGTCGCGGTGCCCTTCGCTCATCCGCTGTACATTCTCTACTCCAGCGGCACGACCGGCGTACCGAAATGCATCATCCACAGCGTCGGCGGTGTGCTGCTGCAACACGTCAAGGAACATGGTTTGCACGTCGACCTCGGGCCTGACGACCGACTGTTCTACTACACCACCTGTGGCTGGATGATGTGGAACTGGCTGGTCTCGGCATTGGCGGTCGGCAGCAGCGTGGTGCTGTACGACGGCTCGCCTTTCCATCCCGGTCCGCAACGCTTGATCGACCTGATCGACAGTGAAGCCATCAGCGTCTTCGGCACCAGCCCCAAGTACCTCGCGACCCTGGAAAGCAATGACATCCAGCCACGCCTCAGCCATGACCTGGGCAGCCTGAAAGCCCTGCTCTCGACCGGCTCGGCACTCTCGCCGCAAAGCTACGACTATGTTTACCGCGAGATCAAAAACGAACTGTGCCTGTCGTCGATGTCCGGCGGCACCGATATCGTTTCCTGCTTCATCGCCGGCAATCCGGTCCTGCCGGTCCGCCGTGGCGAGATGCAGTGCAAGGGCCTGGGCATGGCCGTTGAAGTCTGGAATGAGTCCGGCCAACCCGTCATCGGTGAAAAAGGCGAACTGGTTTGCACCCGGCATTTTCCGGCGATACCGATCGGCCTGTGGAATGACCCGCAGCAGGAAAAACTCCGCGCATCGTATTTCAGCCAGTTCCCGGGTGTCTGGGCTCAGGGCGACTACGCCGAACAACGGCCCAACGGCAGCTGGCTGATCCACGGGCGCTCTGACGCGGTACTCAACCCCGGCGGCGTGCGCATCGGTACGGCGGAAATCTACCGTCAGGTGGAAAAGGTCCATCAGGTACTGGACTCGGTCGCCATCGGCCAACAATGGCAGGAGGACGTGCGGGTAGTGTTGTTCGTGCGCCTGCGTGACGGCGTGACGCTGGACGACAACCTTGAGCAGGAGATTCGCCAGGTCATCCGCGCCAACACCACGCCTCGGCATGTGCCGGCGAAGATTGTTGCGGTGACGGATATACCGCGAACCATCAGCGGCAAGGTAGTTGAGCTGGCGGTGAGGAATGTGGTGCATGGGCAGAAAGTGAAAAACACCGATGCGCTGGCCAATCCTGAAGCGCTGGAGCAGTTTCGGGATCGGCCGGAGCTGAAGACTTAGGGCGCGCGCAGAGTCAGTCCATCAGCCCCCATTCACCCGTTTCGGTGGATGGGGGCTCGGCATTCGGCACACCGTCCACGTGCAACTTCAGGCGCAAGCGCAGGTTGTTTGGCGAGTCAGCATTCTTCAATGCTTCCTCTTCCTCAATGACCCCCTCCACCACCAGCTCGAACAACGCGCCATCAAAGGTCTGCATGCCGAGGTTCACGGACTTCTCCATGATGCCCTTGAGTTCACCCAACTCGTTGCGCCGGATCAAATCGCCAATAGTCGGCGTCCCCAGCATCACCTCCACCGCCGCCCGACGCTGGCCATCGAGGGTGTGCACCAGACGTTGGGAAACGAAGGCCTTGAGGTTGTTGCCCAGATCGTTGAGCAACTGCCCGCGGCGTTCTTCAGGGAAAAAGTTGATGATCCGGTCCAGCGCCTGATTGGCGTTGTGGGCGTGCAAGGTGGAGAGCACCAGGTGCCCGGTGTCGGCAAAGGCCAACGCATGCTCCATGGTTTCGCGGTCGCGGATTTCGCCGATCAGCACCACATCCGGGGCCTGGCGCAGGGTGTTCTTCAAGGCGGCGTGGAAGCTGCGTGTATCCACGCCTACCTCGCGCTGATTGATGATCGATTTCTGATGGCGATGGATATATTCCACCGGGTCTTCGATGGTGATGATGTGGCCGCTGCTGTGGCGATTACGGTAATCGATCAACGCTGCCAGCGAGGTCGACTTACCCGAATCCGTGGCGCCGACGAACAACATCAATCCCTGCTTGAGCATCACCGTCTCAAGCAGCACGGCAGGCAGATTGAGGTCTTCAAAGCGTGGGATATCGAGTTTGATGTTGCGTGCGACGATCGACACGTCGTTACGCTGTTTGAAAATGTTGACTCGAAAGCGCCCGACCCCGACCAGAGAAACCGCCAGATTCATTTCCAGCTCGCGGTCGAACTCCGCGCGCTGCTCGGCGTCCATAATGGTCTCGGCAATCCCGGCGATCTCGCCAGACTTGAAGGCTTCGCTGGCCAGCGCTCTGAGCACACCATTAAATCGCCCGGTGGGCGGTGCTCCGGTCGACAGGTAAAGATCGGAGCCATCCTGGCTGGCCAGCATTCTTAGCAGCGAGTGAATTTCCATGGCAAAAAATATCCATTGAGCCTTCCATTGAACGAAAATCGCCAGGGCACGCCACTTTTCACGCGTCCGAGCGTCTACTCCTCCGAAGAATAGTTGATGCACTAGCACTGACATGATGCAGGAACCCCTGATGAACGGATCCCCTACCGGCAGCGATGCCCAGGCCTTGATTGCCCGACTCGACTGGGCACAAAGCCCGCTGGGCTCTGCCAGCCACTGGCCACAGAGCCTGCGCACCGCCGTGGACATCGTGATTCACTCGCCCATGCCCATGCTGTTGTTATGGGGACCAGAGCTCTCGCAGATCTACAACGACGGCTTTGCACTGCTGGCCGGCAACAAGCATCCGCAGGCTTTCGGACAACCCACACACCAGACATGGCCAGAACTAAAAGACTTCACGGACCCCATTTATAGCGCTGTCCTACAGGGCCAAGTCCGCTCCTACAGCGAGCAGCGCTTCAGCCTGCAGCGTGATGGCGGCGAATCGGATTTCTGGCTGGACCTGACCTACAGCCCGATTCGCGACGAACGCGGGTTGGTCGCCGGGATCCTGGTCACCGCCATCGAAACCAACGAGCGCCGACGCATCGCCCTGGAGCTCAAACAACGCTCGGAGGCCAGCCTCAAGGCCCAGCACGAAACCGAAGAGCGTCTGCAACTGGCCCTCGCCGCCACCGATGCGGTGGGCACCTGGGACTGGGATATTGGCGAGGATCGCTTCATTGCCGATGCCCACTTCGCCCAACTGCATAGTGTCGATCCAGCCCTGGCCAGCCAGTTGCCCATCACCGAATACCTCAACGGCGTGCACCCGGAAGACCGGGCCATGGTCGCCCGCAGCATCAAGCACTGCATCAGCCATGGCAGCGAATACGCCGAGGAGTACCGGCTGCTGCAAGCCAGTGGCGAAGTACGCTGGGTCTTTGCCCGGGGCCGCTGCTACAAGGATCATCACGGTCGGCCCCTGCGTTTTCTCGGTGCCGCTCTGGACCTGACCGAGCGCAAACACACCGAACAGGCGTTACGGCAAAGCCAGACCGAGCTGCAGCTGATCATTAACGCGATGCCGGTGCTGATCGGTTATGTCGATCACGAAGAACGCTTTCGCCTGAACAACAGTGCGTACCTGGACTGGTATGGCATGACCCCGCAGGAGCTCTACGGCAAAACCATTCGCGAAATACTCGGTGATGAACTCTATGCCACCCGGGTCGAGCAGATCAGCGCCGCGCTGGCTGGCAAAGCCTGCAGTTTCGAGGCCTATTCGCCACACCGCGACGGTCGTCCACGTTATGCGCTGATGAAATACCTGCCACGCTTTGGCGCCGATGGCGCGGTCAACGGGTTCTACATCTTTGTGATCGACGAATCTGAGCGTAAACAGACCGAGGAAGCCTTGCGCAACCTCAACGAAACACTCGAAGAACGGGTCGACACACGCACCAAGGCATTGGCCGAAGCCAACCATCGCCTGCAAAACGAAATGTTCGAGCGTGAGCGCGCCGAAAATGCCTTGCGCCACGCACAAAAAATGGAAGCCGTCGGCCAGCTCACCGGTGGTATTGCCCACGACTTCAACAATATGCTGACCGGGATCATTGGCAGTCTGGACCTGATGCAGCGCTACATTGCCGATGGGCGCAGCGGTGAGATCGGCCGTTTTGCCGATGCGGCCGTGTCGTCAGCCAATCGCGCAGCAGCCCTGACTCACCGGCTGTTGGCGTTCTCCCGGAGGCAATCGCTGGACCGTCGACCGCTTGAGCCCAACACGCTGGTGCGTTCGCTCGAAGAACTGTTGCGCCGCACCAAAGGCGAACATATCGAGCTGAAGTTTCAGCTCGCACCTGAAGTGTGGCCGGTCAACACCGATGCCAACCAACTGGAAAACGCCCTGCTCAACCTGGTGATCAATGCCCGCGATGCGATGCCAGAGGGCGGCGAGCTGCTGATTGAAACGGCCAACAGCTACCTCGACGGCAGCGACATCAGCACCCTTGAGCCGGTCAAGGCCGGTGATTACGTGATGCTCGGCGTGCGCGACAACGGCGCCGGTATGACCCCGCGTGTACTGGCCAAGGCCTTCGATCCGTTCTTCACCACCAAACCCATCGGCCAGGGCACCGGGCTGGGGCTGTCGATGATTTATGGCTTCGCCCAACAATCCGGTGGCCATGTAACCCTCAGCAGCGAGCCGGGGCAAGGTACGACGGTGCGTCTGTATTTGCCGCGCCTGCACAACGCACCTCAACACCGCTCACCGGCAGCAGTCAGCCTGGGCAGCACCTATGCGACAGCGGGTGAATCGGTGGTGCTGGTCGAGGATGATCCGGCAGTGCGCATGCTGGTGCTCAATGTCCTTAACGAACTGGGCTACATCACTTATGAGGCAGAGGACGCGAAAAACGCCCTGCCACTGCTGGAGTCGGATCTGCGGATTGATCTGCTGGTGACCGACGTGGGTCTGCCCGGCATGAATGGCCGGCAGTTGGCGGAAATCGCCCGTCAGCATCGGCCAGCGCTCAACGTGTTGTTCATGACCGGTTACGCGGAAAAAGCCGCCGAACGTCAGGGTTTTCTCGACGTGGGCATGGACCTGCTGGCCAAACCCTTTACCCTTGAACAACTGGCCGGCAAGATTCGGCACATGATCCGCCGAACCGGATGAATTGAGGCATAATCGCGCCCCGCCGCCACAACCGCTCCAAGGTAACTGCCCCAATGAAAGCTCAAGCCCGCCATATTCTGGTGAAAACTGCCGAAGAGGCCGAACAGCTCAAACAACGCATCGCCAAGGGCGAGGCCTTTGATGTGCTGGCCAAGAAGTACTCGACCTGCCCGTCCGGTAAACGCGGGGGTGACCTGGGTGAAGTTCGGCCCGGGCAAATGGTCGGCGTTATCGATGCGGTGATCTTCAAGAAACCGCTGCGCGTGGTGCACGGGCCGATCAAGAGCAAGTTCGGGTATCACCTGGTGCAGGTGTTTTACCGCGATTAGAGAATATAGGGCCCCTGTGGCGAGGGAGCTTGCTCCCGCTGGGTTGCGAAGCGACCCTAAATCAGCCATCGCGAGTAGTCAGATGGGACGCGATTAGCGGATTACGACCGCTTCGCGGCCGAGCGGGAGCAAGCTCCCTCGCCACATTGACCGTATTCAGCTTCGGGGAATCAACGCCCCCGGCACCTGAATCACCCGACTCGCCAACCGATGCCCGGCCTCTGCGGCTTCTGCGGGGCTTGCGCCACGGAGCCGACTGGCCAGGTACCCCGCGCTGAACGAATCCCCCGCCGCCGTGGTGTCCACCACCCGCTCGACGCGCTGCGCCGGGATCTCGAACGACTCACCGTCACAGCGAATCAGACACGGCTCGGCTCCGCGCTTGAGCACCACCTCCGGCGTGCCCATCTGCTCGTAGGCCGCGAACACCGCCGGACAATCGGAAAAGTGGAACAACGCCTGTTCATCGTCCACCGTCAGCAGCGCCAGATCGACATACGGCAAGACCTCGCGGTACGCCGCTCGGGCCTGCTCTACCGTGCTCCACAAACGCGGCCGGTAGTTGTTGTCGAAGACAATCCGCGCATCTCGCTGACGCGCCTCGATCAGTGTTTCGATGAGTTTTTTGCGGCCTTCTTCGCCCAGTACCGCGAGGGTGATACCGCTGAAATACAGCACATCGTAATCCGGCAGCGCCGCAAGAATCGGTGCCGCCGCCGGCGTGGTGAAGCAATCGCGCACGGCGGCTTCATTGCGCCAATAGAGGAAACGCCGTTCACCCGACGCATCGGTCTGGATGCAGTACAAACCGGGCAAACGCCCCGGTAGCCGCTGAACCATATCCAGGCCGAGGCCTTCTTCAGACCAGCTCTGGCACATGGCGTCGCTGAAACTGTCATCGCCCAATGCGGTGACGTAATCCACCGTGGCCCCATCGCCCAATTCGCGAGACAGGTAGACCGCGGTGTTCAGGGTATCGCCGCCAAAACTCTGTTGCAGACTGCCATCGGCGCGCTGCTGCAACTCGATCATGCACTCGCCGATCAGCGCGATGCGCGGGGTGTTGGGGCCGAGAGGGCTGAGGGTGTTCATGGTTGTGGGGTCTCTGGTGTTTCGGAGTTATCTGGCCGGGCCTCATCGCGAGCAAGCTCGCTCCCACATTGGATCTCCAGTGTTCACAAGATCCCTGTGGGAGCGAGCTTGCTCGCGATGGCCGCGCCTCGGTCTGAAATCTAGAAACAGGTTTCCATGCTTTCGATGACGTTCAACTGCTCATCCACCAAGCAACCGGTGCGCCATTTGTCGAAGGTCAGGCACGGATGAGAAGTACCGAACGAGATGATGTCGCCCACTCGCAACTGAACCCCCGGCGCAACCGTCATGAACGCATGCTGATCCATCACCGCCGTCACGGTGCAGGCACTGACGTCATCACCGATGGCCGGAACCACGCCTGCCCGGTAACGCAGCAACGGCACCGGCAACCCCGCGTCATACGCCACGTCGCGCTTGCCCAGGGCGATCACCGCAAAACCCGGCTCAGGTAACGACTGCACATGGGCCCAGACTTCCAGCGCCGGGCGCAGGCCTTCGTGCAAGTCGCTACGACGATTGAGCACGCAGCATTGCGCTTCCTTGTAGATGCCATGGTCGTGAGCCACGTAACTGCCCGGACGCAGCACGCTGAGGAAACGTCCGGCGGCGTTCTGGGCTTCAAAGGACTCGGCGATCAGGTCGTACCAGGCCGAACCCGAGGCAGTGATAATCGGCTTGGCGATGGCGAAAGCGCCGCTGTCTTGCAGCTGCACCGCAAGGCGCACCAGGGACGCAGCAAATTCGCGGATTCCGCTGACCGCCTGGTCGCCGTGAATCACCCCTTCGTAGCCTTCAATGCCGGTCAACGTCAACCCCGGTTGCGCCTTGATCGCTTCGGCCAGTGCCAGCACTTCGGCTTCACTGCGGCAACCGCAACGGCCACCGACCACGCCGTATTCGATCATCACGTTCAAGCGCAGACCGCGCGCGGCAAAAAAGGCCCCGAGGTCGGCGACGTTGTCCGGGTGATCGACCATGCAGTGAAAATCGAATGCCGGATCCGCCAGCAACTCGGCGATCAGCGCCATGTTCGGCGCACCCACCAACTGATTAGCCATCAACACCCGGCGCACGCCATGGGCGTAGGCAGCACGGGTCTGCACCGCGGTGGCCAAAGTGATGCCCCAGGCGCCCGCCTCCAGTTGCCGGCGAAACAGCGACGGGGTCATGCTGGTTTTGCCGTGCGGCGCCAACTCGGCACCGCTGTTGCTGACGAACGCCTGCATCCAGCGAATGTTGTGCTCCAGCGCTTCGCGGTGCAGCACCAGCGCCGGCAGACTGACGTCACGCACCAGGTTGGCACCGGGTTGGCCGGTGCCCTTTTCCACGGCGGCGATGTTCAAGGCAGAAGACATGTTCTAACTCCTCACACGCGGCCGCGAACGGCCACTGTTATTCGTTGATGCGACGGGCCAGGTTGTTCGCGCTGTCGATCAGCACCCGGCGATAGTCGTTGTAATTGTTCTTGGCATCGGCCCTTGGGGCGACGATGCACAGGGTCGCTATGGCGACACCGCTCGGGTCTTTCACCGGGGCGGCGAAGCAATGGGTAAAGGTGTCGGCGACGCTATCGAAGGAGAAGAAACCGTCGATGCCGGCCTGACGGATTTCCGCCAGAAAATGCTCCAGCGGCAGACGTTCGCCGCCCGGCAGGATGAAGTCATCCTCATCGATCAGGTCGATGATTTGCTGGTCGCTCAAGTGCGCCAGCAACAAGCGCCCGGAAGCGGTCCACGGGATCGGCGCGTTCTCGCCAATGTCAGAAGAAATGCGGAAATGCCGCTCGCCCTCTTTCATCAGCGCTACCGTGTATTTACGCCCGTTGAGCAGGCACATCTGCGCGGTTTCGCGGGTCTGGCTGACGATCTCCTGCAAGGCGTGATCGGCCTCGCGGCTCAGATCGAAATGGCGCAAATGCGCTTGCCCCAGAAAGTACAGCTGCCGGCCAAGATAGACGTGACCTTCCTTGCCCACCGGTTCGAGAATTCGTCGTTCAAGCAGGGACGCGACCAACTCGTAGACCGTGGATTTCGGGCTGCCGATACCGCTGGCGATATCGTTCGGGCGCAGCGGCTGGCCGATTTCCTTGAGGAAATCGAGGATATCGAACGCCCGGTCCAGACCGCGAGCCCGGCGCTTGATGGTGTCTTCGGTCATGTCAGTGGGTTCCCATTCAAAGTACCGGGAGTTTACCTAGAGCGCTGCGTTGACTGTTAGGCCGCCATCGCGAGCAGGCTCGCTCCCACAGGGGAACGCATTCCAAATGTGGGAGCGAGCCTGCTCGCGATGCAGTCACCGCAAATCTCAGGCCTTCTTCGCCTTATAAGCGATGCAATCAATCTCGACCTTGCAGTCGACCATCATATTCGCCTGCACACAGGCCCGGGCCGGTGCGTGTTCCGGGCTGAAGTATTCGGAAAAGACTTTGTTGAAGCTCCAGAAATCCCGTGGATCTTCCAGCCACACGCCCGTGCGCACCACGTCTTCGAGGCCATAGCCAGCTTCTTCGAGGATCGCGATCAGGTTGCGCATGGTCTGGTGAGTCTGCTCGACGATCCCGCCGGCAATGATTTCGCCTTCCACCGCCGGCACCTGGCCAGACACATGCAGCCAGCCATCGGCTTCGACCGCACGGGCGAAAGGACGAGGCTGGCCGCCACCGGCGGTGCTACCAGTGCCGTAACGAGTAATGCTCATGAGTGTTTCTCCTGATTCGAAATTGAGTGTTAAAAACGCGTGTTCTTGAGAAATTCCGCCAAACGCGGAGATTGCGGGCGTTCGAACAGCTCCTTGGGTGGCCCCTGCTCTTCGATACGCCCCTGATTCATGAAAACGATCTTGTCCGAGACTTCAAAGGCAAAACGCATCTCGTGGGTCACCAGCAGCATGGTCATGCCATCCTCGGCCAGGCCCTTGATCACGCTCAATACTTCGCCGACCAGTTCCGGGTCGAGTGCCGACGTCACCTCGTCGAACAGCATCAGGCTCGGGTTCATCGCAATCGCCCGGGCAATCGCCACGCGCTGTTGCTGACCACCCGACAACTGACCCGGATAGTGGTCGCGACGTTCCAACAGGCCGACACGTTCCAGCCACTTTTCCGCCAGCACCACCGCTTCGTCCTTGTGCAGCTTTTTGACTTTGAGCAGGCCAAGGGTGACGTTCTGCAATGCCGTGAGGTGGGGAAACAGGTTGAACTGCTGGAACGCCATACCGGTCATGGCCCGGTGCTGGGCGATGACTTTTTCCGAGTGGCGCACACGCTTGCCGTTGACCTCGTGGTAACCGATGGATTCGCCATCGAGCAAAATCCTCCCACCCTGGAACTCTTCGAGCATGTTCACGCAGCGCAGTAGCGTGGTCTTGCCCGAACCGCTGGAGCCGATCAGCGTGACCACGTTGCCACGCTGCATGGTCAGATCGACGCCCTTGAGCACCTCAAGTGGGCCGTATTGCTTATGCAGGCCACAAATTTCCAGCAGGGCCTGGCTTTTGTTCTGGGTCGAAACTTGAGCTTGAATCATGGCAAAGCCACCCGTTTTTCAATATGCCGGCCGAGTAATTCGATGGCGTAGTTGATGATGAAAAAGAGAAAACCGGCAAACAGGTAAAACTCCAGGGTCATGAAGGTCCGAGCGATGATCTGCTGGGTACTCAGCAGCAACTCGGCCACACCGATTACCGAGAGCAGGGTCGAGGCCTTGACGATTTCAGTCGACGAGTTGACCCAGGTTGGCAAAATCTGCCGCAACGCCTGGGGCAACAGCACGTAACCGAGGGCCTGATAAAACGTCAGGCCGATGGCCTTGCTCGCTTCCATCTGCCCACGTGGCAGCGCTTGCAACGCACCGCGAACGATCTCGGCAACGTGCGAACCGCAGAACAGCGTCAGCCCCAGAACTCCGGCCTGGAACGCATCGATCTGCCAGCCCAGCGCGGGTGCCATGTAGAAGCAGGCCAGCACCAGCACAAACACCGGTGTGCCACGGATCAGGTCGACGTAAAAACGAAACGGTGCACGCATCCATATCGTGCCGTAGGTCAGCACCAGCCCGGCAACGATGCCGATCAGGGTGCCAAGCATGATCGCCAGGACAGAGCACTGCACACTGGTCAAAAAGCCCGACCACAGGGTATCGCGGGCGACCCACAACTCATGCAACCAGCTTGGGGACTCGTACATGCGGCCTCCTAACGGCGAATCGCCAGACGCTGCTCGAGGTAACGCAGCAGCATCGCGATGAGATAACAGGCCGCAACATAGAGCGCCGTCGTCACCAGCCAGGTTTCAATCACCCGGTAGCTTTCGACGTTGATCTTGCGCGCGTAATAAGTCAGCTCCGGCACGGCAATCGCCGCCGCCAGCGAGGTGTCCTTGAACAGCGAAATGAAGTTGTTCGAGAGTGCCGGCAGCACGTTGCGCAACATCACCGGCACGGTGACGTACGCCTTGACCTGCCACTCCCCCAGACCAATCGCCAGCCCGGCTTCACGCAGGCCTTTAGGGATGCTCAACAACCCGCCGCGGAACACTTCGGTCAGGTACGCCCCGGCATACAACGACAGGGTGATGATGAACGACGGAAGCTTGTCCAGCCGAATCCCCAGACTCGGCAGCGCAAAGTAGATCAACAGAATCAACACCAGAATCGGCGTGTTACGGATCACCGTCACGTACACCGACGCCAGCACCCGCAATGCGCGGTGCTTCGAGAGCAAAGCAAACGCCATCAGCAGGCCGATCACGCAACCGATGGCGATCGACACCAATGCCAGTTCAAGACCCAGACCGAGCCCTGCCAGCAAGGTGTCGAAATCGCGCCAGACGGCAGCAAAGTTCAACTGATAGTTCATGGTCAGCAGTACCTTGAGCGGGGCGCATTAGAGGCGCCCCACTCTCACGGGATCATTTGAATTCGACAGGGAAACCGATTGCTGGTGTAGGAAGGTCTACACCAAACCACTGTTTGAAGGACGCCGCGTAAGTCGGGAACTCAACGCCGGTCATGGCTTCATGCAAGACGGTATTGACGAAATTCAGCCAGTCCTGATCGCCGCGTTTGACCGCACAGGCGTATGTTTGCGGGCTCCAGGCGTAGGTCGGGCTGCGATAGCGGCCGGGGTTCTGCACCATCAGGTATTTGACCGAGGACTGGTCGGTGGCAGCCGTGTCGGCACGGCCGGAGTTCACCGCCTGGTACATCAGGTCGACGCTGTCGTACTGATCGACCTTGGCCTTGGGCAGCGCCTGGTGCACCAGTTCTTCGGCGTAGACGTTTTGCAGCACGGCCACGGTGACACTGTCGCCAGCAGCTTTCAGGTCTTCGATTTCCTTGTACTTGCTGTTGGCCGGCAGCAGCAGGCCAACCCCTTCACGGTAGTACGGCAGGGTGAACGCCACTTGCTGCGCACGGCTGGCGGTAACGGTGATGAACTGGCAGCTCATGTCGACCTTGTCGGTCAGCAAATTGGGAATCCGTGCATCGGACGACTGCACCACGAACTCGACCTTGCTCGGGTCATTGAACAAACCCTTGGCGACCATCCGCCCGATGTCGATATCAAACCCCTGCAATTTGCCGTCAGCACCCTGGAAATGCCACGGCGCGTTAGTGCTGCCCGTGCCCACGATCAAATGCCCGCGCTTCAACACACTGTCGAGCTTGCTGTCCGCCGCCTGGGCAATGCCCACGACAGAGGCTGAAGCCGCAAAAAGAAAAACACACGCTGTAAACAAGGAAAGTCGGCGCTGCATGACGGGCACTCCAGGATGATGTGTATTCCGCTATACCGGAACTTGGTATGTAACAACGGAATAGACAGCAGAAAGTGTGCCATAGCCGGGAAGGGAAATCCCAGCGCAATTGAAATATGAATTGAATCAACGGGATGCACGAATGCACAAAACAGGCGTTACCAAACGCCGCAGCGCACAGGCGCTACCGTTGGCTACAGGCGCGGGTAGTTGGGCCACATTTGAGGGCGCATCCGCTTCCAAACGAGGCGAGTCAACGCTCTATACCTGTCAACTCTGACAGTAGACGCGCCCTACAGACGGAATTAGCGTTATGGCGCACCTTCTCTTCGTCTTGCGGCTGAACAAGGAAGACTTCAATGACCCCGACACCCCACTCTCTCGCACCGCAATACCTCCGGGCATTGAGGACCTACCGCCCGGTCGTCCTGTATTTCAGTAATCCGCAGTGTTACGCCTGTGAGTTCGCCGGGCCGATTTTTCGGGCGACGGCCGAGGCTTATAAAGATCGCGCTGAAATCTACATGTTGAATACCGGCGAATCCCCCCGCCACCCCAAGGTCAGCGGCACCCCCACCGTGTTGTTCTATCGAAACGGGAAACTGCTGAAGAAACTCAAAGGCTTTGAAAATGCAGAGGCCTTGAACGATGTCTTTGCCAGCCTCATCGGCAAGGCTCGCGCTAAACCTGTCCCACGCAGACCACAGCGTGATCTGCCATGGCTGCGGCAAACCTTCGGCACTTTGCTCACGGTTCCCCGGGCGCATCAGTTGCTCGCTCATCGCAGCCCGAAGACGTCGAAACTCTCGCCACCAGTCTTTGCCGATGATTGCTCGAATCAGAACTGAACGCCTCAGTGGTGCTTGAGCCTCGACAGCACTCGCTCGGCATTCTCCGAGCACGCAATGCCTTCAGGTCGTGCCTTGACGGACTCGATAACGCCCAGCAACTTCGCCTTGCTCTGCGCCAGATGCTGTTGCATTTCTTCGATCTGCTCGATCTTGCGCTCCAGGCTCAGCACCAGTTCGTCATGCCGGAGCTCACCCTGCTTCGGGCTGGTGAGCAGTTGTTTGAGCTCCTCCAGACTGAACCCGGCCTGCTGTGCGCACTGGATGACCAGCAGGGTTTGCAGCACCTCTGCCGGGTAGCGCCGATAACCGTTGGCCAAGCGCTGGACCTGGCCGATCAGCCCCTGACTTTCGTAAAACCGGATGCGCGAAGCCGTCAGTCCGCTTAATTGCGCCAATTCACCAATCTTCATCAGAACCTCGTTTTCGCGCTTGACATTAAAGTTAACTTTAAGCTTAGCCTCATTTCTCCACTAATGAGGAGTCAAATATGTCGCCCTTTCACGCGTTGAATCTGCCTAACGGCCAGACAATCGGCAATCGCATCGCTAAAGCGGCGATGGAAGAAAATCTTGCCGACACCGAACAAGCCCCCTCACAGGCCTTGATGCAGCTCTATCGGGCCTGGGCCGATGGCGAAGCTGGCCTGCTGTTGACCGGCAACGTAATGATCGACCGTCGGGCCATGACCGGTCCCGGCGGTGTGGTGCTGGAGGATGAACGGCACCTTGAACGTTTCCGTCAGTGGGCTGCCATTGGTCGGGCCAAGGGCGCGCAGTTCTGGGTGCAGCTCAATCATCCCGGGCGCCAGACCATGGCCAATCTCGGCCAACCTGCCTGGGCGCCGTCTGCCGTGGCCCTGGAAATGGGACAGTTCTCGAAGATGTTTGCCCAACCCACGCCGATGAGCGAAGACGACATCCAGGACGTCATCCAGCGCTTCGCCACCAGCGCCGCCCTGGCCCAAAAAGCCGGCTTTACCGGTGTGGAAATTCACGCGGCCCATGGCTATCTGATCAGCCAGTTCCTGTCGCCATTGAGCAATCGTCGGACCGACCGCTGGGGCGGTTCGCTGGAAAATCGCGCACGCTTGTTGATCGAAGTGGTGAATGCGGTTCGTGCAGCCGTCACGGCAGATTTCTGCGTCGCGGTGAAACTCAATTCCGCTGACTTCCAACGCGGCGGCTTCGATGCCGACGATGCCCGGCAGGTCATCGACATGCTCAACCCGCTCGCCATCGATCTGCTGGAGTTGTCGGGTGGCAGCTATGAAGCGCCGGCGATGCAAGGCGAAGCCCGCGACGGCCGGACTCTGGCGCGCGAGGCCTACTTCCTCGAAATGGCCGGCGAACTGGCGAGCCGGGCGAAGATGCCGGTGATGGTGACCGGCGGTATTCGGCGTCTGCCCGTGGTCGAACAGGTGCTGGCCAGCGGCATCGCCATGGCCGGTATTGGCACCGCGCTGGCGGTCGAGCCGTTGCTGGTCAAGCTGTGGCGCGAAGGGCACGACAGCCACCCACAATTGCCGCCGATCACCTGGAAGCGCAAACCCTTGGCGGCGCTGGCCAACATGGCCGTGGTGCGCTTTCAGATCCAGCGCCTGAGCCGTGGTCACCGACCAAAACCTTCGGTCCCGGCGCTCTGGGCGTTGATCCTCGACCAGGTGTACATCGCCAAACGCACACGCCAGTACCGGGCAGCGATGAGCAAATAACCGGACGGCTGCACTGGAACAACGTGATGGCACACTGGAATTTCAGCGAAGTTCAACAATACTTCGTCGCAGACGGATGAGGTCTCAAGGAGCAACTGACTCATGGACGTACCCTGCCTTCTGCACGCCACCCTGATTGGCAATCTGCTACTGGCCGGACTTCCAGTTGCCCAGGCCCACACCCTGGGCCACGGCGCGACCGAGAACCTGAAAAGCTTTGCGCCGGCATTACCCGACACGCCGTATCTGGAGGTGCTGCATCAGTGCGTCAGCCAGCAGGACACCGACAAGGGCCACCTGCTCTCAGGGCTCGGTGGCACACGCTATCCACTGGTGAGCCTCAAGGACGCCGAGCAGGTCGAAGCCTTCTACAGCCAGGGCATTGCCTTGCAGTACGGCTTCAACTTTTCCGAGGCGATTCGAGCGTTCTACCAGGCCAGCCGCTTCGACGAAGGTGCGGCAATGCCCTATTGGGGCATCGCGCTGTCGGCCAACTCCAACATCAACAGCGACGCCACCACTGGCTGTGATCAACTGGCCTACCGCTCGGCACAAATAGCCTTGGACAACGCCATGGCTCGCCTCAAGGACCCGACCGCCAAAGAGCGCTTCAGCGAACGGCAACTGCAGCGCGAAGTCGATTACGCCAAGGCGTTCATGACCCTCTACAGCGAGAAGGACGGCAAGCTCAGCCTGCCCGACGAAGGTAAGCAGCGCTACGCCGACGCGATGAAATCCCTGTCGGAAAACTACTTCGACGACCTCGACGCCGCCACGCTGTATGCCGACGCCCTGCTTAACCTCAGCCCCTGGAAATGGTGGGAGGGCGATGAAGCGCTGTCCGATAAAGTCAAACCCACCTCCGCCGCCTACGAGGCATTACAAGTGCTCAACCGGGTGCTGGTACAGGACAAACTGCACACCGGCGCTAACCACTTCTATATCCATGCCATTGAAGAGTCACCCTTCCCTGCCAGCGGCCTGCCCATGGCTGACCGTTTTCGCGATCAGAACCCGGCCATCGGTCACCTGGTGCACATGGCCTCACACATCTACCAGCGCACCGGCAACAATGCCCTGGCCAGCATCGCCAACTACACGGCGGTGTCGGTCGACCGCGCCTACACCCATCAGGTCGACCCGCAGAGCCCGTACCCGCTGCACTACCTGGGGCACAACATTCATTTCCTGACCTGGACGTTGTCCATCGAAGGGCGCCAGAACGAAGCGCTGAACATGGCCGAGGAGCTGGTGGAAAACACCACCCGCTATGCCGCACTGGATTTCCTCTGCAAGCAATACCCCCAGGAAATCGCCACCAAGTCTGACTACTTCTACGCCGTGCCCTATTACTTCGCCGTACGCTTCGAAGACTGGGACGCCCTGAAGCGGGTCGAACCGAAGATCAACGCCGGCTTGCAAACCATCAACCAGACCTGCGCTGCAGCGAACAAATACGGTACGTTGACCGCACCTTACACTCAGGTCATGGCGGCATACGCCAGCGCCTACCAAAAACTGAGCGCCGACGGCCTCGACGGCAGCGCCGCTCGTGATGCCCTCAAAGGTTATTGGCAGGCCGTCAATACAGCCTTGAGCGTGAATCCGGACTTGCGTTATGGCAGCAATAAAGCCGTGGAGCTGTTTCGCATTGCCAACCTGATCCTGCTCAACAAAGCGCTGGTCAGCAGCCATGGAACACTCGATATCGCCGCACTCAAGGACGCTGGCGCAGAGGTGTTCGGCAAGGATCAGAAACAGGGGTTGAGCGCCGACCTCCAGGCCCTCGAGGGTGACAACAATGCGCAGATCATCGCGGCCTGGCGCAAGGCCGTGCAAATCCAGGACGCGCTCAACTACAACGAGCCGCCGGACTGGTATTACACGCTACGCGAGTCTTTGGGCTATGCGTTGCTGACCCAGGGGCAGTACGCGCAAGCCGAACGGGTGTTCCGTGAAGACCTGGCGAGCAATCGCCTCAGTGGCCGCTCACTCAATGGCCTGAAAGTCAGCCTGGAGAAACAGCCGGGCAAAACCGTACCGGCACTCCTGAACGAACAACTGCAAACCGCCTGGCGCAACGCGACCGTGAGCCCTGCCCCGAAAAACTGATGGCGTACACAACCCTCGTAGGAGCTGCCGCAGGCTGCGATCTTTTGATCTTGAAAATCAACAGATCGCAGCCTTCGGCAGCTCCTACATCTATGGTCACCCCCCGTTTCATCAGGGGTGGTTATCAGTGAAACAGGCGCAGTTGAAACGGCCAGTGCCAACGAACAGGGCGAGGACTTTTAAACCGTTCGAACAGCATCCAGCCCATGCTCAACAGCATCAGCGGCACATGCCCCTGCTCTGCCAGCATCGGCAACAACATCAGGGCCCAGCACGATCCGACGCACCAGCCTGCGCTGACCATGCCGTACTTCAGACAGTCCTTGAGAAAGTCGAGGCCGAACGCCGAAATCCGCGGCTGGTAATGACAGTGGTTCAGGCTGGCTTGCTTGAACGGCGAAGCCTGCCAGATCAGACATACCCCCAGCGCGACGATCAATGTGTCCATCGGGGAAAACCCGAGCATCACCCGTGCCCCCACCGTCAGCCCCATCAGCACCACGCCGGCCAGAGTCCAGATGGCCGAAAAGCCGATAACGAACAACGCCACGGCCTGCCAGCGCTTGCGCAGCAGGCTGCGCCGCCACAAATAATCCAGAGGGTGAACCAGCAGCAATGGCATCATCGCCAACAGCATCAACCACCACGAAGACAACAGCTGGCGAGGAGGATTGAACAGCAACGCCTGCTCAATCCCCTGCCAACTGGCGGCATAGTCCAGCACCGGCAATGTCCCGCAGAACGCCGGGATAGACAGCATCTGCGCCGCACCGAGCAACAGCCCCCACCCGGCCAGGCTGATCAGGATCAGCCATGGCCGGGGGCCTCGGGTCAATGCAAGGATCAGGTACTGCGCCATGTTCAGCGACCCTGCCGATAGACGCTCACTCTGCCCACGCTGATGTTGTCGCCTGGCAGAATCTCGGTGGCCGCCACGAACCGCACCGTCAACTTCGTCAGGTCCGGCGCACCGCTGGCGCTGAGCTTGTCGAAGATATCGGTGATTTCCAGTACATGGCTCAACCCCTGACCGCCGTGCTGGTTATCCGTCCTGCTGGCGTTGCTCACCCCGAACAGCGAGATCGAGCCTGCACGCACATCAGGATGGGCGGACGTTTGACCCTCGACCGGCATACTGATGTACACGTCATACGTGGCCGCATCGTTATCGCCACGAATGTTCTCCAGGTTCAGAAACACCCGGTCGAGATCGGCAGGCGTGGCCGTCGCGCTGAACGCCCTGGTCTTCAGATTGCCAAAAACCTTGGCCGACGCTGCCTTGTCCAGAAGTACCGGCGTCTCGACAGTCGCGCTGTTCAGATCAATGGCCTGATCGTTGGCGCCGATCAACTCGGCAGTGACAGGTTTGCTCAATGTTTTCTCCTTCGCGGCCACGGCTCCGGGGACCTGAGGTGCTACGCCGAGTGTTTCAAGCCGCTGCTGGAACGCACGAGTACCGTGCAAAGGATCGGAGGTGTCCTCATAGACATAATCGAGTTTAGGCGCCCGGGTATCCAGCATATCGCCGACGCGGAACGACCAGCGACCACCATTGGTCGTCGGCACGCTGAAACCTCGGCCTCCGGTTGGCGGGCCGGCGACCCATGCGGCCGACACCGGGTTCTGGTCGTTCGGGTCACGCTTGAGCCAGACATCCCAAAGCCGGTCGATATTGGCATGGTGCAGCCAGAAAATCGGGTCCAGAGCAGCCGTGTTGGGGTTGATCATCAACCCTCTCAGGTTCGGATTGCCTCGGGCCCGGCCACCGACGGCAACGTGTACGTAGTTGTGCGGTTGCTGCTCAAGCAGACCGCTCACATTGCCATAGTGTGCGAATATCGACTCGGGGCCACCAAAACCCGGCGTACCACCCGAAGCGGAACCGGCAAAGTGATGCTCCTTGAGGGCTGGACGAAGATCGATCCGCGCTTCGTCGAGAACAATCACCCCGTCGCCATTGGGGCCGAACCGACGTTGCACATACAGCGGATTCTGCTCGCCATTGGGTAGCGAGGTAGCGGCAAAACAGGCAGGCATTTTCAGCGTCTGCCGGTTGTCGTTGTAATTCCAGTAAGGCAGTGACCAGTCACTTGGTCCACCCAGGCCAACAATCGCGGCCCGGACAATCTGTTCGAATGAAGCCACGTAACCACGGTGCCAGGGCAAGAAATACCAGGATTGGTGTTGGCATTGATTCCAGTAGAGATCCTGATCTTCCTGCGACGGCAGTTTGTCGCCCCGTCGCAGATATCCGGCGTCTTGCCAAAGCGGGACATCGATACCGTGAATGGCCGCCAGAAACCGCCAACTGGTGTGATCAGTGATTGGCCTTTGCTGCAGGACTCCGACACCGCGTGCGTACCACAACAACGCATCACTCCAGCCAGAACCTAGATTCCATACATCACGCCGTACATGTGCCATGGTAGATCTCCCTGAAAAACCGCGTGGATGAGGAGCGCACCCCTCAACAGGCAACGGTAGATCAAGTGCCGCACAGCCCCTGTGAAAGCGGACCGGCGGCATGACCTTCACGGCCACACGGAATCGGGCGTTACTTATCTCCCGGAAAAACGCAGCCGCGAGAGCATCCGCAGATCGCCATCCAGGTAATAGGCGTTGGTCCAACTGTCATCCACCGCCAGGGGTGGAACCTGCTTGAGGTCCTCTTGTTTGGCGGCATAGCGGAATCGGTAATGCTCGTAGAAGCGCAGCAATTCCAGGCCGTAACGGTCGGCCAGGTCAACATCGCCGCGAATGATCAGGAAGTTTTCATCGTTGCCTTCACTGGCGTTGATGCTGAGGTTGTGACTGCCGCTGATGATGGTCGGCGCGTCGCTGGTGAAATCGATGACGATGGCCTTCAAATGCACCAACAAATCGCCCTTCTGGCCTTTCATGCTTTCCTTGAGCCAGCCCTCGATGCCAGTGTTGAGCAACGCAGTGGCGGCGAAATCGGCCGTGCGGTCGGCGTGAAAACCGGTGATGCGGCTGGCGGTGTTTTGCAGGCCATAACGCAGCACATCATCGTGGGGCTGGCCGAGCAAGGCGTTGAGGATTTCATCCGGCAGCGCGAACGCGGTGACAAACAAAACGTCCTTCTTCGCCGCATTGATGATCTCGACGAATTGCTGCAGATCGGCCTGACCGGTACGCGGTGAAAAACCGACAAACAACGGCTGCGTCGGGTCCATCGGATTGTTCTTGGTCAACCAGGTGCGTGTGGCGCCCACATCGGTCGGCGCGGCCCAGATCTGCTCGAACACTTGCAGGTAACGGACGCCCACCGCGGTATTGTCCAGCACATGCACCACGTTGGCCTGACGGTAGACACCGTTGTCGGTGAAATTGGTACTGCCGCACAGCACCGATTGAGGCCGATACTCCCCGGCACCATCGACCTGGCTCAGCACGATGAATTTGTCATGGAAGATCGCGTGGGTCACCCGCCCCCGCTTGCTCTCGGCGGGAAGCTTGGCCAGGCTCTCCTCATTCATGGTGGTGTCGGTATCGCCGGGCTTGGCGTGATACAGCACCCGAACCTTGGCGCCTCGCCCAAACGCCGCATTAACCGCGTCGACAATGGTCGGCAACTGATACTCGTAAATCGCAATGTCCAGCGCCCACTGGCTATCCACGGCGCGCTCGATGAAACCGGTGATCTGCTCCAGCAATCCGTTTTCCAGCCATAGCCGTGGTGCGGCGGGCCAGTCGTCGAGAGACAGATTCTTGTTGGCACTCAGCTGTGCATCGAGCTCGGGGAACTTGCGGGAGAAGGCCTGACTGGCCGCCACCGCACGATTGAAAATGGCATGCTGGCCTGCCGGCAAGCCGTTGTCGGTGGTGACCGTCACCGCCAGGGCCTCGCCCAACTGCGGCGCATCCGGCGTGCCATAAGCCAGATGCACCCGGTAGTTGATCGTCACGCCCGGATTGACTGCGTAATCAGCCCAGCGAAATTTCTGCAACGGTGCGCTGTCGCTGGGCGTGGCGTTGTACTGGGGAAAGGTGTGCGCCTTACCGGGGAAGGTCAGGCTGTTGAAGAGAAACTCCCAAGGCCCGCTGCCCTGCTGTTTTTCAATGGCAAAACCAAGCAAGCCTTTGCGTCGGGGTTCGGCCAGGTCCATGGACAGTAACACGCCGTTGGTTCCGGCATAGGCTTTGACGCGGAAATCGTCCTGACTGTTAGCGGCTAGAACACGCATGATCCACTCCTTTGATTTTGTCCCTGAAAGATCGCAGCCTTCGGCAGCTCCTACGCCGACCGTATCACGACGGCGTACGCAATTCTGTAGGAGCTGCCGCAGGCTGCGATCTTCTTGCAAGCGCTACAGATCGTCGATGTGCCGATACTCAGCCTGCAACTCGGCGGCCAGGGCTTTAGCGCGCCCGAGCCGGATGGGCCCGCGCTCGATATCCACCAGCATACCCGGACATTGGAGTTGCGCCAGTGCAGGCCACTCCTTGAGGCGGCCATCGGTCAACAGCAACACCCGTTGTTGCTCTGCCGGAAAACGCTTTTGCCGTGATGTCAGCCAATGCGCTGCTTCAGCCAGCGCGGCAAACAACGGCGTGCCACCGCCCGCACCTAGCGCGCCGAGCCAGTCGCGCAGGCTGGCCGAGGCTTTCAGACCTTGCACCTGCCACCTCGGCGCAACACCGCTGGCGGTCAACAGCGCCAGTCGCGCACGCTGGCGATAGGCGTCATCGAACACTTGTGCCAACAAGCCTTTGGCATCGCTCAGCGCCTGATGACGACGGGTCGAAGCCGAGGCATCGACAATCACCAGCCACAACTCATGGGGCGAACGACTGCGCAGATGAAACAGCAGATCTTCGCGCTGACGCGGGCGGCCGTTGAGCAGCGTTCCAGGCCAATTGACCGAGCCGCTGCTGGTGGTTCGACGCTGGCCCTGCCTGCCGTTTTTCAGGTGTCCTGCACGGGGTTTGGCATTCGCCCCCGCGTCAGATCGAGGGCGAATGCCTAGGGCTTTTTTGGCCAGCTCGGCACTTCACGACGGGCACCGATGGGCAATGCCTGAGCGGGCATTTCACCCCATTGACCCTGGCCTTCGCCGGGGTTCGGTTGTTGAGTCGCGGACGAGTCTGGCGCGTGGTTCTGGCTCGGCGCAGAAGGCGGCGTGTCGCGACGACGATGGCGCAGGGCAAACTCGGCGACCGCGTCGATATCATCCTCGCTGATCGCCCCGGCCCCACGCCACGCCGCGTGGGCGCGAGCGGCACGCAGCCAGACCAGGTCAGCGCGCAAGCCGTCGACCCCGGCGGCAAAGCACCGCTCGGTGATCTGTGCCAGCGCCTGATCGTCCAGAGGAATGCTCGTCAGTGCCACACGGGCGTGTTGGCAGCGCTCGCGTAACTGCTGCTGCCGAGCTTCCCATTGGGCACAAAAACCTTGGGGGTCGCTGTCGAAATCCAGCCGGCGACGGATGATCTGGCCGCGCTCAACGGGTGCAGTGTGGCCGCTAAGGGCGACGTTCAAACCGAAACGGTCCAGCAGTTGCGGACGCAGCTCGCCCTCTTCCGGGTTCATGGTGCCGATCAACACAAAACGCGCCGAGTGCCGATGGGAAATGCCGTCGCGCTCAATCAGGTTGGTGCCGCTGGCGGCGACGTCGAGCAGTAAATCCACCAGATGATCGGGTAGCAAATTCACTTCATCGACATACAACACACCGCCGTCGGCCTTGGCCAACACACCGGGAGAAAACTGCGCACGCCCCTCGCCCAACGCCGCGTCCAGGTCGAGGGTGCCGACCAGCCGCTCTTCAGTCGCGCCCAAGGGCAAGGTGACGAACTGCCCGCTGGCGAGCAAGTCCGCCAGGCCACGGGCCAACGTCGACTTGGCCATGCCCCGCGGACCCTCGATCAGCACACCGCCGATTTTCGGGTCGATGGCCGTCAGGCACAGCGCCAGTTTCAGGGAATCGGCGCCGACCACGGCGGAGAGCGGGAAATGCGGGGTGTCGGTCATTTTTGGGTCTCGATCATGGTCAGTCATTACTAGGGAGTAAGCACCAATGCCTGTCAGTTAAAGAGCACAACCTGTGGGAGCGAGCTTGCTCGCGATAGCGGTGTTCCATTCAACATCAACGCGACTGATCCATCGCTATCGTCGGAACGCCGCCCGGAGCAAGCTAGCTCCCACATTAGGCTTGCGTCGCTGCTGATCTAGCCGTCTTCTTCGATATCCAGCAGCAAATTCTCCAACGCCTCCCGATAAGCCCCAGGCTCCCGCCACATCCCACGCTGCTGAGCTTCGAGCATGCGTTCGGTCATGTCGCGCAAGGCGTGCGGATTATGCTGCTGGACGAACTCGCGGGTCGACGGGTCAAGTAAATAGGCGTCGGCCAGCAAGGCGTACTGATGGTCGTCGATCAACTGCGTAGTGGCGTCGAAGGCGAACAGGTTATCGACGGTGGCCGCCAGTTCAAAAGCGCCTTTGTAGCCGTGCCGCTTGACCCCGTCGATCCACTTCGGATTGGCCGCCCGGGAGCGGATCACCCGGTTCAGCTCTTCCTTGAGTGTGCGGATCTTCGGCAAGTCTGGCTGACTGTGGTCGCCATGGTAGCTCGCCGCCGCTTCACCGCTGAGGCTTTCAACGGCGGCGAGCATGCCACCCTGGAACTGGTAATAGTCGTTGGAATCGAGCAAGTCATGCTCGCGATTGTCCTGGTTTTGCAGCACGGCCTGAACCTGACTCAAGCGCTGGGCGAACTGCTCGCGGGCTGCCGTACCCTCATCGGAACCGCCGTAAGCGTAGCCGCCCCAATTCAGGTAGACCTCGGCCAGATCCTCGCGGCTCTGCCACAAACGGCCATCTATCGCGCCCTGCACCCCCGCGCCATAAGCACCGGGTTTGGCACCGAAAATCCGCCAGCCGGCCTGTCGTGCTGCGGCGTCCTCATCCAGTCCGGACTGGATCAGCGCTTCACGTTCAGCGCGAACCTTGGCCGCCAAGGGGTTCATATCGTCCGGCTCGTCCAGCGCGGCAACCGCTTGCACAGCCGCATCGAACAGTCGAATCAGATTGGCGAAGGCATCGCGGAAGAACCCGGAGACGCGCAAGGTCACGTCCACTCGCGGCCGGTCGAGCAGACTCAGCGGCAGTATTTCGAAGTCATCGACCCGCTGACTGCCCGTGGCCCAGACCGGACGCACGCCCATCAGCGCCATGGCTTGGGCGATATCATCGCCGCCGGTGCGCATGGTCGCCGTGCCCCACACCGACAACCCGAGCTGGCGCAAATGATCGCCGTGGTCCTGAAGGTGCCGCTCAAGAATCAGGTTCGCTGACTGGAAACCAATGCGCCAGGCGGTGGTGGTCGGCAGGTTGCGCACGTCCACCGAGAAAAAGTTGCGCCCGGTGGGCAGCACATCAAGACGTCCGCGACTCGGCGCGCCGCTCGGCCCTGCCGGAACAAACCGGCCCCTGAGCGCATCCAGCAAACCGCGCATTTCCGCCGGACCGCAGGCGTCCAGTCTCGGAGCAACCACTTCACACAGGTTGTCGATGATTGCTTTCACATCAGACCAACTTGCCTCCTGTGGGAGCGAGCCTGCTCGCGAAAGCGCTGGGTCAATCGACATCAATGTTGAATGATTAACCGCTTCGCGAGCCGGCTCGCTCCCACAGGGACCGGGCTTGGCTTGAGACGGGTTCAGTAGCTCGAGCTCGGTATTCACAGTCTGCGAGATCAGTTGAGTGGCGAACAATTCCAGACGTTCACGGGTATCGCCCGCCGTACGCCAGGCCTCATCGCTAAGCGATTGCAGCTCTGCCGGTCTTGGCCCGACCCACGGGTCGGCCAAAGAACAATCCAGCGGATCAAAGCCCAGCATGAAAGCCTTGGCCAACGCCCGAAGCAAACTCGATTGCGCCCCACGCCCGTCGCCACGCGGAATCCGCAGCAACGCCAGCAAGGTGTCAATGCGCAACCGCCCGGTCGGCGACTCGCCGAAGATATGCAGGCCATCGCGGATCTGCGATTCCTTCAAATCACACAGATACGTATCCAGACGCGGCAACCAAATCGCCGCGTCCGCGTCGCTGTCGAGTTTTTCGTCGAGCTGCAACTCGCGGTCGATATGGGTTTCACGCACCAGATTGAGGATCTCGCGCTGCAACTCGCGAGCCCGCCGCGGGTCGAGCAATTGCGCTTCGTAATACTCGTCGGCCAGCAGCTCCAGATTGCGCAACGGGCCATAGGTTTCGGCGCGGGTCAGCGGCGGCATCAGGTGGTCGATGATCACCGCCTGAGTCCGACGTTTGGCCTGCGCGCCCTCGCCCGGGTCGTTGACGATAAATGGATAGATGTTCGGCAGCGGCCCGAGCAACGCATCCGGCCAGCAGCTTTCGGACAAGCCGACACCTTTGCCCGGCAACCATTCGAGGTTGCCGTGCTTGCCGACGTGAATCACTGCATGGGCGCCGTAGGTTTGGCGCAACCAGAAGTAGAACGCCAGATAACCATGAGGCGGTACCAGGTCCGGGTCGTGATAGACCGCACTCGGATCGACCTGATAACCACGCGCCGGCTGAATGCCGACAAAGGTCAGGCCAAAGCGCAGTCCGGCAATCATCATTCGCCCACTGCGGAACATCGGGTCGCTTTCAGGCGTTCCCCAACGTTCCAGCACCGCAGCACGGTTGGCTTCGGGCAAGGCATTGAACATCGAGAAATAGTCGTCCAGCGCCAGGCTTTGCTGACACGGGCGCAGGTCGATGCTCTCCAGGTCATTGCTGACCCCGCCGAGTAACTGCTGTATCAGCTCAGTGCCGCTTTCCGGCAAATCGGCGGGCAACGGATAACCTTCGGCCTGCAGCGCCCGCAGGATATTCAACGCTGCTGCCGGCGTGTCGAGGCCAACGCCGTTGCCAATCCGCCCGTCGCGGGTCGGGTAGTTGGCAAGGATCAGCGCAATGCGTTTTTCAGCATTGGCCACCCGCGCCAACTCGACCCAGCGCCGCGCCAGTTCGGCGACAAAGTCCATGCGCTCGGGTTGCGGTCGATAGCAGACCACGTCGGACTGACTGCGCTCACTGCGCCAGGCCAGGTCCTTGAAGCTGATCGGTCGGCTGATGATCCGTCCATCGAGCTCCGGCAAAGCGATGTGCATCGCCAGATCCCGTGGGCCGAGCCCTTGCTCGCTGGCGCGCCAACCTGGTTCGTTGTCCTGGGCGCAGATCGCCTGGATCACCGGAATATTGCGCCGGAATGGCCGCAAGTGCGGCGCTTCGGGGCTGGATTGGGCGAAACCGGTGGTGTTCAGAATCACCGAAGCCTGCACTTCATCCAGCCAATCCTCGACCACCGTCAGGCAGCCGGGCTCTTTCAAACTGGCCAGCGCAATCGGCAGCGGATTCAGTCCCGCGGCCTGCAAGCGCTGGCAGAAAACATCGATGAAGGCGGTGTTAGCCGCCTGCAAATGCGAGCGGTAAAACAACACTGCCGCCACCGGTTGATCCGCCTGCCAGTCGGCTTGCCAATCACTCAGGGTCGCGTTGCTTTTGTGCGGGTGGTAGATCGCGGTACGGGGCAAGGTCTGCGGTTCAGCCCAGCGGTAATCGCGCCCCAACCAGCGACTGGCCAGGTAGCGATACAAGTCCAGCGCATTGCCCATACCGCCCTGACGCAGGAAATGCCAAAGCCGCTCGCGGTCTTCGACAGGCACCGTGCTCAGATCGCTGAGCTCCGGATCGGGACGGTCATCGCCCGGCACCAGAATCAACTGCACACCGCGTTGTGACAACTCCACCAGACGTTCGATGCCATAGCGCCAATAGGCGATCCCGCCGTGCAGCGAGATCAGAATCACCTTGGCGTGGCGCAGCACTTCGTCGACATACATGTCGACCGAGGCGTGATTCTGCACCTGCATCGGGTTGGCCAGGCGCAGGCTCGGGTAGTCCTCGGGCAACTGCTGCGCAGCTTCCGCGAGCAGCGCCAGGCTGGAGTCGCCGCTGCACAGAATCACCAGTTCGGCAGGGGTTTGGCCAAGGTCGGCAATGTTGTCATCCGAGACGAAACCGCCGGGCTGGGTCCTGAGCAGGTGCATGAGTTAAACGCTGAGCGCAGCGCGCAATTGCGCTTCGAGCAAGGCGGCGTCCAGTTGCTGACCGATCAGCACCAGACGTGTGCTGCGCGCTTCATCTGCGGCCCACTGACGGTCGAAGTGCTTGTCAAAACGTGTGCCCACGCCCTGGATCAGCAGGCGCATCGGCTTGTTGGGGATCGCGGCGAAACCCTTGACCCGCAGGATGCCGTGCTGGACTACCAATTGGGTCAGGGCATCGAGCAACAGGCTTTCGTCGGCTTGTGGCAGTTCGATGGAAATCGAATCGAAAGCGTCGTGATCATGGTCGTCATGATCGTGATCGTCGCCATCGTGGTGGTGATCGTGGTGACTGTGACGGCTGTCGATGTGTTCTTCAGAGCCGGCACCCAGGCCGATCAACACGTCCAGTGGCAGACGACCGCTGCTGGCTTCGATGATTTTCACCGCTGGCGGCAACTCTTCAGCGACTTCCAGGCGCACTTTGGCCAGATCCGCCGGGCTGATCAGGTCGGCCTTGTTGAGGATCACCAGGTCGGCGCTGGCCAGTTGGTCGGCGAACAGCTCGTGCAGTGGCGATTCGTGGTCCAGGTTCGGGTCGAGTTTGCGCTGGGCGTCGACCTGATCCGGGAATGCGGCGAAGGTGCCAGCGGCCACGGCCGGGCTGTCGACCACGGTGATCACCGCGTCCACGGTGCAGGCGCTGCGGATTTCCGGCCACTGGAAGGCTTGCACCAACGGTTTTGGCAGGGCCAGGCCAGAGGTTTCGATGAGAATGTGGTCGAGGTCAGCGCGACGGGCGACCAGCTCACGCATCACCGGGAAGAACTCTTCCTGAACGGTGCAGCACAGGCAGCCGTTGGCCAGCTCATACACGCGGCCGTTGGCTTCTTCTTCCGTGCAGCCGATGGAGCATTGCTTGAGGATTTCGCCGTCGATGCCCAACTCGCCGAACTCGTTGACGATTACCGCGATGCGCCGGCCCTGGGCGTTATCGAGCATGTGTCGGAGCAAGGTGGTTTTGCCCGAACCGAGGAAGCCGGTAACGATGGTGACGGGAAGTTTGGCCAGTGTTTTCATCGGATGCCCTTTGGCTAGGTGGCGGGCATACGGGACGACAACCGGCGGCGCTTGAGCGCGCGGATGAGTTCGCCACCGGATCACCCCGCCCGGTTGTAGTGAGAATCTGTGACGAGGCAGGTCTCCTGGCTGACGGTGTGCCGGTCTTTCGACTGGCGATTTCTGCACCTTCCCGCGCCTGAAAACAAAAGAGCGCAGTGGCATGGCAGAAACGAAACCGTTCACAGTTGCGGGGGCAGCCGCGGCATTGACCGCGTTCCCTTCTTAGCTTCGGCGCATGCGCCAAAGAACCTCGAAAGCGCAAGGCTACGCATCGCATCGGGGCGGGTCAATGTTCGGGCAGAGATCTGTGGTGGTTGATATGACGCCATCGCGAGCAGGCTCGCTCCCACATTGAAACGCGGTCAACTGTGGGAGCGAGCCTGCTCGCGATGGCGGCACCTCGATATCGAGTTGAGAACGCTCGCCAATTGACGCCCCGCCCTCGCCCATGCTCTCCTACACGCCTTGTTACGGGTGCCCTTCACAGGGTGAAACGGGAAACCGGTGAATCATGTGCTTTACTCAAAAGCCATGTCAGTCCGGTGCTGCCCCCGCAACGGTAAGCGAGCGAAGAATCAGATCCACTGTGTCAGCAGTTCGGCATGGGAAGGCGATTCTTGCAGGTTCGGCGAATGCCAGCCCCTCGTGAGCCCGGAGACCGGCCCGCAACACATCAATAACAAACCCGCGGTGGGCGGGCGCTGTTTTAGCCTCTGCGTGCCTGGCTTGCGGGGGTTTGCATGCGCTCGATTCACCCACTGACTGACCAGAGGGAAGCGCCATGTCGATCATCAGCAGTACTCGCCACGTCACCGCCAGCACCACCTCCACCCTGAGCCAACGCCTCGTTGCCGCTATCGGCGCATCGATTCTGGGCGCTAGCCTTGTGTATTTCGCCGGCTTCTCGCACATCGAAGCGGTGCACAACGCCGCCCACGACACCCGTCACAGCTCTGCTTTCCCGTGCCATTGAGACCCGCTGACATGATCAAGCGTATTGCGCAAACTGCAGGTTTCACCGGCTTGCTGGCCGCCCTGCTGCTGACCCTGCTGCAAAGCTTTTGGGTCGCGCCGCTGATTCTTCAGGCGGAAACCTACGAAAAGGCCCCAGCGGCTGAAGTCCATGAACATGCCGAAGGTGCAATGGCGGGCCACACCCATGATGCAGAAGCCTGGGAGCCGGAAGACGGTTGGCAACGCGTGCTGTCGACTACCGGTGGCAATCTGGTGGTCGCCGTCGGTTTTGCGCTGATGCTCGCCGGTCTCTACACCTTGCGCGCACCGACCCGCACCTCTCAGGGCCTGCTCTGGGGGTTGGCCGGTTATGCAACCTTCGTCCTGGCACCAACCCTGGGCTTGCCGCCTGAGTTGCCGGGCACTGCCGCCGCAGACCTGGCGCAACGGCAGATCTGGTGGATCAGCACCGCAGCGTCCACCGCCGTCGGTATCGCACTGATTGTGTTCGCCCGGCACTGGCTGCTGAAGGTGCTCGGCGTCGCCATTCTGGCCGTGCCGCATATCATTGGCGCCCCACAGCCTGAAGTGCATTCGATGCTGGCCCCGGAAGCCCTCGAAGCTCAGTTCAAAATCGCTTCGCAGTTGACCAACGTCGCGTTCTGGCTGGCCCTGGGCCTGATCAGTGCCTGGTTGTTCCGCCGCAAAAGCGAAGGTCAATACCACGCATGAGTGAAACGGGCGCAGCGCCGACCCTGGTGGTCGGCCTGGGCTGCCAGCGCGGCTGCCCGGCCAGCACGCTGCGCGCGTTGCTCGATCAGGCGTTACAGGCTCATCACATCGAATTGCAGGCGATCAAGGCTTTGGCCAGCATTGATCTGAAACGTGATGAGCCCGGTCTGATCGAATTGGCCGCACAACTGGCGCTGCCATTGCTGTTCTTCAGCAGCGAACAATTGGCCAGCTATCAACCGCAACTCAGCCATCACTCGCAAATCGCCTTCGAGCGCACCGGTTGTTATGGCGTTGCCGAAAGTGCTGCGCTGGCCCTCGCCGAACAACTGGCCCAGGCGCCGGCAAAATTGCTGATCCCGCGACAAAAATATGCCCAGGCAACGTTTGCATTGGCCGGCGCTGCGTAAAATCCCCGATAATCCCCGCCTTCGATCATGAGCAATCTTCATCTGAAGCCTTGCTTTGACAATTTTTCACAGGAGCCGGCCATGACCGTCTACTTCATTGGCGCAGGTCCCGGCGACCCGGAACTGATCACCGTCAAGGGCCAACGGCTGATTCGCAGCTGCCCGCTGATCATTTACGCCGGCTCGCTGGTGCCTGAAGCCGTACTGGAAGGCCATCAGGCTGAACAGGTGGTCAACAGCGCCGAATTGCACCTGGAACAGATCATCGAATTGATCAGGATCGCCCATGACAAAGGCCAGGATGTGGCGCGAGTGCATTCCGGCGATCCAAGCCTGTATGGGGCGATCGGCGAGCAGATTCGTTACCTGCGCGAGCTGGGCATCCCGTTTGAAATCATCCCAGGCGTCACCGCCACGGCCGCTTGCGCAGCGCTGTTGGGCGCCGAGTTGACGCTGCCGGACATCTCGCAAAGCGTCATCCTGACCCGCTACGCCGACAAAACCGCGATGCCGCCGGGCGAAGAGTTCAGTAGCCTGGCCCAGCATGGCGCGACCATGGCGATTCATCTGGGGGTCAATCACCTGGAAAAAATCGTCGCTGAACTGCTGCCGCATTACGGCGCGGACTGCCCGATTGCGGTGGTTCACCGGGCCAGCTGGCCAGATCAGGATTGGGTGGTGGGGACGCTGACGAACATCGTCGAGAAGGTTCAGGCTAAGGGGTTTCGGCGTACGGCGCTGATTCTCGTCGGCCGGGTGTTGGGCAGTGACAATTTCAGCGAATCGTCGCTGTATCGCGCCGGGCATGCGCATCTCTACCGCCCTTAGGCCCTCATCGCGAGCAAGCTCGCTCCCACAGTAGATCTTCAGTGAGCACAGAACTTGTGTGCGACCAGAATCAAGGTGGGAGCGAGCTTGCTCGCGATGGCGTCAGTGAATTTCACCCATAAAAAACGGCGCTCACGGGGCGCCGTTTTTTATGTCGCAGCGAACACCTTAGTAGTAGGCGTTTTCTTTCTGCGTGTGGTCGGTCACGTCACGTACACCCTTGAGCTCGGGAATACGCTCAAGCAGCGTGCGCTCGATACCTTCCTTCAAGGTCACGTCTGCCTGGCCGCAGCCCTGGCAGCCGCCACCGAACTTCAACACGGCGATGCCGTCTTCCACCACATCGATCAGGCTGACCTGACCGCCGTGGCTGGCCAGCCCCGGGTTGATTTCGGTTTGCAGGTAGTAGTTGATGCGTTCGTTGACCGGGCTGTCGGCGTTGACCATCGGTACTTTGGCGTTTGGCGCCTTGATGGTCAGCTGGCCGCCCATGCGGTCAGTGGCGTAGTCGACCACGGCATCGTCCAGGAACGCTTCGCTGAACGAGTCGATGTAAGCGGTGAAGCTTTTGAGCCCCAGCGCAGTGTCTTCAGGTTTTTCTTCGCCCGGCTTGCAATAGGCAATGCAGGTTTCGGCGTATTGAGTGCCAGGCTGGGTGATAAAGACCCGAATGCCGATCCCCGGGGTGTTCTGCTTGGAGAGCAGATCAGCCAGATAATCGTGGGCGGCGTCGGTAATGGTAATGGCGGTCATGGAAATTCCTCGCAGGCTTGGGCGCAGTTTACGCCAATCATCGCGCCGGACAAAGTCCCAGTATTTTTGTCGGGAAAGAACCGGTCGCCGCAAGGACGACCGGCGAGTCGATCAGAGGTTTTCGTAGCGATTCATGTCCAGTACGCCCTCTTCCACCGGATCGGTTTCGTGGATGTATCGGCTTAGATCGTGGAAATACTGCCAGAACTGCGGGTGGCTACGACGAATGCCCCAGCGCTCGACGATTTTCTCGAAGCTCCGGGCATCCTTGGCATTCTCCATGGCAGCAGCAAACTCCGGCACCTGTTCAGCGGGAATGTTGAACATGAAGTTCGGGTAGCTGCTGAGCACACCGGGATAAATGGTCAATGTGTCCAGCCCCGGCTGATAGCGCAGTGCCTCGCCGAGCAGGAACGCCACGTTGCTGTGGGCACGGTTGCGCAGCAGGCTGTACACCTCGCGCTTGCCGCTGCGACTTTCGATGCGCAGCATCGTCGTTTCCGGCAGTTGATCGATTACCTTGAGCCCGGCCGCCGGGCGCGATGTCAGGCGGCTCAACGCCTGCTCGGCATTCTGTAAGGCCGGATCGATATTGGGCCGTGAGCAATAGGCGCCGTCGCAACGGTTGATCGGATCAGGTCTGGCGTTCAGGTCGCCGTAACGCATCAGCAATTGCTGGGCGAAGTCGCGTTTCGGGTCCTTCTGGTCAAGCATCAGCGCGGTCGACTTATCGTTGTCGATGCTTTCGTAATCCAGCCACATCTTGAATTTACCGCTGCTCTGATACCAGTCGTCCAGATACCCGTCACGCGAATCGGCCGGCATCAAACGCAGGAAATTCTGCTCGGCGCCGTTACGGATCAAGTCGAAATACAGTCGGGTCTGCGCCTGATGGGAAACGTTGCCGAACACATCAAAGTTGACCGCCAACTGATAATAGGTGCGCTCCAGCAACGGGAAGTCGAACAGCCACATGGTCTGCGGCACTTCACCGATCAGGCCCTTGCTCACCGACGCACTGTCAAAATGCCGGAAGATGCTCAGCAAGGCGTTGTCGTTGCCGGCCCACAAGGTCGACCAACTCGGCGCTGGCGCATCGGCGTAGGTGTCACGACGCAAGGCTTCGTACTCGTTACGCTTGTCGCGGTAGGCGTGCCACAGGCTCAACACACTGCCGACATCGTCATTCTGACCGGGCATGGCCAGCAACGGCGTGGCTTTGCCGCGGTATGCCGGATCAGTGATGTACAGGTCGTGTTCTGGCGCCTGGAAGAACGCCCAGAAGTTGTCGCGAATCACGTCGGTTGCAATCTGCCCACGACAGACCGGGCCACGGATAAAGGTGCGCACAAAGTATTCGGCGTTATCGAGCATGAACTGATAGCGCGCCTGCGCCGGGATTGCCTGGAAGGTCTCGAACGGGTTGGCACGGCGTTCCGGACCATAACCGGGCAAGGCGTGGACCTGCCAGTTGCCGTTGTAGAACAGGGTTTTGATCCGGGCCATTTTCGCCGAGCTCAGCGGATAGGTGATGTGCGTCTTGTGCACGATCACCCCTTGCACCGGCCACAAGCGGTAATACACCTGAGTGCCCGGATCATCGTTCGGGCGGCGGCTGTTGATCAGGTCGATCGGTTTGCCTGTCGGTGTGCGTGAACGCACCCACTGGAAGAAATGCCCCGGTTCGCCGTCCTTGAAGTAGATATGCGCCAGAAACCAGTGTTCGAACAACCAGCGTGCCACCAGACTTTCACGTGCGCCCGGTGCGTTGAGCAGGTTTTCCCACTGGACCACCTGCAAGGCTTCTCTGGCGCTGGGGACCAGACCCTGCTGGTCGATCGGCGCACCGGAGGCCAGCCAGCGTTGCAGTGTCTGATACTGCTGATCGGTCAGCCCCGTCACCGCCAGCGGCATGCCTTCTTTCGGATGGGCGCCGGCATAGGCCTCGAATTCCCCGGGCATCGGGCACATGTTCTCGCGCTCGAGCCCCAGCACAATCTCTTCCGGCAATTTGGCGTTAGGTTGCAGCGGCGTCCGATGGCCGAGCTCAAGCATGCGCGCCATCAGCGCAGCCTGACTGCCCTGAGCGTCGAGTACCGAGTAGAAGTCCTTGCGTTGCCAGGCCGCTTTGCCAAAAGCGTCATAAAACAGCCGTGTCGGTTCCGACGCCTTGCTGCGTTCACCGGCATAGACCGGGATCTTGTTCGCGCCACGCGCCGCACCTTCGCCACTGCCCAGGTTGAGCTGACAGGCGGCGTCGTAGCAGGCATGGCAGGCCACGCATTTTTCAGTGAAGATCGGCTGAACATCACGGGTGTAGGAGATCGCCGGCGCCGTGCCTTGTGCTGTGGCGACACTGCTTATAAGCAGCACAAAGAGGCTGATGAAAACGCGATTCGACATATCCCTGGTCCCGATCATGAAAAAACGTCGCGATTCTACCGTCCTGGCCCAGCCATCAACATGAGCGATATTCATGCAAAAACAGCTCATGCTCTAAAAGCGCACAGGTTTGCTATGATGCTGGCCCTTCGTAATGGCCTTACCAGGTAGTCCTAATGTCCGATCGCAGCGCTCGCCTACACGCCCTCAAGCAAGCCCTCAAAGAGCGCATCCTGATTCTCGATGGCGGCATGGGCACAATGATCCAGAGCTTCAAGCTCGAGGAGCAGGACTACCGTGGCAAACGCTTTGCCGACTGGCCAAGCGACGTCAAGGGTAACAACGACTTGCTGGTACTGAGCCGCCCGGACGTGATCGGGGCGATCGAGAAGCAATACCTGGATGCCGGTGCCGACATTCTGGAAACCAACACCTTCAACGCCACCCAGGTATCCCAGGCCGACTACGGCATGCAGGGCCTGGCATACGAGTTAAACGTAGAAGGCGCACGCCTTGCACGCAAGGTGGCAGACGCCAAGACCCTCGAAACTCCAGACAAGCCACGTTTTGTCGCCGGTGTCCTGGGCCCGACCAGCCGCACCTGCTCGCTGTCGCCGGACGTGAACAACCCTGGCTACCGCAACGTGACCTTCGATGAACTGGTGGAGAACTACACCGAGGCCACCAAAGGCCTGATCGAAGGTGGCGCCGACCTGATTCTGATCGAAACCATTTTCGACACCTTGAACGCCAAAGCCGCGATCTTCGCCGTGCAAGGGGTGTTCGAGGAACTCGGTTTCGAGCTGCCGATCATGATTTCCGGGACCATCACCGATGCCTCCGGCCGCACCCTGTCCGGCCAGACCACCGAAGCCTTCTGGAACTCCATCGCCCACGCCAAGCCAATTTCCGTCGGCCTGAACTGCGCCCTTGGCGCCCGCGAGCTGCGTCCGTACCTGGAAGAGCTGTCGAACAAGGCCAGCACCTACGTGTCGGCGCACCCGAACGCTGGCCTGCCGAACGAATTCGGTGAATACGATGAACTGCCGGCGCAAACCGCCAAGGTCATCGAAGAGTTCGCCCAAAGCGGTTTCCTGAACATCGTCGGCGGCTGCTGCGGCACCACGCCGGGGCACATCGAAGCCATCGCCAAAGCCGTCGCCGGCTATGCGCCACGGCAGATTCCGGACATTCCCAAGGCCTGCCGTCTGTCGGGCCTGGAGCCGTTCACCATCGATCGCAGTTCGTTGTTCGTCAACGTCGGCGAGCGGACCAACATCACCGGCTCCGCCAAATTCGCCCGGCTGATCCGTGAAGACAACTACACCGAAGCCCTGGAAGTCGCCCTGCAGCAGGTCGAAGCCGGCGCGCAGGTGATCGACATCAACATGGACGAAGGGATGCTCGATTCGAAGAAGGCCATGGTGACCTTCCTCAATCTGATTGCCGGCGAGCCGGACATCTCTCGCGTGCCGATCATGATCGACTCCTCGAAATGGGAAGTCATCGAAGCCGGCCTCAAGTGCATCCAGGGCAAGGGCATCGTCAACTCCATCAGCATGAAGGAAGGCGTCGAGCAGTTCATTCACCACGCCAAACTGTGCAAACGCTACGGTGCCGCCGTGGTGGTGATGGCTTTCGACGAAGCTGGCCAGGCCGACACCGAAGCGCGCAAGAAAGAAATCTGCAAACGCTCCTACGACATTCTGGTCAACGAAGTCGACTTCCCGCCGGAAGACATCATCTTCGACCCGAACATCTTCGCCGTCGCCACCGGTATCGAAGAGCACAACAACTATGCGGTCGACTTCATCAACGCCTGCGCCTATATCCGTGACGAACTGCCCTACGCGCTGACCTCGGGCGGTGTGTCCAACGTGTCGTTCTCGTTCCGTGGCAACAACCCGGTGCGTGAAGCGATCCACTCGGTGTTCCTGCTGTATGCGATCCGCAACGGCCTGACCATGGGTATCGTCAACGCCGGCCAGCTGGAGATCTACGACCAGATCCCTGCTGAACTGCGCGACGCGGTCGAAGACGTAGTGCTCAACCGCACCCCGAATGGAACCGACGCCCTCCTCGCCATTGCCGACAAGTACAAGGGCGATGGCAGCGTCAAGGAAGCCGAGACCGAAGAATGGCGCGGCTGGCCGGTCAACAAGCGTCTGGAGCATGCGCTGGTCAAGGGCATCACCACGCACATCGTTGAAGACACCGAAGAATCCCGGCAGTCCTTCGCCCGGCCGATCGAGGTCATCGAAGGCCCGCTGATGTCGGGCATGAACATCGTTGGCGACCTGTTTGGCGCCGGCAAGATGTTCCTGCCGCAGGTGGTGAAATCCGCCCGCGTGATGAAGCAGGCGGTTGCGCACCTGATCCCGTTCATCGAACTGGAAAAGGGCGACAAACCGGAAGCCAAGGGCAAGATCCTGATGGCCACGGTCAAGGGCGACGTGCACGACATCGGCAAGAACATCGTTGGCGTGGTGCTCGGCTGTAACGGCTACGACATCGTCGACCTCGGCGTGATGGTCCCGGCAGAAAAAATCCTGCAAGTGGCCAAAGAGCAGAAGTGCGACATCATTGGCCTGTCCGGCTTGATCACGCCTTCGCTGGACGAGATGGTCCACGTGGCCCGCGAAATGCAGCGCCAGGATTTCCATCTACCGCTGATGATCGGTGGCGCGACCACCTCCAAGGCTCACACAGCGGTGAAGATCGAACCCAAGTACAGCAACGACGCGGTGGTCTATGTCACCGACGCCTCACGCGCTGTCGGCGTGGCGACCCAGTTGCTGTCCAAGGAACTGAAGGCCGGTTTCGTCGAAAGAACCCGCGAGGAATATGTCGAAGTCCGCGAGCGTACGGCTAACCGCAGTGCCCGCACCGAGCGCTTGAGCTACCCGGCGGCGATCGCCAAGAAGCCGCAGTTCGACTGGAGCAGCTATGAGCCGGTCAAGCCGACTTTCACTGGCGCCAAGGTGCTGGACAATATCGACTTGAAGGTGCTGGCCGAGTACATCGACTGGACACCGTTCTTCATCTCCTGGGACCTGGCCGGCAAGTTCCCGCGCATCCTCCAGGACGAAGTGGTCGGTGAAGCCGCCACCGCGCTGTACGCCGATGCCCAGGAAATGCTCGCCAAACTGATCGACGAGAAGCTCATCAGCGCTCGCGCGGTGTTTGGCTTCTGGCCGGCCAATCAGGTGCACGACGATGACCTGGAAGTCTATGGCGACGACGGCAAGCCGTTAGCCCGCCTGCATCACCTGCGCCAGCAGATCATCAAGACCGACGGCAAGCCGAACTTCTCCCTGGCCGACTTCGTTGCGCCGAAAGACAGCGGCATTACCGACTATGTCGGTGGTTTCATCACCACCGCCGGGATCGGCGCCGAAGAAGTCGCCAAGGCCTACCAGGACGCTGGCGACGACTACAACTCGATCATGGTCAAGGCGTTGGCCGACCGTCTGGCCGAGGCCTGTGCCGAATGGTTGCACCAGCAGGTCCGTAAAGATTACTGGGGTTACGCCAAGGACGAGACTCTCGACAACGAAGCGCTGATCAAAGAACAATACACCGGCATCCGCCCTGCCCCTGGTTATCCGGCCTGCCCGGACCACACCGAGAAAGGCACGCTGTTCGCGCTGCTGGATCCTGAGGCCAGCGAAATGCACGCCGGTCGCAGCGGGGTTTTCCTCACCGAGCACTACGCGATGTTCCCGGCCGCCGCCGTCAGCGGCTGGTACTTCGCCCATCCGCAGGCGCAGTACTTTGCCGTGGGCAAGGTCGACAAGGATCAGGTGCAGAGCTACACCGCGCGTAAAGGCCAGGAGCTGAGTGTGAGTGAACGCTGGTTGGCGCCGAACCTGGGTTACGACAACTAAGTTGCTCTGTTAGCCACAATACTGTGGCCAACAGAAACCCCTGTGGGAGCGAGCCTGCTCGCGATAGCGTACTGACAGTCGACATCAATGTTGACTGATAGGTACCCATCGCGAGCAGGCTCGCTCCCACATTTGATTTGTGTATGCCGTGGATTGTCTATGCTTGCCTCATACACACCGGTGACGAGGGATTTATGGACGATCCAGTCGACAACAAACCACCCAGCTTCTGGCAGATGCTGCAGAGCGTGATGGCGGCGGCATTTGGCGTGCAAAGTGGCAAGAACCGCGCCCGCGACTTCACGCACGGCAAGCCGAGCCATTTTGTGCTGCTTGGCATTCTGTTCACGGCGGTCTTTGCGCTGACGCTGTTCGGTATCGTCAAACTGGTCCTGCATCTGGCCGGGGTTTAGCCCGACATCAATGCATCAGCGCTTGCAGGCTGAACGGATAGCGATAACTCAGCGGACGATCCTTGGCCGAAAGACTGCGAAAGTTCACGCCGTAGTTCTGCGTGGCACCGATGGCCAACAATCGCCTCGCTTGCGCCCGGTCAATCAACTGCAACAGCGGAATCTGCCGATCACGGCCACCATATCGTTCGACGTGGACGCCCTGATCATAGTCATGCAACTCCACCAGCGCCCAACCACCCAGACTGAAATGGCCGCCCAGCAAGACGCTCAGGCGACCATCGAGCAACGCTTGCAAAGCTGCCGGAGAGGTATTGACGGCGCTGAACAGCGCGCCTTTGCCTGGCGTGCCACCCGCCTCTTGATAAGCCTGCATTGCCCCGAACGCCATTTCATCGTTGGCGGCCCAGATCAGCGACGTCTTCGGATAGCGCTTGAACAGCAATGTCGCCTGCTCATGGACGCGCTGACGACTCCAGGCGCCGTACACCAGTTGCCGCAAATGCACCTCGGGGTGCTCGCGCAACGCCCGCATCATGCCCTTTTCACGCAACTGCGAGGCCGGCGTGATTTTCAAACCGGCAAACGCCAGCAACTCGAGTTTCTGGCCTGGGGCGACCGGAGGATGCAGGCGGATCAACTCCTTGAGCATCAGGTAACCGCCCTCCTCATCGTTGGGCACCAGGCTACCGAGTAAATTGGGGTATTTTTCCTCGCGATTGCCGAGCAACGCCAGTTGATCGGCGTTTAGCCCGCTATTGACGATAAACAGCTTCACGCCGCTGCCCTCGGACAGCCGCAAAATTTCCGGCGCAACATATTGCTCGTTGGCGAACACCAGATAGTCCGGTCGATTTGGCCCTTGCAGGGCTTCACGAGCCTGTTTGATCGTGGTTTCAGGCTTGCGCTCGGAATACTGTATCTGCAAGTCCATGCCCAGGTCCCGGGCGGCGGCCTGCATGAATTGCGAATAGCTGAGCCAAAAGGTTTCTGCAGAGGTGCCGGGGCTCAGGAATAGCACCGACGCCGCTTGAGCGCCCGAGCCATAGACCGTGCAAACCGTCAGTAACACCCCATAGAAAAACTTGAACATTGAATATCCGAGCCCCGGAAATTAGCGCGCATTATAGCCGGCGAAATGCTGGCAAATCGCGATTAATTAGCGTTTTGTCCGACAATCTTCGGAACAGGGCTCGGTCACGCTTACCTATTGATGGCTGACCCAGAACACCGCAGTGCCCACTACCAGGATGATCAGGAACAGAATTGCCCATGCATCGACAGTGCTATCGCTTTTCCGTGCTTTGGTTGGGTTGCTCATTGCATCGCCTCTTGTCGGTTTTATCGGTGATTGCATAAAGACTCGAGCACAGTTAAGTAGAGGATTGCCCGCACCACAAATGTGGGTAAGACAATAACCAGTCTCATTAGTCGATTTGGTTCTTTACATATACTCAAACATCACTTTTGCGCATAAACGCAAACTGGTATCTTGCCTCGGCTCCGTGGGGAGTGCGCGGCCGTGCGCGCAGAATTGCCAAGGCAGTATCGGAATCAAGCGAGCGAAAAGCGCAGCTGTTCCTGATTGGCCCAAGCCTGAGAACAGGACCTATATGTACGTATACGACGAGTACGATCAGCGGATCATCGAGGACCGCGTCAAGCAGTTCCGTGATCAGACCCGACGCTATCTGGCAGGCGAGCTGAGCGAAGAAGAATTCCGCCCCCTGCGCCTGCAAAATGGCCTTTACATCCAGCGCTTCGCCCCGATGCTGCGGGTTGCCGTGCCTTATGGCCAACTGACTTCGCGCCAGACGCGAATGATGGCCAAGATCGCCCGCGACTACGACAAGGGCTACGCCCACATCAGTACCCGGCAGAACGTACAGTTCAACTGGCCGGCGCTGGAAGACATTCCGGACATCCTGGCTGAGCTGGCTACCGTGCAGATGCACGCGATCCAGACCAGCGGCAACTGCCTGCGCAACGTCACCA
Source organism: Pseudomonas sp. GW822-FHT06B12 (assembly GCF_058799675.1). Lineage (NCBI taxonomy): Bacteria > Pseudomonadati > Pseudomonadota > Gammaproteobacteria > Pseudomonadales > Pseudomonadaceae > Pseudomonas > Pseudomonas sp. GW822-FHT06B12. The sequence continues at coordinate 122,375 of NZ_JBXALR010000015.1, forward strand.
CCGACCAGTTCGCCGGTGTCGCTGCCGACGAGTTGATCGACCCGCGTCCCTGGTGCGAAATCGTCCGTCAGTGGACGACCTTCCACCCGGAATTCGCCTACCTGCCGCGCAAGTTCAAGATCGCCATCAACGGTTCGACGTCGGACCGCGCAGCCATCGAAGTCCATGACATCGGCCTTGAGCCCGTGCACAACGCTGCTGGCGAGCTGGGTTTTCGCGTGCTGGTCGGTGGCGGCCTCGGTCGTACACCGGTCGTCGGCGCGTTCATCAACGAATTCCTGCCGTGGCAAGACCTGTTGAGCTACCTCGACGCCATCCTGCGTGTGTACAACCGCTATGGCCGTCGCGACAACAAGTACAAGGCGCGGATCAAGATTCTGGTCAAGGCCCTGACGCCTGAAGTCTTCGCGCAAAAAGTCGATGCGGAAATGGAACACCTTCGCGGTGGCCAGACCACGCTGACCGAAGCCGAAGTGCATCGCGTCGCCAAGCACTTCGTCGATCCGGACTACAAAGTCCTGGACGATCAGACGACAGAGCTGGCTGATCTCGACAAGCAGCATCCGGGTTTTGCTCGCTGGCGCACCCGCAACACCCTGGCTCACAAGAAGCCGGGATATGTGGCCGTGACCCTGTCGCTCAAACCAACCGGCGTTGCGCCGGGCGACGTGACCGACAAGCAACTCGATGGCGTTGCCGACCTGGCCGACCGCTACAGCTTTGGCCAGTTGCGCACCTCCCACGAGCAGAACATCATTCTGGCTGACGTCGAGCAGAGCCAGTTGTTCGCCCTGTGGGGCGAACTGCGCGAGCAAGGTTTCGCTACGCCGAACATCGGCCTGCTGACCGACATCATCTGCTGCCCGGGCGGCGACTTCTGCTCCCTGGCGAACGCCAAGTCGATCCCGATCGCTGAAGCCATCCAGCGCCGTTTCGACGACCTGGACTACCTGTTCGACATCGGCGAACTGGACCTGAACATCTCCGGCTGCATGAACGCCTGTGGTCACCACCACGTCGGCCATATCGGCATCCTCGGGGTGGACAAGAAAGGTGAAGAGTTCTACCAGGTGTCCCTCGGCGGCAGCGCCAGCCGCGACGCCAGCCTGGGCAAGATCCTCGGCCCGTCCTTCGCCCAGGACGACATGCCGGATGTGATCTCGAAGCTGATCGACGTGTACGTGGAACAACGTACCGAAGACGAGCGCTTCATCGACACCTATCAACGTATCGGCATCGACCTCTTCAAGGAACGCGTCTATGCAGCGAATAATTAAGAACAACGAGGTCATCGACGAAACCTGGCACTTGCTGCCCAAGGACGCGACCTTCGACGGCATTTCCAACTGCGACGACCTGATCGTGCCGCTGGCTCTGTGGCGCGATCACGGTCACGCCCTCAAGGCTCGTGATGGCGGTCTGGGTGTATGGCTGGACGCCGATGAAGAAGCCGAAGAAATCGGTGATGACGTCGCGCACTTTCAGGTCATTGCCCTGAACTTCCCGGCCTTCACCGACGGGCGCAACTACTCCAACGCGCGCCTGCTGCGTGACCGCTACGGCTTCAAGGGCGAACTGCGGGCAATCGGCGATGTGCTGCGCGACCAGCTGTTCTACCTGCACCGCTGCGGTTTCGACGCTTATGCATTGCGCGCAGACAAGGACCCGTACGAAGCACTTGAAAGCCTCAAGGACTTCTCGGTGACCTACCAGGCCGCCACGGACGAACCGCTACCGCTGTTCCGTCGCCGCTGATCGACAAAAAACCTTGAGCCCGGCGCATGTGCCGGGACTCAAGGTTTTTCATATCGGTGCCCTACCTACGGCGCTTTAAGAGTCTCGTCATCGAGCCTGGCTTTTTTCACCGACGGTTCCCTGAATAACATCATTCTGTCTTCCAGCCGTTCGAAACTGGCAAACGGGTCATCGCCATCATGGGCCGACCACCTCACATCCTGAAACAGCGCCTGGCAAAGCTCCGGCGACGCATCCATCTCGTCCAGCATGTGCCACACGCGCAACTGTAACGGTGCGTAATCCACCCGGAAATCCGCTGTGTGCGTCAGCACCCCCAGGGTTCCGAAAAAGCGGCTGCTGCCCTCTTTCGCCAAAACACGCTGCCAACACGCTGTCTGCTGTGTCGCTTGCTCCGGGGAAAGTCCGGTCAACCAGCCATCAGGCCAACTAGCATCCGCCGTGCCGTGCCCCATCCATAGATTTATCCCGGTCTGCTTACGGTGGTCCATGACCCATTTCAAACTGTCTGCGTCCACCAACGGATTGCCTGAAAGCAAGACGCTGTCCTTGGCCACCGACTGCCTTCGAACCCCGAGAGGCACTCGAATAATGTAGTTATCACGCAGATCCAGCTGTTTCAGGTAAGGATGATCAAGAGTAAAAGTCGGGCAAGTCCTGAGGCCTGCTCCCCGCAGCCTGAGTTTGCGTAATTCAGTCATCTCAATCACTGCAGGCGGGATACCGAGCGGGTTTTCGCTTAGATCGAGTTCCTGAAGTCGGGTAAGCTCGGCAAGTTGACCTCTGATTTCCTCTGTCAGGACCAGCCGGGTCGCTTTTAGATTAAGAACCTCAAGCTGACGCATATCGGCGATGGCAAGCGGCAATTGGCCAACCTCGATCCCATCCCGATCAAAGAGACGCAAATCCACACCCTGCATATTCAACTTACGCAGATTGGGGAAACTCTCAAGGAATCCGTTAAGGCTACCGCGATGCATTAACTTGAGATTCGGCATGGAGAGAGACACCACGTCATTCAACTTTACGTTGAGCTGCGGGAGATAGTGCATCTGCTCAAAGTCCATATCCAGGTGAAAGCCAATCAACTGACCGTCGCGATAGACCCTGCTGTCGGGCCCACCACGCTTTTGCCAAATGGCGATCAGGTCCTCGGCCAGCTCATATCGGGTATCACGTTCATTCTCCATCCACTCCTCTATGCGCGCGTCGTTCTCATCCTCGATCTCGTCCTCGCTCATCCCCTGCGCATCCGCATCCCCCGCCACCAAGAGCTCGATATCCATGTCCTCGACGTCATCAGTGACGTCTTCGATCCAGCCCGTGATGTCGACACGTAGTTGCTCGGCCTGCTGCCTCAACCGATAAAGCTCAGCCTGAGCCTGGGCTCCCGCATTCAACAGAAACTCATCCACTTGCTCAGTTGTAAAAGCGGGATAAATCTCTTTGACCTGAAGCCTCATCATCTCCATGGACAGTTCAGCGGACTGCGCGGTGTTTGGAAATCCACCGCCGTGCAACCCGAAACGCTGAAAGGTCAACCCGGAGTCCATCCTGTGCAGCCCGAGCATCAGCTCGGAGCGCGGCAGTGCGTTCTCGCCGATTTTCAGCTGCAAGTCCCGCCATTCATGGTCTGGACGCAAACCGAGGGCCGAGCGTTGTTCTTGCGGCAGAAGATCGAGAAGCGCTTGGTCAAACTCAGCCGTACCGACCAGCCCGTCGAGCACCTCGATTCGAATCTTGCGCGACCAGCCCGGCAGTCGTTCCAGGGTATGCAAAACCAGTAAATCGCTGTCGATGTTTTCGACCGACTTCAGATAAAGCCCCTCATAGGCGCGGCACAGGCGCACATGTTGCTCGTACTGCCGCGCCTTGCCGCTCAACTGCCTCAACACTCGTTTGGTATCAGCCAGTGTGAAGGGGGCATCGATGTCCACCCCCGACCTGTCGAGCATTTGCTCCACCGCACTTTTTGGCAAACCCGGATACTGATGCTGGAACAGCCTGACCCGCTCATTATCCGAGTATTGGAGTGCGGCGTAGCTTCGCTTGAATTGCTCGACTCTTGTGCTTTTTAGCTGCTTAGCCTGCGCAGACCCCTCGGGTAATGAGTCGATTGCACGTTGCAGATCCTGATCGATAGTGAATCGGCTGATGGTGTCCGCCAGCACCGGAGACGGTGCCCTCTGCCCCGCGTGCATCAGGCGCAATACGTCATCGTCCACCGCACTGACATGAGCGATCTGGGCCAGTACCTCATCGCTGAATGCCTGGACACTGGGTCCGATCCCGCGCATCAGTGCTGCCCGCTCGGCAGCCGGGGCGGGAGGCGCGACATCCGGAGTAACGAACGGGGGCTCGCCAGGCGACGGCTCCTCGATGACCACCGGCACAGGGTCCGGCTCTGCCCCAGCAACGGCAGCCTGTTCTTCAGTCTTGATGGCGGCACCCGCTGCGGCCAATGGCAAGGCGTTGAGCAAGCCGAATACCGTACGCGTGACGCCGGCGGAGCGCTCTTCAGGAGTCTTGCCATCAACCGCCTGAGCCAGCCCATAACCGGCATCAATCAGTCCGGCCAACGCCAGCAAACCTTCACCCCCCGGAACGAACAACGCCAAGGGGCCAAATTTGTTGATCCATTGCACAATGGGCTCGACCACCGCACTCAAATCGTCTCGGTTGACCTGGGCATCGTCACGAATGGTTTCGATACTGGCCTGGGCCGCTTGCTTCATCACCAGCACCCACTGCGCGAAGGGGTCGGCTGGAGACGTTGCGACCTCCAGGTGAACGTAATCGGCAGGGTCCCAGTAACCATCATCGTTGAAAAAGCCATGGCCTTTCTTCAGGAGGTGTTGACGGGGGTACATTGCCATTCCGTCCAGCGCGGTCAACACGCCGGCGTGGAACGTACCGTCCTGCCGGTCATCGTCGGAAAAATGCGCTACCAGAGCCTCTTTCCTGGCAACATCCTTGCCCACCTCGACCACCCATTCGTACAACGCCTTGTGGCTGGCAAACTCGTGGAAGGGAGAAGAGTTTCCCGGGATATAAAGCAGAATCCGCTCACTGGTTTTCTCCCGAAAGCTCCAGATATCGCTCGATACATAACGGTAAATGACCAGACGCGAGGCCTCTATGGAAGACTCGATTGTCGCCCAGGCCTGCAACTGATCAACGGTCAGCTGCTCCCACGTTTGCTGCGCATCGAACCCGACAGCCAGTAGTGCCAACGTGAGTCCGTCCTGGGTCAGGCTGTTTTCCTGGCGCTGCAAGTAAGCCGCCATGACAAACGCTGTCTTGACCGAGGTGCGTAGCGGATAGCCTTGCGGTGCAAGGCAGGCCTCATCGGAAGGCCACGCAGCGTGCACATAAGCGGTGTATTTACCCTTGAACTCCAGCTCCCACACCCACTTCTTGAACTCTGCTGACTGCAGCTTCAGCTGAGTGCTCGGGCCGTAGCGCTGAGGGACGGTCTGACGGTAGATGCCCTCGTAGTCCTGGAAGCCACTGTCAGGGTTGATCGGCTGATCGATCTCGACGATTCGGACTTCCGGACCCACGATAGGAGGTGTGTACAGACCGAATGCCGTTTCCCCGAAACGACCGGCGCCCACGGTCTGATAGTTGGACAGCAAGGCCTGTACCAGGCTTTGCGACTTTCTGACTCGGCCTTGCTGCACGCCCTGTTGCACGCCCTGTTGCACGGGATAGCCATGGAAATCGTAGTTGAGATCGACCAGTTGAGCGGTCAATGGCGCTGCCCCCCAACGCTCCTCGATCAGCTTTGCGGCATATTGGGCCGCGGTCGAAGGTATCACCGTGTCCAGTGCCAGGCTCGACAGCGTCTGTTTGTTCAGAGCCGGTAACCGGCCAGTGGCAGGGTGGTGTTGACTCTCTAGCGCCATCATTTGCAATCCTTTGCAGTTGACTTGGGAGTTGAGAGCTTATGCGCCGCCTGCCTTGATAAAAGCAGGAAACTTCTTCAATCCGGAGGGAAAACGCGACAGTCTCAAAAAGCCTGAAATGCAGAGGGTAAACGCCAGCGACATGAGCCTGTACAGCGCCGGGCATTGCACCCGACGCCGCGATAACGGGCCCGCACTGGCGAGCCCCCGTGCTCTTTACCAGAAGCGCTGTTGAGTCAAGCGACTCCACCAGGTCAGCAAGACACGATCAATCGAACCGCTGGCCGCCAGGCCGACGCGTTCTTGCAGGCTCTTGCGTTCGGAATAATGCAGGTGAAACAGCTCTGCACCTTTGGCGCGTTCAGCGAGGTATTCGTCGCTGGTTTTCAGTTCATCGACCAAGCGTTTTTCCAGCGCCGCGACACCCAACCAGATTTCACCGGTGGCGACTTCGTTGATGGCCAGCTGTGGGCGGTAGCGCGAGACGAAGTTCTTGAACAGCTCGTGAGTGACATCCAGGTCTTCCTGAAACTTCTCCCGGCCTTTTTCGGTGTTTTCGCCAAACACCGTCAGCGTGCGTTTGTACTCGCCGGCCGTCAGGACTTCGAAGTCGATGTCATGCTTTTTCAGCAAACGATTGACGTTAGGCAGCTGTGCCACCACACCGATCGAACCCAGAATGGCAAATGGTGCGCTGATGATCTTCTCGCCAATGCACGCCATCATGTAGCCGCCGCTGGCCGCGACCTTGTCGATGCACACGGTCAGCGGCACACCGGCCTGACGAATACGCGCCAGTTGCGAGGATGCTAGACCGTAGCTGTGAACCATGCCACCGCCGCTTTCCAGACGCAGCACAACTTCGTCCTTCGGCGTGGCCAGGGACAGCAGCGCGGTGATTTCGTGGCGCAGGCTTTCAGTCGCCGAAGCCTTGATGTCGCCGTCGAAATCCAGCACGAACACCCGAGATTTGGCTTCAGGTTTTTTCTTCTGTTTTTTCTCGGCCCTGGCTTCGGACTTACGCACGGCCTTGAGCTGATCCTTGTCGAGCAGCGACTGCTCCAGACGCTCACGCAGCCCTTTGTAGAAATCATTCAGTTTGTTGACCTGCAACTGACCCGCGGACTTGCGCCGGCCCTTGCTGCGCAGCGCCGCAAAGCTCGCCAGGACCACCAGGATGGCAATCACCAGGGTCACGGTTTTAGCCAGAAAACTTGCGTACTCGGCAAGAAAATCCACATTGACTCCTTAACGACAGTGCGCCGCTGAACACGCAGGCGCGTATACCTTCAGCATACCCATGCGGCCGCGTTGCGACCAGTCATGAAACCTTCTGTAACGGCCCTCCAACGAGCATTTCAAACAAGCGTATGTTTTTTCATTGACAGCTCACCGGCATCCTCATAACCTCGCAAAACCTTCAACGTACCGGGATGACGCGGACGTGGGCACCATCTATTTGATTCGACATGGCCAGGCCTCCTTCGGTGCAGACGACTACGACGTGCTGTCGCCGACCGGTATTCGTCAGGCGGAAGTACTCGGCAGCCACCTGGCTGAACTGGGATTGAGTTTCGACCGCTGCCTGTCGGGCGACCTGCGTCGTCAGCAACACACCGCCAACAGCGCTCTGGCGCAATTCGGTGCTGTCGGCCTGCCGGTGCCGCCTCTGGAAATCGATTCGGCCTTCAACGAGTTCGACGCCGAAGCGGTGATCCGCGCGCTGCTTCCAGACCTGTTACCCGAAGAGCCTGAAGCCCTGCACATCCTGCGCAATGCCGCGCAGAATCGCGGCGAGTTTCAGCGAATTTTTGCCTTGATCATCGAGCGCTGGCTGGCGGGCACGTACGACCCACCGGGCCTCGAAAGCTGGCTTGGCTTCGTCGAGCGGGTCCAGGCAGGTTTGCAGCGCATTCTCGAACACGCCGAGAACACCCAGAAAATCGCCGTGTTCACCTCCGGCGGGACCATCACTGCCCTGCTCCACCTGATTACTCAAATGCCGGCAAAGCAGGCCTTTGAGCTGAATTGGCAAATCGTCAACACCTCGCTCAACCAACTGAAGTTCCGTGGTCGCGAGGTGGCGCTGGCTTCCTTCAACAGTCATGCACATTTACAACTGCTGAAGGCCCCGGAACTCATCACTTTCCGTTGAGTCCGGATCACTGTGACCCTTGTTGTAACACATCATGAAAGGATCGAACCATGACCTCCGTAGCTGACGCCGTACAAGCAATGAAAGCCAAGTTCAACCCAGCCGCTGCTGCCGGCCTGGACCTGGTTTTCGGTTTCCGCATCGACGACACCAAGAACTTCTCGCTGATCGTCAAAGACAGCACTTGCGAGCTGCAGGAAGGCGAAAACCCGGACGCTCAAGTGACTCTGGTCATGGACGGCGAAACCCTGGAAGGCATCGTCGACGGTTCGACCGACGGCATGCAAGCGTTCATGGGCGGCAAACTGCGCGCTGAAGGCGACATGATGCTGGCCATGAAACTGTCCGAGCTGTTCCCGAGCTAAGACGGCGGCTCCCGCCCCTGGGAGCCCGTCTGGCTGCACACGAATCCCGCCTCCATGGCGGGATTCGTCGTTTCTGCCGGTCGTAAATTTCCCCGCACGACGCATCGACCTCGAATTAGCCGTCTATATTCTTTGCTGGCCGTATGGCTCGCGCATCCGGCTGCTCGCGCGACCGAACACCTGCGGAGAACGACGCCATGAGTCCATCTGACTGCCACGACGGCTTTCACTACCGCGTACTGCAAGGCCTTTCGGCAGGCACCGTCAGTGCCTGGATCAGTCCTCTACTTGCGGAGAGCACCAGCATGACCAACACCCCAGCCGATCTCATTTTATTCAACGGTCGCTTGCACACCGTTGACCGGGACAAACCCCAGGCCAGTGCAGTCGCCATCAAGGACGGGCGGTTTATTGCCGTCGGCGATGATGCGCACGTCATGCCTCTGCGCGGCGCCAGCACGCAAGTCATCGACCTGCAAAAACGCACGGTGATCCCCGGTCTCAACGACTCGCACTTGCACCTGATTCGCGGCGGCCTGAACTACAACCTCGAACTGCGCTGGGAAGGCGTGCCGTCCTTGGCCGACGCCTTGCGTCTGCTCAAGGATCAGGCCGATCGCACGCCGGCACCGCAATGGGTACGCGTGGTCGGTGGCTGGACCGAGTTTCAGTTCGCCGAAAAACGCTTGCCGACGATTGAAGAACTGAACAAAGCCGCACCTGACACCCCTGTGTTCGTCCTGCACCTGTATGACCGCGCCCTGCTCAACCGCGCGGCGCTGAAAGTGGTCGGCTACGACCGCAATACGCCGAACCCGCCGGGTGGTGAAATCCAGCGCGATGCCAGTGGCGACCCCACGGGCATGCTGATCGCCCGTCCGAACGCGATGATCCTGTACTCGACCCTGGCCAAGGGACCGAAGCTGCCGTTGGAGTATCAGGTCAACTCGACCCGGCAGTTCATGCGCGAACTCAATCGCCTCGGCGTCACCAGCGCCATTGATGCCGGTGGCGGCTTTCAGAATTACCCGGACGACTATCAGGTCATCCAGCAGTTGGCGAAAGACCAGCAACTCAGCGTGCGCATCGCCTACAACCTGTTCACCCAAAAACCCAAGGAAGAGCTGACCGACTTCAAAAACTGGACCAACACCTCGCACTACGGCCAGGGTGACGACTTTTTGCGGCACAACGGCGCTGGCGAAATGCTGGTGTTCTCCGCGGCAGATTTCGAAGACTTCCTCGAGCCACGTCCGGATTTGCCGCAGACCATGGAGCAGGAACTGGAACCGGTGGTCCGGCATCTGGTCGAGCAGCGCTGGCCATTTCGCTTGCACGCCACCTACAACGAATCGATCACGCGGATGCTCGACGTGTTCGAAAAGGTTAACCGCGACATTCCGTTCGACGGGCTGCCGTGGTTCTTCGATCACGCCGAAACCATCACTCCGCAGAATATCGAGCGGGTTCGTGCGCTGGGCGGTGGCATTGCGATTCAAGACCGCATGGCTTTTCAGGGCGAGTACTTTGTCGACCGCTACGGCGCCAAGGCCGCCGAGCACACCCCACCGATCCAGCGCATGCTCGCCGAAGGCATTCCGGTCGGTGCCGGCACCGACGCCACCCGAGTATCCAGCTACAACCCGTGGACGTCGCTCTACTGGTTGGTCAGCGGCCGCACCGTCGGCGGTCTGGAGCTGTACCCGCAAGGCCTGAGCCGCGACACGGCGCTGGAACTCTACACCCATGGCAGCGCCTGGTTCTCCTCCGAGCAAGGCACAAAGGGCCAGATCAAGGTCGGGCAACTGGCCGATCTGGTGGCGTTGTCAGCCGACTACTTCAGCGTCGACGACGAAGCGATAAAGTGGATTGAATCGGTACTGACTGTGGTCGACGGCAAGGTGGTGTACGGCAGCCTCGAATTCGAAAAACTCGGCCCGCCGCGTCTACCGGTGATGCCCGATTGGTCGCCAGTGGTGAACGTGCCGGGGCACTGGAAGCCCCTGGCACCGCTCACCGCCCAAATGCATCAATGCGTGGGCGCCTGCGCCGTGCATGCCCACAGCCATGAGCGAGCGCGCTTGTCGAACGCACCGGTCAGCGACTTCCAGGGGTTCTGGGGCGCGTTTGGCTGTTCGTGTTTTGCGTTTTGACCCACCGATTTGGCAGGAAGCCCGCCAATGGCGGCAATGCTGCTCACTTAAGAAAAACGCCGCTTGTCCCCAAATGGGAAAGCGGCGCTTTTCTTGGTATTCACTTTAGTGTTGGGCTTGTTCTTTAAAGATTTCAAGCACGCCCAACTGTAGCGTGGAGCTCAATGCCCATCGCACGCATCACTTTAATCACCGTGTCGAAGCGTGGCTTGGCGCCTGGCGCAAATGCTTTGTACAAGCTTGCCCGGCCAAGGCCTGAGTCATTCGCAATCTGGGCCATACCGCGCGCTTTTGCGACGTATCCAACCGCACGGATAAACTCGTCAGTATCGCCCTCGGCCAGAACCTGAGAGAGGTACTCGCTGACTGCTTCGTCAGTGTCCAGAAGCTCCGCCATATCAAACGGCATAAGGGTATCGGACATTTTTAAACCTCCTTTGCCAATCTTTTGGCCTGCCGGATATCGGCAGGTTGAGTGGACTTGTTCCCGCCAGCCAGCAGGACCACGACAACGCCGCCGCGCATTGTGAAATACACGCGGTATCCAGCCCCGACATCAACGCGCATCTCGGATACACCTTCACCTACTGGCTTCACATCGCCCAGGTTGCCAGTTGTGGCTCGATCAATGCGTCGTGCGATGGCAATCCTTGCGCGTATATCGCGTATAGATACAAGCCAATGAGCAAAATTCCTGGTTTGCTGGATCAGATAAGTCACAAGGAAGTGTATCCAATTGGAGACAGAAAGCAACCGTGTTTTGTGAGTCGAAGGGGTGAGAGATTCTTCTCAGCCACATCCAATCGAGCGAATGCGCCTTGACGTGAAAGAACCATCAGCGATGCAAATGCTTGAACACGTAACCTACCAGGTCGGTGTTGACGAATGCAGGGACCTGATTATTCAGGCGTAGCGCCTCTAGCAGCGCGAGTTGGCAATCCCAGACCATTTCCCTTCGATCACGCCTGAGACTGACCTCGGCGCTGACGATGTTGTTGTAGGCCGCATAGCAGGAGCGCGAGGTCTTGCCGGGTGCTCGCTCGATTGCGACCGGGTTATCAGCGATAGCAACAGTCACGCCTTTGTGATCGACCAGCGATTGCGGGGTTAACTGACCGACTGTGTCGCACTGGCTGCGACAGACAACTTTTCGGTTTTTCAGCTCACCAAACCCGCGCTCGTACACGGTGATTTCAGAGCCAACCTTTTGCGCACAGGCCTCTTCGAAGGCATTCAGCACCGTCTGTGCATTACCCAGACTCGCCTCAAGCTCCGAGAGTTTCAGGAAACGCTCCAGTTGCTTGTCTTTAAGGCTCTTCAGACCACGGGTGATCGTCGACAAATGGGTGAACTCTTTTTTACAGGCCACCACATGCACTTCAAACTGATAGCCGGCTGACACGGCCATTGGCGGGAATGCCGCGAAGTCTGCCGAATCCAGCGCAGACTCCATGATGATGCTGTATTTCTCGGCAAAGGCTTTTTCGAAAATCTTCGTACACACTTCCCGCACAAAAGCCTCGGTGTGCTCATACACGTGCAGCACCCCGCGGGTTTCCATCCGTGAATACTGCGGATGCTTTTTGCGGTACTCGGGCAGATACAGCCTGATGTAGTCCGAGTAGTTGCCGGTTTTAAGTAACGACTCTTCCAGCAACCAGGTTTTCCCTGATCCCTGAATACCGGCCACGATCAGTATTCTCGGGTTGGTGGTACTGATGACCTTGTCTTTGAACAAACTTGCGCTGATGTCTGAAAACGCCGCGTTTACCTGTTCGCTCGTGTATGAATATTCATTGCTATTCGGCACGTTGGTTAATTCCCTTTAAGTGGATGTCCGATCTTCTTGCCTGAAGATCGAGGGTCACTTTATGCCTTGGCCATCCACATAAGGCCCTATATAGATAACACCTGCGGGTGCACCGAAACGGCCTTACTACCCATTTGCCCGTAGCAGCTGCCGAGCCCGCGAGGCTGCGTTCGAGGACGCAGTCCTCGCAAACCCTGCGTACGCGGTTTGCCTGAAAGAACATGTTGCTTGATTTTACGACCGCTTCGCGGCCGAACGCAGCCTCGCGGGCTCGACAGCTGCTACGGGCGTTTAAGCTTGCCCACGCAACCTCCGTCACAGGCTACAACGCCTTGCGTCATGGCCTACACCTACGCCAGAATCCGCCGGCTTGTGCGCTTTGGCCCTCGCCCCTATCGTTTCCGTGTCGCTGACCATTCAGCGAACGGGCTTGGCGGCCCGGTATTAAATGCGCGCAACAGCGCTCCCTAACATGATTGACGGCACTTTTGGGTGCCTGCTCTCCTGTGTCATGGCGGGTTGCTCAAGGATTCCTTCGGGGATGCCGGTATTTTTGCGCTTTAAGCCGGTCCGCCAAACTTGTGCAACCCGCCACCCAATCTGCTTGGCGGCAGACGGTGGTAACTCACAATGACAAAGCGAGGTTCACCATGTTCAAAGCCACCCCCAATCCCCCCGAAACCGACCCCGTTTCCCCCTACGCCTCCCTCGATTCAAAAGAACTCCACGCCGCCGCGCACCGTGC
>NZ_JBXALR010000016.1:0-24841 GCF_058799675.1 Pseudomonas sp. GW822-FHT06B12
GAACTCAGCAGTGAAACGATGCATCGCCGATGGTAGTGTGGGGTTTCCCCATGTGAGAGTAGGTCATCGTCAAGATTGAATTCCGAAACCCCTGTCTGCTAGCGCAGACAGGGGTTTTGTCGTTTCAGAGGCAGCTAAAAGCTCAGAGTGTGGTGGTTGCTGTAGAGCGCCTGCGCCACTTGATCAACCGTCATCAAGAAAATGTAGCTTGAGCGCTCTAGCACGCCGTTTGGCGGGTTTGTGCAGGGAATCTGGTGCATTTTGCACAAACACCTAAGTTTTTTCGGACCTGTGCCGAAAAACTGGTGAGACATGCGTGCACCAAAGTAGAGCGGCCTAAGAGCGGCCTACGGCGTTACATGGAATGTTGCACCCGGAACGCATCCCCACTCTTTGCATAAGAAGTCCCATGAAATGAATCTCAAGTTCAGCCATAAAATCCTGTTGGCCGCTTCAGGCGTAGTGGTTCTGGCTTTTGCGTTGTTCACTTTGTACAACGACTACCTGCAGCGAAATACCATCCAGCAAAACCTCGACTCCTCCGTCCAGCAAGCCGGCGATTTGACCGCCAGCAGCGTACAGAACTGGCTGAGTGGACGGATTCTGGTACTGGAAAACCTGGCCCAGAACGTCGCGCACCAAGGTGCCAGCGCGGACCTTGCCGGGTTGGTCGACCAGCCGGCCTTCACCTCGAACTTCCAGTTCACTTACGTCGGTCAGGCCAATGGCGTGTTTACCCAACGACCTGACGCGAAAATGCCGGATGGCTACGATCCTCGTCAGCGTCCTTGGTACAAACAGGCTGTAGCTGCCGACAAAACCATGCTCACGCCGCCCTATATGGCCGCTGTCGGCGGGCTGGTGGTGACTATCGCCATGCCGGTGAAGAAGAACGGTGAACTGCTCGGCGTGGTCGGCGGGGACCTGAGTCTGGAAACCCTGGTGAAGATCATCAACTCGGTGGACTTCGGCGGTATCGGTCATGCGTTCCTGGTCAGCGCTGACGGCCAGGTGATCGTCAGCCCGGACAAAGACCAGGTGATGAAGAATCTCAAGGATATCTACCCAGGCTCGAACGTACGTATCGAGAAGGGCAATCAGGAAGTGCTCCTGAACAAGCAGGCGCGCATCCTGTCCTTCACACCGGTCACAGGCTTGCCGAATGCCGAGTGGTACATCGGCCTGTCGATCGACAGGGACAAGGCCTACGCGCCACTGGGCAAGTTCCGTACCTCGGCACTGATTGCGATGTTCGTCGCGGTGACTGCGATAGCCGTGCTGCTGAGTCTGTTGATTCAGGTGCTGATGCGTCCACTGACCACCATGGGTCGTGCGATGCAGGACATCGCTCAAGGCGAAGGCGATCTGACTCGCCGTCTGGCGGTGGAAAGCAAAGACGAATTTGGCGAGTTGGGCAGTGCTTTCAACCAGTTCGTGGAGCGGATTCACGCGTCGATTTCTGAAGTGTCGTCGGCCACGCGCCAGGTACATGACTTGTCGCAACGGGTCATGGCATCGTCGAATGCGTCGATCATCGGCTCCGATGAGCAAAGCGCACGGACCAATAGCGTGGCGGCAGCGATCAACCAACTGGGGGCCGCCACCCAGGAGATCGCCCGTAACGCGGCGGACGCTTCGCAACACGCCAGCGGTGCCAGTGAACAGGCTGACGACGGTCGTCAGGTGGTGGAACAAACCATTCTGGCGATGACCGAGTTGTCGCAGAAAATCAGCCTGTCGTGCACGCAGATCGAAACCCTGAACGCCAGCACCGACAACATCGGGCACATCCTCGACGTGATCAAAGGCATTTCGCAGCAGACCAACTTGCTGGCGCTCAACGCGGCCATCGAGGCGGCACGGGCGGGTGAAGCCGGGCGTGGTTTTGCGGTGGTGGCGGACGAAGTGCGCAACCTGGCCCATCGTACCCAGGAGTCGGCTGAGGAGATTCACAAGATGATCACCTCGTTGCAGGTCGGCTCGCGTGAAGCGGTATCGACCATGAATGCCAGTCAGGTATCCAGCGAAGAAAGCGTCGAAGTGGCGAATCAGGCCGGTGCGCGGCTGGTCAGCGTGACCCAGCGGATCACCGAGATCGACGGAATGAACCAGTCGGTAGCGGCCGCGACGGAAGAGCAGACCGCCGTGGTGGAAACCCTCAACGTTGACATCAGCCAGATCAACCTGCTGAACCAGCAGGGCGTGGCCAACCTCAACGAAACCTTGAAGGATTGCGATGCGTTGTCGCTGCAGGCAAACCGCCTGAAGCAATTGGTGGATAGCTTCAAGATCTGACCGCGTAATCGTTCAATCGCGAGCAAGCTCGCTCCCACAGTGGATCTTCAGCGAACACAGCATTTGTGAACGACTGAAACCTCTGTGGGAGCGAGCTTGCTCGCGATAGCGGTGCACCAGTCACCGCAGAACCAAAGCCCTACGCAAACAACTTCAGCGCATTGTTCATCGAGTCATCGGCAAACCCCTGCACGAAGTCCTTGAACCCCGGCAGGGCTTCGGCGCCGCCCTGGGCGGGTTCGGCGATGATGGTCCAGGTCGCGCGCGACTTGCCGGTGCCTAGCGGCTCAACGCTCATGGCGGCCCACAACTGACCAACGCCCAACGTGTTGTAGACGGTAGTCCAGGTCATGCTCAGTGCCTGATCGTCGCGGGAGTTGAGTTGCTCGACCACCAGGTTACCGTCCTTGAAGAACTTCTTGCGCAGCGACGACACGCCCTCGCCAGTCATCTCGATGTGCGATAGCGCCGGGATGAACTTGTCGAAGCCAGCGAAGTTGCCGACTACGTCCCAGACCCTCGACGCCTCGGCCGGTATTTCCACCGACGACACAACATGGCAGCCGTGCGGGTTTTTGATCAGGGTATCGGGTTGTAGAGTGCTCATGGTCTTGCTCCATTTCTATGGGTGATGGGTCAGATAAAGTTGATTTCTTTCAGGTAGTCGCAGCCGCGACGCAGCAGCGCCGGGGATTTTTGCGGGTAGTGCGCGCCCATCTGCTGCACGCCGGCCTGGGCGTTGGCGTGGCCGATCATCGAGATGTCGCCGATGTCCTCTTCGAAACCGTTGAGGTAGAAACCCAGCACGCCGAATAGCGCGTTATCGCTGTCGACCCGGCCCAGTTGCTGTTGCCAGTCGGCGACGCTGACCATTTGGAACTCGCGTCCGGCCTCGCGGAACGAAGCGACGTAGGCGTCCCAGCTCAGCGGTTCGGGGTTGTGCAGGTTGAACACCGCGTGTTCGGGCTGATAACGGCTGGCGTGGAAGGCGATGAAGCGGGCGAGGAAGTCCACCGGCATCAAGTCGAAGTTCAGCGCGAACTCCGGCACCTGGCCGAGCTGGATCGAGCCTTTGAGCATCAGCATCAGACGGTTCTTGTGCGGCTGGCACACGCCTGTGAGGCTGTTGAAGCTGATGTTGCCGGGTCGATAGAGGTTGACCCGTACCCCACGCTCGCGAGCGCGTTCGAGGATCCGTTCGCCGACCCATTTGGACAGGTTGTAGCCGTTCTTGATGTAGATCGGCGGGGTCTGCGCGGCGGGCTGCTCGAGGACCCGGCCATCGGCGTCTATGGTGCTGGAAGCCGACAGCGTGGAGACGAAGTTGAAGACCTTCTTGCTGCGCCCTTCGCAGAGCCGCAAACACTCGAAAATCGGCTCGACGTTGTCCCGTGCCAGCGACTCGTAATCGAGTACGTGGTTGACGTTGGCAGCGTTGTGCACCAACGCACCGAACTCCCGATCCAGTCGCTCATACACCTCTGGCGTCAGGCCCAGCGCAGGTTGTGTGATGTCTGCTGCGTAGACCTGCACCCGACTCAGATCCAGATGTTCCAGGCGGTTCTCGCGCAGGGACTCGGCAAAACGCTGCACGGCGGATTGCCCGGCACCGTCGCGCACCAGACACGCTACTTCACTGGCGCCCCAGGCCAGCAGCGCCTCGACGATATGCACGCCGACGAAGCTGTTGGCACCGGTGACGATGACCTTGTGCACATCGCCCATCCGGCTGATCGGCAAGGGTTGTAGATCAAGCTCGCGGAAGGCATCGGCCAGGGCTTTTTCGCTGAGCACTTCTTCGCCGGCAGAGCCTCTGACCAGCGTTGCCAGCCTGGCGATGGTCGGTACTTCGATGAAGCGATTGATCGAGATACTGCGCCCGAACTGCTCGCGTAATTGCAGCAACATGCGTGATAACAGGATCGAGTGGCCGCCGAGATTGAAGAAGCTTTCGTCGGTGGAAATGTCGCCAGCCGGCAACTCCAGCAGCTCGGCCCAGAGCTCCAGCAATTGTGCCTCGTCGGCGGATTCCGGTAGCCGACGCTGATGGTTTTCGAGGACGCTGACCGGCATTGCCAACAGCGCCCTTCGATCGACTTTGCCGTTGCTGGCGAAGGGCATGCTCGCCAGTTCAGTCCACGCGGTGGGTTGCATGTAGTCCGGTAAAAACTGCTGCGCGTGTGCTTTCAGCGCCTCTCGAGCCGCGCCTGGCTGCGCTTCCTGAGGTTGTGCGAGGAACGCCAGAATCCGTCGATGAGTGTCGATCACCACCGCCACCTGCCGGAACAACTGACTTTCGCGCAGGCAGCGTTCGATCTCCTCCGGTTCGACCCGGTAGCCGCGGATTTTCACCTGATTGTCTCGTCGCCCACAGAGCTCGATGCCGTCTGCGGTCCACTTCGCCAAGTCACCGGTGCGGTAGGCTCGCAGACTCTGGCCGCCGGGCAAGGGCAGTTGCAGGTAGCGCTCGGCGGTCTGCTGCGGGTTGTTCAAATAGCCCAGGCACACCCCCGGACCGACGATGTACAGCTCGCCGACGGTCTGCTCGGCTACTGGCTGAAAATCTTCGTCGAGGATCAGTACCTGGCTGTTGGCAATTGGCGCCCCGAGGCTGCGATTGCTGTCACCGACTTGCAGTTGTCGGGCGGTGATCAGCACGGTGGCTTCGGTCGGGCCATACAGGTTGTAGAGCTTGCCCTGCTGGGTCAGTTGCTTGATCACATGGGGTTCGCAGACGTCGCCGCCAGTCATCACATGCTCAAGGTCGCGCAACTGATCCAACGGCAGAATGCTCAGCAGTGCTGGAGGGAGAAACGCGTGGCTGAGCTGATGATGACGGATCAACTCGACCAGTTGCAGCGGGTCACGACGCTGGTCGTCGTTGGGTACGATCAGCTCGGCGCCCTGGATCAGCGCCGGGAAAATATCGATCAGCGAGGAGTCGAAACTCAGCGATGAAAACTGCAACACCCGACTCTGTTCCGTCAGCCCGACGTAACCCGCGTACCATGCGGTGAAGTGTCCGAGATTGTTCTGGCTGAGCAGCACGCCTTTGGGATGCCCAGTGGTGCCCGACGTGTAGAGCGCCATGCACGGCGCCTGGATGCCAGGTCGCTGGCGCATCAACGGTAAGCCGCGATTAGCCTCGCGAGCGTCGATGTTGCTGATGTCGAGTCCGGGCATCTCGTTGCTCAGCGGATGCTGACCATCGTGCAGTAACAGCACTGCGCCGGCGTTTTCCAGAATGTATTGCTGGCGCTGCAACGGATGGCTGGGTTCGAGTGGCAGGTACACCGCGCCGCTGCCGAGAATCGCCAGAATGCCGGCAAACAGTGCGCTGGATTTCGGCAGGCAAATGCCCACTACAACGGGTCCATCAACCGCTCGAAATTGCTCGATCAGTGGCAGCAACCGTTGCTGGATTGCCAGGCTTTGGGCATGCAAATCGCCATAACTCAGCACCTCGCCATCAATGTGCAGCGCCGGGCGTTCACGAAAGGTTTTGAAGCTCCGTTCGAGCCGCTCGATCATCGGGATTTGCCCGAGTTGCAGCAGCTGCGGTTGCGCGCTGAGGTTGAGCCGGTGGGCATAGGCCAGACTCTCCAGCGTCAACAAGCTTTCTTCACACTGATGACGACCGGGCGTGGCCGTTGCGGCGTGCGTGAAGTACTCGTCATCGCGGGAAAAACGGCTGACCTCAAGCGCCACGCGGTCAACCAATTCAGCGATGACCCTCAGGCGCAGCGCCTGGCCATTACCAGAGACTTCGTTGGCGACGGGGACGCGGGCGATCAGTCGTGGGTCGCCGCTCGATGTGTAGCGACACAGCACATCGATGGGCGGCAGACCACTGGCGTCTGTCGGCCCGAGGCCCAGCGTCACGCTCAACCGTGCGCAGTCGCCCAGGTCGTGCAGGCACTGTGCGGAGATTGCCAGGCTGCCGTCGTCGATCAGTAGTTCGGCGTTACCGGTTTTTTGTTCATTCAAGGCGTGGCTGTCGCTCAGTCGCGTCAGTGCATGGCCGTGTTGTTCCAGTTCCAGCGCCAGCTCATTCAAGGCCTGGCTTTGACCGATGAGCAGAATGTCGAGACGTCTCATGATGTTCTCCTCGGCTAGATCAGGTAGTCGCTCAGCGCGTCTTGCACGCACGGCGAATCGAGCAGCGAACTGCTGCGGAAAAACCGCACGATGTTGGCGACCAGCGGGTGATGACGATTGATCGGGAAGGCCAGGCCTGCCACTTCGCTCTTGAGTGCGACCTTGACGGCATCGCTGATGTGCAGGTGTTCGATCAACCGGAAGTCGAACGATTTCTGAATGTCGTTAGTCAGGTAGTGGGTAATGAACACCGGAAGAATCTTCGCGATCCGCTGGCGGTCGTCTTCGTTCGCCGAGTGCCAATAGATCCGTACCAGTCGTGACCAGAACCCCGAGTGACGGCCCTCGTCGAGCAAGTGGTCAGCCATCAGGCCCTTGATCGATTGCTTGACCGTGTCGTCCTTGGCGAACGCCGCCACATCGTTGGTCACGGTGTTTTCCGCAATGGCCACGCAGATCAGCTCCACGGCGCTGCGCAGGTGTTCCGGCGCCAGCGCCAACGCTGCGGGAATCGCCCGGCTCAGCTCGATTTCATGCGGCAGCTCAATCGGCGTGATACCGGTCATGGCTACCGTCTGCTGCATGAAATCCATCGCCACCAGCGCGTGATAATCCTCATCCACCACCACGGTCATGGCGTCGTAGCGACAGGCGAACGGGAAGGGCACGGGGAAGCGATTCTTGGCGATGCTGCGGGCAGTCTTGTCGACGATCTCGGTTTCGAAAATCACCACGTCATTGATGAACTTGTAGAGCGTTTGCACCAGGGCGAAGTCGCGCTGCTCCGGGCATTCGCGAACAAAGGTTTCGCTCAGCACCAGCGGTTGACGGCTCAGGGGATAGATCAGTTTGTCGTCGTTTTCGACCATGCGCCGGGGGCGGGTTCGGATGGTCGCGCGGCTTTCCCAGGCGTCGGCGAAGGATTGGTAGTCTGCGGCGTTCATGCGCTCACCTCGGCGACTGGTTCACGCATGCTCAGGCGCAAGCCGTCCCACAGCGCGATGCGGCTTTCCACGGCGGCGATGGCGGCGGCGTAGACGTCCTCTTGTCGTTGCGGGTCGCCGTCGACCAGCCGCGCCAGGAGTGTTTCAGCGGCGGGACCGTGGTCTTCGGAGTCGACTTCGATGTGCCGTTCCAGGTAGTAACGAAAGGTTGGCGCTTGCTCGATACCAATTCCCCAATCGTCGAGAATTCGCTGGAACATCTGCGGGATGACGCTTTCTCGACCATGCAAAAACGCCGCGGCAACACTGTGTCCCGGTGCGTACAGAGCGGTGTGCAAGGTGTGCCGGACGAAGTTCGAGGCGGCCGGGTCGACGTCCACGCTTTGCAGGGCGACGTCGTAGCTCACGCCTTCTTTTTGCAAGGCGACGAAGCGCTCTACGGTCGCCGTGCTGGCGCCGACTTCGCGCATTGCGTCCAGGTACAACTCGAAATGGCTGTAGTGCCCGTGATCGAGTCGGTCATCGGACTCTTCGCCGAGGATGATTTCGTTGATCAGGCGCGCCGCTTGAGGGTCTTGTGGCGGTAGCCAGGGCAACTGCACGCACGTGAGTTCCTGCTGCAGGCGTTTGGTCAGCGACATGAAGTCCCATACGGCGAATACATGGGTTTCCATAAAGCGCTGAAGTATCGACAGCGAATGAATCTCGGCAAAGATAGGGTGGGCGCTGAGCTCTGCTTTTTTCAGGTCGAGAAGTGCTTTGTTTGGTTTCATGAGTGGCCTGTAAGTTGCGAGTTAAGTTGTTCGGTTGGCGAATGTTTATTAGGTAAGTACAAACAAGGTGCTGGCTGAACTTTTTAATAGGCGAACAAGTACCTCAAACAAACGTTGATGCAGTTTATGAGTGGCGACAGGCCCTGCCAGGCAGGGCGTTGCGTACGTCGATAGTGCTTGGCGGTCAGCTGCGCAGGTTGCTGTGACAGGCGCTGGGCATTGGCCGTGCCGACAAGTGTGATGGAACTTGAAGTTGTCGGCGGAGAAAAATTAATACACGGAACAAGTAGCCGGCAAGTGTTTTTTATATTATTTGTCAAGTGTATTTTTTCGGGCGTAACACGTTCCGATAAAACTTTTTGATTAAGTTTTATTGAGGTGAAGTTGTTCCTTCCGGCTTATATAAGTCAGAATTTAAAATGAGTGAATGCCTCACTCGGAGCAACTGTGTGGCTGGAAAGTTAATGGTTTTTGATGTGGTGGGCAGGAGGCGGGCACGGCCCCTTCTCTTCCCGTCCTTTGGCAAGCCTCCTTTTGTTTGTCCATCACGCGAGGGCTGTGCAGGCAGATTTACACGCCGCTCGTCCTTTTTTAGTCGGCAAACCAAGAGTGAGCCCAAAAAGCCAGTACTGCTATCACTGGCGTAGGGGTGGGCAGGGGGCTTTCAAGGAGGGAAGAGGGGATAGGTGTCGCCAGCGCTTCTCGAGAGCCTGTGCCTCATCGCACAGGCGTCAGGCGCTTACTCGCTGAGCAGGCCCAGATGGGTGTTGATGATCTGCAGCAGACGATGGCGCTGAGTGGTGGTAAAAAAATGATTACCGGTCATTTCGATCAGTTCGAATTCACGGCGGGTGAACTCGCGCCAATTGACCATGCTTTCAAGCGGCGCCAGCGGGTCGTCGCTGCCGTAGAAGGCGGTCATCGGGATATGCAGGCTGCGACTGGAAAGGTCGGCCCAGGATTCGAGCAGTTTCAAGTCACTGTGTATCAGTGCTTCGAAGGCGGCGAGTTGATCGTTGGCTGTTTCATCGCGAAGCTGCCCCTGACTTGAGGGCGCATGACCTTTGTACAGCGGCGCTGTGGCGGGGCGGGTGTCCGGGCTGGGACAGCCGGAAATGAACAGATGACGGGTTTGCCCCGGGCAACGGACTTCGCTCAATTTGGCCAGCTCGTAGGCCAGAATTGCGCCCAGACCGTGGCCAAAGAGTGCATGGGGCTCGGACAGGTAAGGCTGGAGCGCCGCGAAGGCGTCGACCAGCAGTGGCGGCCATTGTTCGTAGAGTGTCTGGTTCCGTGGATTGCCATGGCCGGGAAATCTGAAAGCGAGCAGTTCAATGTGCTCGCTCAGTGATTGTGTCCAGCTGCGGAGCTGCTCGGGGTCGGCACCGGCCTCGCAGACGCAGATCAGTCGGATATCCGTCGCTTTGCCTGCGTTGATCACGGTCAGCCACGGAGTGTCATGGGCGTGCACGGCTTTCCTTGTGCGGTTCACGTCGAGGCTTTCTTGCCCTGAGGTGCAAGGCTGTTCAGGTAACGCGTGATGACCTCGACACCCCGGTTGAGGTGGTTCTCAAGCTTCGTCACGGTTAGCGTGATGTCTCGGGATTGCGCAGCGCGCAGCAGGTCACGGTGATCTTCCTGGGACAGCTTGCCGAGCCCCATGGCTTCAAGGTTGAAGCGCAGAAAACGCTCCTCCTCCCACAGGCCGCCTTCCACCAGGTTGAGGAGCCTGCGGTTAGGCGCCTTGCGGTACAGCGTCATGTGGAACAAACGGTTAAGTCTGCCGATCTCGGCGTAATCGGTTTGTGTTTCCAGATCGTCGATATAGCGCGCCGCTTCGGCAAAATCCTCGTCGTCGAGCAACGGAATCGACAGGCGCAGGGCCTCGGACTCCAGCAGGATGCGCAGGGCATAGGTCTCGGCGGCATCACCTTCGACCAGCGGTGCGACAACCGCGCCTTTGTGTGCGACAACGTGTAGCAGCGATTGCGCCTCGAGTTGGCGCAAGGCTTCGCGTACGGGCATACGACTAACGCCGAACAGATCAGCCAGATCCTGCTGACGCAGAGCGGTGCCGCAGGGCAAACGACCGTCGAGAATCGCCGAGCGCAGAGTTTCTTCGATCACTGATCGCGCAAGGTGAGCGGGGATAGGGCCGCTGACCGGGATAGTACTTAAAGGGTTGGGCTTCTGTGTCACGACAACGCACCCTGACTGAAATGAAAATAATTTTGGATCCAATGCACACTAGTAACTGTCTGACTGGTTGTCAAACCGGCAGAACAATGCAGTTTTCGACAGTTTTATGCCACTGGCTTTGCCGTCGAACGCAACTTCGCAGGCCAAGATCTTTTCAACTGCGTCCGCTTCCCCCAAGTTTAGCGCGCTCGCGGTGATTGCACCGTGCCATTGTCTTTTACCCATCAAAGCTTCACCATCAATCGATTTCCAACCGCCCTCTGGACTCACTGCATTGCAGGCACGTTTCGCTCTCCCTCGGACCCTGCGCTGGCTGTGTTCAGCGTTGTTGATTGCCGGCGTCATGCTCGGTGGTCTGCATGCCGATTGGGACTTTTCGCTGATCAGTCGGCGCGCCGAAGCGTTGTACGGGCCGTTGGGTGAAGGCACGCAACGGATCGATGCCTGGCAACACCTGTTGGCGACACAGAAGCAGACCCCGGAGCTGGAACAGCTGAAAGTGGTCAACCTGTTCTTCAACAAGCACATGCGCTATGTGGAAGATATCGATCTGTGGCACATCGAGGACTACTGGGAGACGCCGATCGAAGCCTTGTGGAAAGGCGCTGGGGATTGTGAGGACTACGCGATCGCCAAGTACTTCAGTTTGCGTCATCTCGGGGTTTCCAGTGACAAATTGCGCATCACTTACGTCAAGGCCCTGCGCCAGAATCGCGCGCACATGGTCTTGACCTACTATTCAAGCCCGGACGCCATGCCGCTGGTGCTCGACAGCCTGATCGATGCGATCCAGCCAGCCAGCCAGCGCACCGACTTGCTGCCGGTTTACTCCTTCAATGCCGAAGGGTTGTGGTTGCCGGGCGCCAAGGGCAACAAGAAAGTCGGTGACACCAAGCGCCTGTCCCGTTGGCAGGATGTGTTGAAGAAAATGCAGGCCGAAGGATTTCCGGTCGAGACGACTAACTAGGAGCGCGCGCTCAGATGTCTTTGTTTAAACAGCTGTTGATCGCTATCTGTCTGTTCCTGGTGGTCGCCTTCAGTGGCAGCTTCATGGTCGGTCTGGAGAGTTCGCGGACCCAGTACGTCAATCAGCTACGTTCCCACGCGCAGGACGCTGCGACCGCACTGGCGCTATCGCTGACGCCGAATATCGACGACCCGGCGATGGTCGAGCTGATGGTCAGCTCGATCTTCGACAGCGGTTATTACGCGAGTATTCGCGTGGTAGACCTGAAGACCGATGCGACTATCGTCGAGCGCACCGGGATTCCCGAGGTCAGCAGCGTGCCAGGCTGGTTCGTCAAATTGATCGGTCTGGAACCTGCTGGCGGTGATGCGCTGGTCAGTCGTGGCTGGGAACAGGCGGCCAGGGTCGAGGTGATCAGCCACCCGATGTTCGCCGTGGCCAAGCTCTGGCAGAGCGCCCTGGGCAGTTTGGGTTGGTTGCTGATCTGCGGTGCGGCGAGTGCGGTGCTCGGTGCACTGTTGCTGCGTCGGCAACTCAAGCCGCTGGATTACATGGTCAAGCAGTCCCATGCTATCGCCCGCCGCGAGTTCCTCAGCTTGCCTGATCTGCCGCGCACCCCGGAACTGCGGCGCGTGGTGCAAGCGATGAACCAGATGGTCGAGAAGCTCAAGGCGTTGTTTCAGGAGCAGGCTGAGCGCAGTGAAAAACTGCGGGTCGAGTCCTATCAGGACACCCTGACGGGGCTGGCCAACCGGCGTTATTTCGAGATGCAATTAAACGCCCGGGTGAGTAATCCGGAGCAGGCCAGTTCGGGTTATCTGTTGCTGTTGCGGGTCAAGGACCTGGCGGGTTTGAACCAGCGTTTGGGCGGTCAACGCACTGATCAGTTGTTGCGGGCCGTCGGCGAGCAGCTGTCGCGTGAGTGTGCCAGATTTCCGGAAACCCAGAACCTTGTGACGCGTATTCGCGGCGGTGAATTCGCCGTGCTGGCGCCGGGCCTGGTGCGCGGAGAGGCGCTGCAGCTGGCGCAGAGTCTGGACAGCGCACTGGCCAGTCTTCACGCAACCGGCGCTACCGACGTGACGTCGGTGGCGTCGATCGGGCTGGCGCCGTTTGCCCATGGCGACACGCCGCAGGCGGTGTTGGGGCTGGCGGATCAGGCGTTGTCACAGGCGGAGGCTGAGGGTGAGTTGAACTGGGCGTGCCTGGATCACAACGCAGCGGCCATCGTGGGCGATGATCACCATGCCTGGCATACCCTGCTCGATCAGGCACTGAGTCAGCAGCGTTTCGAGCTGTACTTTCAACCAGTCGTGGCCAGTCAGGACACGCAGCGAGTGCTGCATTACAAAGTGCTCTCGCGTTTGCTCGATGAGCAGGGCCAGACCATCTCCGCCGGGCGTTTCCTGCCATGGCTGGAGCGTTTCGGCTGGACTGCACGGCTGGACCGTTTGATGCTTGAACGGGTGTTGGAGCAGATGGCCGAGCATGAAGATTCGCTGGCGCTGAACCTGTCCGCCGCTACCCTGGCGGATCCGCAAGCGCTGAACAACGTTTTCGACATCCTGCGTCGGCATTCCAGTCTAGGGCCACGCTTGACCCTGGAGATCGGCGAAGAGCAAATACCCGATCAAGTCGTACTCGAACAGCTGACCCGCCGTCTGCGTGAGCTGGGTTTCTCCCTGAGCCTGCAGCGCTTTGGCGGGCGCTTCAGCATGATCGGTAACCTGGCGCGGCTGGGGCTGGCCTATCTGAAAATCGATGGCAGCTACATCCGCGCCATCGATCAGGAAAGCGATAAGCGCCTGTTCATCGAAGCTATCCAGCGCGCCGCCCATAGCATCGACCTGCCGCTGATTGCCGAGCGAGTGGAGACGGAAGGGGAGTTGCGGGTGATTCGCGAAATGGGGTTCTACGGCGTGCAAGGGCAGCTGTTTGGCGAGCCGAAGCCTTGGCAGTAAGACTTTAGGGATAAGTTGCCAATGAATAGGTCATCGCGAGCAGGCTCGCTCCCACAGGGAATTTCGTTAGTACACACATCTGTCCAAACGATGAAAATCTAATGTGGGAGCGAGCCTGCTCGCGATGGCGTCGGTGTGTTCAACGCAACGGCCACGCTTGAAACACAAACGCTCAGAAACTCAGATCAACCCGGTCTCGTCATCATCAATCAGCTGACTCAAACCACCCAGCGCTTCACGGGCCTGGCTCCGGTCTATCAGTTTGGCTTGCGCGGCAGCCGGCAGGTCGGTGACGCGAATCACCCCTTTGCTGGTCAGCACCTGAATCAGGTCATCGAGTACCCGGATCATCTCCAGGTCGCTTTGCTTGAGCTGCTTGAGGCTGGTTTCCATCACTTCGTTAGCGTACCAGGCCTGGATTTCATGGTGATCGGCGGGTAGCGTTTCCGTCGCCTCCGCATAGGCGGCAGCCTCCACGCGCACCAACTGGCCTTGTGCATCGCGTTGCACGTAGAACATCGAGAACCCCTCATGTATGAACCGGCATCGTGCGGTCAGTAGCATAGGCCAACGCAGGCGAGTATGCGGTGCCGCGACGCAATCGTCACCCGGTGGCGATTGACGCAAACCTGACGGCCGCTCATTGCGAGCGGCCATCAGACACCTGATCAGGTGTTGTTGTGGTCGATCTTGATGGTCGGGTCGCTACCGGCGATCAGCGAGTTGATGCTCTGACCGGACCAGTTATTACCTTCCAGTTTGATCGTCACGTCAGCGTTGGCCACGCCGCCGGCCGCGTTGAGCTTGCCTTCGGAGCTGACCTGCAACGTCGACACACCTTCAACCGTGGTGATTTTCAGGAAGTTGTCGATGGTGCTGCCGCTCTCGCCCTGCAACAGATCACGCAGGTCGATCCGGTCGCCTTCGCTGGCCTTGAAGTCCTTGATCACGTCGTTGCCGGTGTCGCCAGCCTTCCAGACGAAGGTATCGGCGCCCGAACCACCGATCAGGATGTCGTTGCCCTGACCACCGATCAGCGTGTCATTACCCGTACCGCCGAGCAGGATGTCATTACCCTTGCCGCCGTCGAGGATGTCGTTGCCGCCCTGGCCGAAGAGGATGTCGTTACCGGCACCGCCCAACAGCGTGTCATTACCGTCATGAGAGCCGGACACATCGAACGCGGTGTAGTGCTCGGTGATGTACTGGTGCACGTTGCCGGTGGTGACTTTGCTGACATCCACGCCGGTCTGTTGGGCCACGAAGGCCTGCATGGCCTGGTAACCCTCGCCGGCAATGCCGTTGAAGCTCACCAGGTCGCCGAACAGGATGTCGTTGCCATCACCGCCGTTGACCGTGTCGGCGCCCGGCATGGTCGCTTCGGTGTGACCGATGATCGAGTTGGCCAGGTTGGCCGGGTCGATGTTGCTCTGTGGTTTGCCATCGGTGTCGAACGGTTTCAGGTCGTTGAGGCTGACGTCACTATTCAGGCCGATGGCCTCGACCTGCGACAACTTGCCGAGCAAAGCGAAGCTGTCGTTGGCGTTGCTGGAGGTGCTGCTGTCGGTGCTGTAGCCGGTACCTGCCAGCTTCGACAGCTCATAGGTACCATCGCCCTGGGCATGGAGCATGCCCAAGTCCTTACTGACCCAGCGATTGCCGTTGTAGGTCTGCAGCGTCGTCGAACCATCGGTATTGATGGAGAGGTAATGGGTGTTGTCCAGGTACTTGGCGAACGTGTCCCCCAACGTGTAGTTGCTGGTCGTGACGACGTCATCCAGCTTCGCACCACCGCTGTACAACGACGGGTTGGTCTGCTCGCCGGACTGATAGAACGTTGGTTGTCCGTCGGTAATGAAAAACGTCAGGTTGGTCGCGCTGCTGTTACCGGTGGCCATGCTGCTCTGGAAGAAGTTGGCCGTGGTCTTGAACACGTCTTCGTAGTTGGTACCGCCGCCGGAAGTCATCGAGTCCAGCACCGATTTGAGCAGGGTCAGCGCATTCGGGTCGTTCAGGTTGACCGCAACCTGCTTGTTGACCTGGGTATCGAAGTCCGCGAGGAAGACGTTTACCGTGCCCGACGTGCTGGCGCCCAGGCTGTTCTTGAGGGTGTTGAACACCGACGTCAGCGAGTCTTTGGCCGCGCTGATCGAGGAGGCGCTCATGCTGCCTGAGCTGTCGACCATGAACGCAATGTTGTAGTTGGTGCCTGGCACCACCGTTAGCCCGCCGATGTCGGCGACCATGATGTCGTTGCCACTGGTGCCGACGAAATTGTCATCCCCTGAAGTGGCGACCGACGCGTTATACACCGCCGGGTAAACCGTGACCGGGATCTGCGCAATGCTTGGCGCCGAGCCGCCGAGGGATTCGGTGGAAGTCGACGTGACCGTCAGATTGATCGAGCCACTGAAGTACGGCGGTGGGGTGAGCGTCAGGCTGCCGAGGTTCCAGCCAGTGACGTTTGCTTCACCGGTGGTCGCCACGGTGAAGGTATGACCCGCGCCATCGCTCAGCACCGAGCCGGCCGGCATACCGCCGATTTTCACGCTCAGGCTTTCGGAGCCGTCGGTGTCGGTCAGCGCGGTGGTGATTTTTGACAGGTGAACGCTACCGCCCTCGGCACCGGTGTTGAGTTTGTAGCCGTCGTAGTAGCCTTCACCGTTGGTGCCGTGCAGATCGGAGACGGTCACACCGGCATTGATCAGGTCGGTGACGCCCGTGTAGATCGGCACGCCAGCGCTGCTCAGGTCGATGGCGGGGGCGCCATTGACCGACAGGTTGACGTCGTAGCTGCCCGGGCCACTTTGGTTGTGATGGTAGATGTCCAGGGTGTAGTAACCGCTGGTGGTCGGGGTGAACGACCCCGAGATTTGGCCTCCCGCGCCCCACGTGGCGCTGGCCACGTTTTTACCGCCGATGGTCACCAGCAGACTGTCGTCACCGGTACCGCTGAAGCTGTAGGTCTTGCCGGCTTCGAGGTAGATCAGGCCGGAGGTTTTCGATGCGGTGCCGGCTGCTACGTTGCTGTCGGACTGCACGTTGTTCACGGTGCCGCTGCTGTTCGGCTGACCAGCAGCATCGATTACGGACTTGAGGGTGTCGGACGGTGCGCCACTGCCGTTGGTGCCCAGACCGGCGAGGCCAGTCCAAACCTCTTTGACCAGGCCCGTCGAGTTCACGTTGTTGTCGGCGACGCTCAGGGTCGGCGCATCGGCGACTGGCGTGATGTCGACTTTTACCGTGCCGGTGTTGCCCAGCAGTTGGCCGTCGGTTGGCTGGAACTGGATCTGTGCGTAATCCGCCTGTTGGTTGCCCACGCCGGTGCCGCCGTAGCCATTGGCGCCGGATTCGTTGGCATCAGGCGTGAAGCGCAACTTGCCCGCATCAATGTCGGCCTTGCTGAAGGTCTGGTTGTTGGCCACATCTTTCCAGGTCGAACCGTCCAGATACTGCAACTTGCCGTCGCCCGGCAGCTGGGTGATTTTCACGCCCAGGCTGGTGGCAGGGCTGTCGACATCGGTCACGCCGAAATTCGACCAGCCGAGGATCAGCGGCGTGTCTTCAGTGCCGGTGACAGCACCACCCGTGGCGACCGGTGCGTCATTGACCGCGATCACGTTGACCGTTGTCGTCGCCACGTTGGAGTAGTTGCCGCCATCGGTCACGGTCACAGTGATGATCCGTGGCGTGGTGCTCGGGTCATGGCTGTTGTTGGTGAAGGTGATGTTCTTGATCTGCTGCATGTAGTCGGCCAGCGTCGCGTTGCCGGACAGCGTCAGGGTGATCGAACCATCCTTGCTGTTGGCATTGATGCTGATGCCGTTGACGCTGCTTCCCAGGTTCAGCGAGTCGCCCGGCTGACGGTTGGTCAGCACGATGGTGGCGCCGGTCAGCATCGTGCTGTCCGGGTCGGTGATCTTGATATCGGTGTCCGCAATCGATATTCCCGGCCCTGCGGTGCCTTCGGTGAAGGTCACTTTGTAATCGGCACCGGTGGCGCCACTGGAGTCGTTGGCGTCCAGGTCGATGACCGGCGGTGCATCGTTGTCGATGATGGTCGTGCTGACGCTGCCATTGGTGCTGCTGACCACCAGATTCTCGAAGTTGCCACCGTTGGCCGAGTCGATCTTGACCACGAAGTTTTCGGTGGGCTCGATGATCTTGTCGTCAATGGTCGCGATGTTGAAGCTGGCACTGCTGGCGCCCGCCGGGATTTTCACCGTGTACACGCCGGTGAAGTCAGAACCATCGGTAGCGGTGCCGCTGTAGACGATCTTCAGCGTCACTTCGGTTTGCGACGGGTGCGTCAGGGTCACGGTGTAGCTGGCGGTCTGGCCTTCGGTGACCTGGCTGCTGCCACTGATGCTGACTTCAGTTTTATCGATGGTGTCAGTGACGTTAGTCACGGCAGCCGTTTTATCGGTGATCAGGTTTTCGAAGTTGCCGCCGGTGGCGGTGGTGATCGTCGCCTGCACTTTGCTGGCATCAATGTAAACGTCGTCTTTTGGTGCATCGACGATTACGGAACCGGTGGTTTTGCCGGCGTCGATGTTGATCACTGCACCGTTGCTCAAGGTCACCGTCACTGGTGTGCCAGCCGGGTTGGTCAGCGTGGCGGTGTAGGTGATGTGACCGCCTTCAGCCACGGAACCGGTCGCGCTCAGCGTCAGGTTGGTGGTGTCGACGGTGTCAGTCACGTTGGTGCTGACCGGGGATTTGTCGGCGACCAGGTTTTCGTAGTTGCCACCGCTGACGTTAGTGATGGCATTGGTCAGCGGGGTGTGGCCGACCAGCGCGTCGTTCGGCGCGGTGGTGGTTGCGGTACCGCTGGACTGGCCGACCGGGATGGTGATGGTCTGGCCGTTGGCGAGAGTCACGATCACTGCCGAACCGGTGACTGGCGCCGAGACGGTGGCGGTGTAAGTGACGGTGCCACCTTCAGCTGCGGTTTCGGTCGCGGTCAGTTTCACCGTCGAAGTGTCGATGGTGTCGGTGACATTGGTCACGGCAACTGTTTTGTCGGTGACCAGGTTCTCGAAGTTGCCGCCGGTGGCGGTGGTGATCGTCGCCTGCACTTTGCCGGCGTCGAGGTAGACGTCGTCTTTTGGTGCATCGACGATTACGGAGCCGGTGGTTTTGCCGGCGTCGATGTTGATGACGGCGCCGTTGCTGAGCGTGACGCTCATCGGCGTGCCGGCCGGGTTGGTCAGCGTGGCGGTATAGGTGATCTGCCCGCCTTCAACCACCGAACCAGTCGCGTCCAGGGACAGCCCGGTGTTGTCGATCGAGTCGGTGATTGTCGTGACTGCCGGGGTGCTGCTCGGGGTCAGCTGTTCGAAGTTGCCACCGGTGGTGCTGTCGATGGTGGTGCTGATGGTGCTGCCGTTTTTGTAGACGTCATTCGCCGGAGTGTCGACCACCACGGAACCGGTGGTTTTACCGGCTTCGATGTTGATCACCGCGCCGTTGGACAAGGTGACGCTCATCGCGGTGCCGGCCGGATTGGTCAGGGTCGCGGTGTAGGTAATCTGTCCGCCTTCAACCACCGAACCATTCGCCGTCAGGCTCAGCCCGGTATTGTCGATCGAGTCGGTGATGGTGGTAACGGCCGGGGTGGTGCTCGGGGTCAGCTGTTCGAAGTTGCCACCGGTGGTGCTGTCGATGGTGGTGCTGATGGTGCTGCCATTCTTGTAGACGTCGTTGGCCGGGGTGTCGACCACTACGGAACCGGTGGTTTTACCGGCTTCGATGTTGATCACCGCGCCGTTGCTGAGCGTGACGCTCATCGGCGTGCCCGCCGGGTTGCTCAGGGTCGCGGTGTAGGTGATCTGCCCGCCTTCAACCACCGAACCATTAGCCGTCAGGCTCAGACCTGTGTTGTCGATCGAGTCGGTGATGGTCGTAACGGCCGGGGTGGTGCTCGGGGTTAGTTGCTCGAAATTGCCGCCGCTGGTGCTGTCGATGGTGGTGCTGACGGTGCTGCCATTCTTGTAGACGTCGTTGGCCGGGGTGTCGACCACCACCGAACCGGAAGTTTTGCCGGCTTCGATGTTGATCACCGCGCCATTCGACAAGGTCACGCTCATGGCGGTGCCGGCCGGGTTGCTCAGGGTCGCGGTGTAAGTGATCTGGCCGCCTTCGGTGATGCTGTTGTTGGCGGTGAGCGTCAGGCCAGTGTTGTCGATCGAATCGGTGATCGTGGTGACCGCTGGCGTGCTGCTCGGGGTCAGTTGCTCGAAATTGCCGCCGCTGGTGCTGTCGATGGTGGTGCTGACGGTGCTGCCGTTTTTGTAGACGTCGTTCGCCGGAGTGTCGACCACCACGGAGCCGGAAGTTTTGCCGGCCTCGATGTTGATCACCGCGCCATTGCTCAGCGTGACGCTCATCGGCGTGCCGGCCGGGTTGCTCAGGGTCGCGGTGTAAGTGATCTGGCCGCCTTCAACCACCGAACCGGTCGCCGTCAGGCTCAGCCCGGTATTGTCGATCGAGTCGGTAATGGTGGTGACCGCTGGCGTGCTGCTCGGGATCAACTGTTCGAAGTTGCCGCCAGTGGTGCTTTCGATGGTGGTGCTGACGGTGCTGCCGTTTTTGTAGACGTCATTCGCCGGGGAATCGACCACCACCGAACCGGTGGTTTTGCCGGCTTCGATGTTGATCACCGCGCCGTTCGACAAGGTCACGCTCATCGGAGTGCCGGCCGGGTTAGTCAGCGTAGCGGTGTAGGTGATCTGCCCACCTTCAACCACGCTGCCGGTGGCAGTCAGGCTCAGACCGGTATTGTCGATCGAGTCGGTAATGGTGGTGACCGCTGGCGTGCTGCTCGGGATCAACTGTTCGAAATTGCCGCCGGTGGTGCTGTCGATGGTGGTGCTGACGGTACTGCCGTTTTTGTAG
The DNA here is from genome assembly GCF_058799675.1 of Pseudomonas sp. GW822-FHT06B12. Taxonomy (NCBI): domain Bacteria; kingdom Pseudomonadati; phylum Pseudomonadota; class Gammaproteobacteria; order Pseudomonadales; family Pseudomonadaceae; genus Pseudomonas; species Pseudomonas sp. GW822-FHT06B12. Next base: position 20,135 of record NZ_JBXALR010000016.1, read on the forward strand.
ACGTCGTTGGCTGGAGTGTCGACCACCACCGTGCCGGAAGTCTTGCCGGCCTCGATGTTGATCACCGCGCCGTTCGACAAAGTGACGCTCATCGCGGTGCCGGCCGGGTTGGTCAGGGTGGCGGTGTAGGTGATCTGTCCACCTTCCACTACCGAACCTGTCGCTGCCAGGGACAGCCCGGTGTTGTCGATCGAGTCGGTGATGGTGGTAACGGCTGGGGTGGTGCTCGGGGTCAGTTGCTCGAAATTGCCGCCGCTGGTGCTGTCGATGGTGGTGCTGACGGTACTGCCATTTTTGTAGACGTCGTTCGCCGGAGTGTCGACCACCACCGAACCGCTGGTTTTACCGGCTTCGATGTTGATCACTGCGCCGTTCGACAGGGTCACGCTCATCGCGGTGCCGGCCGGGTTGCTCAGGGTCGCGGTGTAGGTGATCTGCCCGCCTTCAACCACGCTACCGGTGGCAGTCAGGCTCAGCCCGGTATTGTCGATCGAATCGGTGATGGTGGTGACGGCTGGTGCGGTGCTTGGGGTCAACTGCTCGAAGTTGCCACCGCTGGTGCTGTCGATGGTGGTGCTGACGGTACTGCCGTTTTTGTAGACGTCATTGGCCGGAGTGTCGACCACCACGGAGCCGGAAGTCTTACCGGCTTCGATGTTGATCACCGCCCCGTTCGATAAGGTCACGCTCATCGGAGTGCCGGCCGGGTTGCTCAGGGTCGCGGTGTAGGTGATCTGGCCACCTTCAACCACGCTGCCGGTGGCCGTCAGGCTCAGCCCGGTATTGTCGATCGAATCGGTGATGGTGGTGACGGCTGGCGTGGTGCTCGGGGTCAGCTGTTCGAAGTTGCCACCCGTAGTGCTGTCGATGGTGGTGCTGACGGTACTGCCGTTTTTGTAGACGTCGTTGGCCGGAGTGTCGACCACTACCGTGCCGGAAGTCTTGCCGGCTTCGATATTGATCACTGCGCCGTTCGACAGGGTCACGCTCATCGCGGTGCCGGCCGGGTTGCTCAGGGTCGCGGTGTAGGTGATCTGGCCACCTTCGGTGACCGAACCGGTCGCGGCCAGGGACAGCCCGGTGTTGTCGATCGAGTCGGTAATCGTGGTGACCGCTGGCGTGGTGCTCGGGGTCAACTGCTCGAAGTTGCCGCCCGTGGTGCTGTCGATGGTGGTGCTGACGGTGCTGCCGTTTTTGTAGACGTCATTGGCCGGGGTGTCGACCACCACGGAACCGGTGGTTTTACCGGCTTCGATGTTGATCACCGCGCCGTTCGACAGGGTCACGCTCATCGCGGTGCCGGCCGGGTTGCTCAGCGTCGCGGTGTAGGTGATCTGCCCGCCTTCAACCACTGAGCCGGTCGCCGTCAGGCTGAGGCCGGTGTTGTCGATCGAGTCGGTAATCGTGGTGACCGCCGGCGTGCTGCTCGGGGTCAGCTGTTCGAAGTTGCCACCGCTGATGCTGTCGATGGTGGTGCTGACGGTGCTGCCATTTTTGTAGACGTCGTTCGCCGGGGTGTCGACCACCACCGAGCCGCTGGACTTGCCGGCCTCGATGTTGATCACCGCGCCATTGCTCAGCGTGACAGTCATCGCGGTGCCGGCCGGATTGGTCAGGATGGCGGTGTAGGTAATCTGCCCGCCCTCGGTGATGCTGTTGTTGGCGGTGAGCGTCAGCCCGGTGTTGTCGATCGAGTCGGTGATCGTCGTGACCGCCGGGGCGGTGCTTGGGGTCAACTGCTCGAAGTTGCCACCGCTGGTGCTGTCGATGATGGTGCTGACGGTGCTGCCATTTTTGTAGACGTCGTTGGCCGGGGTGTCGACCACCACCGAGCCGCTGGTTTTGCCGGCCTCGATGTTGATCACCGCGCCGTTGGACAGGGTCACGCTCATCGCGGTGCCGGCTGGGTTGCTCAGGGTGGCGGTGTAAGTGATCTGGCCACCTTCGGTGATGCTGTTGTTGGCGGTGAGCGTCAGCCCGGTGTTGTCGATCGAGTCGGTAATGGTGGTGACCGCCGGCGTGCTGCTCGGAGTCAACTGCTCGAAGTTGCCACCGCTGGTGCTGTCGATGGTGGTGCTGACGGTGCTGCCATTTTTGTAGACGTCGTTCGCCGGGGTGTCGACCACTACGGAACCGGTGGTTTTACCGGCCTCGATGTTGATCACCGCACCGTTGGACAGGGTCACGCTCATCGCGGTGCCGGCCGGGTTGCTCAGGGTCGCGGTGTAAGTGATCTGCCCGCCTTCGGCGATGCTGTTGTTGGCGGTGAGCGTCAGGCCAGTGTTGTCGATCGAATCGGTGATCGTCGTGACCGCCGGGGTGCTGCTCGGGGTCAGTTGCTCGAAGTTGCCGCCGCTGGTGCTGTCGATGGTGGTGCTGACGGTGCTGCCATTTTTGTAGACGTCATTGGCCGGGGTGTCGACCACCACGCTGCCGGTGGTTTTACCGGCTTCGATGTTGATCACCGCGCCGTTCGACAGAGTCACGCTCATCGGCGTGCCCGCCGGATTGCTCAGCGTTGCGGTGTAAGTAATCTGCCCGCCTTCGGTGATGCTGTTATTGGCGGTGAGCGTCAGCCCGGTGTTGTCGATCGAGTCGGTAATGGTGGTGACCGCCGGGGTGGTGCTCGGGGTCAACTGCTCGAAATTGCCACCGCTGGTGCTGTCGATGGTGGTGCTGACGGTGCTGCCATTTTTGTAGACGTCATTGGCCGGGGTGTCGACCACTACGGAACCGGAAGTCTTGCCGGCTTCGATGTTGATCACCGCGCCGTTCGACAGGGTCACGCTCATCGCGGTGCCGGCCGGGTTGCTCAGCGTCGCGGTATAGGTGATCTGCCCGCCTTCAACCACTGAGCCGGTCGCCGTCAGGCTGAGGCCGGTGTTGTCGATCGAGTCGGTAATGGTGGTGACCGCCGGGGTGGTGCTCGGGGTCAGCTGTTCGAAGTTGCCACCGCTGGTGCTGTCGATGGTGGTGCTGACGGTGCTGCCGTTTTTGTAGACGTCGTTGGCCGGGGTGTCGACCACCACGGAACCGGTGGTTTTACCGGCTTCGATGTTGATCACCGCGCCGTTCGACAGGGTCACGCTCATCGCGGTGCCGGCCGGATTGGTCAAGGTCGCGGTGTAAGTAATTTGCCCGCCTTCGGTGATGCTGTTATTGGCGGTGAGCGTCAGGCCGGTGTTGTCGATCGAGTCGGTAATCGTGGTGACCGCCGGGGTGGTGCTCGGGGTCAGCTGCTCGAAGTTGCCGCCGCTGGTGCTGTCGATGGTGGTGCTGACGGTGCTGCCGTTTTTGTAGACGTCGTTGGCCGGGGTATCGACCACCACGGAACCGGTGGTTTTACCGGCCTCGATGTTGATTACCGCGCCGTTGGACAGGGTCACGCTCATGGCGGTGCCGGCCGGATTGCTCAGGGTGGCGGTGTAGGTGATCTGTCCACCTTCAACCACCGAACCATTCGCCGTCAGGCTCAGACCGGTGTTGTCGATCGAATCGGTGATGGTGGTGACCGCCGGGGTGATGCTCGGGGTCAGCTGTTCGAAGTTGCCACCCGTAGTGCTGTCGATGGTAGTGCTGACGGTGCTGCCGTTTTTGTAAACGTCGTTGGCTGGAGTGTCGACCACCACCGAGCCGCTGGTCTTGCCGGCCTCGATATTGATCACTGCGCCGTTACTGAGTGTGACAGTCATCGGCGTGCCAGCCGGGTTGCTCAGCGTCGCGGTGTAGGTGATCTGTCCACCTTCCACTACCGAACCGTTGGCCGTCAGGCTCAGACCGGTATTGTCGATCGAGTCGGTAATGGTGGTGACCGCCGGCGTGGTGCTCGGGGTCAACTGCTCGAAGTTGCCGCCGCTGGTGCTGTCGATGGTAGTGCTGACGGTGCTGCCGTTTTTGTAGACGTCATTCGCCGGGGTGTCGACCACCACCGAACCGCTGGTTTTGCCGGCTTCGATATTGATCACCGCGCCATTGCTGAGCGTGACGGTCATCGGCGTGCCGGCCGGATTGGTTAGCGTCGCGGTGTAGGTGATCTGGCCGCCTTCAGTGACATTGCCAGTGGCAGTCAGGCTCAGCCCGGTATTGTCGATCGAGTCGGTAATGGTGGTGACCGCCGGCGTGGTGCTCGGGGTCAACTGCTCGAAGTTGCCACCGGTGGTGCTGTCGATGGTGGTGCTGACGGTGCTGCCATTTTTGTAGACGTCGTTGGCCGGGGTGTCGACCACTACGGAACCGGAAGTTTTGCCGGCTTCGATGTTGATTACCGCGCCATTGCTGAGCGTGACGGTCACCGGCGTGCCGGCCGGATTGGTTAGCGTCGCGGTGTAAGTGATCTGGCCGCCTTCAACTACCGAACCGTTAGCCGTCAGGCTCAGCCCGGTGTTGTCGATCGAATCGGTGATGGTGGTCACCGCCGGAGTGGTGCTCGGGGTCAGTTGCTCGAAGTTGCCGCCCGTGGTGCTGTCGATGGTGGTGCTGACGGTGCTGCCATTTTTGTAGACGTCATTCGCCGGAGTGTCGACCACTACGAAACCGCTGGTCTTGCCGGCTTCGATGTTGATGACCGCGCCATTGCTCAGCGTGACGGTCATCGGCGTGCCGGCCGGATTGGTCAGCGTCGCGGTGTAGGTGATCTGGCCGCCTTCAACTACCGAACCGTTAGCCGTCAGGCTCAGCCCGGTGTTGTCGATCGAATCGGTGATGGTG
>NZ_JBXALR010000016.1:24940-116958 GCF_058799675.1 Pseudomonas sp. GW822-FHT06B12
GGTCACCGCCGGAGTGGTGCTCGGGGTCAGTTGCTCGAAGTTGCCGCCCGTGGCGCTGTCGATGGTGGTGCTGACGGTGCTGCCATTTTTGTAGACGTCGTTGGCCGGGGTGTCGACCACCACGGAACCGGTGGTTTTGCCAGCCTCGATGTTGATCACCGCGCCGTTCGACAGCGTGACGGTCATGGCGGTGCCGGCCGGATTGCTCAGCGTCGCGGTGTAGGTGATCTGCCCGCCTTCAACCACTGAGCCAGTCGCCGTCAGGCTCAGCCCGGTGTTATCGATCGAGTCGGTAATCGTGGTGACCGCCGGGGTGGTGCTCGGGGTCAACTGCTCGAAATTGCCACCAGTAGCCCCGGTAATAGTAGTGCTGACGGTGCTGCCGTTTTTGTAAACATCATTCGCCGGAGTATCGATGCTTACCGTGCCAGTGGTTTTTCCGGCTTCGATGGTGATGGTCGAACCGTTGGACAGGGTCACGGTAACCGTTGTTTGCGCCGGGTTGGTCAAGGTCGCGGTGTAGGTGATCTGACCGCCTTCGGTGACAGTCGAGCCAGCCGTCAGGGTGACGGTGGTGGTATCAATCGTGTCAGTGACCTGTGTGACGGCCGGTGTCGGGTCGACGGTCAGCACCAGGCCGCCGCCACCTGTGGTCCCGGTGACGTTGACGGTAATCTGATGCGGGTCGTTGTAGACACTGTCATTCGGTGCCAGCGGAACATTGACGCTGCCACTGACCTGGCCGGCCGGGATGACGATGACCGAGCCATTGGACAGGGTGATGCTCAGGTCCGTCAGCGGCGCCCGCGTGACGTTCGCGGTGTAAACCAGCACGCCACCGGCTTCGGTGATGGTCGATGTAGCGCTGAGGGTCAGGGTCGAGCCAACCAGTACGTTGTTGCCGTTATTGGTGTTCTGGGCGCCAGTGGTGATGTCGGCGGCGGAAGTGCCCGCGCCAATACCCGCAGTCGGGAAACCAATGGTCGGGGCTACGCGGGCAGCTGTTGCATCCAGTGCCACGAAGCTGTGGCCACCACCAGCCGCGCCCCCCGAGCCTGTTACGGTCGGGCCCGCGGCGGCGGCTTCGATATCTGTGGTCGGGTCGGCGCCCGCAAGGATGGCTTGTTGCAGCTCTGCTACCGACGGCGCGGCTTGCGCGGTGGCTTGCGCCAGGTCAGTGCTGGAGTCCGGAGCGCTGCCGCTCCACTGGGTATCGCGGCCCAGGTCCAGCGTGCGGCCGTCGGCCAGTTCAAGCGTCACAGCGCCCGCCGGTCCGGTATCGAGCTGGTCGCCTGTGAACAGTCGGTCACCTTCAATCAGCACGCGTCTGATGCCCTCCGGGGACACCGCGAAAACTTGACCAACAATGCTTTTGACAATGGCAACAACACTGCTCATTGAAGACTCTCCAGATGTTCCGTTCAGTAGGCTTCCATAGACCTGAAAGGGCCGATTGCCGATTCAGTCTGGACGTACTTTAAAAGTGGGTGACGCATTAACTTGACGCTATTCATGTCAATAATTTGGCTGCATCTTTTCGCTATAAACTTTGTGCCAAACTATTGACCTTCTGGGTGCCATCCTAAACAATCGTCCCAGTAATGTCACATTGATATTTATGTGGCGCCCCCGTCCTCCAGTGTGTGACCCAATTCTGATTTTTAACGTTCTGACATGCGGTCATTCCGGTTGCCATTTTCCGTCGCAGCACAACGATCTGCTGTGATTCGAGACAAGAAGTCCTGGGAAATTCTTATATGCGTTCGCACCTCTTCAAGGCTCTACCCTTTGTCCTTGCCGCCAGTTTTGTACAAGCCCAAACCCTGCCTCAAGCCATGCAACAAGCGCTGGATGTCCACCCGGAAATCCAGGCTGGCGTGAACAGTCGCCTTTCCGCGGACTATCAGCTAAGAGCCGCCCAAGGCGGGTACTTGCCAAAGGTCGATCTGCTCGGGGGGTATGGTCGTGAAGGCACTGACAACCCGACGACTCGTGCTGGCGCCGGCAACAATCATTGGGAAACCTTGAACCGCGGCGAGTCGAGCCTGCGCTTGCAGCAAATGGTTTTTGACGGTTTTGCGACATCCAGCGAAGTCGGGCGTCAACAAGCCACCGTCAACTCCCGCGCCTACTCATTGTTGGGGACTTCCGAGCGCACTGCGCTGACCGTGGCCCAAGTTTACCTCGACGTGCTGACCCGCCGCGAATTCGTGCGCCTGGCCGAAGATAACCTGAAGAGCCACGAACGGATCTTTGACCAGATCAAACTGCGCACCTCGCGTGGCGTGGGCAGCGGTGCTGACCTCGATCAGGCCGAAGCGCGTATGGCCCAGGCCCGCAACAATCTGATCACCGAGCAGACCAACCTTGCAGATGCCGAGACGAACTTCCTTAGCGCAGTGGGGCAGATGCCGGATCAACTGGAGCGTCCGGCCCCTTTCCTTGCGCTGCTGCCGGCGAACCTGAATGAAGCCCGCCAGCAAATGCTCGAAAACAGCCCGGTACTGCGTTCCGCAGAGTCCGATATTGCCGCGGCCGAGAAGCAGTACGATGCCGCCAAGTCGACGTTCTACCCTCGTTTCGATGCCGAACTGGGCCGCACCGCCGACAATAATCTGGATGGTATGGCCGGCCATAACAATGAATGGCAGGCCATGCTGCGCATGCGCTTCAACCTGTATTCCGGCGGCAGCAACAAAGCTGATCTGGAATCCAAGTCTTATCTGTCAAACCAGGCGCTGGATATCCGCAACAACGCCTTGCGCGTGTTGAACGAAGAGTTGGGCCTGGCCTGGAATGCCCTGAACAACGCCAACGCCCAAGTGCCGATCGCTCAGCAATATGTCGATCGCAGCAGTGCCGTGCGCACCGCGTATCAGCAGCAGTTCAGCTTGGGCCAACGCACCTTGCTCGACTTGCTCGACAGCGAGAACGAACTGTTTACGGCTTCCCGTCGTCTGGCGGAAATCAAGAACATTCAGTTATTTACTCAATATCGAATCAAGGCGACCATGGGCGAGTTGCTCAAGAGCCAGGGAGTGGTCGCACCATTGGCCTCCGTCGTGTCGAACGATGTGAAGCCCAAAGTCCAACTCCCCGGCATGAATTGAGCAGATCCTTTTTAGTCGTTAGCCAAGAGTGTCGAGCGTGGAATCAGAAGCCAGTCGAGTTCATCTCCGTCATGATCCACGCGCGTTGCACGACGATCCGTTGCTCGACGGCCTGCTAGCCCTCTGCACTCTGCACCAGAAACCTGCGAGCGCGGCGATGCTGACCACCGGTCTGCCATTGCCCAAGCAGCGTCTCAGCGTCGAGCTGCTCCCTCGTGCAGCGGCCCGTGCCGGTCTGCAAGGGCGGGTGCTGCAGCGTAAGCTTGCGCAAATTCCGGCCATCGCCATGCCGGCGCTGCTGCTGCTTAAGGACGGCCGCAGTGCCGTGCTGCTGGGCTGGCTCGGCGACGACCAGGCGCGTCTGCTGCTCAGCGAAAGTGATGGTGGCGAAGTTCATGTCAGCCGTGAGCTGCTGGACGACGATTACACCGGGCAAGCATTTTTCGCCCAACCTCAACATAAATTCGATGTGAACCATGGCACGCTGATCCCGCGTGCGCGCTCCTGGTTCCGCGACACCCTCAAGCGTTCGCGCTGGCTGTATGCCGACGCCATCGCTGCCAGTTTCCTGATCAACATCATCGCCATGGCCGCACCGCTGTTCGTGATGAACGTCTATGACCGCGTGGTGCCAAACCAGGCCGAATCGACCTTGTGGGTGCTGGCCATCGGCATTACCGGGGCTTACCTGTTCGACCTGATCCTTAAAAGTCTGCGCAGTCTGTGCCTGGACCTGGCCGGCAAGAAAACCGACCTGATCATCTCCGCGACGCTGTTCGAGCGGATCGTCGGCATGGCCATGAAGTACCGCCCGGCGCGGGTCGGCAGCTTTGCCCAGAACATCCATGAGTTCCAGAGCCTGCGCGATTTCCTTGCCTCGCTGACCCTGACCAGTTTGATCGACCTGCCGTTCACCTTGCTGATTTTTCTGGTGATCGCTCTGCTGGGCGGGCATCTGGTGTGGATTCCGGTGCTGGCGTTCCCGCTTGCCCTACTGATCGGCTATGCCTTGCAGAAGCCGCTGGTGGCGACCATGGAGCGCACCATGGCGTTGGCCGCCGAGCGCCAGTCGAGCTTGATCGAGACCCTCGCCGGGCTTGATGCGGTCAAGGTCAACAACGCCGAAAGCGAGCGTCAGTATCAATGGGAGCAGACCATCGGCACGCTCAGCCGCCTCGAGCTGCGGGTGAAAATGCTCTCCGGTCTGGCGATGAACATCACCCTGCTGATCCAGCAATTGGCCGGAGTGATCATGATCGTCTTCGGCGTCTACCAGATCATTGCCGGCAACCTCAGCATGGGCGGTCTGATCGCCTGTTACATGCTCAGCGGTCGGGCCCTCAGCCCGCTGGCTTCGTTGTCCGGTCTGCTGACTCGTTATCAGCAGGCGCGGGTCACCATGACCTCGGTTGACCAGATGATGGAGTTGCCGCAAGAGCGCAACTTCGAAGAGCGCCCGCTGAGCCGTAAAGTCCTGCAGGGTGGCATCGAGTGCCGTCAATTGAGCTTCACCTACCCGGGTCAACAGAACCCGGCGCTGAAGAACATCAACCTGATCATCAAGCCGGGTGAAAAGATCGGCATCATCGGTCGCAGCGGCTCGGGCAAGAGCTCGCTGGCCAAATTGCTGGTCGGCCTCTATCAGCCGGACAACGGTGCGTTGCTGGTGGATGGCGTGGATATTCGCCAGATCGACGTCAGTGAACTGCGCCACAACATTGGCTACGTGCCGCAGGACATCCAGTTGCTCGCCGGCACTTTGCGCGACAACCTGGTGTCCGGCGCCCGCTACATGGAAGACGAGCTTGTTCTGCAGGCTGCTGAACTGGCCGGCGTGCACGAGTTCGCCCGTTTGCACCCGCAAGGGTACGAGTTGCAAGTCGGCGAGCGTGGGCAAAACCTCTCCGGCGGTCAGCGTCAGAACGTCGCTCTGGCCCGTGCCCTGCTGCTCAATCCACCGATTCTGCTGCTCGACGAACCGACCAGCGCCATGGATAACACCGGTGAAGAACGCTTGAAACAACGCCTGCAAGCCGTCGTAGAGAGCAAGACCGTGGTGCTGGTGACACACCGGGCCTCGTTGCTGTCGCTGGTCGATCGGTTGCTGGTGATCGATCGCGGGCAAATTCTGGCCGATGGTCCAAAAGCCGTGGTGATGGAAGCGTTGAAGAAGGGGCAGATCAGTGTTGCTTAAGTCCGGTATGCGTGACTCGATCCGTCGTTATTTCAAAGGCTCTGATTCGCTGAGTGGTCAGCCGTTGCCCGAGGTCAACAAGGCGTTGATCGAAGACGCCCCGCGGGTGGTTCGATTGACTATCTGGGCCATCATCGGCTTCTTTCTGTTCCTGCTGCTTTGGGCCAACTTTGCGGTGATCGATGAGGTCACCAAGGGCGATGGCAAGGCGATTCCGTCGTCCAAGCTTCAGAAAATCCAGAACCTGGAGGGCGGTATCGTCGCTGAACTCTTCGTTCGCGAAGGGCAGATCGTCGAAGCCGGCGCGCCGTTGATTCGTCTGGATGACACGCGTTTTGTGTCCAACGTTGGCGAAACCGAAGCCGACCGTCTGTCCATGTTGCTGCGCGTGGAGCGTTTGAGCGCGGAAGTCGACGACCGCCCGCTGGCGTTCCCTGACGACGTGATGAAAGCCGTGCCGGTACAGGCCGCCAGCGAGAAGTCGCTGTATGAAAGCCGTCGCCAGCAATTGCATGACGAGATTGGCGGGTTGCAGGAGCAGTTGATTCAACGTCAGCAAGAGCTGCGCGAATTCACTTCCAAACAGGCGCAGTACCGCAGCGGTCTGGCGTTGCAACGTCAGGAAATCAACATGTCGGAGCCGCTGGTGGCTCAGGGCGCGGTGTCGCCGGTGGAAGTGCTGCGACTCAAGCGCGCCGAAGTCGAAACCCGCGGCCAACTGGATGCCACCACGCTGGCGATCCCGCGTGCCGAGTCGGCGATCAAGGAAGTGCAGCGCAAGATCGACGAGACCCGTGGCAAGTTCCGCAGTGAGGCGCTGACTCAGCTCAACGAGGCTCGCACGGACTTGAACAAGGCCAAGGCGACCGGCAAGGCGCTGGAAGACCGCGTCAGTCGGACCCTGGTAACCTCGCCGGTACGCGGTATCGTCAAGCAGCTGCTGGTCAACACCATCGGTGGCGTGATCCAGCCCGGCAGTGACATGGTCGAAATCGTCCCGCTGGACGACACCTTGTTGGTGGAAGCGAAGATCCGTCCGCAAGACATCGCGTTTTTGCATCCGGGTCAGGAAGCCATCGTCAAGTTCACGGCCTATGACTACACCATCTATGGCGGGCTGAAAGCCAAGCTGGAACAGATCGGCGCCGACACCATCACCGACGAAGACAAGAAAACCACCTACTACGTGATCAAGCTTCGCACCGACCGCAGCCACTTGGGCACTGATGAAAAGCCCTTGTTGATCATTCCGGGCATGGTGGCTTCGGTGGACATTATTACCGGTAAGAAAACCATCCTCAGCTACCTGCTCAAGCCGATCATCAAGGCGCGGGCAGAGGCGTTGCACGAGCGTTAGTTTTCGGGTGGAACAGATGGCCTCATCGCGAGCTTGCTCGCGATGACGGCCTCAGCGGCGCGGCATTTCAAAAGCCATATCGTTATTCACTAACGGTATTTAAATTCTAGTTCTTATACCTATAAAGTCAGACCCCTGCGTACCCACCGACCAATCGGCGTGCCGCACGAAATGAACCCACACGGGACCTCCGTGAGTTTCTGATCGACGCGCACGCCATTGAGCGTGCTCTGCGTGGGAGTGATGTATGCCTGTACTGTCCGCTTTGCCAAGCGCCGCGACTCTCGCGCCGCAATCCTTCGAGATCCGCCCGTTCAGCGGTGCTGTTGGCGCTGAAATCATTGGCCTGAACCTGGCCTTGCCGGTCAACGACCAGGACTTCGCGCGCATCCATCGCGCACACCTGGATCACCACGTAGTGGTGTTTCGCGACCAGCGCATCAGCCCTGAACAACAGATCGCTTTCAGCCGCCGTTTTGGTGTGTTGCAGATTCACGTGCTCAAGCAATTTCTGCTGACCCATCACCCGGAAATCCTCATCGTTTCCAACATCATCGAAAACGGCCAGGCCATCGGCCTCGGTGACGCTGGCAAGTTCTGGCACTCCGACCTGTCCTATAAAGAACTGCCGAGCCTGGGCTCGATGCTCCACGCCCAGGAGTTGCCGTCCGAAGGCGGTGACACGTTGTTTGCCGACCTGCACAAAGCCTGGGACAACCTGCCTGAAGCGTTGCGCAAAGCGGTCGCAGGACGCTCTGCCGCGCACTCCTATACCGCACGCTACAGCGAGAGCAAATTCGAAGGCAACTGGCGCCCGACCTTGACCCCGGAGCAGCTCGCTCAGGTCAACGAAGTGGTGCATCCAGTGGTTCGCACTCACCCGGAAAACGGCCGCAAGGCACTGTTCGTCAGCGAGGGTTTCACCACCCGCATCATTGGTTTGCCGGAAGACGAAAGCCGGCAACTGCTGGCCGAGCTCTACGCCCACAGCGTGTTGCCGCAAAACATCTACCGCCATCAATGGCAGCCCCACGACCTGGTGTTCTGGGACAACCGCTCGCTGATTCACCTGGCCGCCGGTTGCCCGAGCCATCTGCGCCGCAAGCTCTACCGCACCACCATCCAGGGCGACGCGCCTTTCTGATCGGCTGCATTTCGGAGATACCTGCCATGTCCAAACGTATTCCATTCGCGCCACTGGCTGCCGCCATCGGTCTGGGTTTTAGCCTGCTCGCCGGGAGTCTGGCGGCGCCGACTGTGGCGCACGCCGAAGGTGAAATCCGCATCGCCGAGCAGTTCGGCATCGTTTACCTGTTGCTCAACGTGGTCCGTGACCAAAACCTGATCGAGAAGCACGGCAAGGAAGAGGGCATCGACATCAAGGTCGACTGGACTCAGCTCTCTGGCGGTGCGGCGGTCAACGACGCGTTGCTCTCGGGTTCCATCGACATTGCCGGTGCTGGCGTGGGCCCGTTGCTGACCATCTGGGACCGCACTCACGGCAAGCAAAACGTCAAAGCCGTGGCCTCGCTGGGCAACTTCCCGTACTACCTGGTGAGCAACAATCCGAAGGTCAAAACCATCGCCGATTTCACCGAGACGGATCGTATTGCGGTGCCGGCGGTTGGGGTCTCCGTGCAGTCGCGGTTCCTCCAATACGCGGCTGCCAAGCAGTGGGGTGACAAGGAATTCAATCGCCTCGACAAGTACACCATCGCCGTCCCTCACCCGGACGCCACGGCTGCATTGATCGCCGGTGGCACCGAACTGACCGGGCACTTCTCCAACCCGCCGTTCCAGGATCAGGCGCTGGAAAACCCCAACGTCCATGTGGTGCTCAACACCTATGACCTGCTGGGCCCGAACTCGCCGACCGTGCTGTTCGCCACCGAGAAATTCCGCAACGAGAACCCGAAAACCTACAAGGCCTTCATTGAGGCCCTGACCGAAGCTGCTGAATTCGCCCAGAACGACAAGGGCGCGGCGGCTGATACGTACCTGCGTGTGACCAAGGCAAAAATCGACCGTGCCGCGTTGCTGAAAATCATCGACAACCCGCAGTTCGAATTCAGCGTCACGCCGAAAAATACGTACCCGTTGGCCGAATTCCTCTACCGCGTCGGCGCGATCAAGAACAAGCCGGACTCGTGGAAGGATTACTTCTTCCAGGACGCCAAGCCGCTGCAAGGGAGCTGATCGCCATGAACGCCCCCTTGCAAGGCCACACGGCCAGCACCCCGATCGCCAGCACGCAGGCGTTGCTGGCGGTCGATCAGGTCAGCCTTGAATACCGCACGCCGCAACGCGTGGTGCGAGCGACGCATCAGATCAGTTTCGAGATCGATCCAGCCGATCGTTTTGTGCTACTTGGCCCGTCCGGCTGCGGCAAGTCGACCTTGCTCAAGGCCGTTGCGGGGTTCATTGCGCCCTGTGAAGGGCAGATCCGCCTGCAAGGGCAGGTCGTCAGTGCGCCGGGGCCTGACCGGATTGTGGTGTTCCAGGAATTCGATCAGCTGCCGCCGTGGAAAACCGTCAAACAGAACGTGATGTTCCCGCTGCTGGCGTCGAAAACCCTCAAGCGTCGCGAGGCTGAAGAGCGGGCGTTGCACTACCTCGACAAGGTCGGACTGGCGGCGTTTGCCGATGCCTATCCACACACCTTGTCCGGTGGCATGAAGGCGCGGGTGGCGATTGCCCGGGCCTTGGCCATGCAGCCGAAAATCCTGCTGATGGATGAACCATTCGCGGCGCTCGACGCGCTGACCCGGCGCAAGATGCAGGAGGAATTATTGCTGCTCTGGGAGGAGGTGCGTTTCACCCTGTTGTTCGTCACCCACTCCATCGAAGAGGCGCTGGTGGTGGGTAACCGGATCCTGTTGCTGTCGCCCCATCCGGGCCGGGTGCGGGCGGAAATCCACAGCCATCAATACGATTTGCACAGCCTTGGCGGCGTAGCGTTTCAGCAGTCGGCACGGCGCATTCATCGGCTGTTGTTCGATGAAGGCCAGTCTGCCGAGAACGAACTCGAACTGGATTTCAACGATATCCGCATCGCTTATTGAGCGGCTGGAGGAGTGCCCGATGAGCCATTCATCACCTGCGCGAAAAGAGTATGAGGTTGAGTTGCAGCCGCTGTCGAGCGTTGCGCTGGAGCGCGAATTGCCCCTTGGCCAGCGTCTTTGGCAGCAGGGTTGGTTGCGTAAAAGCCTGATCCTGATTTTGTTGGCGGTGCTGTGGGAAGCTGTTGCCCGCTATCAAAACAATGACCTGTTGCTGCCGAGCTTCCTGCAAACCAGCCATGCGCTGTACGACGGACTGCTCAGTGGAGAGTTATTGGGCAAGGTCGGGATTTCGCTGGTGGTGCTGCTCAAGGGGTATCTGATTGGCATCGTCCTGGCGTTTGCCTTGACCACGCTGGCGGTGTCGATCCAGTTCGGTCGCGACCTGTTGAGCACCCTGACCTCAATGTTCAACCCATTGCCGGCGATTGCCTTGTTGCCGTTGGCACTGCTGTGGTTCGGGTTGGGTCAGAACAGTCTGATTTTCGTACTGGTGCATTCGGTGCTCTGGGCTCTGGCCTTGAACACCTACGCCGGGTTTCTCGGCGTCTCGGAAACCTTGCGTATGGCCGGCCGGAACTATGGCCTGAAGGGCATCCGGTTTGTGCTGTTCATCCTGATTCCCGCCGCGTTGCCGTCGATCCTCGCCGGGCTGAAAATCGGTTGGGCTTTTGCCTGGCGCACACTGATCGCCGCCGAACTGGTGTTCGGCGCCACCAGTGGCAAGGGTGGTCTGGGCTGGTACATCTTCCAGAACCGCAACGAGTTGTACACCGACAAGGTGTTCGCCGGGCTGGCGGTGGTGATCCTCATCGGACTACTGGTGGAGAACCTGGTATTCGACACTCTGGAGCGAGTGACGGTGAAGCGTTGGGGGATGCAGCGCTAGGCTACCGATTCTGCAAAAACACCACATACCCACGAAACCACTCACTGTCCTTCAAATACCCCGGCTCCTCCCAATCCCCACCCTGAATCAGCCCGACCTTGAACGGCAAGCCGAGTCTATTGAGCCTTGGCAGGTAGGTGGCGTAGTTGGGGATGCTGTGGCGGCCCTGGTAGGTTTGCACCACCACTTCGTCGACCACGCCTTTGAGCTGGCCGATCACCTGCGGATCGGCGTGGCTGCTCCAGTCCATCAGGCCGGTGATGCTCAGGCGATAGTGGGCGGGCAGGCGTTGGCGCAGGTCTTTGAGGAAGCTGACGTATTCGTCGAGGTAGCGGGTGCGGGCGTCGAAGTCGATCTGGATACCGACCACCGGGTTGCCCGCCTGTTGCCAGCGCTGCACTTGCCCCAGCAATTGCTGATAGACCGGTTCCGGCCAGCGCAGGGTGTGGGCGCGGTAGGTCACCCAGACTTCGCCCTGAGTCAGGCGCGGGATGGCGATGCCTTGGGCGATGAAGCGCACACCACGCTGTGGCGTGCGGCGTGATTCGCTGATCTGTCCTTGCAGCACGTACAAGGTTTTCGCCTGGGCCAGCACCGGTTGCGTGTTGACTCCGCTCCACAGCCAAAAGGCGTTGTACTCGCGGGCGTCGACCACCGCAAAGGCCGGGGCGCTGACCAGCAGTGCGAGCAGCGCCAGGCCTTGCAGAAAATCCCTCATGGATTACCAGTAGTACTGCAGCGACTTGCCCCACTGGGTGTCGGCAAAACCGCTTTTCAACTGGCGGAACCAGGCCTTGCGTACAGCGGGCTCGACGTCTTTGCCGCCGCAGCTGTTATTGCCCGAGGGCGCATAGCAGTTGATAGCGCGGAACAGTGCGTAAGCGCGATCTTCCTTCGGCGCTTTGGCGTTGTCGATGACCTGGCGATAACCGTCGTGTCGGGAGTAAATCTCGCCTTTGAACGGTGACGCCGTGGCGCCGAGTTCGGATTTATTGGGTTTGGTTTCCAGCGGTGCACTATCAAGGTCATTGCGCAGGATGAACTCGCCCAGGCAGTTCAGGCCTTTGGGGTTCTTGCCGTCCGCCTGAAGGGTTGCGGCAATCTCGGCGATGCTCGGGCAACGGTAACCGGATTCAGCCTTGTCACCCTGCCAGCGGAACATCGTCAGCGGCTGACCGGTGCTGTAGAAATAGCCAATGCTCACGCCGAGTTTGTCCGATGACGGCTCGGCCGGTAGCTGTTTGAAGTCTTCGGCAAACTCGGCGTACTGGCTGCGCAGCAACTCTTTGTAGAGCAACACGAACAGCGCGCTGTTGCGCTCGGTGGCGTCCGCGCCCTGGCTGATTTGCTGACGCAGCAGTGGGGCGTCGGCTACCAGCCGTTGCAGGCGATAACGCACGGCGGGTGTCTTGATCGGTGAGTCGGCGGCGAACACTTTGCCGAGTCGCTGGCTGAGTTCGTAGTTGAAAGCCAGCGCCAGTTCGACCTGTTCACGCTGCAACGGTTGTTTGACCTTGGCCAGCAACTCCAGCCACAGGGCTTCAGCTTCCGGCCATTTCTGCTGTTCATGCAGGGCGATGCCGCGCAGCACCTGCTGGCTGAAGGCAAGGTAGTCGAGCTTGTCCGGGACGCTGCTCGGGAGGACTTTCAGCGCCTGCTCGGGATTTTTCTCGAGGTACAGCAGCACCGTGGCTTGCAAGTAGTCGTAGAGCGCCGGTTGTTGGACGAACAGGGCTTTTTGCGCTTGCAGCGCCTTGAGGTTGAAAGGCGTCTGGTAAGTGCCAATGCTCAGCAAGTCTTTGACCGCCAGCAGCAGTGGCGTCTGAATGCCGTTGTCCGGTTGGGTCAGCAGTTTGCTGTCGACCTCTTCCACCAGTTCCGGCAGGGTTTTGTTGCGCTGGGCGTCGCTGGCCTGGGTGAGTTGCCAGGCGTAGTCGTCGGCGAGTTTCTGATCCTCGCCGGCCAGCCAGTGCACCCGACGGATCAGACCTTTGGCCGAAGCGCTGTAATCGCCCTGTGGATAAGTTTTCAGATAAGTCTCGAAACCGGTTTCGGCCAACTGCAGGTGGGTGTTATCCACATGCTCGAGCGTCGGCAGCCCCATCTCGTCGAAGGCGTTTTGCTGGGCCGCGTTGAGCGCAATGCGTGCCGCCATGTACAGCGCAGTTTCCTTGAGCCAAGGTTGATCGCTGTGGTTCAGGCTGGCGAAGGTTTGTGTTGCCTCGGCGAACTGGCCGCCATAGAACTGCGCCGCACCGCGCAGGTACGTGAGGAAGGACTTGCCCGGTTCCGAGGTGATTGAAGCGGGTAGCAGGCTGTTCAGCTGATCGGTTTCCCAACTGCACGCGGCAAGCATCTGCAGGCGGCTTTGCGCCAGGCTTTGGCGTTCTTCGGCAGGCAACTGAGTGGTTTTCAGCAGTTGCGAAAGGAACGCTGCGGCGCTTTCTGTACTGTTGCTGCGGCAGCGGCTGCCTTCGCCTTCGATGAACTGATCACCGGCAATGGTCGAGGCTTCACGGCTGATGCCGAGTTGGCGCAGTGGCTCATCGAGTACTGAAACCGGGGTCGTTTCAGGGGGTGGCGTCGGTGCAGGCGCTGGCGGTGAGTCGAGACGTGCAAGGTCGAACGGCACCGGGCCGTAGCCGGCTTCACGCTCGAAATCACTCAGCGGTGCCGGGTTCAGCGGCAGTGCGCCCTGATCCGAGAGCAACAAGCGCAAATTGGCGCGACTGTCGTTGCCGGGGTTGAGGAACGGCACATTATTGCAGTGGCCGTCACCGCTGAGCGACAGTTCAGGCGTGCAAGCGTCCTGATCGTAGCTGGCGTGGGCCGGGAGTGCACAGGTTGTGGCAAGTGCCAGAACGAGGGGCGACAGAAGACCGATACGCATGAATTGTCCTTAATCCGCAAACGCTGAAATCGAGGCCGCGATCATACCGCGCGCTGATCTCAATTTAGCAATGCCGAGCCGCAATTTCGGGCAGTGATGGCTAATTGCTTGACGCTTGTCGAAGCTGTCTTAGACTCCGCTCATCTGTCAGGGAGACACGGCTATGCAGCGCTTTCGTGGTTTGGCTTTAGGTTTGATCGGGCTGGCAGGCGTGGCACAGGCGCAAACGCCCGTGCCAGGCGATCCGCTGCTGGAAAGCAGTACCACAGGCAGTCATGCCGCAACCAGTAGTGAAGCACGCGGTGTGTTGCGCGCTCGCGATCAAGCAGTACTTGCCAGTGAATTGTCCGGACGGATTGTCGAGTTGCCGTTCAGCGAAGGTGAATCCTTCAAAAAGGGCGACACTCTGGCGCGTTTCGATTGCTCGGCCTATCAAGCTCAGCTCAATGCTTCGCAGGCCGCCAACCGTGGTGCCGGCGAGGAGTTGGCCCACAACAAACAGCTCGCGGCGTTGAACTCGGTCGGGCGCTTTGAAGTGGCGCGAGCCGAAGCCAAACTCAGCGAAACCCAGGCGCAATCTCAGGTTTATCAGGTTCAGGTCAAACGCTGCAACGTGGTCGCACCGTTTGACGGCCAGGTCGTCGAACGCAAGGTTCAGCGCTATGAAAGCGTTGCCGCCGGTGCGCCGCTACTGGACATCGTCGACAACCGCAGCCTTGAAATCCACCTGCTGGTGCCCTCGCGCTGGATGGGCAAACTCAAGCCCGGGCAGACTTTCAGCTTCATTCCCGATGAAACCGGCCAGCCACTCGATGCCACGGTCAAGCGTCTCGGTGCGCGGATCGATGAAGGCAGTCAGACCCTGCTGTTGGTCGCAACGCTGCCCAACGCCAGCGGTTTGCTGGCTGGGATGAGCGGCACGGCGCGCTTCGCGGAGTTCAAGTGAACGCGCCCGTCGCCGGCGGCGCCGAACAGGTCTTCGCGCGTTTTCTGGAGCTGGAGCGCCAGACTCGCGCCGCTCGCAATACCGAACAACTGGCCTACAGCCTGGTCAATGACGGCCAATCCTTGTTCGGCTTTCGCCATGCGGCGCTGTTGATCGCCGGCAAGGTCCGGGCGATCACCGGTGTCAGTGCCGTGGAGCCGAATGCACCGTTTGTGGCGTTCGTCGAGCAAGCGGTGGCGCAGTTGTTCAAGCTCGACCTGGTGAAACAGGCGCGGGTCATACCGGCCACATCGTTGAGCGGATCGATTCAGGCCGACTGGCAAAGTCTTTCGGCAGCGCAGGTGTTCTGGCTGCCGTTGATTGATCGTCAGGGCCAGGTGTTCGGCGGTTTGTGGCTGGCTCGCGATGTTTCTTGGAACCCGTCTGAGCAAGTGCTGTTGTCGCAATTGGGCGACACCTTCAGCCACGCCTGGCTGGCGCTACAGCCTCGTCAACCGTGGCGCTTGCGCTGGACTCGCAAACGCCAGGTCGCTCTAGTGGCGCTGCTGGTGCTGGGCTTGTTGATCCCGGTGCGCCAGTCGGTGCTGGCGCCGGCTGAGGTCGTGCCACTTGGCGGTCGGGTGGTGACGGCGCCGCTGGACGGGGTGATCGCCGAGTTTTTGGTCAAACCCAACCAGAGCGTGAAGACCGGCGACCTGTTGCTGCGTTTCGAAGGTACCACGCTCAAAGCCCAGGCCGATGTCGCCGATCGTGCCTTGGGCGTGGCGCAAGCTGAGCTCAAGGCCAACGCCCAGCGAGCTTTTGCCGACGCCGAGTCGAGTTCGAAAATTGATTTGTTGGCCGCACGGGTCGAGCAGAAACGCGCCGAGCGTGATTACGCCCGCGAACTGCTCAAACGCAGCGAAGTGCGTGCCGAGCGCGACGGCATTGCAGTGTTCGCCGACGCCGAACGCTGGACCGGAAAACCGGTGCAGACCGGCGAACGGCTGATGGAAATCGCTGACCCGAACCAGGCGCAATTGCGCATCGAACTGGCCGTCGGCGATGCCATTGCTCTGGAACCGGGCGCGCAAGTTGCGCTGTTTCTCGACAGCGACCCACTGCAACGCCATCAGGCCAGACTCGAACGCTCGGCCTACGAAGCGCAACCGACTGCCGGCGGCCAGTTGGCGTATCGGCTCGACGCCAGTTTCGAGGCAGCGCCGCCGCGTATCGGCTTGCGCGGCACGGCGAAAATCTTCGGAGATCGCGCGCCATTGGCGCTGTACCTGTTGCGCAAGCCGCTGGCCGGTTTGCGTCAAAGCGTAGGCCTCTAGATGACATTGCCCAGCCTGCGTGCCGATTTACAGTTGCAGATGGCCGCTCCGGCGCTGGACGGATCGCCGCGCTGGACCTTGGCCGACCCGCTGCGCGGGCGCTACTTCAAACTCGGTGCCGCGGCCATGCGTTTGCTGCGTCATTGGTCTTTGGGCGATCCCGAGCAAGTGCTGCGCGCCGCCAATCGTGAACCGGGCTTGCCGCTGGACGTCACGGAGCTTGAGCAACTGCTGAGTTTTTTGCGCGCCCACGACCTGATCTCCGCCCTCGACCCGCAACAACGCGCCAGTTATGGCATCAAGGCAGCCGCACAGCGTCAAAGTGTGTGGCAAATCTTGCTGCACCAATATCTGTTCTTCCGGATTCCGCTGTGGCGCCCGGACGCTTTCCTCAATCGCGCATGGCCATGGCTCGCGCGTTTTGGCCCCGGTGCGCTGCGCTATGGTTTGCCGCTGACTCTGGGCCTGGGTGTGTTTCTGGTGTCGCGGGACTGGCAGCGGTTTATCGCGACGTTCCCGCACTTGTTCAGCCTTGGCGGCGCGTTGGCGTTTGGGGTGGCGCTGTTCTTCGCCAAGCTCTGCCACGAGTTCGGCCATGCCTTCATGGCCAAGCGCGCCGGCTGCCGGGTGCAGAGCATGGGCGTGGCCTTCATGGTGTTGCTGCCGATGTTTTACACCGACGTCAGCGACGCCTGGCGGGTTAATGATCGTCGCGCGCGCTTGCTGATCGGTGCCGGCGGGGTGCTCGCCGAGTTGCTGCTGGCGTGTATTGCCTTACTCGCCTGGTCACTGTTGCCGGACGGACCGGTGCGTACGGCGGCGTTCATGCTCGCCAGCGCGACCTGGCTCACTACGCTTGCGGTCAACCTGAACCCGTTCATGCGCTTCGATGGTTATTTTTTGCTCAGTGACTTCTGGGAGGTCGACAACCTGCAGGGCCGGGCATTTGCCTTGTGTCGCTGGCGATTGCGCGAGGCGTTGTTCGGCTATGGCGAACCGGCGCCGGAGCCCTGGTCGCCGTCGATGCAGCGGCGTTTGCTGTGGTGGGGATACGGCTCGTGGCTGTGGCGCGCGGTGCTGTTTTTCGGGATTGCGCTGGCGGTGTATCACCTGTTCTTCAAGTTGTTGGGGATCTTCCTGATGATGGTTGAGCTGGTGTGGTTCATCTTCCTGCCGATTGTGCGCGAATGGCGCGAATGGTGGAGCCACCGCGAACATTCCCATGCGCCGCGGGCGTTGCTCAGTGGTTTGGGGTTACTGGCGCTGATTGTCGTGCTGGTGCTGCCGTGGCACAGCGCGGTGGAACTGCCGAGCATGCTCGAGGCTGGCCGCGTCAGTGCCTTGCATGCGCCGGTGGCGGCACGGGTCAAGCAGCTGAATGTCAGTGACGGGCAGGTCGTCGCTCAAGGCGATGTGCTGATCGAGCTGGAGTCGCCGGACCTGGACTCGCGTCAGGCCATCGTGCGTCGGGAAATCGAAATCCAGCAATTGCAGATGCGCCGTCAGGCCGGGCGCAGCGAAACCGCCGCTGATGCGGGCATCGTCGAACAACGGTTGGCCGAGGCGGTGGCCGAGTATCGCGGTTTGGCGGCGCAACGCGAACGCCTGTTGCTGCGGGCGCCTCAGGCCGGTCAGGTGCGCGACCTGTTGCCGCAACTGGCCGTTGGCCGCTGGTTGTCGCCCAAAGACACCCTGGCTCGGGTCGTCGAAGAGGGCGCGCGATTGCGCGGTTATCTGGCCGAAGCCGAACTGTGGCGGGTTGCACCGGGTGCGACGGGGCGGTTTATCGCCGAGGACCCGATGCACCCGGCAGTGGCGGTCGAGCTGACGGAAGTCGACATCAATGGTGCGGCGGTGGTCGAACAGGAAGCATTGACCTCAGACCACCACGGACCGATCGCCGTACGCCGCGATCAGAGCCAGCGCGCCGAGCCTGTACAGGCGCAATACGCGGTGCGGCTCAAGGTGCTCGACGGCATTGTCACCCCGGTGCAGCCATTGCGTGGCGTGGTGGTGTTGCAGGGCCGCAGTGAATCATTACTGGGCACCGCCTGGCGCCGATTGGCGGCGTTGGGCGTGAGGGAGAGTGGTTTTTAGCGCAGGGAGAATCGTGATGCTGAACAACAATGCCAATGCCGCCGACGGTTTGGTGGTGCGCCCGTCGCGGGCGACTGACGGGCCGTTTCTGGAAAGCCTCTATCATGCGGCTCGCCCCGATCTGCAATGGATCGACGGCGAGCGCGAGCTGGTCGAGGAGGTCATCGCCCAGCAGTTTCAGGTGCAGGAGCAGGGCACTGGGGAACGCTTCCCCAACGCGATGCACTATGTGGTCGAGAAGCTCGATACCCCGATTGGTGCCTTGAGCGCCGAGTTTGGCAGCAACGAAATTCGCGTCCTGTACCTGGCGTTCATTCCAGCGGCCCGTGGCAAGGGCTATGGCCGCACGGTGTTGCAAGGTGTGCAAAAAGCCGCCGAACAGGTCCGCTGCCCGGTGAGCACGGTGGTCTGGGCCAGCAACCCCCATGCGCGCCAGCATTACCTGGCGTTGGGCTTTCAGGTAGAAGAACAGAATCCGGCGGCCGAGCGGCTGGTCTGGTATCCCGACCAGCCGCAGATTCTGGTCAGTTGAAGGTGATGTAGAAATACGCCCGGCTTGCATCGCGCCCCGCCGTCGGTGTGCGCGATACAAATATATCTTCGACACGGCCCAGCTCAGGCAAGTCGATAGCACAAAGTCCATCGACGAACGAGGTGGGCTGCGGGCTGCTCAAGGTCACGCCAAAAGGCATTCGGCTGCTCTCTGACATGCGCGCCCTGGGCGTGTCCTCTACCGATTCGATGGTCACGGGCAGTTCACTGCCATCCTCCAGGTACAGCGTACTGGGTGTTTTCAATAGCTGCCGGAAATGGTTGCTGTTGACCTGTTGCTGCATAGTCTGGCTCCAGAAAAGTAAAGAGCCGGGGGCCTTGGGCCCCGGCAACACGTTCAGTTGCGAGACGGGAAAAGACCTTTGAGGCACATGCTGAAGTTCAACACCAGGAACGGGTTCATCGTGTCCATGGGTACGCCACCGCCGATGGGCGCTACGGAGACGGCGACGTTGACGGTGCCGCCAACGGAGGTGCTGACACCTTGCAGCGGCACGGGCGCAGTGCCCTGTGCGGTGGAGTAAATATTGGCCGTGCCCGGGCCGCCGCTGGAGGCACCGATAAAGGCATTGGCCGTTGAGGGTACGCTCAGGGGGGTGGCAGCAACACTGGCCAGGTTGACGGTGGTGGTGGCGGTCAGGTTAGGAGTGCCGACGGCGGTCGCCGTGGGCGTGTGGATGGGCAGGTTGCTCAGGGTGGCGGCGGTTTGTTCGGCGCCGGAGGCGGTGCCGATCACCCGTGGAGTGAGGTTCAGGCCCAACCCCTGACACAGAGGCAGGCGACCGCGCAGGTCCGGCAGCATGAAGTTTGTCATGCCGTTGCCACCGTAATTGGTCCCGAGCAAGGCGAACAGTGCCTCGAACTGGCCGACTTGCAGGGTCTGCCCGTTGCACAACGCCCAGCCGCTGGGTGGATAGTTGAACGCGAAGGTCTGGATGGTTCCGGTAAACACTTCCATGGTTGTTATCCCTGTGTTTTTGGAGGAGGCCTGGCATGTCCGCCGACCACCGATCAGCGTAGCCGCTAAGACGAATGCCGCTACATTGCGTGCGTGCAGGGAATGGGGCAGCATCCACACCCAGTTCAAGGTCCAAGCCTTATAGGGCCTTTCGATCACCCAGGGGGATAGATGGAATACCGTAGAGAAACAGAGCTTGCCGGCAAGCCTGATGAGCGCTCTGCGCGCACTCGGCTGACGGCCTCGGCGCGTCTGTTTCAGTGGCTGACCGAGTATGGGATCTGGCCAATTCTGGCGCTGGCGACGTTTGTGCGGTTTTACGACCTGACGGCGGCGGCGATTTGGGGCGATGAAGGCTCCAGCCTGCTGATGAGCCAGTACGATCTGGCCGGGATCTGGTTTCACGCGGCCCGTGATGTGCATCCACCGCTCTACTTCATGGTGCTGCATGGCTGGATCGAACTGTTCGGCGACGGCATGCTCTCGATTCGCGGCCTCAGTGCCCTGCCGGGTATCGCCACGGTGGCACTGGGTGTCTGGCTGGTACGGTTGATCGCCAACCCGCGGGTGGCGTTGCTGGCGGGGTTGCTGTTGGCGCTATTCCCTTCGGCGGTGCGTTACAGCCAGGAAGTGCGGATGTATTCGCTGCTGGGCGTGTTGTTGCTTGGCGCGACGATTGCGCTGGTGTATTGGATCAAACAGCCCCAGCGCGCACGGTATCTGGTGATCTATGCGCTGTTGATGGCGGCGGCGTTTTACACCCACTATTTCACAGCGCTGTGCGTGATTGCCCACTGGTTGTACCTGCTGGTGCTGCGTGTGCAGCCGGGCAACCCGATGCGGCACATCAGCCGCCCGGGCTGGTGGCTGACCAACGCGGCGATCGTGCTGCTGTTTCTGCCGTGGGTCCCGCAGCTGCTGAGCCTGGTTCAGCACATGCCGGAACTCAAGGCCAGCGGCGATGTGGGCTGGGAAGATCCGGTCACCCTCAGCTCCCTGCCGTCCATGGTCTGGACTTTCATGATCCAGGGCGATGATGACTTCCTGCCCAGGCTGGTGTTTTTCGCACTGCCGGTGCTGTTGCTGGGCGTCATCGTGTGGACAGTGCTGCGTGACCGTAGCGTCTACCGCTGGAGTGCCTTACTGGCGATTTACACGGTGGTGCCGCTAGTTCTGGTTTTCCTGGTGTCGTTCATTTCACCGGTATTCATCGAACGCTACGTGACAGCCTTCGCGTTAGGCCTGCCACTGATCATTGCGCTGAGTGTCGATGGCCTGAAAAAAGGCTTCCGAGTGCTGGCCCTAGGATTACTCCTGCTGTTTGTCGGCGTTGAAGGGGTAGGCCTGAAAAACAACGCAACCGTCGATCCGAATGACCAGCTCAACGTGACGGTCGAATTCATCAATCAGCATTACGAGCCAGGTGATCAGGTCGTCATCAGCGATTTGCTCTGGTATATGCCTTACGTCTACTACGATCGCACCGTCGTCCAGCCGCGGCTCTTTACCCCGCCCTTGGCCAACGGCACGTCCAGCCGCCCGAATGCCTACGGTTTCGGTACGTTGGTAGACGAAGCAGCCGACAAGATCTACCTCGATCACCTCACTGATCTGCCGCCCGGCACGAGCCGTGTGTGGCTGTTCAGCACCGCTGACCAGCCTGATGAGTTCGCGCCTCTGCCCGAGGGTTGGCAGAAAATCAGTGAAAAAGTCGCAGGCAATGCGCGGGCGCGGTTGCTTGTTATCAACAGTCCCAAAAAATAACCTGTAGGAGTACGGCGAAGAACTTCGGTACCCGCAAATCGGAAGATCAAAAGATCGCAGGCTGCGCCAGCTCCTACGATGGATTTGTGTCGAACCCAATCGGGTGATCGACCCAAATCCGTAGGAGCTGCCGTAGGCTGCGATCTTTTGACGCTCAAGGCTTCAAACGAAGGTATCCGCAAGACAGTTACCAGCTTAAACGTTTTACTCCGTCCGCTTTTGTTACAACCGTACCTTTCGCAGGGTTTTAGCTCCGATTTGATATCAAAACACCACTAGTCGGATCCAAAATCGTAGGCTACGCTTTGTCCTACAAAGGACTGACGACTACGGTGAAGGGATTGCAGAAGTTCCACTTTATCTCCGGCTTGCCGCGCTCAGGCTCGACCCTGCTTTCTGCGATCCTGTTGCAGAACCCGCGGTTTTACGCCGGTATGACCAGCCCCGTCGGATCGCTGTTCTCCAGTGTCCTGGAGCAATGCAGTGCCGGCAGCGAATTTGGCGCAGTGATCGACACTCCGCTGCGCCGTCGTCTATTGCGCGGTCTGTTCGACTCCTTCTATGCCGATCAGACAGATACCCCCGTTATCTTCGATACCAATCGCCAATGGTGCTCGCGTCAGCCTGCGCTACGGGAACTGTTTCCCAAGGCCAAAACCATTGCCTGTGTGCGCAACGTCGCCTGGGTGATGGACAGCCTTGAGCGTCTGTACCGCGCTAACCCCTTCGAGAACACCAAGCTGTTCAATGATGAAATCGAGCGCAATACCGTTTACAGCCGTTGCGAAACCCTGGCGCAGCGCAATCGTCTGGTGGGGTTTGCCTGGACGGCGTTGAAAGAGGCTTATTACGGCGAAAACGCCGACTCGCTGCTGATCGTCGATTACGACCTGTTGAGCCAGGCCCCTGACCGGGTCATGCGGTTGATCTACGATTTCATCGGCGAACCCTGGTTCGAGCACGATTTCAACAACCTCGCCTATGACGCGCCGGAATTCGATCAGGCGCTCGGGGTGTCGGGGCTGCACAAGGTCAAACGCTCGGTCGCACTGGAGCCTCGGCGCACGATCCTGCCGCCGGATCTGTTCGACAAATACGCAGAGTTGTCCTTTTGGCACGATGGCTCAGCCAGTGCTGCCAATGTTATCCGTATGAAAGCCGACGCCGCGATCAGTTGATCGCGGCGTTTTTTATTTGCGCAGTCATAAAAGTTCGAGTCCGGGTGAGCAGCATGTGGTGGAGCAAAGGCAAGTCGCAGGTCACGAAGGGCGTGCGCGTCCTGGCATCGCCAATGATCATGTCCCTGGAACCGCGAATGCTGTTCGACGGCGCAGTGGCGGCCACGGTTGCCGATACCGCCGCCCAAGCTGATAGCCACGCCACGGCGGACGCTGCCAAGGCACCGGTTGCCGACCATCCGGTGGCCAGCAAGGACACCCACGGCCAGACGGACAACACGTCAGCGGCTACGCCCGCGCCTGCTGCGACGCCCACCGCCGTACCCGGCCAGAGCGTGGTGTTCGTCGACTCGCGCATCAAGGACGCCGATAGCCTGCTCAAAGGCGTGGCACCCGGCACCCAGGTGGTCCAGCTCGACCCGACCAAGGATGGTTTGCAGCAAATCGCCGATTATCTGGATACCCACCACGGCGTGAGTACCGTGGAAATCATCGCCCACGGCAATAGCGGCGACCTGTGGCTGGGCGACACTTACCTGTCGGCCGATAACGTGGCGGCTCGCAGCGCGGTGCTGGCGCGCATCGGCAATGACATGAACGTCGGCGGTGACATTCTGATCTACGCCTGCAACACCGCCGCAGGTGACAAGGGCATCAGCTTTGTCGACTCGCTGGCGCAACTTACCGGGCGCGATATCGCCGCGTCGAACAACCGTACCGGTGTGAGCGGTGACTGGGATCTGGAAATCGCCACTGGCACCATCGAGAGCCATAACGTGCTGTCGGCCCAGTCCATGGCTGCGTATCAGTACAGCCTGGCGACCCTGACGGTCACCAACAACGGTGACAGTGGGGTCGGCTCATTGCGTCAGGCGCTGAGCGATGCCGTGGTGGGTGACACGGTGACGTTCAGCACCACCATGACGGTCAATCTGAACGCGCAACTGACCATTACCAAGAACGTCACAGTGGAAGGTGACCTGAACCACGACGGCATTGCCGATGTGACCCTCAACGGTCAGTACAAGACCAGGGTGCTTCAGGTCGCTTCCGGGGTCACTGCGACCCTCGACGGGCTGATCATCAAACAAGGCCTGGTGGTCGGCAATGGTGCTGCCGCCGGTACGGACGGCGCGGCGGCCATGGGCGGCGGTATTTTCAACTCCGGCAACCTGACCCTCAAGAACGTCACCGTGACCAGCAACGCCGCTTCGGGTGGCGGTGGCGGTGGCGGGGTTACCTCACCTTACGTCGGTGGCGCGGTCGGTGGCGGTGGCGGCGGCGGTGGTGCATTGGGCGGGCAAGCCGGCGGTCATGGTGGCACCTCCGGTTTCGGCACGGGTGTGTACGGCGGTACGAGCGGTAGTGCCAACACGGGCGGTAACGGTGGCGGGTACAACCCCAACTACATGGGCGGTCGCGGCGGTAGCAGCAGCGGTGGCGCGGGCGGCGCGGGGGCTGCCAACTACAGCAGCGGTGGCGCCGGCGGTACGGCGAACAACGGCACGATTTCTATCGGTGGTGGCGGTGGCGGCTCCGGTTGGGACAAGCCCGGCAGGGCCGGGGCGTCGGCTGCCGGTGGTATTTACAACGCCAGTAGCGGCACCCTGACAGTCATTGGCACCTCGGTGATTTCCGGCAACATCGCCGCCGGTGGTGGCGGTGGCGGCGGTGGTGGCCTGGGCGGTTCCGCCGACTCCGGTGGTGCGGCCGGTAAAGGCGTCGGTGCGATCTGGAACAAAGGTACGGTATTGATGACCGCCGCCAACTTCGCGGCGCTGTCCGGTAACGTCGGTGGCAGTGGCTCCGGCGGTCCGGCGCTGGGCGGCGGTAGTACTGGTGCCAGCGTGGCGGCCGTGAACAATATCTTCAACGACGGCGGCACCGTGAACACCGCCTATGCACCGGCACCGAGCGCTACCATCGTGGTAGCGAACAGCGCCCTGCACATCGGCCAGACCTCGCTGGTGACCATTACCTTCACTGAGGCGGTGACCGGTTTCACCAACGCCGACCTGACGATTGCCAACGGCACGCTGAGCGCGGTGAGCAGCAGCGATGGCGGGGTGACCTGGACGGCGACTCTCACCCCGACCAACGCCATTACTGGCACCACTAACCTGATCACCCTGGATAACACCGGGGTCCAGAGTGTGTCGCTGGGCACAGCCGGGGTTGGCACCAGCACGTCCAACAATTACGCCATCGACACCGTACGGCCGACGGCGACCATCGTGTTCACCGATACCGCACTGAAAATCGGCGACACCTCACTGGTCACCTTCACATTCTCTGAAGCTGTGAGCGGTTTCACCAACGCCGACCTGACGATTGCCAACGGCACGTTGACGGCGGTCAGCAGCAGTAATGGCGGGATCACCTGGACCGGGACATTCACCCCGACCGCAAGCATCACCGACACCACCAACCTGATCACCCTGGACAACACCGGGATCGCCGACCTGGCCGGTAATGCGGGCACCGGCACCACCGATTCGAACAACTATGCCATCGATACGGTGCGCCCGACCGCGACCATTGTGGTGGCTGACAGTACCCTTACGGCCGGCGAAACCTCGTTGGTGACCATTACCTTTTCCGAAGCGGTGAGTGGCTTTACCAACGCCGACCTGAGCATCGCCAATGGCACGTTGAGTCCGGTGACAAGCAGTGACGGCGGTATCACCTGGACCGCCACGTTCACCCCGACTGATGGGGTGTTGGATGCCACCAACCTGATCACTCTGGCCAACAACGGTGTCAGTGACCTGGCGGGCAACGCGGGCAGCGGCACCACCGATTCGGGCAATTACGTGATCAACACCGCGCACCCGACCGCGACCATTGTGGTCGCCGACAACGCTTTGA
The DNA here is from genome assembly GCF_058799675.1 of Pseudomonas sp. GW822-FHT06B12. NCBI lineage: Bacteria > Pseudomonadati > Pseudomonadota > Gammaproteobacteria > Pseudomonadales > Pseudomonadaceae > Pseudomonas > Pseudomonas sp. GW822-FHT06B12. Next base: position 50,119 of record NZ_JBXALR010000016.1, read on the forward strand.
CCATCGGTGAAACCTCGCTGGTGACCATCACCTTCAGCGAGGCAGTGACTGGCTTCACCAACGCCGACCTGACGATTGCCAACGGCACGCTGACTGCGGTCAGCAGCAGCGATGGCGGCATCACCTGGACGGCAACCTTCACCCCGACCAACGCCATCACCGATGCGACGAATCTGATCACCCTGGACAATACCGGTGTACAAAACGCGGTGGGCAATATCGGCCTGGGTACGTCCAGCTCCAATAACTACGCCATCGACACTGTTCGGCCGACGGCCACCATCGTGGTCGCCGAAAATGCGCTGAAAATCGGCGACACCTCGCTGGTGACCATCACCTTCTCCGAGGGGGTCGTTGGTTTCACCAACGCCGACCTGACGATTGCCAACGGCACGCTGACCGCGGTCAGCAGCAGTGATGGCGGCATCACCTGGACCGCGACTTTTACCCCGAGCGCCAGCATCACGGATGCGACCAACCTGATCACCCTGGACAACACCGGTTTGTCCGACTTTTCCGGCAACGCCGGGACCGGCACCACCGACTCGAACAACTTCGCCATCGACACCCAGCGTCCGACCGCCACGATTGTGCTGGCCGACCCGACACTGGCGGCCGGTGAAACATCGCTGGTGACCATCACCTTCAGCGAGGCGGTGACCGGCTTCACCAACGCCGACCTGACGATCCCCAACGGTACGCTCAGCGCAGTCAGCAGCAGTGATGGCGGTATCACCTGGACGGCGACCTTTACCCCGACCGCGGGCATCAACGATACGACCAACCTGATCACCCTGGCCAACGCCGGCGTGGCTGACCTGGTCGGCAATGCGGGCAGCGGCACCACCAACTCCGGCAATTTCACCATCGACACCGTGCGGCCGACCGCGACCATCGTGGTTGCGGACAACGCCTTGAAAATCGGTGATACCTCGCTGGTGACCATCACCTTCAGCGAGGCGGTGAGTGGTTTCAGCAACGCCGACCTGACGATTGCCAACGGCACGCTGACCGCGGTCAGTAGCAGCGATGGCGGCATCACCTGGACCGCGACCTTTACGCCGAGCGCCAGCATCACCGATGCGACCAACCTGATCACCCTGGACAATACCGGCGTGCAGAACGGTTCCGGCAACGTCGGCAGCGGCAGCACCGATTCGAACAACTACGCCATCGACACCGTACGCCCGACGGCGAGCATCGTGGTGACGGACACTGCATTGGGGATCGGACAGACTTCGTTGGTGACCATCACCTTCAGTGAAGCGGTGACCGGCTTTACCAACGCCGACCTGACGATCGACAACGGTACGCTGAGTGCGGTGAGTAGCAGCGATGGCGGCGTGACCTGGACCGCCACACTGACTCCGGTGAACGGCGTCACCCACAGCGGCAATGTGATCACGCTGGACAACACCGGGATTGCCGACCTGTCCGGCAACGCCGGTACCGCGACCACCGATTCCAATACTTACACTATCGATAGTCAGCGCCCGACCGCCACCATCGTGCTGGCCGACTCGACGCTGGCCGCCGGTGAAACCTCGCTGGTGACCATCACCTTCAGCGAGGCGGTGACGGGTTTCACCAACGCCGACCTGACGATTCCCAACGGCACGCTGACCGCTGTGAGCAGCAGTGATGGCGGGATAACCTGGACCGCCACGTTCACCCCGAGCGCAGGCATCAACGACACGACCAACCTGATCACCCTGGCCAACGCCGGCGTGGCTGACCTGGCCGGCAATGCGGGCAGCGGCACCACCAGTTCTGCCAACTTCACCATTGATACCGTGCGTCCGACGGCGACCATCATCGTTGCCGACAACGCACTGAAGATCGGTGACACCTCGCTGGTGACCATCACCTTCAGCGAGGCGGTGACCGGCTTCACCAACGCCGATCTGACGATTGCCAACGGCACGCTGACCGCGGTCAGCAGCAGCGATGGCGGTGTGACCTGGACGGCGACTTTTACCCCGACCAACGCCATTACCGACGCCACCAACCTGATCACCCTGGACAATACCGGCGTGCAGAACGGCTCCGGCAACGTCGGCAGCGGCACCACCGATTCGAACAACTACGCGATCGACACCGTGCGCCCGACGGCCACCATCGTGGTGACGGACACTGCGTTGGGGATAGGTCAGACTTCGTTGGTGACCATCACCTTCAGTGAAGCGGTGACCGGCTTTACCAACGCCGACCTGACGATCGACAACGGTACGCTGAGTGCGGTGAGTAGCAGCGATGGCGGTGTGACCTGGACCGCCACACTGACTCCGGTGAACGGCGTCACTCACAGCGGCAATGTGATCACTCTGGACAATGCCGGGATTACCGACCTGTCCGGCAACGCCGGTACCGCGACCACCGATTCCAATACTTACGCTATCGATAGCCAGCGCCCGACCGCGACCATCGTGGTCGCCTCGCCAACGCTGGCAGCCGGCCAGACGTCGCTGGTGACCATCACCTTCTCCGAGGCCGTGACCGGTTTCGACAACAGTGACCTGAGCGTGCCCAACGGCACGTTGACCGCAGTCAGCAGCAGCGATGGCGGCATTACCTGGACCGCCACCTTCACGCCCACCACCAGCATTCACGACACCACCAACTTCATCTCGCTGAACAACAGTGGAGTAGCCGATCTGGCCGGCAATGCGGGCACCGGGATCACCAACTCCGGCAACTTCACCATCGATACCGTGCGGCCGACCGCGACCATCGTGGTGGCCGACAACGCACTCAAGGTGGGCGATACCTCGCTGGTGACCATCACCTTCAGCGAAGCAGTGAGCGGTTTCAGCAACGCCGACCTGACCATCGCCAACGGCACACTGACGAGCGTCAGCTCCAGCGACGGCGGCATCACCTGGACCGCAACGTTCACCCCAACGACGAACATCACCAACGCCGCCAGCCACATCACCCTGGACAACAGCGGGGTACAGAACGCGTCCGGAAACGTGGGCACGGGCACCACCGACTCGAACAACTACGCCATCGACACGCAACGTCCAACCGCAACCATTGTGGTGGCCAATCCACTGTTGGGCATTGGCCAGACTTCGCAGGTCACCATCACCTTCAGTGAGGCGGTCAGTGGTTTCACGCTGTCCGACCTCAGCGTGGCCAATGGCACGTTGTCCAATCTGCTGAGCAGCGACGGCGGCAGGACCTGGACAGCGACCCTGACGCCGACTGCGAATATCAACGACGCCACCAACCAGATCGTGCTCGACACCGCCAATGTGCTGGACAGCGCCGGTAACGCTGGCAGTACTGTTGCCCTGTCCAACAACTATGTGCTCGATGCCGACCGTCCCACCGGGACCATCGTCGTCGCCAAGCCGCTGCTGGGCATCGGTCAGACTTCGCTGGTGACCATCACCTTCAGCGAAGCGGTGAGCGGTTTTGACCTGTCTGATCTGAGCGTGACCAACGGCACGCTGTCCAACCTGGCCAGCAGTGACGGTGGCAAGACCTGGACCGCGACGTTTACGCCGACGGCGAACGTGACCGACCCCACCAACCTGATTGTGCTCGACAACAGTAATGTCAACGACGCTGCAGGCAATGCCGGAACGGGACTGGCCATCTCCAACAACTATGCCCTGGACAGTGATCGCCCCACCGCGACCATCGTCATCGACAACCCGAACCTGGGCGTTGGCCAGACCTCGCAGGTGACCTTCACCTTCAGCGAAGCGGTGAAGCATTTCGATTTGTCCGACATCAGTGTGGCCAATGGCACCCTCACCAACCTGAGCAGCAGCAACGGCGGCAAGACCTGGACCGCCACCCTGACCCCGACGGCCAATATCAACGATGCGACCAACTTCATCGGGCTGGACAGCAGTAATGTGACCGACCGCGCCGGTAACACCGGCACTGGAGTCGCGATCTCCAACAATTTTGCAATCAACACGGTGCCTTTGGTGACGCCACTGAACAGCAATCCGGCACCGCAGCAAAGCGCACCAAATCCGCCGTTGCAACCGATTGTCTTCACGCCACCGACCGGCAATCTCGGTTCACCGCTGACCTTTGCACCGCTGTTCGAACAACGGGTGTTGGGCGATGGCATCCGCCCACTGGGGGATATTTTCATCAACCGTGGCGCACTGAGCCCAAGCTATATCGCTCAGGTGTTCACCAGCGGCGACAGCGGCGGGAATGGTTCCGGCCACGGCTTCCTGGGCTTTGGCGGTGGTGATGGCGGAGTGTTTGGCAGCAGCACGCTGTCGAGCCTGTTCAGCCATCAATCGAACAGTAGCGACAGTTCGTTCAACGCGTTCGGCGACAGATTGATCCAGCACGGCGGCGATGCATCACAGGGCCTGCACGGCGTATACGGTGCGCTGACCTTGGGCGAACAACTTCAACAACTTGAAAACACCGAGAAGCAGCAGATTCAGGCATTGGCTGCAGCTCTGAAACAGGTCGGCATCAGCGAAATGCAGGCCTGAATAAAAACCTGAAATTATGCAGTACCCGGGGGCAAACCAAGGATGAGAACAAGTCAGAAGCTATTCGGCGCCAGCCTGCTGGCGCTAGCAGTCAGCGGATGTGCGGTAACCAGTGAACCGATTGAACGCAGCGTCAGCGAGCAGCGCGCCAAAAGCGATTTGGCGAGCATGTACAAGGACCAGGAACCCCTTAGCGGCCCGCTGACACTGCATCAGGCCATGGCCCGTGCAGTGAAGTACAACCTCGAAGGCCGGTTGAAAATCATGGAAGAGGCGTTGGCCAAGCGCCAACTCGACCTCGCCAGCTTCGACATGCTGCCGCGCATGGCCCTGGACGCCGGATATGTAGGGCGCAACAACACCAGCGGCGCCAGCAGCCAGAGCGTGCGCACTGGCACCCAGTCCCTCGAACCTTCGACCTCTCAGGACCGCGACCGCAGAGTCGCCGACCTGACCATGGTCTGGAACGTCCTCGACTTCGGCGTCAGCTACATCAACGCCAAGCAGCAGGGCGATCAACGACTGATCGTTCAGGAGCGCCGGCGCAAGGTCATCAACACCATCGTTCAGGACGTGCGCTCGGCTTATTGGCGGGCGGTGGCCGCCGAACGCCTGCTCAAGCAGATCGACAGCCTGATGGCGCGGGTCGATGCCGCGCGCAACAACAGCCAGAGCATGAGCGAGCAGCGCATCGGCGACCCGGTGCAGGCCTTGGGGTACCAGCGTTCGCTGATCGAAGCCACCCGCCAACTGGAAGAACAGCGGCGCGCACTGTCGTTGGCGAAAACCGAACTGGCGACCCTGATCAACCTGCCGATGGGCACTGAATTGACGTTGGCGACGCCGGAGGATTATCCGATTCCGGAGCTCAAGGTCGGCATGGCCAGTCTTGAGCAGGAAGCTCTGGCCAGCCGTCCGGAACTGCGCGAGCAGGATTATCAGACACGTATCAGCGCCGCCGAAACCCGTAAAGCCATGCTGCGGCTGCTGCCGGGGCTGGAGTTTTCCGCTGGCGGGCACTACGACAGCAACTCGTTTCTGGTCAACGACAAGTGGGCCGACTACGGGGTCAAAGTCACCTGGAACCTGTTCAACGTGATCTCCGCCCCGGCGGCCATCGACGTCGCCAAGGCCGGTGAAGAGGTGGCCAAGGCACGCCGTCAGGCGATGTCGATCGCGGTGCTGGCGCAGCTCTATGTGGCCAACGCCAACTACCGCGAAGCGCTGCGCCAGTTCGAGACCAACCAGCAGCTGTCGGACATCGACGGGCAGATTCTTGGCCAGTTGCGCAACCGCCATCAGGCAGCGGGTATCGGTGAGCTGGAGCTGATCCAGGGCGAACTGAACACCCTGCAAGCCGACTTGCGCCGCGACCTGTCGTACGCCGATTTGCGCAACGCTTACGGGCAGATCTTCGCCAGCGCCGGGCTCGACCCGCTGCCGGACCAGGTGCAATCGACGCAAGTGCAGTCGATCGCCACGGCACTGGCCAGCCGCGAGGACGCGTGGGCCGCCGGCAACATCACCGTGCCGCCAGCCCATGCCCAGACCCAGTAATCTGCTGGCACCCACGGCCAGCATCAGCCGGGCACAACGCGAAGACCGCCACGGCCATCGCGGAGCGGCGATCCTGCTGACCGGTTTACCGGCTGCTGGCAAGTCGACCCTGGCCCAGGCGCTGCACGCCGCGTTGTTTGAGCGCGGCGTGCAAAGTCTGGTACTCGATGGCGATGGACTGCGGGTCGGGCTCAATCGCGACCTGGGGTTCGCCGACAAGGATCGCCAGGAAAACATCCGCCGCGCCAGCGAGGTCGCAGCGTTGCTGGTGGAAAACGGGCAAATCGTGATTCTGGCGATGATTGCGCCGCTGGTTGAACTGCGAGAAATCTTCGCCCGGCGCTTGTGTGAGGACTACCGCGAAGTCTGGTGCAGTGCTTCGCTCAACGTTTGCGAGCAGCGTGATCCGAAAGGTCATTACGCCCGTGCGCGCAGCGGTGAACTGCCGGGCTTCACCGGTATTTCCGCACCTTACGAGCCACCTGCCTCGGCCGCGTTGGTGCTCGACACCGGCGAGTTGTCCGTGGACGCCTGCCTTGATCGATTGTTGACCTGGCTTGGCGAGTGCGCGGTGCTGCCGAACCGATGACTCGACCGGCGTTTTCCCGACTGCCGGTGACGGTGCCTCTGCCGTTGCTGTTGCAGGCGTTGGCGCAGATCAGCGACAGCGACTGGCACCACCATTTCAACAGCACATATTTCAGCGGCGACTGGAGCGGTGTGGCGCTGATCAGCGCGGTCGACGCGCTGACGGAACTGTCACCCGGCCGTGGCGAACCGGTATTGCGCGCGCCATGGCTGCAAGACAGTCACTGGCAACGCGCCTTGCAGGCATTGCCGTTGGACATCGTCTCGGCAAGGCTGCTGAAACTGGGGCCGGGCAGTCGCATTCACGAACACCGCGACTACGACCTTGAGGGGCCAACGGCCGATCTGCGGCTGCACATTCCGCTACTCAGCCCGCCCAACGTCGACTTTCTGCTCGACGGTTTGCGTATTCCGATGAATGCCGGCGAATGCTGGTTTCTCGACCTGTCGCGACCCCACAGCGTCGACAATCGCGACAGCCGCGAGCGGGTGCATCTGGTGATCGATTGCAGGCCCGGCCCTTGGTTGGAACAGGCGATTGTTGAGGGCGTTTCAACCACGCCGGCGCCTGGCGTCGGTCATGCAGCGCAAGCGCTGGCACAGTTTCGACGGCTGCTGGAAAGCGATCCGCAGCTTTGCCGGACCTTGCAGGGCATGACTGACAACGAAGCCTTTATTGCCACCACCCTGAAGCTGGCTGCCGAGCGTGGCCTGGCGTTCTCCCGTGAGGAGTTGCGTGCGGCGATGCGCAATGGCCGTCGCCAATGGAACGAACAATGGAGAGCCTGAACCTCGACGGTTGGTTGCCGATCCGCGTCTGGAAGCAGGATGGGGAGTGGCGGGTCGATTGGTGCTGGTTTGGTGATCAGCCGTTGCGTCAGCCGTTTTTTCGCGATGCGGTGGAGGAGGCTCTGCGCCTGCCATTCAACCAGGCCTTCCGGCGCCAAACTTCATTGAGAACGCTGAGTGATTGGCAGACGACCAGTCCAGGGCTGGCGCCGAGTGCATTCATTTTTCACGCCTCGCGCTGCGGCTCGACACTGATCAGCCAAATGCTTGCGCAACTCGACAACCACATCGTCATTTCCGAACCTCCGCCACTGGATGCCTTACTGCGCAGCGCACTGCCGCCGATTGAGCGCAACGCGGCCATTCGCGGTTTGCTCTCGGCCTACGGTCAGCCGCGCCGAGGGATGGAACAACGGCTGGTGATCAAACTGGATGCCTGGAACATCGGTGAACTGAAGCAGTTGCGCGAGTGTTTTCCTGAAACGCCCTGGCTATTTGTCTACCGCGATCCGTTGGAAATCGCCGTCTCCCACCTGCGTCGCCCGGGCATGCACATGGTGCCGGGGATGATTGGCGCCAGCGCGCTGGACGATGGGGCTGCGTTCGAGGGACAAGAAGACTTCATCGCCCGGCGCGTGGGGCGGTTACTGCAATTGGGGGGTGAGCACTGCCGCGAATTTACCGGGCTGGCGGTCAATTACCGTGAGTTGCCGAGCGCCATGGACGGACGTTTGGCCAGGTTTTTTGCGCTGAATACCGAGCAGCAGACGCAGGTGTTCGGCGCCGTAAGCCAGCACGCCAAGCAACCGGCCGAGACGTTCGTAGTCGACGGCGAAGACAAGCAACGAGAAGCTTCGGCGTTGCTCAGAGAACGCGTTGAGTGTTGGGCACGCGGGCCTTACGCAGCGCTGGAGCAGTTGCGACACGACCTCAATTCTTCGACGACAAATCCGCCATGCCCTTGAGCAACTCGATCGGCAGCGGGAAGACAATGGTCGAGCTCTTGTCGCCGGCAATCGAACTCAGGGTCTGCATATAACGCAACTGCATGGCACCGGGCTGACGGCCGAGCATTTCGGCGGCTTGCATGAGTTTTTCCGAGGCCTGCAATTCGCCTTCGGCATGGATCACTTTCGCCCGCCGTTCGCGTTCGGCTTCGGCCTGTTTGGCAATGGCGCGGATCATCGACTCGTTGAGGTCGACGTGTTTGATTTCGACGTTGGCGACTTTGATCCCCCAGGCATCCGTCTGGGCGTCCAGCACCTGCTGGACGTCGAAGTTCAAGCGCTCGCGTTCGGCCAGCAGCTCGTCCAGTTCATGTTTACCGAGCACCGCCCGCAAGGTGGTTTGTGCCAATTGGCTGGTGGCCATGAGGAAGTCTTCGACCTGGATGATCGCTTTCTGCGGGTCGAGCACACGGAAGTACAGCACCGCGTTGACCTTCACCGAGACGTTGTCGCGGGTGATCACGTCTTGCGGCGGTACGTCGAGCACCACCGTACGCAGATCGACCCGAACCATTTGCTGGACCACCGGAATCAACAGGATCAGCCCCGGGCCCTTGACCTGCCAAAAGCGTCCGAGCTGGAACACCACGCCGCGCTCGTATTCGCGCAGGATGCGGAAGGTCGATCCTGCCAGTGCAATCAGCAGCACCAACAGCGCGGCAAAACCCAGTTGCAGACCCATGATCATTCTCCCTGTGGCGCCGCGTCAGTCGCGGCCACTTCCAGCAGCGTTCCCTTGCGCGCCACCACCCGTACCAGTTGCCCCGGTTGCAGCGGTGTGGCACTCAGTACCCGCCAACGTTCGCCTTGCAAATGCACCCAGCCGTTATAGGCACTGCCGGCCTGCAACGCCGTTACCGGCGTCACGCTGCCGACTAACCCGGAATCGCCACTGACCGTTTCGCGCGGTCGGGTTTTCAGGGCATGGATCAGCAGGGCGATCAACAACAGGGCGCTGATCAGCGCAAGGCCGATAATGAGCGGCGTGGGAACATCGGTATTGCTCAGAATCACCGCACCGATCACAAACATCATGATGCCGCCCAGCCCGACCACGCCGTAGTTGGGCAGCACCGCCTCGGCCACGATGAACGCAATACCAAATATCATCAGCCAGACGCCGAGCGGGTTGGGGACGATCAGCACGACCGTGTCCGCCGCGAAAACCGATCCGCTCAACCCCAACAACAGCGCCACTAAACAACACCAGCGAGTGTTCACTAGACCCTCCAGGAGAGTCATCCGTCTGCCAGCCACACAGTGGCCCTGCTTATAGTCTAGTTGAGCCTTTGGCTGGATGAATTTTGATCAATTTCTGGAAGTTTCCAGTGAGCAGATTTATCACCGGGTTCTGGCAGCAGGCCTATCCTTTAGAAGAGACGCCAACCTGTTTAATCATCGTCCGTCCGCCTTGCGACGGACACCGAGGTGCATCATGCGTATGGCAAGAACCGTGCAGCGCAGCCTGGAAGAGGCGCGCTGCGAATTTGACGTAGTCTCTCACCCGCACTCCGCCAGCAGCCTGGAAACCGCCCGAGTGGCGGGGATTCCTGCTGAGCGCGTGGCGAAATCGGTGATCCTCGACGACCACCATGGCCACTACCTGATGGCCGTGTTGCCGGCCAGCCGGCATCTGGACCTGACCAAAGTGCGCGGCAGTGGCGAATGGCAAGTCACCCGCGAAAGCACCCTGGCCCACCTGTTCAACGACTGCGAACGCGGCGCCGTTCCGGCCCTGGGCGAATCCTATGGCCTGGACATGGTCATCGACCCGATGCTGACCCGTCAGAAAGAGATCTACGTCGAAGCCGGCAACCACAACAACCTCGTGCACTTGAGCATGGACCAGTACCTGAAAATGGTGCCCCATGCCGAGGTGTGCGAGCTGAGTCAGTAGCCATTATTGGCGGTGAATGCACCGCCACCATCGCGGGCAAGCCACGCTCCCACAGAAACCGCCGTGTGTGGGAGCGCGGCTCGCCTGCGATGGACTGCGCGGCAGTCCCCGACCCTCTAAAAACTCAGGAGCCAATTCCCGTGGAATCACCTACCCATAGCCTCCCCAACCTGTTCAAACAACTCGGCCTGCCCGACGATGCCGAAAGCATCGACAAATTCATCGCCACCCACTCACCGTTGAAACCCGAACTGCACCTGGCCGACGCGTTTTTCTGGACCCAATGCCAGGCGGACTTCCTGCGCGAGGACATCCTCGACGATTCCGATTGGGCGGAAGTGGTGGATCAGCTGGATGTGCTGCTGAGGAAGGGGCGGGGGGTGTAAAAATCCGAGGAAAAACGGCAAATCGTGCAAAAAACTGATGAGCGATGAAAAAATCTGGAGGAAATCGGTGTTTGTGAATTTTTTCTGGGGTTGTTTATCAAGGAGCGATAGACCAGATTATCGGCCTGAATTGAGGTCCTAATGATGCAACGTGTTCTGGCCGACAAGGCTGTCAGCGTTTCCGAATTGAAAAAGAATCCGTCTGCCGCACTCAATGGTGCATACGGTGGACCGGTGGCAGTGCTCTGTCGCAACCGGGTGATGGGCTATATGGTGCCCGCCGAGGTGTTCGAGTCCATGGTGGAACGTTTGGACGACTTTGAGCTTGCCGAACTGGTTCGGGCTCGAAGCCATGAAACCCCGGTCCCGGTAACGTTGGATGACCTATAAGCTCGTTTCGGTGGTGGTTGTCGGCAAGCGTGAACTCAACGCCTGTGTACGAACGGGCTAAAAAACGCTAGGAAAAGTCTGTAACGGTTTTGCTCGGTTGCGCCCCCCGAAACGCCCCCCTATAGTTCGACACGTCGCCGGACATCGGCGACAGGATTTGGCGATCCTATTTCTACGTAGAGGCTGTTCCTAAAACTATCTACGAGATATTCCCTATGCATCCATATCGACCACTGAGCACCAACCCAACCCCCGTCTGCGTTCTGGCCTACAACATCCTCGCACCAACCCATTTTCTCCACGAAACTGCTTGTAGCCGAGTGCGTATCGGAACCGATCTGCTGGAAACCCTGACCTCGATAACCCTTCGGGATCTCAACGACAAAGACTTCTACCGCTTGATCAACGCAGCGTACGTGTCATTGCGCGATGGGCTGGATTTGATGGAAGAGCTGCAACACCGCCTGGCTGCACAGGCTGCTCAAGCGACCTGATGCGATAACGATGCTCCGCGTCGATTCAAACTGAACGTGGAGCACCCGACGTTGAAATGCGATCCAGGGCTACTCCCGTAGCAGCTGCCGAGCCCGCGAGGCTGCGTTCGGCTGCGAAGCAGTCGTCGAATCAGGCAACGCATTCCTCCAGGCAAACCGAGGGCTCAGGATTTGCGAGGACTTCGTCCTCGAACGCAGCCTCGCGGGCTCGGCAGCTGCTACGAGGTGATCCGTCAGTGCTCTGCGATCAGAGCTGCTTGAGTCCGTCGAGCAGCGAATTCAGCTTCGACTTCATCATTGCTTCGACCTGTTCCATCTCGTACCGAGCTACGTGCAAGATCGACTTTTCGTTGCAGGAAGTCGTGGTACTGCGTGGAGTTCGGGTGGCTATGGCTATGCTCATAATTTGAGTCAGGGCGTTCGGTCATCGTTGATCCCTCCGTTTGATTGACGAAACCCTACAGAGATTTTCAGCGTGGCAGCGTTTTTGGAAGGACCTGCAAGATAGGTTTGATCACCAATTTGTTTCAAAACTTGGCTGCATTTCCCCTCCAGTGCCACATTGATAGTTAGCAAGCTAGCAGTGTGTGAATCTCCTCGTGTCCAAGATCCTCGACGCCCTTCAGGTGTGCGAGCTGATGTTTGATCTGGTTTGTTCCCCCCTAGATGTGAGGGAACGAACGACGTAGAGCGCCCGAAAGTTCATCTATCGAGCACTTGTCTTGCTCAAACAACGTCGGCAAACAGGCGTTCATAGGGAATTCGCAAGCCATCATGCAGGCGCTTGATCATCCGTAAGCTGAGCGGACGCTTACGGTTTAGAACTTCCGATACACGACCACTCGGGCCAATAAAGGCTTCCAGGTCACGAGCCGTCAAACCTTGCTGATCCATGCGAAATTTGATCGCTTCGATGGGATCAGAAGGTGGGATGGGAAAATGCTCGTCTTCATACTTCTCGACCAACAACGCCAGTATTTCCAGCTCATCGCCTTCTGGCGACCCTAACGCGGCTCCCCATAATTGCTCGATGCGCAGGAGCGCGTTTGTGAGGTCCTCATCGGTTCGGATGGGTTTGATGTCCATTACACGGTCTCCGCATTGATCTGATCGTATTGAGCATGTGTGCCGACGAAGCGCACAAAACCCAACTGCCGCCCGTAGTCAATTGCCAGAATCACTCGATACTTGTTGCCTGCAATATTGAATACCACACGTCCACCTTTCAGAACGCTGGCGGTCCTCAACTCAGCTTTTACTTCCTGAGGTGTGCGATATGACGACTTCTCCATGTGTCGATACCACTCTGAGAGAGGCGTGATCGCATCGGCATACGCCGTGCTGCTTTCCCAAAAAATCTTCAAAGTCCCTTTGGCAATTATTCGCACGTGGTAAATATCTCCCGTTTTGGGAGATGTTAGGTCTGAGGTCTGAGATATGCAAGCCAGGAAAGTTCTTCAATCCGTATGAGCACATTTCTGCAGGAGGAGGGAGATGTGGGTGGATTGGACTCTGACCAGTGGATGGTCGCTAATTTGTTTCAAAACTTGACTGAATTTCCCCTCCAGTGCGATATTGATAGTTAGCAAACTAACAGTGTGCGAATTCCCGTGCCCCAGACCCTCGACGCCCTTCAGATGAACATCAGCAGTGCCATGGTGGTGGCCGCGCGGCATTGGCGGAAAATCTGCCAGACCACGCTGGTCAACTACGGCATCTCCGAAGCCTGCGCGGTCCCGTTGTTGATGATCGGGCGTCTGGGCGAGGGTGTGCGGCAGGTGACGGTGGCGCAGGCGGCGGGGATGGAGAGCCCGTCGCTGGTGCGTTTGCTCGATCAGTTGTGCCAGGCCGGGTATGTCTGCCGCACTGAAGATCCCCTTGATCGTCGCGCCAAATGTCTGAGCCTGACCGATACCGGCCGTGAGTTGGTGCAAGCGGTGGAGGCCGAGTTGGTGCGGTTGCGCCGTGTGGTGCTCGAAGGCATTGATCCGGCGGATCTGGAGGCGGCGTTGCGGGTGATTCGCGCCTTCGAGACGGCGGAGCAGCAGTTACCGGTGACCCCCTCGTGAACGGATTTTTTAGCGGCATACCGCCGGCCCGCGACTGGTTTTACGGCGTGCGCACCTTCGCCGCGTCGATGATCGCGCTGTACATCGCCATGCTGATGCAAATGCCGCGTCCGTATTGGGCAATGGCCACGGTGTACATCGTTTCCAGCCCGTTCGTCGGGCCGACCAGTTCCAAGGCCTTGTACCGCGCCGTCGGCACCTTGACCGGTGCGGCAGCGGCGCTGCTGTTTGTGCCGATGTTCGTCCAGAGTCCGTATGTGCTGGTGCTGGTCATCGCGCTGTGGACCGGCATCCTGCTGTTTCTGTCGATGCATTTGCGCACGGCCAATAACTACGCGCTGATGCTCGCCGGTTACACCTTGCCGCTGATCGCCCTGCCGGTGGTGGATAACCCGTTGGCGATATGGGATGTGGCGGAAGCGCGGACCGAAGAAATTTTCCTTGGCATCGTTTGCGCGGCGGTGGTCGGCAGCCTGTTCTGGCCACGGCGGCTGGCGCCGGTGTTCGATGACTCGGTCCGCAAGTGGTTCAGCGATGCGGTGACCTACAGCCAGCGCTTCCTGAGCCGTAATGTGCAGCCCGACGAAGTCAGCACCTTGCGCGCCTCGATGGTTGCCACGTTCAACTCCCTGGAATTGATGATCGGCCAGTTGCCCCACGAAGGTGCGCGACCGCAAACCGTGCGCAACATCAAGGAACTGCGCGGGCGGATGATTCACCTGCTGCCGGTGGTGGATGCGCTGGACGACGCGCTGTATGCCTTGCAGCGACGCACTCCCGAGCTTGTGGATAAGTTTGCGCCGCTGCTGGCCTCGACCATTGAATGGCTTGACCGTACGGACGCTTCCGTCGAGCACTGGCAAGCGCTACGCCATCAGCTCGAAGCCCTGCAACCGAGCGCTGAAGCGCTGGATGATCGAAAACAGTTACTGTTTTCCAACGCGCTGTATCGCCTTGGTGAATGGATCGATTTGTGGCAAGACCTGCGCAGCCTGCAAGAGGCGATTCGCTGCGAAAGCCAGGACAACTGGCGTGCGGTCTACCGCCATTGGCGGCTGGGGCGGCTGACGCCTTTTCTCGACCGTGGCCTGATGCTCTATTCGGCGGCGTCGACGGTGCTGGCGATCATTGTCGCCTCGGTATTGTGGATTCTGCTCGGCTGGACCGACGGCGGCAGCGCGGTGATTCTGGCGGCGGTGGCGTGCAGCTTTTTCGCCGCGATGGACGACCCGGCACCGCAGATTTACCGGTTCTTTTTCTGGACCGCGATGTCGGTGCTGTTCGCCAGCCTCTACCTGTTTTTGATCCTGCCGAATTTGCATGACTTCCCGATGCTGGTGCTCGCATTCGCCATACCGTTTATCTGCGTCGGCACCCTGACCGTAAACCCGCGGTTTTACCTCGGCATGCTGCTGACCATCGTCAACACATCGTCGTTTATCAGCATTCAGGGTGCCTACGACGCGGACTTTTTGAGTTTCGCCAATTCCAACCTCGCCGGGCCCATCGGCTTGTTGTTCGCCTTCATCTGGACCCTGGTGGCGCGCCCGTTCGGCTCGGAGTTGGCGGCCAAGCGCCTGACCCGTTTCAGCTGGCGCGACATTGTCGGCATGACCGAGCCGGCGAACCTCGCCGAACACCGACACTTGGGCGTACGGATGCTTGATCGGCTGATGCAGCATTTGCCGCGCTTGGCGATGACCGGTCAAGACACCGGAATCGCGCTGCGCGAAGTGCGCGTGGGGCTGAACCTGCTTGATTTGCTGGCGTACGCGCCACGGGTGTTGGGTGTGCCAAACGTCTTGCTGCGTCAGGTGGTGGCCGAGGTCGGCGAGTACTTCAAGGCGTGTTTGAAGGCTGGCGAGCGCTTGCCGGCCCCGGCCCCGTTGCTGATGACCATGGATCGCACCCGCCGCGCACTCAATGGCCAAGGCCTGCAAGGTGACGGTGAAACCCGCCTGCACCTGCTGCACGCCCTCGCCGGTCTGCGTCTGGCGCTGTTGCCGGGTGTGGAGTTCATCGGCAACGAGACCGATGAACCGTTTCCCCAAGGTATCGATGGAGCACCTTTATGATCGGTGATCTGGACATCAGCGGGGTGTTCCTGCCCACGTTGCTGGTGCTGATGGGTATTACGTACGTGCTGTACCTGGTGGTGCACGGATTACTGACGCGCCTGCACTTTTATCGTCTGGTCTGGCACCGGGCATTGTTCAACGTTGGTCTTTACGCCTTGCTGCTTGGCGCCGTGGACTCACTCAGTCGATACCTGATGACATGAAAAAACCTATTTTGACCCTTGGCCGTGTGGTGTTGACCCTGTTGGTGGTGACCTTCGCGGTCGTCGTGGTCTGGCGCATGGTGATGTATTACATGTTCGCTCCGTGGACCCGCGACGGGCACATTCGCGCAGATATCGTGCAGATCGCCCCGGACGTTTCCGGGCTGATCCAGCAAGTGGAAGTGCGCGACAACCAGTTGGTGAAACGCGGCCAGGTGCTGTTCAGCATCGACCAGGACCGTTTCAAACTGGCGCTGCGCCAGGCCAAGGCGGCGGTTGCCGACCGTCAGGAAACCCTGGCTCAGGCGCAACGGGAAGCCAAGCGTAACCGGGGCCTGGGCAATCTGGTGCCGGGTGAGCAACTGGAAGAAAGCCAGTCCCGCGTTGCCCGCGCTGAAGTGGCGTTGTCCGAGGCTCAAGTGTCGGTGGACAGCGCCCAGCTCAACCTCGACCGTTCGGTGATCCGCAGCCCGGTGGACGGTTACGTCAACGACCGGGCACCGCGTGCTCAGGAGTTCGTCACCGCCGGTCGCCCGGTGTTGTCGGTGGTGGACAGCAATTCCTTCCACATCGACGGTTATTTCGAAGAAACCAAACTCGACGGCATTCATGTCGGCCAAGGTGTCGATATCCGCGTGATTGGCGACCGTGCGCGGTTGCGCGGGCATGTCGAAAGCATCGTCGCCGGTATCGAAGACCGTGACCGCAGCAGCGGTTCGAACCTGCTGCCCAACGTCAATCCGGCCTTCAGCTGGGTGCGTCTGGCGCAGCGGATTCCGGTGCGGATTGCCTTTGATGACGTGCCGGCAGATTTCCGCATGATCGCCGGTCGTACCGCGACCGTGTCGATCATTGGCGAAAAGCCCGAGCAGGAGCCGGCGCAATGAAAACGGTCGCCTGTTTAGCGACGGTCGGGCTCGGCTTGCTGCTGTCGGCCTGTCAGGTGGTCGGCCCGGATTACCATTTGCCTAAAGAGGCGGCGGTGCACCGCGAGGACTTTCAGGGCGATCTGACCGCGCACGGCCAGAATGTGGTCTCGGCGCCGGTGCCGGGCGACTGGTGGCGGTTGTACCAGGACCCGCGTCTGGATGAGCTGGTGCGCCAGGCCATGGCCACCAACACCGATTTACGAGTGGCGGCAGCCAACCTGTCTCGCGCCCGTGCCCGAGTCGAACAAGCCGAGTCGGCGGGCGGCTGGAGCGGTGGCGTGAAGGTGGGTGCCCAGCGCTTGCAGGAGTCTGGCGAGGCGTTTCTGATACCGGAAAAGGTTCCAGTGGCCAACGTCGGTGACATCGGCATCACCACGTCCTATCAGTTCGACCTGTTTGGCACTTTGCAGCGCGGCATCGAAGCGGCGAAAGCCAATGCCGACGCGACGCAAGCCGCAGCGGACACCGCACGGATCACCTTGGTCGCCGACGTGGTGCGTGCGTATACGCAAGTGTGCGCGGCCAACGAAGAGCGGGAGATCGCTGAGCACTCACTGGATCTGCAAGGCCAGAGCACCGCGCTGATCCAGCGGCTGCGCGATGCCGGGCGCGGCGACGAAACCCAGGTCACCCGTTCGCAAACCCAGTTCAAGTCCTTGCGCGCCGATATGCCGCGCTATGAAGCCGCGCGTCAGGCCGGGCTGTTCCGTTTGTCGATGCTGTTGGCCAAACCGGTGGACCAGTTACCCGCGGGCACCAGTAGCTGCCATGAACTGCCAAAGATTGCACAATTGTTGCCGGTCGGTGACGGTGCCACATTGCTCAAACGGCGACCGGATGTGCGTCAGGCCGAACGTCAACTGGCGGCCGCGACGGCAGATATCGGTGTTGCCACCGGTGCGCTTTACCCGGATATCAGCATCGGCGCGACCGTCGGCACTGTGGGTATTCTCGATCACCTCGGTCAACCGCAGACCAATCGTTGGGGCTTCGGCCCGTTGCTGACCTGGACGGTGCCGTCCAACGGCTCTCGGGCACGGGTGCGTGAGGCCGAAGCGGCAACGCAAGGCGCGCTGGCGCACTTTGACGGGGTGGTGTTGAACGCCATTCGCGAAACCCAGACCGGTCTGGCGCAGTATTCCGCGTTGTTACAGCGCCGCGACGCGTTGACCGATGCCGAACAATCGGCGCAACTGGCGGCGGACCAGACGCACCGCTTCTTCCAGGCTGGCCGAGCGTCGTTCCTCGCCGATTTGCAGGCGACCCGAACCTACACCGACGTGCGTGCGCAGGTGGCTGCCGCCAATACTCAGGTTGCCATGAGCCAGATCGATTTGTTCCTCGCGCTGGGCGGCGGTTGGGAAAGCGGACGAACGCAAGGTTCACAGCCGACGAAACCCTGAGGCCGTTGCTATGCTTTTACATGTCGGGTCCGCGTGGGTGGATCCGGCAGTCAAGGCTCGCATTGGTCATGGGGATTCGAATAATGAAAAACCCTTATGCTCCCGGCTTCTGGTGCGCGATTGTCGCGCTGGTGCTGCTCTCGGCTACGTATTTTTATGGCGTGATGCTGGCGCACCAGCTCGATAAGGCTTTGATCTTTCTCGACAGTGCCAGTGCGCTGATCGGTGTGATGTCGATCGCGGTCGTCGCCTGGGCTTCGCTGCAAACCCAGCGGATCAAGAAAAAACAACTCGAACAAGGCAAGACCCTGGTGATGATCTGGGACACCAAGGTGGCGTTGCGTCGGGTTGAAACGGTGTTTGACCGGTATTTCTGGGGCAGTTACTGGCAGCCGGGGCGTACTTTCCAGGAAGTCATGGGCGAACTCACCGGCACCCCGCTGGAAAAGAGCCTCGAGGCCCTCAAAACCCAATGCCTGGCCCTCGACAAACAGATCACCGACGAAGGCTGGCACTGGCTGAACAATGCCCGCGAACTCTCCGACGTGGCCAACGCCATGGCCCGCGAGCGCTATCAACTGGATTTCTGCGACCCACGCTCGGAATCACCCAATGGCGCGGTGATCAATCGGGATTTTGAAGTGCTGGTCTACACGTGGACCGCACGGCTGAAAAGCTTTGATCATCAGCTGGATGAGATAGAAGTGCAGTATTCCTGAACCACCACCGATCGTTCCCACGCTCTGCGTGGGAATGCCTCAATGGACGCTCCGCGTCTGCTCTTGGGATGTGACGCAGAGCGTCACGGGCTGCATTCCCACGCAGAGCGTGGGAACGATCAGCGCAGTCTATCCACAGGCCCCCGCGCTCCATAGACACTCTTTCACCTTTAATCATTGGGCCGCCCCTCGGCGCAAATGCTAATCTGCATCCCACTTTAGCGGAGTCGAGCCGCAACCCGTCGAGGGTTCAGGGAAGACGACCACATTTTCAACAACGGACATCGATCGGGTCATTCATGAATAAATCAGCAGGCGTGCTTCTGGGAATCGTCGTTGCCATCGGTGCAATCAGTGCCGGCGGTGCCTGGTACACCGGCACAAAACTGGAAGGGGTGCTGCAAACCTCGATCGCCGACGCCAACAAAGAGCTGCAAACGGCGATGGTCGGTTCCAAAGGCACGGCGACCCTGGAACTGGTGTCGCTGGATCGCCAGTTGTTCAGCAGCACCGCGCATTACCGGCTCAAAGGTCAGGGCGAAATGTTCGGTGAGAACCCTGAAGGCGTGGAGTTGCTGTTCGTTGACCACATCGAACACGGCCCGCTGCCATTCTCGCGTCTGGTTTCGCTGAAATGGCTGCCGGTCATGGCCACCAGTCACTACTCGCTGGAAAAGACCCCGCTGACTGAAAAATGGTTCGCTGCCACCAAGGACCTGTCCCCGCTCAAGGGTGTGGTCAACATCGGCTATGACCGTGCCACCAGCGGCAACGTTGAACTGCTGCCCGTCGAAACGGCACTGGATGACAAATCCACGCTGAAGTTTTCCGGTCTGAACCTCGACGTGTCGGCCAGCGCCCAGGCGCAGAAGGTCAAAGCTGACGGTTACATGGACAGCCTCACGCTGACCAGCGTTGCCGAAGATCAGTCTCCGGTGAAAGTCGAATTGAATGGCCTGACCCTGGCCAGCAACCTCAGCAAAAGCAGCTATGGCTACTACCTGGGGGAAAACGTCGTCGAGCTGACCAGCACCAAAACCACGTTCGGCGACAAACAGTCGGTGATGACCTTCAAGAACACTGAAATGAAGAGCTCCACCACCGAGTCCGGGACCAACGCGGCGGGCCGTGCCGATTACAAGATTGGCGAAATCGCCCTCAACGACAAAGCCCTCGGCTCCGCGCAAATGGCCTGGAGCATGAAAAACCTCGATATCCCGTCGACGCTATCGCTGGTGCAGATCTATCAGAGCAAACTGCAACCGTACGAAGCGGCGGCCGCTGCTGCTGCCGCGGCGGGTGAACCGGCGCCCGAGTTGAACCTGACCGATGCCGAACAGGCGCAGGTCAAGGCGGGTCTGGAGACGCTGCTGGCCGCCCAGCCACAAGTCGCGCTGGAGAACTTTTCGTTCACCACCCCAAATGGCGTAAGCCGCACCAGCCTGGTGATTGACCTGACCAAGCCAACATCGCTGGACCTGCCACCCGATCAGTTGGGCAAGCAAATGATTGCCCTGCTGGACTTCAATCTGAAGATCTCCAAGCCGATGATCACTGACCTGGTGAGTGTGCAGGCGCAGATGGAAGGCCAGACCGATGCCAAAGCCATTGCGGAGCAAGCCAGTGCGACCAGCGACATGGTCAGCAGCATGGCCGTCGGTACGCAACTGGCGACGCTGGATGGCAACGACATCGTTTCCAAGCTGCACTACACCAACAATCAGGTGGACTTCAACGGCCAGAAAATGACCGTCGAACAGTTCGTCGGTTTCGTGATGAGCAAGCTCAACACTGCTGGCGCACCCCAGTAAACGACCCATCGCTGGACTTGAGCGAACGCTCTAGACCGC
Source organism: Pseudomonas sp. GW822-FHT06B12 (assembly GCF_058799675.1). Lineage (NCBI taxonomy): Bacteria > Pseudomonadati > Pseudomonadota > Gammaproteobacteria > Pseudomonadales > Pseudomonadaceae > Pseudomonas > Pseudomonas sp. GW822-FHT06B12. The sequence continues at coordinate 70,953 of NZ_JBXALR010000016.1, forward strand.
AGGTTACAAGCTAGCGCCCGGCCCTCCGAACTTGCGGATTGGCTGGGCGTTTTGCTGTCTGGTGCCCGCAAATCAAGGCTGTAGGGCGCACGGGAGTTAAGCCGTTGTACTGAATCTGAATAAATGTTGTGTTCCTGATAGTGGTCTAACCTTGCGTGAAATACTGCGTTTGCAAAACCTTGTCGGGTGATTGCCCGACTTCCCGTTTCGAACCAGGCAAGGGGGGTATGAGACTCCGGCTCGCCATGTAAGGATGCTGACGAATGCCATGTATTGCTCGTCCTTTTATTGTTCTTGGCTTGCGCCCTCTGCTTCGCCTGGCCCTGTGCAGCCAGCTGATTTGGCCTGGTCTGGCGTTCGCGGATACTGCCTACGACCAAATGATTCGCGATGCGCGTACTGGTAACTACGCACCGGTGTTGACGCTGTTACGCAACGTGCCTGCTAACCAGGTGACCACCGGCCAGGTCAGCGACCATTTGCAGATCGCCAGTTGGGCCGGTCTCGACGCCGAAGTGGTTCAGGTCTATGAAACCCAGGGGCGCAACCGGGTGCTGCCGATTCAGGCGCTGACCGCCACCGCTCGTGCCTACCGCAATCTCAAGCGCTGGGACTCTGCCACCGAGCTCTACCGCAAGGCACTGGCGCTCGAACCTGCGAATGCTGACCTGCAACTCGGCCTGGCCATGACCCAGGCTGATTCTGGAAACCCCGTCGAGGCCGTCAACCGTGCCAAGGCTCTCGTCGCGGCCAAACCTGACGATCCGGCCCGGCGCCTGGCGCTGGGCTACGCCTTGACCCGTTCCGGTGCGACCTATGACGCGTTGTTCGAATACGACCAGGCGTTCATCCGCGCCGGGAGCAAACCTGAAGTTGCCCGCGAATACGTTTTCGCCCTGCAACGCGCACGGCTGCCAGAGCCGGCTTTGCGTCTGGCCCGTCAACGTCCGGGGTTGATCGATCCGGTGACGCAGCGCCGCCTCGAAGGTGACGTGGCGGCAGAGCGCGTGCGGCTGGCGGAATTTGCCACGCGCAGTGAAAAAGAACGTTACGACATCGCCGATCGTGCCTTGAGCGACTACGACCAGTTGCTGGCGACCTGGACCCCGGATGCACAGGCTCACGACGACGTGGTTCGTTGGCGCATCGACCGCATGGGCGCGCTCAAGGCGCGCGCGCGCTCGGCTGAGGTCATCAGCGAATACCAGAAACTGCTCGCTGAAAACGTGAAAATTCCAACCTACGCCATGCGTTGGGTGGCGGCTTCCTATCTGGATCAACGTCAACCGGAAGTCGCCACAGACTTGTATCGTCAAGTGCTGGCCGCACCGGACGCCGACTCGGCTGACCGGGTTGAAGACACTACCGCGCTGTTCTACGCCTTGATGGAAAGCGACAAGCCGAAGGACGCACGCAGCGTCGCCGAAAACCTGGCCAAGACTCAAAACCCGCGGGTGGAGCTCAAAGGCTTGCCGATCGGCAATCCCAACGATTCATGGATGGACGCGCAACAACTGGCCGCCCAGGCGGGCATCTATAGCGGTAACTTGCCCGCCAGCCAGCAAGGCCTGGATACCTTGGTCGAACAAGCACCGGGCAACGTCGGTTTGCGTCTGGCCCAGGCCGACGTCTACCTGGCGCGTGCCTGGCCACGTCGCGCAGAAAATCTGCTCAAGGAAACCGAGAGCATGGCGCCGCGCGATATCGGTCTGGAAGTTGCTCAAGGGCATACCGCGCAGGATTTGCAGGAGTGGCGCCAGCTCGATGCGTTGACTGATGACGTCGGCGCGCGATTCCCGGACAACCGTGCGGTGCAGCGCTTGCAGCGTCAGCGTGACGTACACGACATGGCCGAGTTGCGCGTGTCGACCTATGGCGGCAAGAGTTATGGCGGTGGCAGCAACGGTGCCGGCGCAGTCGCTGGCAGCAAGGACTTTGGCATTGAGACCACGCTCTACAGTCCTCCCATCGATGAGGACTGGCGTGTGTTTGCAGGTGCCGGTTATGCCACCGGTGACTTCCAGGAGGGCACCGGTCGTGACCGTGTCGAACGGCTCGGTGTTGAGCGACGAACCCGCGACATGACGCTGGAAGCGGAAGTCTCCAATCACAACTTCGGCTATGGCAACAAACAGGGCGCGCGCCTGGCGATTGCCCGCGACATCAATGATGCCTGGCAGTACGGCGGCAGCCTCGACTACCTGTCGGCCAATACGCCGCTACGGGCACTGACCAGCGACGTTACGTCCAATGGCGGCAGCGGTTTTCTGCGCTGGCGCGCCAATGAAAGCCGCGAGTGGAAACTGGCCGTCAGCCCGTCGCACTTCAGCGATGGCAACAATCGTCTCGAGGCGTTGCTGACCGGACGCGAAGGCGTGTACAGCGCGCCGGGGGTGCAGGTCGACCTCGGTCTGGAAGTTGGCACCAGCCACAACAGCAAAAATGAAGACGTTCCGTACTTCAACCCAAAGTCGGACTTCAGCGTCCTGCCGACGGTCAGCGTCAATCACGTTCTCTATCACCGCTACGAAACCTCATGGAGCCAGCAGTTCCAGGCCGGTGCCGGTACCTACAGCCAGCGTGATTACTCCACTGGCGGTGTAGGCCTGCTCAGCTACGGCCAGCGTTTCAGCTGGAATGACGTGTTCGAGGTCGGTGCTGCGTTGAGCGCGATCAATAGGCCCTTCGACGGCGAGCGTGAAACCGATCTGCGCCTGCTCGTCGACCTTACCTACCGCTTCTAGAAGAGTTTGAAGATGCCTCTGATGACCCGTTGCATCCTTCTGCTGGGCGTATTGCTGATCAGCGCCTGCGCCCAGCAAGCCCCGGCCTTTGTGCCACCGGCACAGCGATCGCTGCCGTCCAATGAAGCGCCATGGCCGAAAAACCATGTGCTGGGAATTGCCTATCACGATGTCGAGGACCGTGACCCCGATCAGGCGGTGGTCGCGGTGCGCACCGAACGCATGATCGAGCAACTCGCGTGGCTGCGTGAGAACGGCTACAAGCCCGTCACTGTCGATCAGATCATCGCCGCGCGCAATGGTGGTCCCGAGCTGCCGGCCAAAGCCATTCTGTTGAGTTTCGACGATGGTTATTCGAGCTTTTACACCCGCGTGTTGCCGGTACTGCGGGCGTACAACTGGCACGCCTTGCTGGCGCCAGTCGGTGTCTGGATCGATACTCCGGCCAACCAGCGAGTGGACTTCGCCGGTGAAATGCGGGTGCGTTCGGACTTCCTGACCTGGGCGCAGATCACTGAAATTTCCAAGTCCGGGTTGGTCGAGATCGCTGCTCATACCGATGCCAGCCACAAAGGTATTCTGGCCAACCCGCAAGGCAACCTGCAACCGGCGGCGGCGACTCGTCGCTACGACGCGGCTACCGGGCGCTATGAATCGGAAGCGGATTTCCAGGCTCGTCTGCACAAGGACGTGGTCACTATTACCGAGAAAATCCGCAAGGCCACCGGTTATAATCCACGTGTCTGGGTCTGGCCTTACGGCACCGCCGATGGCACCGCGCTGCAAGTGATCAGCTCCCAGGGTTACCAGATGGCCCTGACCCTGGATGACGGGCTCGATGCACTCGACAACCTAATGAGCAGTCCGCGCTTCCTGGTGGCCTCGGACCCGGATGGCGAACACTTCGCCAACAGCATCGTCGCGGTGCAATCCGACTCGCCGATGCGTGTGGTGCATGTCGACCTGGACAACGTCTATGACCCGGACCCGGCCCAGCAGGAAGTCAATCTGGGCAAGCTGATCCAGCGCATGGCCGACATGGGCGCCAACACCGTGTTCCTGCAGGCCTTCGCGGACCCGCAGGGCGACGGTCTGGTGCACGCGTTGTACTTCCCCAACCGCCATTTGCCGGTGCGCGCCGACATCTTCGACCGGGTCGCCTGGCAGCTGCGCACTCGCGCTCACGTCAAGGTTTTCGCCTGGATGCCGGTGCTCAGTTTCGCGCTTGATCCGAAACTGCCACGGGTGACCCGTTGGGACCCGGCCACCGGCCAGACCTCGGTTGACCCGGGGCAGTACCGGCGCCTGTCGCCGTTCGACCCGAACGTGCGGCGGATCATCGGTGAGATCTACGAGGACGTGGCGCGCCTGACCTCGGTCGACGGCATTCTCTATCACGACGACGCCGTGCTGTCGGACTTCGAAGACGCCAGCCCCGAAGCCTTGCGGACCTATGCAGCCAACGGCTTGCCGGGTTCGATGGCGGCCCTGCGCGATGACCCGGCGGTGATGCAGCGTTGGACGCGCTTCAAGAGCCGCTACCTGATCGACTTCACCACGGAACTCACCGCCAAGGTTCGCGCCATTCGCGGGCCGCAGGTGCAGACCGCACGCAACATCTTCACCGAGCCGATGCTCAATCCGCCCAGCGAAGCCTGGTTCGCGCAGAACCTCGACGACTTCCTCGGCGCCTACGACTGGACCGCACCGATGGCCATGCCGCTGATGGAAGGTCAGTCCATCAAACACTCGGGCGACTGGCTCGAAAAGTTGGTGGCCACCGTCAAGGCCCGACCGGGAGCACTGGAGCGCACAGTATTTGAACTGCAGGCCCGGGACTGGACGAAGAAGACTGACGCCGACATCGATGGCGGCCAGCTGACTGACTGGATGGGTCGCCTCAAACGCCAGGGAGCGACCAGTTTCGGTTACTACCCGGATAACTTCCTTGAGAACCAGCCGGACCTGAAGACTGTGCGTCCCGCGCTCTCCAACAAGTGGAATCCATAACATGCTGGATAGACTTCTAGCTCTGCTGGTCCTGGCGATCGTCCTGGGGATTCCCCTGGGGCTGATCTTTCTGGTCACCGGGCAATTCTTGATGGACTTCGTGTTTTTCTATCCGCTGTTCATGTCCGGACTGTGGATCGCCGGTGGCCTGTATTTCTGGCTGCACTGGGAGCGCCACTGGCCGTGGAAGGACGATACGCTACCACCGCCGCTGGCGGGCGAACCGCTGATTTCGATCCTGATCCCTTGCTACAACGAGGGCGACAACGCGGCGGATACCATTCACGCAGCGCTGGGTCAGCATTACCCGAACATCGAAGTGATCGCCATCAACGACGGTTCCAAGGACAACACCGCCGCCGTCCTCGATGCCCTCGCTGCCGAAGACCCGCGCCTGCGGGTGCTGCACCTGGCAGAAAACCAGGGTAAAGCGGTGGCGTTGCGCATGGGCGCCATTGCCGCGCGCAGTGAGTACCTGGTGTGCATCGACGGTGATGCCTTGCTCGCGCCGAACACGGCGGCCTATCTGGTGGCTCCTATGTTGGACAACGCCCGGCTTGGTGCGGTGACCGGCAACCCACGGATTCGAACCCGTTCAACGCTGGTCGGGCGTGTTCAGGTCGGCGAGTTCTCTTCGATCATCGGTTTGATCAAGCGCACCCAACGGGTTTTCGGGCGGATTTTTACCGTGTCCGGGGTGATTGTGGCGTTCCGTCGTTCGGCGTTGCATCGGGTCGGCTATTGGAGCCCGGACATGATCACCGAAGACATCGACATCAGTTGGAAGCTGCAACTGGATCACTGGAGCATCTTCTACGAGCCACGCGCACTGTGCTGGATTCTGATGCCGGAAACCCTGTCCGGGTTGTGGAAGCAGCGTTTGCGCTGGGCCCAGGGCGGCGCCGAGGTGCTGTTCAAAAACATCCGCGGCATCTGGCAATACCGTCATCGCTACCTCTGGCCATTGTTGTTCGAATACTGCCTGTCCACCGGCTGGGCCTTTACCTTCTTGCTGTCGGTGATTTTCTGGGGCCTGGGCAAGTTCATCGAGATGCCGGACGCGATTGCCGTACACCACCTGATGCCGCCTGCCTTCACCGGGCTGTTGCTGGCGATGGTCTGCCTGCTGCAGTTCGCGGTCAGTATCCTGATCGACCGACGTTACGAGCGCGGTCTGTGGAAAACCATGTTCTGGGTGGTCTGGTATCCGCTGGTGTTCTGGTTCATCAGCCTGCTCACCACCCTGGTCAGCTTCCCCAAAGTACTGTTTGGCCAACATCAGAAACGCGCGCGCTGGGTCAGTCCCGACCGTGGCATCAAGCCGCTGAATGACGATGACGATGACGAGGAGTTCAGCAAATGAAAATCATCAGAACCCGTCAACGACCATTTCTGGTCTTCATCGATGTCTTTTTCACGGTATTGGCCTGGATCGGCTTGCTGTACCTGCTGGTAAGCGGCCTCTGGCCATTGATTGATACCCATGAAGGATTGCGTCTTGAATCGACGATGCTCGACGCCCTCGGCACGCTGCAAATCTACTTGTGGGTGGCGCTGTTCAACGCGGTGGTCCTGATCTCCTGGGCGCGTTACCAGCACCGCAAGAGCAAAAGTTTCGCCCAGCGCCGCATGCCGGCGCCGGTGGTCGATGACAAAGGCTTGAGCATAAGCTTCAACCTGACCGAAGAGCATTTGGCTCAGCTGCGCGATCTGGGAACCATGGTGATCCACAACAACGAAGCCGGCGACGTCAGCCACGTTGTCCCACGCTTCTTGCGCATCGATCCCGAGCTCCAGAAGCAGTTGCACCCGCCGACCTCACTGGTGCAGCAGAAGGCGTTGGTGTTGGCGGCAAATGACGATCAGATGCCTGTGACGTGAGCTGCGGTAAGGTTTGACTGAAAGTTTTACAGGGCTATTGCGGTCTGAGCGTTCAGGGCATTGGCGTCGTTCGTCGAAAGCGAGCACTATCAAGCCAATTACTGGTGCGTTGGAGGCCAGCCGTGACACAACGAATCGACCGCATTGCCCAAATGCTCAACTGCCCGATCAAGGGCGAAGAAATGCGCCGAGCGATTACTGAAGCTCGCAAGGACTTTCTTCTTGATGACGATGAAGAGGATGACGACCAAGAGGCGTCTGCCGAGGTGGATATCGTGGATGAAAAGCCGTCGAAGGCGTGACTCTAACTACCACCAACTGCGGTTGCTCTCTAATTCGCCCCTGCATTGCCTGAGTTGCCAGCCATAATCTTTCGCCTGTTGCTCGACCTTGCGCGCCACTTGCACCAACCAGGGCTTCTGTAGATAACTCTGGCGACTGAACCCGCCACGTCCTTCATGGTAGGCAAGGTACTGGCTGTAGGCATCCCACTTGGAAACACCCAACTGGCGCTGAGTGCCGGCGACGTACCAGCCGACGAACATGATCGCGTCGTCAAAGTTGTCACGCGATCCGCCGTTGCCGGTCGCGCTCTTGTACTCGCCCCACACCGGATCTTGCGCCTGGGCATAGCCATACGCCGAGCTGACCCGTCCCCAGGGAATGACCCACAGCAAATAGTCGCGCGGTGGAAGGGCATCGTGCACAAAGCTGCTTTCCTGTTTGATGATCGCCATCGCCACATGCGGCGGCAGGCCCCAGGCCTTCTCCATCTTCAGTGAATCTTCGTACCAGGCCGGGTATTGGCGGTAGATGCTGCAAAGGTTGCTTTGCTCTCTTGGCGGTGTGGTTGAGCAACCTGCCAACAAGCCCAAGGCGATGAGTACGACTAAAAAACGTCCGTGCAAAAATCACTCAATTGGCGGATTGGCCAATCCTTATCGGTTAAATAGGGTGCCCGATACAACGTCGCGTTTTTACTCCGGCGCGATGTGCAAATCGGTCCCTTGGTGTGGCTGGCAGTTGGTCAGAAGTGCGTTGACCCTTGCACTATAAATCGAGCACTATCAGGTACCTTTTTAAGTACCTTGGAGCCTGCTCATGGAGCAACTACTCGCTAGCCGCTCAGTCAGCATCACGGAACTCAAGCGCAGCCCGAGCACCGTGATCGAGCAGGCTGGGTCTGAGCCCGTGGCAGTGCTCAATCATAACCGCCCAGCGGCCTATCTTTTACCCCAGGCGGCTTATCAACAGCTTCTGGATCGGTTACAAGCTGCTGAAATACGCGAAGCGATAGCCGCCAGCCGCAATGACCCACGTCCAGCGATAGACGCCGATACGGTATTTGCGGAGCTGGACACGCTCATTGATCAAGTCGCTGCCGAGCAAAATCGTTCTTGTTCGGTAAAACCGAACAACTGAATTTTCCGCGAGTTCGCCCTCGGCGAAGAGGTGGCTGACATGTTCGCTGATAGCCGACTATTGTTCTCAAGAGGTCGACTGGTGATCCTCTTTCCTGGCATCTAAAACAAATTCCAAACTCAAGACTCAGACGATATCGAGTGTTCTTTTTTCTCTTGCTTGAAATCGCCTTGCCGCACACGCTTTGGCGAACGAACCACCGGCCAGAACAGCTCTTGCTGCCACGTCACCGGATGCAGATCCTCAATGCCGTAGGTTGAGGGACGACGCCGAGTGATCTTGGCCGTACCGAACAGCACGTCCCAGAAGAACAACAGGTTGCCGAAGTTTCCCTTGTAGTGGGTCACGCCGTCATTGGCGTTCAAACCATGATGGGCCGCATGGGTGGCGGGGGTCGAAATGGTTCGTTCGAGGACCCACATCAGCGGACGTAAGGCCGGAATACGGTAGAGTTTTTCATCCCAGGCGACGCTGCTGTGTGCGGCGAAGATCACCGTCATCTTGACGATCAGGTAACCGTAGTAAACCGGTGCCAGGCCCAGATAGATGAGTGCTCCGGACAGCCAGATACCTGGCATCAGCAGGTAGTAAAAGCTGTTGTTTCGGTAAACGATGCGAATGCTCATGTAGGGCGCCGAATGGTGAGCGCGATGCAGGGCATAGAGAAACGGCAGCCGATGGGTCAGGCGATGCCACCAGTACTGGGTCAAGTCATCGAACACCAGAAACAACCCAAGGCCTGCCAGCCAGTGAATGTTGGCCAGGCTGTTCTTGAGTTGAGGGGCCAGACCGCCGAGCAACAGGTTGCTGAGGAACATCACCAATGGAAAGGTGACACCCAGCAGGAGCGACGAACCGATGACCTCGATCAGCGTATCGCGGCGCTGGCCTTTGGGTTGGCGGAAACAGGCGCACGCGATTTCCAGCAGAATGAAACCCAGGAAAATCCCGGCGACGACCAGAATTGGATTGTTGGCGAGCATTATTGTATTCATGGCAATCTCGAGTCAGGCCCGACTTGGGCATTGCCTGAGCAATAAGAAACCATGAGCCTTCCGGACAACATGTGCGAAATGGACAAAATCACTCGAGAAGAGGCCAATCAGCCAGCCCGTCGCTTTCATCGGGGTCAGCTCGGGCAAGTTCTGGAACGTGTACTGCATAAGCAGACACGCAGTAACCGGCGCGATTACAGCCTGCTTGAACTCGAGCAATTGTGGACGGCGGCAGCACAACAAGATCCCGCCATTGGCCTGCACCTGTTCGCCGAGTTCTCCCCGCAGGACTGCCACGAGCTGACGTACATCTGTATGTATTGCCCGGACGTCAGCGGCGCTATCCGGTGCTGGGGTGACTATGCAGGGCTGGCGTCGGACATGGACAGCGTCAAGCTGATCAGCGATGCCCATGGCCTGGGCGTAGAGCTGCGTATCGACGCACCCGCCAAACTGGCCCGCTACGTGGTGGAACATTACTGCGTGATGGCCGTGACCCAACTACGCAAAGCCACGGGCGAACCTGTCCAGCCGGTGCGGGCTCACTTCGCCCATCCGCGGCCGATCTACCACGCCGAATACACCCGATGGTTCGGGGATAACATCGCGTTTGATTGCGCGCATAACTGCCTGTATTACGACCAGGCCGTCTTGCGGCTACCCCTGCTGACGCGACACGACGGGATGGCGGAGTTGTTGCGCAGTGAAATGGATCGACGGATCGCTCGGCATCTCCAACTCAACGGCTGGACCGGAAAAGTCGCGGCCGGCATGCGACAAAGCCTGGCGCGCGGCGTGGTACCCAGCCTGGAAAATCAGGCAGAGGCTCTACACCAGAGCCCGCGGACCCTGCGCCGGCGCATGGAAGAGCAAGGCATGACGTTCCGCCTGCTGCTGGACCTGGTGAGGGCCGAGCTGGAGCAGCATCTTGAATTTCTGGGTGAGAACCGCGCGCAAATTGCCAGTCAACTGGGTTACGGGGACCTGGCTGCCTATCTGCATGCGCGTAAACGATGGCGGCGTGAGTCACATGACGATCGCATTCACGATGTCGGAGGCTTGCCCTGAACAGGGACGGTAGGTAACGCAGAGGAAGTGAGGCAACTGGCGCGCGGCGGGTGTGAGTCGCCAGGTACTGGCGGTATGGCAAACCCTTGTCATACAAGGGAAAGAAGATGGTGCACCAGGCGGGATTCGAACCCACGACCCCTGCCTTCGGAGGGCAGTACTCTATCCAGCTGAGCTACTGGTGCAGCGCGGGCGCCATGATACTCATATGCGCTGCGGGCGTCCATGCTGCTGAATAGCCTGATGTTTCGCGCCCGCCGAATGAGTGTTTGCTACGTTGATCAGAAAAACAAGGCAAATGCGGCGTTTTCGTTCTTTTTTTCGAACAGCCTATTGTCCTTTACCCCCTTTGATCCTAGGATTCGTTTGAGATTTCAAACGCTCTTGTCTGGGTGCTGAACCGCACGAGCTTCAATAGTGCGCTATTTATGTGCTTCAGCCCGGTGAATGATTTCCCTGACGGCAGCCTTCAAGGCGCCTTTCTACAATCATAATTTGCTCCGCGCGTGCGCGGTGCTGTTAAGGAAAGCCGACATGCAGCTTAAAGACACCCTGTTGTTCCGCCAGCAAGCCTTCATTGATGGCGCTTGGGTCGATGCGGACAGTGGTCAGACGATCAACGTCACCAACCCGGCAACGGGCGAAATTCTGGGCACCGTGCCGAAAATGGGCGCTGCCGAAACCCGCCGTGCAATCGAAGCCGCTGACAAAGCGCTGCCGGCCTGGCGTGCACTGACCGCCAAGGAACGCGCGAACAAGCTGCGTCGCTGGTTCGAGCTGATCATTGAGAACCAGGACGACCTGGCTCGCCTGATGACTCTGGAGCAGGGCAAGCCATTGGCTGAAGCCAAGGGCGAAATCGTCTACGCCGCGTCCTTCATTGAGTGGTTCGCCGAAGAAGCCAAGCGCATCTACGGTGACGTGATTCCGGGCCACCAGCCAGACAAGCGTCTGATCGTGATCAAGCAGCCAATCGGCGTGACCGCTGCGATCACGCCGTGGAACTTCCCGGCTGCGATGATCACCCGTAAAGCCGGCCCGGCCCTGGCCGCCGGCTGCACCATGGTGCTCAAGCCTGCTTCGCAAACGCCTTACTCTGCCTTCGCCCTGGCTGAACTGGCCCAGCGTGCCGGTATCCCGAAAGGCGTGCTGAGCGTGGTGACCGGCAGCGCCGGCGACATCGGCAGCGAGCTGACCAGCAACCCGATCGTGCGCAAGCTGTCCTTCACCGGCTCGACCGAAATCGGTCGTCAGCTGATGGCCGAATGTGCCAAGGACATCAAGAAAGTTTCCCTGGAACTGGGCGGTAACGCACCGTTCATCGTGTTCGACGACGCGGACCTGGATAAGGCCGTCGAAGGCGCGATCATTTCCAAGTACCGCAACAACGGCCAGACCTGCGTCTGCGCCAACCGTCTGTACATTCAGGATTCGGTGTACGACGCGTTCGCTGAAAAACTCAAAGTGGCCGTGGCCAAACTCAAGATCGGCAACGGTCTGGAAGAAGGCACTACCACCGGTCCGCTGATCGACGGCAAGGCCGTGGCCAAGGTTCAGGAGCACATTGCCGATGCCTTGAGCAAAGGCGCAACGCTGCTGGCGGGTGGCAAGGTCATGGAAGGCAACTTCTTCGAACCGACCATCCTGACCAACGTGCCGAAGAGCGCTGCGGTGGCCAAGGAAGAAACCTTCGGTCCATTGGCGCCACTGTTCCGCTTCAAAGACGAAGCTGAAGTGATCGCGATGTCGAACGACACCGAGTTCGGTCTGGCCTCGTACTTCTATGCGCGTGACCTGGGTCGTGTGTTCCGTGTGGCTGAAGCCCTGGAATACGGTATGGTCGGCGTCAACACCGGGTTGATCTCCAACGAAGTCGCGCCGTTCGGCGGCATCAAGGCCTCGGGCCTGGGCCGTGAAGGCTCCAAGTACGGCATCGAAGATTACCTGGAAATCAAATACCTCTGCCTGGGCATCTGATCAGGTAAGGAATTAAACGCAAAGGGCACGAGAGCGCTGTCCCTTTGCGGGCTTCAAACGTTATTTCTCGGTGGCCGGGAAAGCTGTGGCAGTCGATCATCGCATGCTGCCGTAGTTGCCTCCCCGCCACGTATTCCTTGGACCACGCCGCCCGATGAGCGGTGAATGAGGACTTTATGAGCAAGACCAACGCATCCCTGATGAAACGCCGCGAAGCCGCTGTACCACGCGGTGTTGGCCAGATTCACCCGATCTTCGCCGACTCGGCGAAGAACGCCACCGTGACCGACGTTGAAGGTCGCGAGTTCATCGACTTCGCCGGCGGTATCGCCGTGCTGAACACCGGTCACCTGCACCCGAAAATCATCGCCGCCGTGACCGCGCAGCTGAACAAGCTGACTCACACCTGCTTCCAGGTACTGGCTTACGAACCGTACGTAGAACTGTGCGAGAAAGTGAACGCCAAGGTTCCAGGTGATTTCGCCAAGAAAACCCTGCTGGTGACCACCGGCTCCGAAGCCGTGGAAAACTCCATCAAGATCGCTCGTGCCGCTACTGGCCGTGCCGGCGTGATCGCCTTCACCGGCGCTTATCACGGCCGCACCATGATGACCCTGGGCCTGACCGGTAAAGTCGTGCCTTACTCGGCCGGCATGGGCCTGATGCCAGGCGGCATCTTCCGTGCGTTGTACCCGAACGAACTGCATGGCGTGAGCATCGACGATTCGATCGCCAGCATCGAGCGCATCTTCAAGAACGACGCCGAGCCGCGTGACATCGCTGCCATCATCATCGAGCCGGTTCAGGGCGAAGGTGGTTTCTACGTCGCGCCTAAAGAGTTCATGAAGCGTCTGCGCGCCCTGTGCGACCAGCACGGCATTCTGTTGATCGCCGACGAAGTACAAACTGGCGCTGGTCGTACCGGCACCTTCTTCGCCATGGAACAGATGGGCGTTGCTGCCGACCTGACCACCTTCGCCAAATCCATCGCTGGCGGTTTCCCGCTGGCCGGTGTGTGCGGCAAGGCTGAATACATGGACGCCATCGCTCCAGGCGGCCTGGGCGGCACTTACGCCGGTAGCCCGATCGCTTGCGCCGCTGCGCTGGCGGTGATGGAAGTGTTCGAAGAAGAGCACCTGCTGGATCGCTGCAAAGCCGTCGGCGAGCGTCTGGTGACTGGCCTCAAGGCCATCCAGGCCAAGTACCCGGTGATCGGTGACGTGCGTGCCCTGGGCGCGATGATCGCGGTTGAGCTGTTCGAAAACGGCGACAGCCACAAGCCTAACGCCGCCGCCGTCGCCCAAGTTGTGGCCAAGGCGCGCGACAAGGGTCTGATCCTGCTGTCGTGCGGTACTTACGGCAACGTGTTGCGTGTACTGGTGCCGCTGACCTCGCCGGACGAGCAACTGGACAAAGGTCTGGCGATCATCGAAGAGTGCTTCTCCGAGCTCTGATTGCCAAGTGTGACCTGATCGACAAAAAACCCGCTTCGGCGGGTTTTTTTTGTCTCTTGAAACACATCGGCGGCTTTTGCGCTGTATCGAATTGCCTGCATTGTCTAAGGTGCAGGCATTACCTCGGAGTGAACTGATGACCGCTGTTGATTTACCTGCTGTGCCGCGAGTACTGATCGCCGAGGCTGACCCTTGGTCTCGAGACCTGCTCGAGCAGGTGTTGTTGCACGTGCGCTGTGACGCACGGCTCGACCTGTGCGCCGATGGCCGGCAAGCGCTGGAGCTGCTGAGCGAACATCCCTACGACCTGGTGATCGCCGATTGGGAGCTTCCCGGTGTTGATGGCCTGGGCTTGCTGCGTAGCGTGCGTCAGCGGCGACGGAACCCGGTGTTGCCGTTCATTTTGATGAGCAGCCGCAACGACAGCGCCAGCGTGCGCGAGGCGTTGCCGCTGGCGCCGACGGCCTATCTGACCAAACCCCTGAACATGGAAGGCCTGACGCAACGTCTGCAGGACTTGTTGCTGAGCGCGGGTCAGACAGTTTCCTGTGATGTCCCGGCGCTGGCGCCTGGCATGACCTTGTCGACTTTCCTTGAGCGTCGGCGTGAGCTGGCGGACGGTGCGCCGCTGCTTACCGACGTGCAACTGGCAGTCAAGCGCAGCCTGAACCCCAATGGCCTCGATCTGAAGCTGCTGGAAGAGGAAGTGCGCACCGACCCGCAGATCACCGCTGTGTTGATTGCCGCCGCCAACAGCGCCGCGCAACACCTTGGTGACACCGTGCAGACCGTGTCCCAGGCTTTGCATCGTCTGGGCACCGGGCAAAGCATGAACCTGATCCTTGGCCTGGCCCTCAAGCGTAGTGCGAAGCTGAGCGATCCGTGCCTGGCCGATTACGCCGAGCGCTACTGGCAGCTGTCACTGCACACTGCCGAGTACGGACGGACCCTGGCGCGCTTGCTCGATCTCGATCAGGAGCGTTGTTATTGCGCCGGCATGCTTCATCGCCTCGGCGATCTGGCGCTGCTGCGTTGTTTGCAGGAGTGGATGCAGGCGGGGGGCGAACTGGATGAGCTGGAGGAGGTCGGCGACGCGCTGGCTGAATTTGGCGCGGCCTACGGTTCTGCGTTGCGCACCCGCTGGCGGCTTCCGCTGGAGCTGCGGGAGTTGATTGCAGCGGTCTATCAGCTCGGTGGCGGGGTTTACTCCCGGGAAGCGCTGGTGATGAACATGGCGGCGCAACTTGCACGACTGACCGAGCATGAAGGCGTTGAAGAGCTGGCGAAAAGCCGAACAGCGCGCCTGCTCAAGATCGGCCTGCCGGAATTGCTGCGCTTGCGCAAAAAGTAAGCTTTGCACAAACCCTGTGGGAGCGAGCTTGCTCGCTCCCACAGGGGGACGGTGTTGAGCCTGTCAGCCGCAGATGATCCGGTTCTTGCCCTGGCGTTTGGCTTCATACATCGCGGCGTCGGCGCGGGTGTAGAGGTTGTCGAGGGTTTCATCGTCGGCGATGAGGCTGGTCAGGCCCTGGCTGACGGTGATGCCGAAGGTCTGGCCTTCATGGCTGAAGCTCAAGCGCTGAACTTCCTGTTGCAGACGCTCGGCGACGTGCCTTGCCATGTCCGGCGTACAACCGGGAAACACTGCCGCAAATTCTTCACCACCAATTCGCCCGAACAGGTCGCCACGGCGCAACGCAGCGCGCCCGCATTCGGCGAGCTGTTGCAGCACCTGGTCGCCTTGCGGGTGGCCGTACGTATCGTTGATGAGCTTGAAGTCATCGATATCCAGCAGCAGAAACGCCAGCGATGAACCTTGCAGCCGCGCTTGTTCGAACTCGCGGCTGGCGCACTCGAAGAAGTGTCGGCGGTTGCTGCTTTGGGTCAGCATATCGGTGGTAGCGAGGCGTTGCAGCTCGGTTTCCAGCTGTTTCTTTTCGGTAATGTCCTCGGCGAAACCGACCACAATCAGCGGTTGTCCGGGTTCGGCCTGGCGATTGATAAAGCATTTATCGCTGAGCCAGCGCACCTGGCCGTCGGCGGCGATGATTCGGTACTCGCGGTCTTCAACGGCGCCTTTTTCCAGCACCTGGGCCAGGCTGCGTTCGGCGTAGTTCAGGTCATCCGGGTAAATGCTGTCGCGCCATTGGTGATAGTCGGCCAGCAGCAGGCCGGCCGAACGACCGAAAATCCGTTCATAGGCCGGGCTGACATACAGCACCTGACGTGTTTCCCAGTTGAATGCCCAGAGTATGGCGTTGACGCTGACCAGCAACGAACTGAACAACTGCTCACGCTCGCTCAGGCGCGCGACTTCGCCCTGGGCATGCATCAAGGCCATCAGGGTTTGCGCGGCCTCGGGCCACTGAGGGAGGGGCAGGTCTTGTGGATTCTTATTGACCATCGGCACATATCTCAAAGGGCGTGCCGCGAGTTCGACAGCGGCCACAACAAAGCCCGCCTGGGTGGCGAAGTGCTCTTTGAGATAGGGGATTTGAAGCTTAGTTCCGAAGGGTGCGCCCGCGAACGGGGCGCACCGATCAACGGTGTCAGGCAGGGCGTAGCGAGTAGGTTTTCAACTGGTTGGCGAAGTCGCGCAGCGATTGAATACCGCTGGCTTCGGCTTCATGGACCCAGTCCTTGATCGCCGCCAGCATGTCGTGGCCATTTGAGCTGGTCTTGATCCAGATCTGCTGCAAGGCCAGACGTTTCTCGTAAATTACCTTCAGCGCCTGGCTGTGCTCGAGCATGGTCTGGATCCGCACATGGTGCTTGTCATCCAGCAGGCTGGTTTCACGCGAGAGCAGGCGCTTGGCGCGATGGAATTGATGGCGAACCGAATGGTCGACCTTTTCCAGCTCTTGCTTGACCAGTGGGCCAATCACCAGCTTGCGGTATTGGGCCATGATCTGGAAGCGGTTGTTGAGGATCGCCATGGCGGTGTCCATGTCCAGGCTGCCTTTGCCTTCGACACGGTGGGCGATCGGCGCAACACGCTGAACCTTGGCCAGACGCAGGAAGCTGAAGACCTGGATCCATGCCCAGCCGAGGTCGAATTCCCACTTCTTCACCGACAGTTTTGCCGAGTTAGGGTAGGTGTGATGGTTGTTATGCAGTTCTTCACCACCGATCAGAATGCCCCAGGGCACCAGATTGGTCGCCGCATCACGGCATTCGAAGTTGCGGTAGCCAACGGCATGGCCCAGGCCATTGACCACGCCAGCGGCCCACACCGGGATCCACATCATCTGGACCGCCCAGACGGTGATGCCGATGGTGCCGAACAGCAGCAGGTCGATGACGCCCATGATCGCCACGCCCAGCAGCGGATAGCGGCTGTAGAGGTTGCGTTCGATCCAGTCTTCGGGGCAGTTCTTGCCGTAGATGCGCAGGGTTTCGGCGTTCTCCGCTTCGGCGCGGTACAGCTCGGCCCCTTTGCGCAAGACCGTGGACAGACCTTTGATCACCGGGCTGTGCGGGTCATCGACGGTTTCGCATTTGGCGTGGTGCTTGCGGTGGATAGCGGTCCACTCGCGGGTGTTCTGCGCCGTGGTCAGCCACAGCCAGAAGCGGAAAAAGTGTTTCAGGCCGGCATTGAGCTCAAGGGAGCGATGGGCTGAATAGCGATGCAGATAAACCGTGACGCCCACGATGGTGATGTGGGTCATTAACAGGGTGACTGCCACCAGTTGCCAGGGCGACAAGCCGAGTAAACCTTCGTACCACATAGGCTGTATGGCCCTCGATAAAGAAAAAACAGCAGGCGCATTATCACTCAGCACACAGATAAAACCAGTCGCCCTTTCAGATAAGAGTGGCTGGATGTTTCTTTAATCTATAATTCCAACCTTTTTTGTAGGGACATGGACCGTCGAATGTCTGCTTCTTATCGCGATGCTTTGCGTGCAGCGCTGCTCTACCTGGTGTTTTCTGTCGTTTGGCTGGAATTCACTGGTTATTTATTAACCAATATATTCGATGAATCCGCTGATCTTCAGCGATGGCAACTGATCAACGGTTATGCCTGGGTAGTGCTGAGCGCCGGGTTTATCTTCATTGCCCGGGCACGGTTGCTGGGTTTTCTCGGGATCGGCGCCAAATTGCGCCACCGTAATGAAGATCGCGCACGATTGCGCCAGGCGCAGGCGGTGTTCGATTGCACGCGCGAAGGGGTGTTGGTCACTGACCGCGAGGGGTTGATCGTCCACGTCAATCGGGCCTTCATGGAAATCACCGGTTATCAGGCCGAAGAGGTGTTGGGCCATAGGCCCAGCCTGTTCAAGTCCGGCCACCATCCGCCAGATTTCTATCAAGAAATGTTCCAGAGTCTGAACTGCACCAGCGAATGGAGCGGCGAGATCTGGAACCGGCGTAAAAGCGGTGAGATTTACCCGCAATGGCAGACCATCCGGGTCATTCACGATGACCACAGCCAGCCGAGCCACTACGTGGCGGTGTTTTCCGACATCAGCGCGATCAAGAATTCCGAGCACGAACTCGCGCATCTGGCTCACCACGACCCGCTGACCGACCTGCCCAATCGTCTGCTGTTCAGCGATCGCGTCGAGCAGGCGCTTGCTTCGGCGCAGACCCACAAGCGTGGTTGCGCGTTGCTGATGATCGATCTGGACCATTTCAAGATGATCAATGACAGCCTCGGGCATAACGTCGGCGATCAGTTGCTGAAAGCCGTGGCGGTGCGCCTGCAAGGCATGTTCGGCCCCGGCATTACGCTGGCGCGCTTGGGTGGCGACGAGTTTGCCGTGCTGGCTGAGAGCTGTCCGCAACTGGTGCAGGCGGCCGCGTTGGCGCAGCGGATCATCGATGGTTTGAAAGAGCCGTTCGTCATCGACGCTCACCCGTTGTTCATCAACGCCAGCGTCGGTATCAGTCTGTTTCCCAGCGACGCACTGAGCGCCGAACAATTGCTGCGCAACGCTGATTCGGCGCTGTTCAAGGCCAAGAACTCGGGGCGCGACGGCTATGCCTTGTACACCGAGGAACTGACGGCTCACGCCCAGCACCGGGTCGAGATGGCTTTTGAATTGCGTCGCGCGCTGGAGCAGCAGGAGTTGCGGGTTTACTACCAGCCGGTGCACGACCTCACAACCCGCCGCTTGATTGGCGTTGAAGCGCTGGTTCGCTGGCAGCATCCGCAACGCGGGTTGGTGGCGCCGGGCGAGTTCATTCCGATTGCCGAGCGCACCGGGTTGATCGCCGAAATCGATGCCTGGGTAATGCAACGGGCCTGTCAGCAGATGTGTGCCTGGCAGAAGGCCGGGGTGGTGCTGTCGTTTATCGCGGTGAACGTCTCGACGCGGCTGTTTGCCCGACGCGAGCTGTTTGAACGGGTGGCCCAAGTGCTGCACGACACGGGGTTGGACCCGGCGTGTCTGGAACTGGAAGTGACCGAAAGCGCGGTGATGGACGATCCGGAAGTGGCGCTGGAACAAATGCACCGCTTGCGTGAATTGGGTGTGCGGCTGGCTATCGATGACTTCGGCACCGGTTATTCGTCGCTGCTGCGGCTCAAGCGTCTGCCGGTGCAAAAGCTCAAGATCGACCAGGGTTTTGTCGCCGGCCTGCCGTGGGATGAGGATGACGCGGCGATCGTTCGAGTGATCATCGCCCTTGCGCAAAGCATGGGCATGCAGGTGCACGCTGAAGGCATCGAGCAGGTTGAGCAGGCGGCATTTTTGCTCGAGCAGGGTTGCGATCTGGGGCAGGGGTATTGGTTCGGTCGACCGATGCCGGCTCATGAGCTGGACTGGGCGCGGGCGCCGGTCATTCGTTAAACATCAAAAGATCGCGGCCTGCGGCAGCTCCTACACGCTACGATCTTTTGATCTTCGGCGCTCAACCTCCGCGCAACCCCTTGCTCCGTCAAATAATGTCTTTCGGTTATATAAACATTCTTAAATAGTATTTTTAAGAATATCTGCGCCTATCTACTATTGCTCTCACGCCGCAAGCAGTGCCGCCACTGCCAGGCACATCTCATTGAAGGAGCAGCACCATGAGCGCATCTCTACGTAGCGTTGACGGCCAGGATGAAGCAACCATTTTGCGCGAGATCCAGAGCGCACTGCGCGATCTGCGCTTTGGGGCGGTGGAGATCACCGTGCACAACGCCCAGGTGGTTCAGATCGAACGCAAAGAGAAATTCCGTTTGCAGAACCCGGGCAACAAGCCGAGCTGAAACAAAAATCAAAAGATCGCAGGCTTCGCCAGCTCCTACGGGGGGGGATTGGTGTAGGAGCTGCCGCAGGCTGCGATCTTTGAACAGGCAACCCGATTCCAGACCATAAGAACAGCCAACACAAAAGAATTCAGGAGCTGCACCATGTCGTCGATTCGCCGTTATGCTTTGGCCGCTCTGGCCAGCGCCATTTTTGCCGGTTCCGCGGTTGCCAAGGATTACGAACTGCTCAACGTGTCGTACGACCCGACCCGCGAGCTGTATCAGGACTACAACGCCGAGTTCATCAACTTCTGGAAGAAAGACCACGCTGGCGACAACGTGAAGATCCAGCAATCCCACGGTGGCTCGGGCAAACAGGGCCGGGCGGTGATTGATGGTCTGCGGGCCGACGTGGTGACCTTGGCACTGGCCGGTGACATCGACGAAATCGCCAAACTCGGCAAAACCCTGCCGGCCGACTGGCAAAAACGCCTGCCGGACGCCAGCACGCCGTACACCTCGACCATCGTGTTCCTGGTGCGCAAGGGCAACCCTAAAGGCATCAAGGACTGGGGAGACCTGACCAAGAGCGGCGTTGAAGTGATCACCCCGAACCCGAAAACCTCCGGCGGTGCGCGCTGGAACTTCCTTGCGGCCTGGGCCTATGGCCTGAAAGCCAACGGCGGTGACGAAGCCAAGGCCAAAGAGTACGTGCAAACGCTGTTCAAGCACGTTCCGGTGCTGGACACCGGCGCTCGCGGTTCGACCATTACTTTCGTCAACAACGGTCAGGGTGACGTGTTGCTGGCCTGGGAAAACGAAGCCTTCCTCGCACTGAAAGAGGAGGGTGGCGCTGCCAAGTTCGACATCGTCGTGCCTTCGTTGTCGATCCTTGCTGAACCGCCAGTGGCGGTCGTCGACAAGAACGCCGAGAAGAAGGGCAACGAGCAGATCGCCGAAGCCTATCTCAAGCACCTGTACAGCCCGGCCGGTCAGGAGATCGCCGCGAAAAACTTCTATCGTCCTCGTGACAAGGACGTGGCTGCCAAGTACGCCAAACAGTTCCCGACCCTGGAACTGGTGACCATCGACAAGGACTTCGGCGGCTGGAAATCCGCTCAGCCGAAATTCTTCAATGACGGTGGCGTGTTCGACCAGATTTATCAGGCGCAGTAACCTGAAATAAATCTGCCAACGGTCAGTTAGGGGGGCAACTTGTGGGAGCGAGCCTGCTCGCGATGACGGCGGTACATTCAACATCAATGTTGGCTGACCAGGCGCTATCGCGAGCAGGCTCGCTCCCACAGGGGTTGCAGTGTTCAGCCCTTAACGGCCAGGCATTAGCCAACGGGCCCCGATCTTGTTGTCGGGGCTTTGCGCGTTCTCAACCAGGGACTTTTATGTCGCGTCGTATCTCCCCCGTCATACCCGGCTTCGGGCTGACGCTGGGCTACACCTTGGTGTACCTCAGTCTGATTGTGCTCATTCCACTGGCGGCGATGTTCGTGCATGCCGCTCAACTCACCTGGGACCAGTTCTGGGCAATCATCTCGGCGCCACGGGTGCTGGCGGCATTGAAGCTCAGTTTCGGAACCGCGCTGTACGCAGCGATCATCAACGGCATCATCGGCACGTTGCTGGCCTGGGTGCTGGTGCGTTACACCTTCCCCGGACGCAAGATCATCGACGCGATGATCGACCTGCCGTTCGCACTGCCGACGGCCGTGGCCGGTATTGCGCTGACGGCGCTGTACACGCCGACCGGTCTGGTCGGGCAGTTCGCTGCGGACCTGGGTTTCAAGATCGCCTACACGCCGCTCGGTATCACCCTGGCGCTGACCTTCGTCACGTTGCCGTTCGTGGTGCGTACGGTGCAGCCGGTACTCGCTGACATCCCGCGAGAGATCGAAGAGGCCGCCGCGTGCCTGGGCGCCAAGCCGTTGCAGGTGTTCCGCTACATTCTGGTTCCCGCACTGCTGCCGGCCTGGCTGACCGGGTTTGCCCTGGCGTTTGCCCGTGGTGTTGGCGAGTACGGTTCGGTGATTTTCATTGCCGGCAACATGCCGATGAAAACCGAAATCCTGCCGCTGCTGATCATGGTCAAGCTCGACCAATACGACTACACCGGCGCCACCTCCATTGGCGTGCTGATGCTGGTGGTTTCCTTTGTCCTGTTGCTGCTGATCAACTTGTTGCAGCGGCGCATCGAAACCCCATAAGGAGGCGCGAACCATGTCCCAATCGTCTATTGCGGCCGCGTCTTCGGCCAATGCTGCGCGCCGTGGCAGTGCCGTTTCACGGCGAATTCTGATCGGCCTTGGCTGGCTGATTTTTGCGCTGTTCCTGTTGTTGCCGCTGTTCATCGTGGTGTCCCAGGGCCTGAAGCTTGGCCTCGGCGCGTTCTTCACCGCGATCTTTGAGCCCGATGCCTTGTCGGCCCTGAAACTGACCGTCATTGCGGTGCTGATTTCGGTGCCGTTGAACCTGGTGTTCGGCGTCAGCGCGGCCTGGTGCGTGAGTAAATACTCGTTCCGTGGCAAGAGCATGCTGGTGACTCTGATCGACTTGCCGTTCTCGGTGTCGCCGGTGATCGCCGGTCTGGTTTATGTGCTGATGTTCGGCGCTCAGGGGATTTTTGGTCCGTGGTTGCAGGACCACGATATCCAGATCGTCTTCGCCTTGCCGGGCATCGTGCTGGCGACAATTTTCGTCACCGTGCCGTTCGTGGCCCGAGAACTGATCCCGCTGATGCAGGAGCAGGGCACGCAGGAAGAGGAAGCCGCGCGGTTGCTGGGCGCCAACGGCTGGCAGATGTTCTGGCACGTCACGGTGCCGAACATCAAGTGGGGGCTGATCTACGGCGTGGTGCTGTGTACCGCCCGGGCGATGGGTGAGTTCGGTGCGGTGTCGGTGGTTTCCGGGCACATCCGCGGGGTGACCAATACCCTGCCGCTGCACGTCGAGATCCTCTACAACGAATACAACCATGTCGCCGCGTTTGCCGTTGCGAGCCTGTTGCTGATCCTGGCGCTCTTCATCCTGCTGCTCAAGCAGTGGAGCGAGTCCCGTATTAACCGCCTGCGCACCAGCGCCGCGGAGGAATAACTCATGTCGATCGAAGTCCGTAATGTCAGCAAGAATTTCAATGCCTTCAAGGCGCTGAACAGCATCAACCTGGACATCCAGAGCGGCGAGCTGGTGGCGTTGCTTGGCCCTTCCGGCTGCGGCAAAACCACACTGCTGCGGATCATCGCCGGCCTGGAAACCCCGGACGCCGGCAGCATCGTGTTCCACGGCGAAGACGTCTCCGGTCATGACGTGCGTGATCGCAACGTCGGCTTTGTGTTCCAGCACTACGCCTTGTTCCGCCACATGACCGTGTTCGACAACGTCGCGTTCGGCCTGCGCATGAAGCCGAAAAACCAGCGTCCGAGCGAAAGCCAGATCGCGGTCAAAGTCCATGAACTGCTGAACATGGTGCAACTGGATTGGCTATCGGATCGCTACCCGGAACAACTCTCCGGCGGTCAGCGCCAGCGCATCGCGTTGGCCCGTGCCTTGGCGGTTGAGCCGAAAGTCTTGCTGCTCGACGAACCTTTCGGCGCGCTGGATGCCAAGGTCCGTAAAGAACTGCGTCGCTGGCTGGCGCGCTTGCATGAAGACATCAACCTGACCTCGGTATTCGTGACCCACGACCAGGAAGAGGCGATGGAAGTGGCCGACCGCATCGTGGTGATGAACAAGGGCGTGATCGAGCAGATCGGTTCACCGGGCGACGTCTACGAAAACCCGGCCAGCGACTTCGTGTACCACTTCCTCGGCGATTCGAACCGTCTGCACCTGGGCGACGATAATCACGTGCTGTTCCGTCCTCACGAAGTGTCGCTGTCGCGCACTGAGCTGGAGGATCACCACGCGGCGCAAGTGCGCGATATCCGTCCGCTGGGTGCGACCACACGCATCACCTTGAAGGTCGAAGGCCAGAGCGAGCTGATTGAAGCGGAAGTGGTGAAAGACCACGACAGCCTGACCGGGCTGGCCAAGGGAGAAACACTGTTCTTCAAACCCAAGGTCTGGCAGAAAGTCGCCAACCTTTAAAAGCATCGCGAGCAAGCTCGCTCCCACAATGGACCGGTGCTGACCACAAATCCTGTGATCAACCGAAAACCCTGTGGGAGCGAGCTTGCTCGCGATGGCGTCCTACGCCGCAGCGCGTTTCGGATTGATCCGCACCCCGCCAGCCCGCGCCTCAATCTGCTCTTTCAGCTCATGCCGCAACCCCAGCAAAAACGCCAATTCGGCCACCACAAACAGCGGCCCGATGATCAATCCCGTCACATCATCGACAAACGCCGGTTTGCGTCCTTCGTAGTGATGGCCGACAAACTGGATCGCCCAGCCGACCACAAACATCGCAACACCGCTGCTCAACCAGAGCAGGGTGCTGTGCGCCGCGAGGATTTGGCCTAGCCAAACGGACAGTCCCAGCAGCACCGTCATCACCACGCCAAGGCGTACTTCCAGGCGCAGATAGAACCACGCCGAGGCCAGCGCCAAGAGCCCCGCAGGAGACAGCCAGAGCCCGGCCACCGGCCATCCTGGCCGTGACAGCAGCACCGCGACGGCGACCACGATTAGCGGAATGCCAATGAAGTGGCTGGCGATGTTGCGCGGGTCACGGTGGTACGCGGCGTATTGACTGAGGTGGTCAACGAGGCTTTTCATTGTTATTCCTCCGGTAGGGATGTCGATCATGCCCTGCGGTCCGTCGTTGCTCTGTCAGCCAGACGACAATCATCTTGGAGTTTTCATGGATATGCAGGCCTGGCGGTCACGCCTGATGAAGGGGCAGTGGTTCAGCCATTTGTCGCCCTTGTTACAGGATAGTCTGCTGTCCCTGGCCCGCGTGCGGCGGCTGTCGCCGGGGCAACGGCTGTTCAAGCGCGGTGATCCGCCGTGTGGTCTGTACGCGGTACTCGAAGGTGCGGTGCGCGTGGGCGCGGTGAGCGAGCAGGGCAAGGAGGCGCTGCTGAGCCTGATCGAGCCGCCGCATTGGTTCGGCGAAATCAGTCTGTTCGACGGCCAGCCACGCACCCATGACGCCTATGGCGTGGGCCACTGCATTCTGTTGCACATCCCGCAGACGGCGTTGCTCGGCATGCTCGAAGAACACCCGCAATACTGGCGACAGTTGGCCTTGCTGATGAGCCATAAATTGCGCCTGACCTTCATCAATCTCGAGCATTTCACCTTGCTGCCAGCCCCGGCCCGCGTGGCGCATCGCTTGCTGATGATTGCCGATGGCTACGGCGAGATCGAGCCCGCACGGCGCATTCTGCAACTGCCGCAGGAGCAGTTGGCGTTGCTGCTTTCGCTGTCGCGTCAGACCACCAACCAGATCCTCAAAGACCTGGAGGGTCAGGGCATTCTCAACCTGAGTTATGGCGAGATCGAGATCCTCGACGCGGGTCGATTGCGGGCTTTGGCAAGCGTTTGAACCCGTCACCTCATCCGAAATAACCGTTAGTGATGGGCTTTGTGCGCCAAGGCGCCTAGCCTGTGGTGACGATTATCCGAGGTGTGCCATGCGTTTGCTGTTAGTGGAAGACGAACCCGAGACCGCGAAACTTCTGGCCCAGGGCCTGAGCGAAGCCAGTTATGCGGTGGATGTGGCGGACAACGGCATGGCCGGTCGACGCTTCATCGAAACGGCTGAATACGACCTGATCATTCTCGATGTGATGCTGCCTGGCCTCAACGGCTG
Source organism: Pseudomonas sp. GW822-FHT06B12 (assembly GCF_058799675.1). NCBI lineage: Bacteria > Pseudomonadati > Pseudomonadota > Gammaproteobacteria > Pseudomonadales > Pseudomonadaceae > Pseudomonas > Pseudomonas sp. GW822-FHT06B12. Next base: position 96,449 of record NZ_JBXALR010000016.1, read on the forward strand.
GCAACTGTTGCAACAGATCCGCCAGCTCGGCGCAACGCCGGTGCTGTTCCTGACCACCGCGGATGGCATTGAAGACCGGCTGCGCGGGTTGGAGTTGCATGAGGATGACTACCTGCTCAAGCCGTTCGCCGTGAGTGAGCTGGTAGCGCGGGTGCGCAAGTTGTTGCGTCGTGATCGCGGGCGCTGAGCCGCCTGTGGTGTCTGGTAAATCGCTATCGCGAGCAAGCTCGCTCCCACAGTGGATCTTCGGCGTGAACGTTATCGGTGTTTCACTCAGGCCTAATGTGGGAGCGAGCTTGCTCGCGATGAGGCCGGCAAAACCGGCGCAAATCCCGACTTTTTACCGCAACCCATCCCGAAACTGCCCCGGCGTCATCCCGGTCCAGCGCTTGAACGCGCGGCTGAAGCTGCTGGTGTCGGCAAATCCCAGCAGATAGCTGATTTCGCTCAACGAGCACTGCGGATCTCGCAAGTGTTGCAATGCCAGATTCTCACGACACTCATTGAGCAACGTGTCGAACCGGCAGCCTTCGTCCGCCAGGTGCCGTTGCAAGCTGCGCAAACTCAAGTGCAAGGTCTCGGCGATGCGTTCGGCGCTGGGTTCGCCTTCAGGCAGTTGCGCTTCGATGGCATCGCGCACCTTGCGCTCCCAGGTCAGCAGGCGCAGTTGCGTCAGGGCGCGCTTGAGCACGGTTTCGTTGTGTTCGGCCAGCTCCGGGTTGGCGTCATCCAGGTGGCTTTCGAAGTCGTCGATGGAAAACTCCAGCCGGTCTTCGTCAGCAGCAAAGAAGATCGGTGCGCGGAACACCGCGTGCCATTGTTTCGGGTCGGCCGGTTCCGGTCGGCGCAAGTACACCGCCAGCGGTGCATAGTCCCGACCCAAACGGTTGCGACAGGTGCGCACGTAGATCGCGGCGAAGGCGTCGATCGCTTCCCGCGCTGGCGCCGGACTGCCTTCGGGGACCTTGAGGGTGAAGCAATAGCGATCTTCGCCACGGGTCAGTTCCAGCTCCAATGCGTCGCTGATCACCTGGTGATAACGCACGATGCGCTCGAACACCTCACGCAGACTGCCGCTGGCGACCAGCGCATATCCCAGCGCGTGGAAGGTGGTCGGGCTGACGAACCGCGAAACCCGCAAACCAATCGCCGGGTCGCCGCTGACCTCGACGGCCAGTTCCCACAGTCGAGTGGTGGCCGATAATGGATAGCGGGCGTTGGGGTCGTCCATCAGTTGCGGGTCGAGCCCGGCTTGCAGGCACAGTGCATTGCTGTCGAGGCCGAGGGCGTCGAGTTGTTTGCGCAAAGCGCGGGTCCAGCTGGCGAGGGAGGTGGGTTCAATCATGATGATTGGCGCTTCCGGTCAACAGGTTGGCGTTCACAGCTAACGCCCGAAGCGATCGCGCAGGGCAGGATGCGAACATCAATAACTAAAGGATGGAAGCATGTACGGTACTTCTGCAAGTCCTGAACGCCTGAATGCACAACAACGATCTGCGCATATTCGCGAAGTGGTGCTCGCCCGCGGTGTCGAACTGCGTCAGCGCTACCCGATTCTCAACCATCAGGACGCCCTTGGCGTGGGCATTCTGGCCTTCGCCCTGGCCGGAATGATGGGGTCGGCGGCGCTCTACATGACCGGGCACATGGCCTGGTGGGCGTGTTTGCTGCTGAATGCGTTTTTTGCCTCGCTGACCCATGAGCTGGAACACGACCTGATTCACAGCATGTATTTCCGTAAGCAACGCGTGCCGCACAACCTGATGATGGGTTTGGTCTGGCTGGCGCGGCCGAGCACGATCAACCCGTGGATCCGCCGCCATCTGCACCTTAATCACCACAAGGTGTCCGGCAGCGAAACCGACATGGAAGAGCGCGCCATCACCAACGGCGAACCCTGGGGAATCGCCCGTTTGCTGATGGTCGGCGACAACGTGATGTCGGCGTTCATCCGCATGCTGCGGGCCAAGACCTGGGCGCACAAATTCAGCATCATCAAGCGCACGCTGAAGGTTTACGCGCCACTGGCGCTGGTGCACTGGGGCGCGTGGTACCTGTTTCTCGGTTTTCACGCGGCCAACGGCATCGCGTATTTGCTGGGAACCTCGGTGGAGTGGTCGGCGACCACGCTGTCGGTGATGCAGGTCATCGATATCGCGGCGGTGGTGATCATCGGCCCGAACGTGCTGCGCACCTTTTGCCTGCACTTCGTCAGCTCGAACATGCACTACTACGGCGACATCGAGCCGGGCAACGTGATCCAGCAGACCCAGGTGCTCAACCCATGGTGGATGTGGCCGTTGCAGGCGTTCTGCTTCAACTTCGGCAGCAGCCATGGCATTCATCATTTTGTGGTGAAAGAACCGTTTTATATCCGTCAGCTGACCGTGCCGGTGGCGCACAAGGTGATGCGCGAGATGGGCGTGCGCTTCAATGATTTCGGTACGTTTGGACGGGCGAATCGGTTTGTGCGCAAGGAGCAGGTGGTGAGGAAAGAGGTGCGTACAGCCCGGGCTTAATGGTGTGTTTGAGGCCCCCATCGCGAGCAGGCTCGCTCCCACACTGGTTCTCCATTGTTTGCAGGTTTTGTGTCCGCTGGAGATCAAATGTGGGAGCGAGCCTGCTCGCGATAGCGGTGGTTCAGGCTTCCCTAATCCGGCTGAAACGGCGAAGCACTGAGGATCACCCCGGTCTCCTCAACATACTGCTGCCAATGCTCGATCAACGCGCTGAGCTTTTCCGGCTGACTCAATGCCAGATCATGGATTTCTCCAGGGTCGCTTCCCAGGTCATACAACTGCCAGGTCGCCGGCCCCACCGGCCCAGGAATGTACACAGCCTTCCATTGCCCCTGACGAATCGCCCGCCGCCCGAACAATTCCCAGCCGGTTACCGTGTGTTCGTCATGCACCTGCGCGGTCTCGCCGGACAGGAACCCCAGCCACGACTTGCCGCGCAACTCTGCCACCTGCTTTCCGCGCCATTGTTTGCCTGGATGACGCACGCCGGCCAGGTCAAGAATGGTTGGCGTAATGTCCATCACCGTGCCGAAACCATGGCTGATCTGTCCTTTCAGCGACAGCGCCGGGTAATGCACCAGCGCTGGCACACGAATTCCGCCTTCGGTAGTAAAAGCCTTGAACAACCTCGATGGCGCGGTGGCGGTTTGTGCCCAGTTTGGCCCATACCAGACGTAAGAATTGGCGCGGCCAATGTTGTCCAGGCTGTTGTCGTAATGCTGGTTCAGGTAGGTCATCAGCTCCGGGCCGAACTTGGGGAACGCCTCAAGCAGCGCGCCTTCGGCACCGTTATCGGACATGAACAGGATGAACGTATTGTCCAGTTGCCCCTGGTTGCGCAAGTAATCGACCACCCGACCGATATTCCAGTCCATGCGCTCGACCATCGCCGCGTAGACCTCCATCGCCCGCGCCGAAATCTGTCGTTGTTCATCACTCAGCGCAGCCCATTGGGCGCTGAGCTGAATCAGCGGATGGGGTTCGATGTCGGCATCAATCAGCCCCAACGTCTTGAGCTTTTCCAGTCGCTCCAAACGCAGCACTTCGGGGCCGGCGTCATAACGCCCGCGGTATTTCTCAACGATGTTGGCCGGTGCCTGCAACGGCCAGTGCGGCGCGGAAAACGGCAGGTAAGCGAAAAATGGCCGGCTCTGGTCGCGCTCCTTGAGGTACTGCAGCAACTTGTCGCCAAAGGCATCCGAGGAATAAAAATCCTTCGGCAATTCGTCAATGAAGGTGTCGTCCTCGATGTACAGCGCAGGCGTCGACTTCAACAGGCCGGGCGTCTGATCGTCGTAGGTCGGCTCGAAGCCGTAATGGTTGGCGGCGCCGGGCAGCAATGAAAACGAACGCTCGAAACCTCGCGCGTGGGGCGCCAGCTCGGCGGTCAGCCCGAGGTGCCATTTGCCGCTCATCAGCGTTTGATAGCCGGCCTCGCGCAGCAACTCGGGCAAGGCCACCACGCGGTCGTTGAGGCAACCCTCGTAACCCGGCTTGCCGATCAGCTCCGGGGTCAGCGCCTCGGCCATGGTGCCGATGCCGGCGATGTGGTGATCGGTGCCGGTGAGCAGCATCGAACGGGTCGGTGAGCAGGTCGGTGCGGTGTGGAAATCGGTCAGACGCAAGCCATTGTTGGCCAGTGCATCAAGGTTCGGCGTGGCGATTTCACCACCGAAGGCACCGAGATCGGAAAAGCCCAGGTCATCAGCCAGGATTACCAGGAAGTTGGGACGTTGCGGCATCAAAGGTTTCCTCTCTAGCAAGCAATGAATGTCAGCGGCAGGTCACGGATCTGCTGAGGGACGGGCGGTTGGTAGTGGTCGTCGCTGGTCAGTTCGTGAAGCAGTTCTTCGCGCAATTGGTGAAAGTCGAAGCTGCTGCGCTGGCGCGGATGCGGCAAGGCGATGTCGACCACCTGTTTGATCCGTCCGGGGCGCGGTTCCATCACCACCACGCGGTCGGCGAGGAAGATCGCCTCCTCGACGTCGTGGGTGACCAGCACCGTGGTGATCCTGGCCCGACTGCGGATCGCCAACAGCTCGTCCTGCATCTGCTGGCGAGTCAGTGCGTCGAGGGCGCCGAAAGGTTCGTCGAGCAGCAGGATGCGTGGGCTGGCCACCAACCCGCGAGCAATCGCCACCCGCTGCGCCATGCCGCCTGAGAGCTGATGCGGATAGGCGCGGGTGAAGTCGCGAAGGCCCACCAGTTCAATGAAGTCGCCGATGCGTTTTTGCCGTTGTGCAGCACTCAGCGGTTCATTGACCAGACCCAGGCCGATGTTTTCTTCGACGGTCAGCCACGGAAACAAACGGTGTTCCTGAAACACGATCCCGCGCTCACCGCCGATGCCGGAGACGGCTTTTCCATCGACGCTGATCTGCCCTCGAAACTGTGTGTCCAGGCCCACCAGCAAGCGCAGCAAGGTGGATTTTCCGCAGCCGCTGGAGCCGACAATTGCAACAAATTCGCCTTCGGCAATCTCCAGGTTAAATTCGCGAATCGCCTCCAGTTCAAAGCCGTCGACATCGAAGGTTTTGCCCACGTGGTTGAAGCTGACAATCGGTGCGTTCATGCGTGCCTCCAGCGCGTGGCGCGGGTTTCAATGTGTTGGCCGATCAGGTTGAGCAGGGCACCGGTCAGGCCCACCAGCAACATGCCGGCCATGATCAGGTCCATGCGCAGCAGTTGCTGGGCGCCGATCATCTGGCTGCCGATGCCGCCGTTTGACGGCATGAAATATTCGGCGCCGATGGTGCCGAGCCAGGCGTAGATCAGGCTCAATCGCAGCCCGGCAAAAATGCCCGGTGCGGCGCCTGGCAGGATCAGCCGACGCAGGCGTTGGCCGAGGCTCAAACGCAGGACTTGCGCGGCTTCGTTGAGCTGCTTTGATCCGTTGGCGACGCTGCGTTGGGTGGCGATGAACAGCGGGAAAAACGCGGCGAGGGCGACGAACACCCACTTGGCCAACTCCCCCAGACCGAACCACGCGGTGAGCAGCGGCACCCAGGCGAAGATTGCGATCTGGCGGATGGCCGCGAGAGTCGGGCCGAGCAGGCGCTCGCTGACTGGCGACAAACCCAGCAGTAACCCCAGGGTAAACCCGAGACCGCCACCCAGCGCCAACCCTGCGAGGGTACGACCGAGACTCAGCGCCATGCCGCTAAGCAGCGTGCCATCCAGCAGGCCGTGGCCGGCGGTTTCCAGCACCGTCCATGGGCTGACCAGAATGTTCGCATCGACCCATTGCTGGTCCGACGCCACTTGCCACAGCGTCAGCAAGGCCAGCGGCAATAACCACGGTTGCAGGCGTTGCCAACCTTGATAACGCGGGCCGCGACGGATTTCCGCGGTGGCCGGATGGGGCCAATGCACGAGTGTGCGATCCAGCACACCGATGCCACGATCCATGACCACGCCCATCACACCGATCACCACGATGCAGACGAAGACGATGTCGAGCATGAACAACTGACGCGCCCAGACCATCAGGTAGCCAATGCCTTCGCTGGAGGCCAGCAGTTCAACCGCCAGCAACGACGTCCAGCCGGCCGCCAGCGCGAGGCGTACGCCGGCCATGAACGCGGGCAGTGCGGCGGGCAGTACCAGCCGTCGAATCAACAGTCGCGGCGGCAAGCGCAACACGGCTGCGGCTTCGCGCAATTTCGGTTGGGCATCGCGCACGCCGACCAGGGTGTGCAGGGTCATCGGGACCACGATGGCTTTGATCAGTACCACCAGTTTCAGCACTTCGCCGATACCGAAAAACACCATGAACAGCGGAATCCAGGCCAACGTCGGGACTTGCGCCAGCGCTGCGAAGGTCGGGAATACCAGGCGCTCAAAACGCCGACTGAAACCCAGTGCCGCACCGAATACAGCACCTGCGCTGATCCCCGCGAGCAAGCCCCAGAACAAGCGTTGAAGGCTGACTGCCAAATGGTTCCACAACTCGCCGCCCGACAGTTCGACCGCGCTGCTCCAGACCAATGACGGCGCCGGCAGGATCTGCTCGCTCATCCAGTGATTACGGCTGGCCAGCCACCACAGCGCGAACAGGCTGATCGGTAGCAACCACGGCAACAGGCGTTGGTTCAGGCTTGGCCAGAGTCGCCGGGCGTTCAACGGCGGGGCCGATAGCGGCAGACTGAGCAGGGAAACACGGGCCATGGATGACCTCCGTTATCCGGTTCGAGGATCAAGATCAAAAGATCGCAACCTGCGGCAGCTCCTACAGGAGATCGGCGTAGGAGCTGCCGCAGGCTGCGATCTTGATGTTTTCATGCAAACAACAAATGGTTATATAAAAAATGCAATTTGCTTGTTTTAGGTATAAAAACGCCATTTAAGGCCTATCGCCCGTACGCATCCAATGCATTCGAAGAATATTTTTGATGCTGTTTTTGCATACCGCACTGAGAGGTGCGTTTTGGCTGATGTATGAATTTTGGTTATTAAAATGTGAATTTTTAGTATTTAAATGTTTGACAAGATTGTGCCTACTTTCTGCTCCTCAACGCCCGTCGTGATCAGGAGCCGCACCCATGAACCTTCCCTTCAAACGCGTCATCAATCTGTTCGCCGCAGGCGTGCTTGCCGGCCTGGCGCTTAACGCCAGCGCCGCAGAGCTCAAGGAAATCCGCATCGCCGTGCCCGACCTCAGCGCCGGTACGCAGCACAGCGGCGGCGGGGTGGTGGATGTGTTGCGCAATCAGCAGATTTTCGAAAAGGCCTTCGCTGATCAGGGCATCAGCATCCAGTGGAGCTTCTTCAAGGGCGCCGGTCCGGTGATCAACGAAGCCTTCGCCAATGGTCAGGTCGACCTGGCGTACCTCGGCGACCTGGCGGCGATCATCGGCAAGTCCAACGGCCTCGACACCCGGCTGCTCAGCGCTTCGGCGCGGGGTGTGAAGCACTACCTCGGCGTGGTTCCGGGTTCGGGAATCAAGACCTTGCAAGACCTCAAAGGCAAACGCGTGGCGATCTTCCGTGGCACCGCCAGCCAGTTGTCGTTCGACGCGGCGTTGGCCAGCCAGGGCTTGAGCGAGAAAGACCTGAAAGTCATCAACCTGGATTTCAACGCCGCAGTGGCGGCACTCGCGGCCAAGCAGATCGACGCGTCGTGGGGCGGCTCGGGGCTGACGGCATTGCAGGCCAAGGGCCTGGCCGAATTGCCGCTGAGTACCAGGGACCTGGGCGGCGCAGGCAGTGTTCAGGCCGTGCTGGTGGGGACCGGGGCGTTTGTCGATGCCCATCCCGACATCGTCGCGAAACTGCTCAAAGCGCAGCAGCAAGCCGTCGAATGGCTGACCCAGGACAGCAATAAGGACGCTTACATTCAGTTGGTGTCGGGACTGGCGAGTTATCCACCGCTGATCCTTCAACAGGACTTGAAGGACCAGAAATTGAGTGAAGTTTTCCCTTCGACCCTGGACCCGGTATTCCTCGGAAAATTGCAGGATGCGGTGGATCTGGCGTCGCAGCAGAAGCTGATTCGCAAGCCGTTCAAGGTGAGTGAATGGGTGGCGCCGGAGTTGGCTGCCGCAAAATTATAAAGTCCTGAAAAGATCGCAGCCTGCGGCAGCTCCTACGTCGATCCGCTGTAGGAGCTGCCGCAGGCTGCGATCTTTTGATCTTCAAACCGCGACGGCGATCTCTTGCTTATCCACCGCCACCAACACCTCAATCATCGCTCGCGCCGCCGGTGACAACCGAAACCCTGTGCGACTCACAATCCCGCAGCGCGCATTCATGCTTTCGATGTTCTGCGGCAGGTTGCGCCAGTGCAGTAGCGCCAGTGAGCCCAGGGCGATGTCTTCGACAAACGCTTCTTCAGTGCCCACGCCAATCGCGTTGGATTGCAGCACGATCTTCACCAGCGCCGGGAAATGCTCGGTCTCGATGGTCGGCGAAAAGTCGGTGCGACCACTGAGGTTCGCCAGCAGTTTGCGAATGCCCGGCGGGATCAGCGTGGTCGCCAGCGGGTAGTCGAACATGTCGTTGGTCGACAGGCTCTCCTTGGCCAGCAACGGATGCCCCGGACGGCAGAAAAACACCCCGCGTTTGGGCGTTAACGCTCGTGTCTGAAAGTTCGGATCAGCCTCGAAATGGCGGATGTCGGCGATGAAGAACTCGATCTCTTCACGGCTCAGCGCGCGACTGAGTTTTTCCCAGTTATCGACCTGAAAACAGGTGCGCACTTTCGGGTGCGAGTTGACGAATTGCGCCACCGCATCCGGCACCAGTTTTACCGCCGGTGCCGGGCCGCAGCCGAAGCGCAGTTCGCCGGCATCGAGTTTGGTCATCTGGGTCACTTCGGCGTTGAGCAGTGCTGCGCCCTGAACCAGGGTCAAGGCGTGTTGCAGCACCACCTGGCCCTCGGGCGTGGGGCGCAGATCCTTGTTGCCGCGATCCACCAGCACGCAGCCGAACTCCTGCTCAAGCCCCTGAATACTACGGCTGAACGCCGGTTGGGTGATGCCCATGGCGTCGGCGGCGCGGACAAAACTGCGGTGTTCGTTGAGGGCGATGAAGTAACGCAACTGACGAAGATCCATATGCTTTTCCGGCATCCTAAAAATAGCTCGAAGGCATTTGCGACGAAGGTTGCCTGAGGTTTTAAATGCAAGCTCTTATTCCGTCAACGAAGCATGTTAATATCTATTAGATCTAAATTGAATATAGATAGAGCGTTGTTTCGCGGCCGGAAAACCGTCAGCAGTCAGATAGAGGGTCTACCCATGAGCAATGCCGCTTTAGCCGTTAAACCCGCTGTTCACGCGCTTGAAATTCATCCGGTGGCCGGTCGTATCGGTGCCGAAATTCGTGGTATCCAGCTCTCCGGTGAACTGGACGCCAGCATTGTTGAAGCCATCCAGCAGGCGCTGGTGCAGTACAAAGTGATTTTCTTCCGCGATCAGACACACCTCGACGATCAACGCCAGGAAGCCTTCGCTCATTTGCTCGGCGAACCGGTGGCGCACCCGACCGTGCCGGTACGCGACGGCACCCGCTACCTGCTGGAACTGGACGGCGCTGAAGGCCAGCGTGCGAACTCCTGGCACACCGACGTGACCTTCGTCGACGCCTACCCGAAAGCTTCGATCCTGCGCTCGGTGCTGGCGCCGACCTCCGGTGGCGACACCGTGTGGGCCAACACCGCGAGCGCTTACAACGAACTGGCGCCGGAGCTGCGCGAACTGGCGGACAAGCTCTGGGCGGTGCACAGCAACGAATATGACTACGCGGGGGCCAAGCCGGACGTGTCGGCGGAAAAGCTGGAGCGTTATCGTAAGGTCTTCACCTCGACGGTTTACGAGACCGAGCACCCGGTGGTCCGCGTGCACCCGATCAGCGGCGAGAAGAGCTTGTTGCTGGGGCATTTTGTCAAACGCATCAAGGGTTATTCACTGGCCGATTCGGCGCATTTGTTCAACCTGCTGCAAAGCCATGTCACGCGTTTGGAAAACACCGTGCGCTGGCGCTGGCAGGCCGGTGATGTGGCGATCTGGGACAACCGCTCGACCCAGCATTATGCGGTGGACGATTACGGCACTCAGGAGCGGATCGTGCGGCGGGTGACGCTCAAGGGTGAGGTGCCAGTGGGAGTGTTGGGGCAGCGGAGTCAGACCATTAAGGGGGCTGAAATCGGCGTCGTCTGATCTGACGCCATCGCAAGCAAGCTCGCTCCCACAGTGGATTTGTGTTGAACACGGTAAGTGTGGACAGACACAGACCTTGTGGGAGCGAGCTTGCTCGCGATGCTTTTTCACCAAACGCCGATCTGTACCACTTTCTCGATCTCGGGCTCGCCATACCGAAACCGCTGCCCGCGCAAATCGATTTCCTGATGGCTGATGGTGGTCCGCCGCTTCAACCCCCGCAACCACTCGAACAAATACCCTGCATGTTCTTCACGCACTGCGGCATACGCTGGATCAGCCCCCAGGTCATGCAGCTCCTGCGGATCGTTCAGCAAGTCGAACAACTGCGCGCGGAAGCCGTCGTATGCCAGGTATTTCCAGCGCTCGCTACGGACCATGGTCATCCGGCAGCGATCGATCGGTTGGTCCAGACGTTCGCGAGCAGGCGCTTGAAACGCGTAGTCGTATTCGCTGATCGCAAAGCGGCGCCAATCGATATCCACGCCGTGCAACAAAGGGATCAGTGAGCGACCTTCAAGACGATGCTCAGCACCCGGCAGCCCCAGCGCCTGAAGAAACGTCGGCAGCGCATCGATGGTTTCCACCAGCCGCTCATCCACCGTACCGCGAGTGACATCTGCCGCCGCGCGCGGGTCGCGTACGATCAACGGCACACCCACCGCAGGCTCGAGCAAAAACTCTTTTTCCCCCAGGTAATGGTCACCGAGAAAGTCCCCGTGATCGCTGGTGAACACAATCAGCGTGTCCTCCCAGCGACCGTTGCTTTCGAGGAAGTCGAACAACCGTCCGAGCTGATCATCGACCTGTTTGATCAGGCCCATGTAGGTCGGAATCACGTTCAACCGCACCTCCTCGCGGGAGAAATTCAGGCTCTCTTGGTGTTGGCGAAACGCACGGTATACCGGGTGATCACTCTCTTCTCCGGCGGCTGCACGCACGGCCGGCAACACCTGATTCGCAGCATAAAGCGCGTGGTAGGGCGCCGGTGCTATGTAGGGCCAGTGCGGCTTGATGTACGACAGGTGCAAGCACCACGGTTGATCCTGCTGCTCGCGGATGAAGTCGATGGCGCGGTCTGTGGTGTGCACGGTTTCCGAGTGCTGTTCGGGAATGCGTGCTGCTCGATGAGCGTTGCGCATTTTCCAGCCACTGAGGATTTCACCGTGTTCGCCAACGCCTGCATTGGCCCAATCGTGCCAAGGGTTGCGCCCCTCAAAACCAAGCTCGCGCAGGTAATGGGTGTAGGGCGCCGATTCGCGTTTGTCATCGAACAGTGGATCGTCAGGGAAGATCCCGTCGTGTCGAAAGTACGGCTCGAAACCCACCTCGTTCAATGCTTCGGCTTGCTCGCTGGCGGGGTCGATGGCCAGGCGTTGCAGAGCGTCGATATTCGGCGTGGCGTGGGTCTTGCCGACCAGCGCGGTGCGGATGCCATGCGGTCGCAGGTAGTCGCCAATCGTCAGTTCTTCGAGTGGTAACGGCACGGCGTTCCAGGCGACTTGATGGCTGCTGACATAGCGTCCGGTGTAGGCCGACATCCGCGACGGCCCGCAAATCGTGCCTTGGGTATAAGCGTGGCTGAAGCGCACGCCTGCGGCGGCGAGACGGTCGATGTTCGGTGTGTGCAAGTGCGGATGGCCGTAGCACGAGAGGTAATCGCGACGCAGTTGGTCGCACATGATGTACAGCACATTGCGCACGGGTTCAGAGACGTTGGACATGGGGTTCACCGATCAGAAGACAGGTGAAGGTTTTCGCCGGTCGGGTGGGATTCGGGCAAGTGCATTTGGGGAATGGGTTTTATGCGGGGAGTGCATCAGCAAGGCGAATGCCGCCATCGCGAGCAAGCTCGCTCCCACAGGGTTCTTGGTTGGCCACAGATTCGCGGTTAACACAGCTCCACTGTGGGAGCGAGCTTGCTCGCGATAGCGGTGGTTCAGACAGCGAGATTCTCCAGCGAACACACCTCGTCATCCCGCTCGTCGATCTCTTTGATCTGCTCGATCATCGCTTCTGCCAACGGCGATAACCGATACCCCGCACGGCTGACGATGCCGTAGCGGGTGTAGAGCTCTTCCAGGTCATCGGCAAGCCCTTCGATCTTCATGCACACCAGCTCGCCCTTGGCGTGATGTAAGGCGTCGCTGTAGGCGCCAACGATGCCGATGGCGTCCGAGCGCAGTACCACGCCGAGCAGGCTGTAGCTGTTTTCACATTCGACGTTGGGGGTGAAGTCCGGGCGGCCACAGAGGTCGACGATGACTTTGCGCAGGTTCGGTGGACGAATGGTGACCGCCATCGGATAGCTCATCAGTTGCGCTGCGCTGACTGACTTCAAGTTTGCCAACGGGTGCCCGGCGCGGCAGCAGAAGTGCCATTTGCGCGGGCGCAGGCGTTGAGTCAGGTAATCCGGATTGGCTTCGAACTGCCGCGTGTCGGCGACAAAGAATTCGAACTCTTCACTGAGCAGGCGTTTACCCAGGGTTTGCCAGTCGTCCACCTGAAACTGCACCCGTGCCTTGGGGTAGCGCCCGATGAAACTGCCGATCGCTCGCGGGATCAATCCGGCTGCTGGTGCCGGGCCGCAGCCGAAGCGTAATTCCCCGGCTTCCAGACCATTGAACTGACTGATCTCGTTGGCCATTTGCTGTGCACCGCTGACCAGTCGCCGCGCATGTTCAAGCAGCACCTGACCCTGTTTGGTCGGCGCCAAGTCCTTGCGTCCGCGATCGACCAACTGACAACCGACGCTGTGTTCCAGCGCCTGAATGCTCCGGCTGAAGGCCGATTGCGACAGGTTCACAGCGACAGCGCCCGCGACGAAGCTGCGCTGTTCGGCGAGGGCGATGAAGTGACGGAGCTGGCGCAAATCGATATGCATTTTTCACATAAAAAATATCGGGGAAATGCATTGGATATGCATTAGGTCGACTCCTTATAAAGGCAATCTCTTATGCAGTAAATATTTGTAAAAACATAAATAAATAACTTAAAAGAATATACGTGTTGTATGTTTTTTGACCAGGAGCCGTCCAATGAGTCCGTTGAACCTCGCCTCACCCATAACGCCCCGACGGCTCAAACGCCTGCCGCTGGCCTTGTTGTTGGCCGGCAGCGCCAGCTGGACTCAAGGCTATGCCGCCGAGACTACGGCCCCTGAAGAGAGCGCCCCGAAGGCCTCTGCCGAAAAGGGCAAAGCGTCTAACGGCCAACTCGAAACCGTAACGGTCACCGCTCGCCGTCGTGAAGAAAGTTCGCAAGACGTGCCAACACCGATGAGCGTGATTAGCGGTCAGGCGCTGGAGAGCCAGCGGATCTATCGTATTCAGGATTTGCAGCAGTTGGTACCCAGCGTCAACGTAGCCTACATGCATGCGCGCCAGTCCAGCGTGTCGATCCGCGGCCTGGGCAACAACCCGGCCAGTGATGGTCTGGAAGGCAGCGTCGGCCTGTACATCGACAACGTTTACCTGGGGCGTCCGGGCATGGCGGTGTTCGATTTGATGGACATCGAGCAACTGGAAGTCTTGCGCGGTCCGCAAGGCACGCTGTTTGGCAAGAACACCACCGCAGGCGTCATCAACATCAGCACCCGCGCACCGACGTTCACCCCGGAACGCAGCATCGAATCGTCGGTCGGCGAGGACGGTTATTTCCAGACCAAGGGCACGATTTCCGGGCCGCTCAACGATGAACTGGCCGGGCGCTTTTCCGCCTACCGCACCCGTAGTGACGGCGACATCAAGAACGAATTCGACGGCCATGACTTGAATGGCGGCTCACGCGATGGTTTTCGGGGGCAGTTGCTGTACAAACCCAACGAAAGCTTCAATCTGCGCTGGATCGGCGATTACAACGAAGAGGATTCCAGTGCTGGCACCCGGGTGCTGTACAGCACCGGGCCGACCATCAACGGCGTCAATTTGTACGAATCACGGGCCGCCGCAGCCGGTGCGACACTGGTCGACGGCACTCATCGCAAGGTCAACCTGGACAGCGATCAACACGTCACGGTGCATCAGGGCGGTACATCGGTTGAGGCTAATTGGACCTTGCCGAACGATTTCACGTTGACCTCGATCAGCTCGTATCGCTGGTGGAATTTCACCCCGCGCAACGACGATGGCCTCAACGTACCGGTTGCCTACAACGCCGGTGTTTCGGTGGAAGACAAGCAGTACTCCCAGGAATTTCGCCTGGCGTCGCCCACCGGCGGCTTCTTCGATTACGTGCTCGGTGCTTACTACTTCGGCTCCAACCTGGACAACAAATCCTTCGTTTACTACGGTCCGCAAGCCGACATCTGGAACGGCACGCCACGCGGTGCCCTGGCCAATGTCAGCAGTATCGGCAACGGGCATATCGAAACCAACAGCTTTGCGTTGTTCGCCCAAGGCACCTGGCACCTCACTGAGCGCCTGGATTTCACGGCCGGTGTGCGTGGCAGCTACGAGGAGAAAAATGCCTGGGTCACCCGTGATGCACCCGTCGGTGGCGCTGCGGTCAGCGGTGCGGCGGCCACTGCTCGACGCGGTCGTACCGGGGCTTACGATTCCGGGGATTTGAATCAGTACAGCACCAGTCCTTCGGGCTTGTTGAACCTCAGCTACCACTTCACCGATGACCTGTTGGGTTACGCCACGCTGTCCCACGGCGAGAAATCCGGCGGGGTCAACCTGACGGTCGGCTCTGCACCGGTAGCAGGTGCCGATTCGTTGCTGATCGGTACCGAGCGCGCCAACAACGCCGAACTGGGTTTCAAAAGCACGCTGTGGGACCGTCGCCTGCAACTCAACGCCAACCTGTTCTGGACGCGGGTCAACGGCTATCAGACCAACGCTTACGACGACGTCAATCGCGTGCAGTTCCTGACCAACGCCGGCTCGGTGCGTTCTCGCGGCGTGGAAGTGGAAAGCACCCTGATGCCGCTGCGCGGCCTGACGCTGAACCTCAATGGATCGTACAACGACGTCCGCTATCTCTCCTACAAAGATGCGCCATGCCCGCCGGAAGTCAGCCTGCGCCCAGGTGCCCCCGCATCTTGCGACCTCAGCGGGCATCAGGTGGTCGGCGCCTCGAAATGGATTGCCAATGCCAACGGTGAATACAAATGGAACCTCAGCAACGGCCTCGAGGAGTACCTCACCGCCAGCTATGCCTTTCGTTCCAAAGCCGTCGGCACGGTCGAGGATTCCGACTTCGGGCAGATCCCCAGCTACGCCGTGGTCAACCTGTCCACCGGTCTGCGCGGCGACTTTCATGAAGGTCAGTGGGACGTCTCGCTGTGGCTGAAAAACGCCTTCGACAAAACCTATTACACGACGCTCTGGACCGGCGGTAACGGCGGCTATGAAGGCTTGCTCGGAACGCCGCGTACGCTCGGTGTGACCGGTCGTTACGACTTCTGATGAGCGTGAGCAGGAATAAGCATAGTTGTCCTGTTCATAAGTTATAAAGGTTTACGCAGTGTCTATAGCCATTTCGTCCGTCAATAACCGGTTTCTCCGTGGACAATAGTTGAATGTCCGACCATGCTCTGTTTCGTGAGTTTTCAGGAGAGAACTTGCACTCATCGGAAGATACTTATTTAACGGCAAAGGAAATCCATTATGTCGAGTATTAACGGGACTTATGTAAACGCTAACGCCGGCGCCAAATTGGTCATTACCGATGGTAATGATTCGAACGGGACCTTCAGCGGCAAGCTGAGTCAGAACGGCGTGAATTACGATGTCAGTTATGGGCACTACCACTTCCAGAACAGCTCTGGCAACCCGACCATCATCACGGTTGCTGCTCTTAACGATGGCGTGGGCTATCAGGCGTGGACACTGTTTTCGCCGGATCACAACTACTCAACACTCAAGGCATTCGGTTCTCGCAATAACTTCGATGGCGATGTAGTGGGCTTGGCTGGCGAGTTTGTCAAACAATAAACTTCACGGTAGCCATCAACAGGCCGATCGTACGGGCGCCGTATGATCGGCCTGTTTTTTATTTAGGGTTTTATTTTTATCGGACGGTCGTTGTCGTCTGCACGCTGTTTGCCGGTTTGGTCATTGTCGAATAACTATTTCTGGTTAATTGATATCTAACTTTCCCGCAGAAACCCATGCCTTCCACGAATACTTTCAATGCTCGAAAAACATGGTCTTTTCGATGCTCGGCTACGGCCCTTGAGCGGCGTGGCTTTGCGCAAAATAAGGGTTTTTCATATTCGTTTATGATCTAGATTAATCATTAAAAATTACTTTAAGAGATAAGCGTCTAGCCCAATGATTGCCCCATCGAAACGGCAGCGTGGGGGATTCAAGCGCAGGTCTTTCGGGTTATTCGTAAAGAGACCGTAGGGAGTCAATCAATGGGCAATGTCCAGACCGCCGCCAGTGCACATGACGTGTTGTGGCGCCAGGCGCCAAGTGGTGAGTTGGTCGACCTCGGCCGTCCGCATCGGCTGCCGTTGGGCCAATTGCGACTGCAAAAGACGCCCAAGGGCAGCTTGAGCCGTCGGGAGGCGATTTTGCTCGGGGTGCTGGCGGTGCTGGTGCATGGCGCGGTGATTTATTGGCTGAACCAGCAACCGACCGCGGCACTGCCGATCGTGCCGCCCCAGATCCCACCGATGACCATCGAGTTCTCGCACCCGGCGCCGCCGGTGGTCGAACCATCGCCACCGCAACCGGTGCAGCCAGTGGTTGAGCCTCCGCCGCCGGTGGAAGACGAGCTGGCAGCGAAGCCGCCGCCACCGCCTAAACCCAAGCCAAAACCGGTGGTGAAACAGGCGCCCAAGCCCGCGCCAAAAGCCGCCGAACAACCGCCCGCACCGCCACAACCGGCAGCGCCCGTGGCCGCTCCGGCGCCACCCGCTCCACCGGCGCCAGCACCCGTGACCCCGGCCTCGGCCAGCGCTGCGTACCTGAAGAACCCGGCGCCGGAATATCCGTCGTTGGCCCAGCGGCGCGGTTGGGAAGGCACGGTGTTGTTGCGGGTGCACGTATTGGCCAGCGGCAAACCTGGTGAGATCCAGATTCAGCAAAGCAGTGGCCGCCAGCAGCTCGACGACGCGGCGTTATCGGCCGTCAAGCGTTGGAGTTTCGTGCCGGCCAAGCAGGGTGATGTCGCCCAGGACGGCTGGGTCAGCGTGCCGATCGATTTCAAGATTCATTGAACCGCAACCTATTCGCGCTAAATGTTTACACAGAGGGAACACATCATGACGTTACTGGCATCTCCACTCGAATCCATCGAAAGCGCGGTGATCTGGCTGCTGGTGGTTTTTTCCGTCGCTACCTGGGGCCTGGCGTTGCTCAAAGGTGTGCAGTTCGGTCGCTTGAAAGCCCAGGATCGCAAATTCCATAAACAGTTCTGGGCCGCCTCCAGTCTCGATTCGGCGGCAGAACTGAGCGAAACCCAGCCCGGCGCGGCGGCCCGTGTTGCACAGGCGGGTTACGCGGCGATCCAGGTCGGTGAAGCGCCGCATGCGGCAGACCTGAGTCAGGCGATCAATCATCAGGACCGCCTCGAGCGTGCCCTGCGTCAGCAAATCGTCCGTGAGCGCCGCTCGCTGGAAACCGGTCTGGCAGTGGTCGCGAGTATCGGCAGCACCTCGCCGTTCATTGGGTTGTTCGGCACTGTGTGGGGAATCATGGAAGCCTTGAAAGGCATCAGCGCCGCGGGTTCTGCGAGCCTGGAAACCGTGGCCGGCCCCATCGGTGCGGCGCTGGTGGCAACCGGTGTGGGGATCGCTGTCGCCGTGCCGGCGGTGCTGGTTTACAACTACTTTTTGCGTCGCCTGAAACTGACCGCCGCCGACCTCGATGACTTCGCTCACGACTTCTACAGCCTGGCGCAGAAGAGCTCGTTCCGGGTGTTGATCCACCCGACGGCGCACAAAAACGCCATTCAGGGTGGCGCGCAGAAAGTGAAGGAGGCTTCCTGATATGGCCTTCTCAACCCAGGACAGCGATGAAGTACTGAGCGAGATCAATGTCACGCCACTGGTGGATGTCATGCTGGTGCTGCTGGTGGTGTTCATCGTCACCGCGCCGCTGCTGACCAACGCGATTCCGATCAACCTGCCGAAGACTGAAGCGGTCGCGCCTGTTGAGCAAAAAGACCCGCTGGTGGTGAGCATCGACGGTGCGGGGAAACTGTTTATCAACAAGGATGAAGTTCAGCCGGACCTGCTCGAATTCAACCTGCAAGCGGCCAAGGCCAAAGACCCCGAAGTGCGCGTGCAGCTGCAAGCGGATAACGGTGTGAACTACGGCGAAGTGGCGCGAGCCATGGCCTCCATTGAACGGGCGGGGATTACCAAGCTGTCGGTGATTACCGCGCGTTAACAGATTTCTGATTTCCGGGGCCGTCTCCTTGGCAGGGTGCGGCCCCTTTTTTTTGAAAGCAAAACACAATCCCTGTGGGAGCGAGCTTGCTCGCGATAGCGGAGTGTCAGCTGGCATCGATGTTGACTGACACGGCCCCATCGCGAGCAGGCTCGCTCCCACAGGGTGATCAGTTTAATATTCGATATGGATATTAATAAATAGCTTCTTATTCCTTAACGAATATAAATCCCGTCCCTATACTCGACCAGGAACAGACACGCACCGGAGAGCTCCCCATGCGCAACGAATCAATTCGCTACCTGATTGTGCCGGGCTGGCAAGGATCGCCAGATGATCATTGGCAAACCCATTGGCAGAACAGCCTGCCGAACAGCGCACGGGTGGAGCAGGCCGACTGGCTGACGCCACGCCGTGAGGATTGGGTGGCGGCGCTGGCTGAAGCGATCGACGCCGACAGCACGCCGGTGATCCTGATCGCCCACAGCCTGGGTTGCATCACGGTTGCCCATTGGGCGGCGACGGCCCCATTGCAGGCGTTGCGTCAGGTTCGCGGAGCGTTGCTGGTGGCGCCTGCAGACGTCGAACGCCCGGCCTGCGCGCCAGCGTTGCGCAACTTTGCGCCGATTCCGACGCACCTGCTGCCGTTCCCGAGCCAGGTTGTGAGCTCCGACAACGACGCCGCCGTCAGCGCTCCACGGGCGCTTGAGTTGGCACGCAACTGGGGCGCCGAAGCGGGGGTTCTGGCGGGTGCCGGGCACATCAACGTGAAGTCCGGCCACCATCGTTGGGAGCAAGGTTTCGCCTACCTGTATCGCCTGCAAAACCGCATGGAACATCACGCCCTGCGCCGCGCTTGAACCTGTTTTTTATTTAAACGCCCTCCGTCTCCCGGCGGTATGGGCGGGAGTCTGCCATGAGTTTGCATGAATCTTTCGGTCAGCCATTGCTGACCTTTCCCGACGCTGAAAAAAGTCCGCTAAGCATTCGCGCCAAGGCGCTGGTGTTCGTCGACCCACGCTCGCGACAGCTGCGCCAGGAGTTGGAGCAACTGGCGCCGCGCTCGATTTCGGTGTTGATTCGCGGGGAAACCGGCAGTGGCAAAGAGCTGTTGGCACGGCACATTCACCGCGCCAGTGATCGTGGCGGTTTGTTCGTGTCGGTCAACTGCGGCGCCATCAGCCCGACCTACGCCGATGCCGAGTTGTTCGGTTATGCCGGCGGCAGTTTCAGCGGCTCGGCCAGCAGTCGTGCCGGGTGGTTTGGTTCGGCCAATGGCGGGACGTTGTACCTGGATGAAATCGGCGATTTGCCGTTGCCGATTCAGATCAAACTGCTCGCCGCCCTGGAGAATCACGAAGTCACCCGCGTGGGTGCCCAGCAACCGAGCCCGGTGGATGTGCGACTCGTGGCGGCGACCAGCATCGATCTGGCACAAGCCGTGACGGCCGGTAAGTTCCATGAGCGGCTCTATCACTACCTCAGCGAAGGACAGCTCGAATTGCCGGCCTTGCGCGAGCGAGTCGGTGATATTCAATCACTGGCCGAGTATTTCCTCGGTATCTACAGCCAGCGCCTCGGCCTGCCGGTGCCGTTTATCAGCGACGCGGCACAGCAGGTTCTGGAACGGCACAGCTGGCCGGGTAATACCCGTGAGCTGGAAAACGTCATTCACTTTGCGTTACTGGTGAGCAGTGGCGAGGAGATTCTGCCAGAGCATTTGAATCTGCCGCAGGTGTTGTCGCCGCTCGAACAGATCGAGCAGCAACTCAAGCGCATAGTCGACAACGGTACAGCGCCAGAGCTGCAAGCCCTGAAACGACTTCTCGAACAAACAGGGCTCGCGTAGGAGCTGGCGCAGCCTGCGATCTTTTCCGCATTCAACGTGTTGCGCGATGGAAGGTGAAGATCAAAAGATCGCAGCCTTCGGCAGCTCCTTGTATGTTGCACCGGAATCAAACGAGAGGATTTAATCTCGTCGGTGCACA
>NZ_JBXALR010000017.1:0-34222 GCF_058799675.1 Pseudomonas sp. GW822-FHT06B12
CGGTTTCACATTCAACGATGATGTTGACTGTCACACCGCTTTCGCGAGCAAGCCCGCTCCCACATTGGTTTTTCGCTGTGGCTTACAGAGTGAAATCACCCTCAGCCGCCAACTCGCTCAGCGGAACACGCGGGCTTGGGGTTTCCCGGGCTTGCAGGTATTCAGCGAGGGTTGCCTTGTCGCCCAGCTTGCCGATCGCGACGGCTGCGTGCAGCGTGTAGCCTTCAGGAATGTTCAGCTCCTTGCGGGTCAGCTCCTGATCAAAACCGGCCATGCCGTGGGTGTGCCAGCCGCTGATAGTGGCTTGCAGCGCCAGATGACCCCAGGCGGAACCGGTGTCGAAGGTGTGCCACAGGGCCGGGGTTTCTTCGGTGGCGCCAGGCGCGGTGAAGGTGGTTTTCGAGATCACGATCACCAGGGCCGAGGCGTGTTGCGCCCAGCTACGGTTGAACTCGTTCAACAGACCCAGGTAGCGCTCCCAGTTCGGCGTGTCGCGGCGCGCGTAGAGAAAACGCCACGGCTGCGAGTTGTAGGCCGACGGCGCCCAGCGAGCGGCTTCGAAGAAGCTCAGCAGGGTTTCTTCGGGGATACTTTCACCGGTGAAGGCACGCGGCGACCAGCGGTCAGTGAACTGTGGGTGAATGGCGTATTCGGCAACGCGGGGATTAGCGCTCATGGACGAGTTTCCTGACTGCGGTTATGACGCGCAAAGCTACTTCGTGGCGTGAAAACTGACAAGTCCCGTTATACCGACAGTCGCCAGCGCTTGGCCCGCGGGGGTCTTGGGCACTAGACTGGCGGCCTTTTCACCACCTGATGCTGATGCTTGAACCATGGCCGCCAAAGTCGAACCTTTCTGGATACGCAAAACCCTCGAACAACTCGATCAAGAGGAGTGGGAGTCGTTGTGCGACGGATGTGGCCTTTGCTGCCTGCAAAAGCTTGAGGATGAAGAAGACAACAGCGTCTACTACACGCGTATCGCCTGCAAACTGCTGGACCTGAAAACCTGTCAGTGCACCGACTATCCAAACCGTCGCGATTCAGTGCCCGATTGCATCCAGCTCACGCCGGGCAAGGCCGATCAGTTCAAGTGGCTGCCGCCGACCTGCGGTTACCGGTTGGTCAGTGAGGGCAAGGACTTGCCACTCTGGCATCACCTGGTTTGCGGCGATCGCGACGCCGTGCACCACGAGCGGATCTCCCAGTCCGGGCGCATGCTCGCCGAAGGCAGCGTGGCTGAGGATGATTGGGAAGATCATCTGATTTTTCGGGCGGGTTAAGCACCTGTCGTAGTACGGGCAAGTCACGAAGGAGTGTGTATGGCTGTAGGGTTGAGGCTGCCGTTGGCATTGTCGCTTTTACTGCTGAGTTCACCGGTGTGGGCGGCAAAGAAAGTCGATCTGGATTACCACGTGCGATTGTTGCCGCAAAGCGATCAGGCCGAAGTGCGCTTGACTCTGGCGCAGGGCACGGCGGTGCGCAGCCTGGATTTTGATCTGGGCGACGGTAGCCAATACAGCGACTTCAAGGCCGATGGTCAGTGGCAGCTCACGCCGGGCAACCTGGTACGTGGCGTCTGGCGCCCGGCCGCCGACAAGGCCAGCCTGACCTACCGCGTACGCATCAGCCATTCCCTGAAAAACGCCAGTTTCGATACCCGCATCACGCCGAATTGGGCGCTGATGCGTGGCGACGATCTGGTGCCGGCGGCGCGCCTCGATCAGCAGGACGGCATCGAACTGGTATCGCGCCTGGAATTCGAATTGCCGGAGGGCTGGAAAAGCGTCGAGACCGCCTGGCCGCGGATCGGCAAGAATCGCTTCCGCATCGACAATGCTTCTCGGCGGCTCGACCGGCCTACAGGCTGGATGCTCGCCGGCAACCTGGGAAGCCGACGCACGCGCCTGGGCGAGACCGAAGTCACGGTTGCCTCGCCGCAAGGGCAGGGCATGCGCCGGATGGACGTGTTGACGCTGCTGACCTTTGTCTGGCCGCAAGTGCAGGCGCTATACCCTCATCATCCCGGCAAGCTGCTGATCGTGGGGGCCGCTGATCCGATGTGGCGCGGCAGCCTGGCCGGGCACGAGTCTATTTATCTGCACAGTCGTTTGCCGTTGGTCAGTGAAAGCGGCAGCAGTCCGTTGATCCGTGAGTTGGCCCAGGTGTTCGGGCGGATCAAGGACAGTGATCGCAGTGACTGGATCAGCGAAGGCTTTGCCGAGTACTACGCCATTGAACTGCTGCGCCGTGCCGGCGGCATGAGCGATGATCGTTATCAGACGCTGGAAGACAAAATGGCAAAAGCCAGCCATAACGTCAGCACTCTGCGCGGTGATCAACTCAGCGCGGCACAGGTCGCCAAAGCGGTGTTGCTGCTACAGGAGCTGGACCGCGAGATTCGTCTGAAAACCCGCAACAAGCGCTCGCTGGACGACATGTTACGCGGCACCATGCAACTGGACCGGGTCAGCACCAAAGCGTTTGTGACGCTGGCCGAGAGCATTATCGGCGAGTCGTCGAAAGTGCTGGATACCGGGTTACTTCGTTAACACCGCCATCGCGAGCAAGCTCGCTCCCACATTTGATCTCGGTCGTTCACAAGATTTGTGTACGCAGATGACCTAATGTGGGAGCGGGCTTGCTCGCGAAGAGGCCATTAGCCTCACCACATCTTCCGGATCAAACCCCGGTCTTGGGCGACTTCAGCGAATCATTGCCCGTTACCGTCGCGGTACGGGTTGCCGCTTCTGCATTGGCTTTCAGGGTTTTCAGTTCTTCGCCCGTCCGTTCGATTTTCGAACGGACGTTGGCCATGTCCTGCCGACTCTTTTCAAAGAAGCTTTTTGCCGAACTATGACCGGTGATTCCCCGGGCCAGGGCTACACCACCAAGCGCCACCTCAATCAGGCCGAATACGCCACCGCGGCGCAGTCCTTTGCCGACCATCACCACACCACCGGCCAGCGAGCCAATACGTTCCCAGCCCTGGACGTTCTGCGCTGGTTGCGTCTGGAACGGCGTGGAGTCGATACGTTCTACGCGTTTGATGTCGCTCATGATCAGTCTCCTCAGGGGCAATGGATATAAAGCTGACTGCGCAGGCGACCGACTCGTTCCATCCCGCGTTCAGCGTATCAGCGAAATTTTGGACCGGAACGGGTGTTGTTGCCCTTGGCCATGCGGTCGTAAAGCACCACGTTGACGGTGGCGGCCAGATTCATGCAGCCGGTGGTCGGGATGTAGACCACGTCTTCGCACCATTCACGAATCTCCTTATCGAGCGAGCCGTCTTCCGGGCCGAAGATATACAGCGCACGGTCCGGGTGAGTGTACTCGGGCAGCGAACGGGCGCCATCGACCAGCTCGACCGCCACCGGGACGCAGCCCAGCGGAAGGATTTTCTTCAGGTCGTCGATGCCGATCAGCGGGATATCGTGATGGATTTTCTTGGTGTCGGTGACAAAGTCACGGGCGCGTTCATAACGCTTGCCGGTGTAGAACACCGACGCCACACCGTAACAGCCGGCGGCGCGCATCACCGAACCGACGTTCTCCGGTGATTTGGGGTTATACAAACCAATGCAGCTGTACCGTTTGTTTGCCACGAGCGGGGTGCCCTTCGAGAAAAACCGCGATTATACGGGGATTGGTCGAAGGTGGTCAGTTTGTAGATTGGTGGTGTCTGGGCGATTGCTATCGCGAGCAGGCTCGCTCCCACATTGGTCTTGGGTGATCACAAATAGTGTGTTCACAGAAGATCCCCTGTGGGAGCGAGCTTGCTCGCGATGAGGCCGGGTCAGACGCTGAAGATCTTTAATCTTCTTTCTTCATCAACCCCGCCAAAGCCGCAAACGGATTATGCGTCGCCTTGGCAATTTTCGGGGTGCTCAGCGAGCCGTCGCCGAAGTACTGCTGGTCGGTGTAGCGCGAGTGTTCGTTATCGTGGCAGTACAGGCACAGCAGCTCCCAGTTGGAGCCGTCCTGCGGGTTATTGTCGTGGTTATGGTCGCGGTGGTGCACGGTCAGCTCGCTCAAACGCTTGCCGGAGAACTCACGGGCACAACGTCCGCAGACGTGCGGATACATCTTCAGGGCCTTGTCGCGGTAACCCATTTCACGGTCGCGCTGGGCGTCGGCGAGGATGCGGTCCAGTTTGGCCGTGTTGGAGGGAGGCGTTGACGAACTCATGGGTTCACCTTTGTAAAAAAGACTAATGACGGTTATGAGGCAAGTTTAGCTCAGCTCTTGAGCTTCTCGGCAATCCAGATCGTGTGCCGGGTGCCTTTGTTGCCGTGGGCGAAGACTTGCACTTCTTCGGCTTTGAAACCGGCCTTGCGCAGTTTGTCGGAGAACTGCCGGTCAGCACTGGCCGACCACACCGCGAGCACGCCTTTGGGGCGCAGGGCCTTGGCGCAGGCACTCAGGCCACCGGCCGAGTACAGCCAGCTGTTGGCTTTCTGGGTCAGGCCTTCGGGGCCGTTGTCGACGTCGAGCATGATTGCGTCGAAACCTTGCGGCTCGGCCTGCAGGACCTTGGCCACGTCATCCATGCGGATCACCGTGCGCGGGTCGAGCAGCGGGCGTCCGGACTTCTCGCCCAGCGGCCCGCGGTTCCATTCGACCACCCCCGGCACCAGTTCGGCGACCAGCACTTGCGCGGTCTTGCCCAGATGCTTGAGCGCCGAGGCGAGGGTGAACCCCATGCCCAGGCCACCGATCAAGACTCGTGAATTCGGCCGGCCGGCGACCTTGCGGCAAGGGATCTCGGCCAGGGCGTCTTCGGAACCGTGCATGCGGGTGTTCATCAGTTGTCCGCCATCGCCACCCTGGATTTTGATGACGAAGTCTTCGCCGTACTCGAACAGGCACAGGGCACCGCCGTTTTCGGGAATCGGGGTGGTGTCGAGTAGAACGAAACGTTTCATGGGGCTCTCTTTAAGGAGGGAAATTGGCATCAGGGAGGTGAAACCGGCATTGAGAAGGGCAATCTTGCGCGGTTGGGAGTAGCCTTGAGGCAACAAGCAAGGGCAACGGAGCCATTGATGAAGCGCACCATTCTAACGGTCATTGTGTTGGCCGCGCTCTCGATAAGTGCAGCGCAAGCGCAAGAGTTGCAAGCGGTCCCCTCCACACCTTCAGCAGCATCCGGCTCACCCGGCACGGCAACCCCCACGCCGTACCCGCAGATTACCCCGATCAGTGTGCCCAAAGCCGGCAGTGGCAGCGGCGGTGCAACCTTGTTGCCACCCGTCGAAATACCCAATCCGCCCAAGGATCAGACCTTGCCGGGGCTTGAGCAGACCCAGCAAAAAACCAAATCCCCCGGCGGTTAAATCTGTTGCGAGAGCAATTGGCCGTCGGCCATGCGCAGGCGTTTGGACAACGACACGGCAATGGCGCGGATGATCTTCGCGGCGATTTTCGGTGCGTCGTTGAGCATTTTTTCCAGCGAGTCCTTGCCCAGGTTGAGCAGTTGGCAATCGCTCGCCGCGACACAACTGGCCGAGCGCCGTTCGCCATCGAGCACGGCCATTTCGCCGAATGCCCGACCACTGCGCAATGTGGCGATTGTCACCCGCTTGCCGTCGCTGTTGGTTTTCTGCACCGCCACCTGGCCCGAATGGATGATGCACATGAAGCTGCCGGCATCGCCCTCATGGAAGATTTCCGCGCCCTGGGCAATGGTGCTGATGCTGAAGTAGCCGGCAGCCGCCGTGAAATCGGCCAGTTGCAGCTGATCGAACAGGCCACAGTCCATCAGCCAGTCGCGAATTTCGGTGTTCAATGAGGTCGGTTCAGGCATGTCGTCACGGTCTTTTTTGTGTCTGTTGCTGGTTCGGGCTTTGTGGGTAATTGCCAATCCCTTGTGGGAGCGAGCTTGCTCGCGATGAGGCCATCACATTCAAGATTGATGTTGAATGTGCCACCGCCATCGCGAGCAGGCTCGCTCCCACAGTTAAGACCCGTACGCCTTACGGAGTTCCTCAGGCGATGCCCAATACCTTGAAAACAAATGCGTATTCGAGGGCTACGTCACGTAATCCCTGATAACGCCCGCTCATCCCGCCATGGCCGGCACCCAGTTCGGTCTTGAGCAACAGCAGATTGTTGTCGGACTTGGTCGCTCGCAACCTGGCCACCCACTTGGCCGCTTCCCAGTACTGCACGCGGCTGTCGTTGTAGCCGGCGATTACCAGGGTCGCCGGGTAGGCGTGAGCGCTGACGTTTTCGTACGGCGCGTAAGCCTTGATCCGATCATAAACCGCTGGCTCCTCAGGATTGCCCCACTCGTCGTATTCAGTGACGGTCAGCGGCAGGTCCGGGTCGAGCATGGTGTTGAGCACGTCGACGAACGGCACCTCGGCTATCGCCGCCGCGAACAGTTCTGGCCGTTGGTTGAGCACCGCACCGATCAGCAATCCGCCGGCGCTGCCGCCGCTGATGGCCAGTTGTTTTGAGGTGGTGAGGCCGTTGGCGATCAGGTGTTCGGCGCAGGCGATGAAGTCGCTGAAGGTGTTCTGCTTGTGTTCCTGTTTGCCGGCGCGATACCAGGCTTCGCCCAACTCACCGCCGCCGCGCACGTGGGCGATGGCGAAGGCAATGCCGCGATCGAGCAGACTCAGGCGCGCATGGGAGAACCACGGGTCGAGGCTTTCGCCGTAGGCGCCATAGCCGTAGAGGTAAAGCGGAGTCGGTTGGCCAAGCATCTCGCGTTTGACCACCAGGCTGATCGGCACCTGTGTGCCATCGGGCGCGGTCGCCCACAGGCGCTGACTGACGTAGGCATCGGCGTCGAAAGGGCCAAGCACCTGGGTTTCCTTGAGGACTTTCTGTTCGCCGCTGGCGAGGTCGAGCTGACGAATCTGCGCCGGGCGATTCAACGCCTCGTAGCGCAGGCGGATCTTGTCGCTCGCAAATTCCAGGCTGTTCTGCACATGCAGGCTGTAGGCCGCGTCCGGCAGTTGCACGCGGTAGGCGGGCAGGCCTTGCGAGTGAACTTCGATGATCGGCAAACCACCTTCACGCAAGCTCAGGGTCATGGCCGAGGCATTCAGACTCATGCCATCGAGCATCACGGTGTCGCTGTGGGGGATCAGGTTTTGCCAGTCGCTTTCGCTCGGCGCGACCCCGGTGTCGGCGGCCTGATACAGCGCGAAGTTGATGCCGTCGCGGTTGCTGCGAATCAGCCAGCTCCATTGGTCGTCGAGCTTGCCGTGGTCGACGTCGTACTCGTGATCTTCAACCCGTGGCGCCAGGCAGGTGAATGCCTGTTGTGGCTGCGATGCATCGAGCACCCAGACTTCGCTGGTGGTTTTGCTGCCCAGCGACAGCAGTAACTGGCGTTCGGAGCTTGAGCGGTAGCAATGCAGGAAAAACCGTCCGTCCGGTTCATGGAAGACTTCTTCGGCGGCGGTGCCGTCGAGACGATAACGGAACAGCTTGTGCGGGCGATGGGTGTCGTCCAGCTCGCCGAAGAACAGCGTCAGGCTGTCGTTGGCCCAGGTCATGCTGCCGTCGCAATTCTCGAACGCCAGTTCGCTGACCTTGCCGTTGGACAGCTCCTTGACGAACAGCGTGTAAATCTCTTCGCCGCTGGTATCCAGGCTGTAGGCCAGGCGCTGGTGGTCCGGGCTGATGCTGAAGGCGCCCAGCGAGAAAAAACCGCCATTGGCCAGCACGTTGGGGTCGAGCAGCAGTTGTTCCTGACTTTCGTCGACCAGCAGGCTGTCGTCGGCCGGGCGCGGGCAGCGGTAATGCCGGGCATATTCGTCACCGGCGGTGGTGCGGGTGTAATAAAGGTACGGGCCCCACGGGGAGGGCAGCGACAGGTCGGTTTCGAGAATCCGGCTTTTTATTTCGTTGAACAGGGTTTCACGCAGCTCGGCCTGGTCGGCCAGTTGTGCTTCCTGGTAGCTGTTTTCAGCCTTGAGGTAGTCGAGCACCTGCGCGCTGTCGCGCTCCTGCAGCCAGGCGTACGGGTCATCACCCTCGGCCTTGTGGGCAATCGGGGCGCTGCAAACGTGGGCGGATAGGGGCATGAAGGGCTCTCGGGCATTATGCAAAAAGGGCTTCACAGACAGCGGTGCAGCCTGATCGGTGAAAAGCCGTTATCATAAGCGCCTCTTTGCCTGCCTTGCCATGGACACCATGACCGAGAACGACTATCTGATCGCTTGGGGCCTTTACGCCTTTGCCGCTTTGGGCTGCCTGTTGGTGTGGATGCGCATTACCCGCTGGATGTGGCGCTGGTTGCGCGAACCACTGCGTCTGCTGGTGGCCGTGCTGTTGTTCAGCCCGACCATCATCGACCCGGTGAAGGAAAAATTCGCCCCGGCCATCGCCATTACGGCCCTGGACCTGATGTTCAAGGTGGGTAACAACGCCTGGCGCGCGATCTCCGACCTGTTCATGTACGGCATGATCATCTTCGGCATTTACCTGATCTTTGTGTTGATCCGCTTTCCCATCGAACGCGCCGCCAACGCTCGCAAGGAGCGGGAGGCCGCGGCGAAAACTGCTGCCAAGGCTGCCGATCCGGATGATGATCAACCCTTTGGCGGTGCTGGCGATGATCGTTACGGTCGTCCACCGGTTCCGAGCAACCCCCAGCGTTCATCACGCGTCGAACCCCGTCTTTGACGTTGCCCCGGCATTGAAGCGAGAGTCCAGGCATGTGTGAGTTATTGGGCATGAGCGCCAATGTCCCGACCGATATCGTGTTCAGTTTCACCGGGCTGATGCAGCGTGGCGGTCGAACCGGTCCGCACCGGGATGGTTGGGGTATCGCGTTCTATGAAGGCCGTGGCCTGCGCGTGTTTCAGGACCCGGCGGCGAGTTGCGATTCCGAAGTTGCGCTGCTGGTGCAGCGCTATCCGATCAAGAGCGAAGTGGTGATCGGGCATATCCGCCAGGCCAACGTCGGCAAGGTCTGCCTGTCCAACACTCACCCGTTCGTGCGCGAGTTGTGGGGACGCAACTGGTGTTTCGCGCATAACGGCCAACTCGCCGACTTCCAGCCGACCGCCAGTTTTTACCGGCCGGTTGGCGACACTGACAGCGAAGCGGCGTTTTGCGACGTGCTCAATCGTGTACGTGAAGCCTTCCCGGAGCCGGTTGAAGTCGAGCAGTTGCTACCGAGTCTGGTGGCGGCGTGCGCCGAATACCGCAGCAAAGGTGTGTTCAACTGCCTGTTGAGCGATGGTGACTGGCTGTTTTGTTATTGCTCGACCAAATTGGCGCAGATCACCCGTCGCGCACCGTTTGGTCCGGCACGCTTGAAGGATGTGGACGTGATCGTCGACTTCCAGGCTGAAACCACGCCTAACGACGTGGTGACGGTCATTGCCACCGAACCCCTGACCGAAAACGAAACCTGGACCCGTTACGAACCGGGCCAATGGAGCCTGTGGCGACGCGGTGAATGCGTCAGCCAGGGCAAGACCGAATAAGGAACACCTTTCTATGTTGCTCAGTTATTTGCGGCTGGTGTTGTTTGCGATCGGCCTGTTGGTGGGTGTGCAGGTACCGGGTTTCATCAACGATTACGCCAAGCGGGTCGAGGCGCATCTGATCGAAGCGCAGACCGGTCTGCGGGGCTTTCAGGGCACTGCCGAGCAGTTCTTCAAGGGCGACCTGCAAGCTCTGGTGGCGCATTACCGTGCCAGTGACGATCCGGTGTTTCGCAGCGATGCCGACAGCCTGAGTACCTTGCTCACTCGCCAATTGGCGCTGGACAAGCAATTCCAGGCCATGCAGGGCCCGTGGTACATCCGCGTCTTGCAGGTGGTGTTGGCGGCTGACCCGGATATTCGCAAGGAAACCTGGAATGGCTACAGCTACCAGCTACTGCTGACGCCTGAAGCCATGGGCTGGGGGCTGAGCGGGGCGATGTTGCTGTCGTTCGGTCTGGAATGCCTGTTCCGCCTGATCGACTGGGTGGTGTTGGGCGGCAAGCGCCTGCGCCAGAGCCGACCGATCGAAGAGCGCGATTTGCGCGGCTTGTAACTCCGTCGAAAGTGCAAGAGCCGGCAAACCGGCGATTGCCGCGGCCTGACCGATTAAAACGCATCTTCATTGCGAGGGGTGGTTTTTGCGGTGAATGAGCGTACCCAGCGAATCCCGAGGGCGGCCAACACGTAAGTCAGCGCCACCAGCCAGAAGCTGTGGGCCAGCCCGACCAGCCCCATGCCGATCCCGCCGAGCACGGCACCGAGCAAGGCGCCAGCCTTGGCCGCGCTGTTGCCGAGGCCGAGGGCAAAACCTTGTTGGCTTGAAGCAACGGTGTTGGCGATCAGCGCATAGGCGACGGGCAGCAGGGCGCCTTGCCAGATGCCCCAGACCAGCCGGCTGACGAGAAACCCCAGCCATTCGTTGGCCAGTGCCGTGGCCGCCAGCGTCAGGGCGCACAGCCAGGCGACGCCTTCAATGACGCGCAAGGTGTAGGCCGGTTGCCAGCGGTCGAACAGACGTCCCCACAGCGGAGCGGAAATGGCCAGGGTCGCGGCGCTTGCCGCATAAGTGGCGCCGATCAGCCAGCTCGGTGCGTGCAGAATTTCGGCGACGTACAGCGCGTAGAACGGCTGCGGCATCATCTTCGCGGCCTGAATCAACACGATCACCAGCAAGATTCCACCGAGCCAGCCTTTGGGCAGGGCCACCGGCGCAAGCGGTTTTTTCGTCGAGGCCCGGGCCTTGTCGGCCGGCAGGAAAAAACTCCCCAGTGCACACAGCAGGCAAATCGCCGTCGCGCCATAACAGAGCAGGGCGAATCCCGAGATATCCATCAGCCAACCGCCCAGCACCGGGCCGATCAACGAGCCGACGGCGGTCGCCGATTGCAGACGGGCCAGGGTGTGACCGCGCCGGGAACTGTCGCAGCAGGCGAGGGCATAAGCTTGCGCGGCGGCGAGAAACCCGGCCAATGCGCCTTGCATCACGCGAATGCCCACCAGCAGCCACGGGTCGATGGTGATGGCCGCCAACCCTTGGCACAACGCCAATGCCAGCAACGCCCGAACGATCATTGGCTTGTGTCCGGTTCGATCACCCAACCGGCCCCACACGGGAGTCAGGAGCATGGCGGCGAGCATCGGACCGGCATAGACCAGCGCCGATAACAGCGCGGTGTAACCGGCGCCCTTTGGTCCGAGCAGATGCTGGATCTGCAAGGGCCAGAACGGGCCGCTCATTTCCATCGCACCCATAGAGACCAACTGGATGATGATCAGCAGCCGCAATGCGCGACCGTCAGCAGGCAATAGCGGCTGTTTTTGCAGGTGAGCGCGCATCGCGTCCGATTCCTTCTGGACAGGTGTTTAGCTGAAAGCGCGCAGAGAATACCTCCTTGAAAATAATGCCACTGATAGAAACTCCTGCTTGCGGTGTGGGAAAGGTCCTTTTCAGCGTTTCCGATGCGCAGTAACTGATAATCTGCGGGAAAGATAGAAGTATCCCGCAGCCAAAACGACAACAGCTTATAGGAGCGCCCACCGTGAGCCGCCTGCTATTGAACTGCGATATCGGCGAAAGCTTTGGTCACTGGACCATGGGGCTGGATGCCGAAGTGATGCCGTACATTGATTGCGCCAACATCGCTTGCGGGTTCCACGCCGGTGACCCGAGCATCATGCGCAAGACCGTCAGCCTGGCGCTGAGCCATGGCGTGCAGATTGGCGCTCATCCGGCTTATCAGGATCTGCTGGGATTCGGTCGTCGTTCCATGGCCTACTCCGCACAGGAACTTCAGGATCTTTTGCACTACCAGATCGGTGCGCTGGACGGTATTTGCCGGGCGCAGGGCGCTCGCGTGAGTTACGTCAAACCTCATGGTGCGATGTACAACGACATGATGGCCAACCCCGCGCAGTTGCGGGCAGTGATTCAGGCCGTCGCGGCGTATGACCGGCAATTGCCGTTGATGCTGATGGCGACTCGTGACAACAGCGCGGCTCAACTGATGGGCGATGAGTACGGTGTGACGCTGTGGTTCGAAGCGTTCGCCGATCGTGCCTATGACAGCGCGGGGCATCTGGTTTCGCGGCAGTTGCCGGGTGCGGTGCATCACGATCCCGAGAAAATCATTCAACAGGCGCTGCTCATCGCTCGCGGTGACAGCCTTGTCGCCAGCGACGGCAGCGCCTTGCATTTACAGGCCAACACCCTGTGCGTCCATGGCGACAACGCCAGTTCGGTGGCGGCCGTGCAGCGGATCCGTGAGGCTTTGAATCAGCAGAGTGCGCCATGAAGCCAAGGGTTGAAGTGGTGGCAATCGATTGCCTGATGGTGCGGCTGTTCGATGAAATCGCCGAAGCCAACATGCCGTGGATGCTCGCCGCCAGCGAACGGCTGCGTGCAGGGTTCGCTGGGCATTTGATCGATCTGGTGCCGTCCTATACAACCCTGATGGTGCATTACGATCTGCTCGCCTTGAGCCCGGTTCAGGCACGGGAACTGATCGCCGAAGCCTTGAGCGATCTGACCCCCAACGCCCAGGCCAGCGGTCAATGCCATGTGTTGCCGGTCTGGTATGACCTCAGTGTCGGGCCTGAACTGAGTCTGCTTTCACAGCGCAGCGGGCTGGCGGTGGAGGAGGTGATTCGCCGCCACAGTGAGCGCGAGTATCAGGTCTTCGCGTTGGGGTTTGCGCCGGGGTTTGCCTTTATGGGACTGGTCGAAGAAGTACTGGCCGCGCCCCGTTTGAATACTCCACGCAAGCGCGTGGCGGCCGGTAGCGTGGGGATTGCCGAGCGGCAGACAGCGGCTTATCCGGTGGTGTCGCCCGGTGGCTGGAACCTTATCGGTCGCACCCCGGCCAAACTGTTCGACCGCGAACGTGAGGGCTACAGCCTGATGCAACCGGGCGATACGGTGCGTTTTGCGGCGGTCAGTCATGCCCAATTCGTCAATCTGGGCGGCGACGATACGCCGCTGGAGGTGCAGGCATGAGCCGTTTGACGATCGAAGCCAGCACGCCACTGTGTCTGTTGCAGGATGCCGGTCGGTTCGGCGTGCGGCATCTGGGCGTGACCCAGGGTGGCGCGGCGGACTGGCTGTCGATGTCCTGGGCCAACTGGCTGCTGGGCAACTCGCTGGAGGCGGCGGTGATTGAAGTCACCCTCGGCGGTTTGACCCTGGAGGCGCGGGACGATTGCTGTCTGGCGCTGGCGGGGGCGGACCTTGGGGCATTGCTGGACGGCCAGCCATTGGCACCGTGGCTCAGTTTTCAGCTGAAGAAAGGCCAGCGTTTGCAATTCACCCAACCCTTGCTCGGTGCCCGTGCCTATCTGGCGGCGCCCGGTGGTTTCAACGCGCCGCAAGTGTTGGGCAGTTGTGCAACGGTGATGCGTGAAGAACTCGGTGGTCTGGACGGTTTTGGCCTAGCCCTGGCACGAGGTGTCGAGTTGAGTTACTCCGGGCTGGCGCAGACATTGCGGGAGGTGCCGCACGGGCAGCGACCGGACTTCAAACTGACTCAGCCGCTGGATCTGGTGCTCGGTGCGCAACACGGCGAGTTCAGCGGGCAAAGCCTGTTCGATGCCTTCAACCGCGTCTGGACCCTCGACAGCCGTGCCGACCGCATGGGCATTCGCTTGCTGGGGACGGCGTTGCAGTATCAAGGCAAGCCGATGATCTCCGAAGGCATCCCGCTGGGCGCGGTTCAGGTGCCACCGGATGGGCAACCGATCGTGCTGCTCAATGATCGGCAGACTATCGGCGGTTATCCGCGGTTAGGAGCGCTGACGCCGTTGGCGTTGGCGCGGCTGGCGCAGTGTTTGCCGGGGCAGCAGATCCGGTTGGCGCCGGTGGTGCAAGAGACGGCGCATTGGCAGCAGGTTGAGTATTTGCGCAGGTTTATCAACCGCTAAAAGCTTCGCGAGCAAGCCCGCTCCCACAGTGGATCGGTGTTGCTCACACGTTTTGTGACCGACACTTACCCCTGTGGGAGCGAGCCTGCTCGCGATAGGGCCCTGACAGGCGGCGAAGATTATTTGGACAAAAACCGCATCCCTTCTTCCAGCCCGCGCAAGGTCAACGGGAACATCCGGTCCTCGATCAGATCGCGCACGATGTTGGTCGAGGAGGTGTAACCCCAGGTGTCTTTCGGGTATGGGTTGATCCAGATGAGTTTCTTGTACTTCTCCATGAAGCGCTGCATCCAGACGTAACCGGCTTCTTCGTTCCAGTGCTCGACGCTGCCGCCGGCCTGGGTGATTTCGTAAGGCGCCATGGCGGCGTCGCCGACGAAGATCACTTTGTAGTCGGCGCCGTACTTGTGCAGCAGGTCCATGGTGGCCGTGCGTTCCGAGCCACGGCGCATGTTGTTCTTCCACACCGATTCATAAATGAAGTTGTGGAAGTAGAAGTACTCCAGGTGTTTGAACTCGGTCTTGCAGGCCGAGAACAGCTCTTCGCAGATCTTCACATGGGCGTCCATCGAACCGCCGATGTCGAACAGCAGCAACAGCTTGATGGTGTTGCGTCGTTCCGGGCGCATCTGAATGTTCAGCAGTCCGGCGTCACGCGCGGTGTGGTCGATGGTGCCGTCGATGTCCAGTTCATCCGCCGCACCCTGGCGGGCGAATTTGCGCAGCCGCCGCAGGGCCACCTTGATGTTGCGCGTCCCCAATTCGACCTGATCGTCGAGGTTCTTGTACTCGCGCTGGTCCCAGACCTTGACCGCTTTGCCCTGACGTTTGCCAGCATCGCCGACCCGGATGCCTTCCGGGTTGAAACCGCCGGAGCCAAAGGGGCTGGTGCCACCGGTGCCGATCCACTTGTTGCCGCCGGCATGGCGTTCTTTCTGTTCTTCCAGACGTTTCTTGAACTCTTCGATCAGCTTGTCGAGGCCGCCGAGCGACTGGATCTGCGCCCGTTCCTCATCGGTCAGCGAGCGCTCGAATTCCTTGCGCAACCAGTCTTCGGGAATCAGCGCCTGAAGGTGATCGTCGAGTTTTTCCAGGCCATTGAAGTAGGCCCCGAACGCCCGGTCGAACTTGTCGAAATGCCGTTCGTCCTTCACCAGGATCGCCCGCGACAAGTAGTAAAACTCGTCCATGTCGGCGAAGATCACGCGTTGTTTCAGCGCGTTGATCAGGTCCAACAGCTCACGCACCGAGACCGGCACCTTGGCTGCACGCATTTCATTGAACAGGTTGAGCAGCATGGCAAAAGCCCTTATCGAGTGCCGCGACGGCTCATGAACGCCAGACGCTCAAGCAACTGCACGTCCTGCTCGTTCTTCACCAGGGCGCCAGCCAGCGGCGGGATGGCCTTGGTCGGATCGCGTTCGCGCAGCACCGCTTCGCCGATGTTGTCGGCCATCAGCAATTTGAGCCAGTCGACCAGTTCGGAAGTCGAAGGCTTTTTCTTCAGCCCCGGGACTTTGCGGACGTCGAAGAACACGTCCAGCGCTTCGCTGACCAGGTCTTTCTTGATGTCTGGGTAGTGCACGTCGACGATCTTTTGCAGGGTGACGCGATCCGGGAAAGCGATGTAGTGGAAGAAGCAGCGGCGCAGGAAGGCGTCCGGCAGCTCTTTCTCGTTGTTGGAGGTAATGATGATGATCGGGCGCTGCTTGGCCTTGATGGTCTCGTCGATCTCGTAAACGTAGAACTCCATCTTGTCGAGTTCTTGCAGCAGGTCGTTCGGGAACTCGATGTCGGCCTTGTCGATTTCGTCGATCAGCAGAATCACCCGCTCTTCGGACTCGAAGGCTTCCCACAGCTTGCCCTTTTTCAGGTAGTTGCGGATGTCGTGGACCTTGTCCACACCCAACTGCGAGTCACGCAGGCGGCTGACCGCGTCGTACTCATAGAGGCCCTGGTGAGCCTTGGTGGTGGACTTGATGTGCCAGGTGATCAGGCGTGCACCGAAGGATTCGGCCAGTTGTTCGGCCAGCATGGTCTTGCCGGTGCCCGGCTCGCCCTTGACCAGCAAGGGGCGCTCCAGGGTAATGGCGGCATTGACCGCCAGCTTCAGGTCATCGGTGGCGACGTATGCGCTGGTGCCTTCGAACTTCATCGGTAATTCCTCGAACGGTAACGCCGACCTGGCCGTGCAGGGCGGGCGAAATAAAAGTATGCCCGACTATAACGCGGCGCTCGGTCGACTGTGAACGCAGACGGCTTATTCAGTCTCTGAATGGAGCGTCACAAGGTGACTCGGTCAGCTCAACGATCGGCCACATGTGCGTACCGCCCGTTTGTCGCGACTGGACGCACGAGGGGTGTGAGGCATACCCTTGAGGGCTTCTCCAACGCTGTATAAGGACCCAGCCATGAGCCGCATTTTTGCTGACAACGCGCATTCCATCGGCAACACGCCGCTGGTGCAGATCAACCGTATTGCGCCTCGCGGTGTGACCATTCTGGCGAAGATTGAAGGGCGCAATCCGGGCTACTCAGTCAAATGCCGGATCGGCGCGAGCATGATCTGGGACGCTGAAAGCAGCGGTAAACTCAAGCCGGGCATGACCATTATCGAACCGACCTCGGGCAACACCGGCATCGGTCTGGCGTTCGTCGCCGCCGCTCGTGGCTATAAGTTGGTGCTGACGATGCCGGCGTCCATGAGTATCGAGCGGCGCAAGGTGCTCAAGGCCCTGGGTGCCGAGCTGGTACTGACCGAGCCAGCCAAAGGCATGAAAGGTGCCATCGAAAAGGCTGCAGAGATTCTGGCCAGTGATCCGGCCCAATATTTCATGCCGCAGCAGTTCGAAAACCCGGCTAACCCGGCGATCCACGAAAAAACCACCGGTCCGGAAATCTGGAACGACACCGACGGCGCGATCGACGTGCTGGTCTCGGGTGTCGGTACCGGCGGGACCATCACCGGCGTTTCGCGGTATATCAAGAACACCAAGGGCAAGCCGATTCTCTCGGTGGCGGTGGAGCCGGTGGTCTCGCCAGTGATCACCCAGGCCATGGCCGGTGAGGAAATCAAGCCAAGCCCGCACAAGATTCAGGGTATCGGCGCTGGTTTTGTGCCGAAAAACCTCGATCTGTCGATGGTTGATCGGGTTGAGCTGGTCAGCGA
The DNA here is from genome assembly GCF_058799675.1 of Pseudomonas sp. GW822-FHT06B12. Taxonomy (NCBI): domain Bacteria; kingdom Pseudomonadati; phylum Pseudomonadota; class Gammaproteobacteria; order Pseudomonadales; family Pseudomonadaceae; genus Pseudomonas; species Pseudomonas sp. GW822-FHT06B12. Next base: position 17,038 of record NZ_JBXALR010000017.1, read on the forward strand.
TGAAGAATCCAAGGCCATGGCCCTGCGTCTGATGCAGGAGGAGGGGATTCTCTCCGGGATTTCCTGCGGTGCAGCCATGGCGGTTGCCGTGCGTCTGGCCGAAACCCCGGAAATGCAGGGCAAGACTATCGTGGTGATCCTCCCGGATTCCGGCGAGCGTTACCTGTCGAGCATGTTGTTCAGCGATTTGTTCACCGAACAGGAACTGCAGCAGTAACCCTCAAAAGATCGCAGGCTGCGCCAGCTCCTACATGGAGCACGTCATTCGGCGTAGGAGCTGGCGCAGCCTGCGATCCTTTGACCTTGATCAGTCAAGGTTCAGGTGCCTTATGTTAATAAGTGCTTTATTGCGCAACCTTTAACACTGATTGTTCAGTTATATGGGTTTTTCCCAAGGCCGGTAGTGTTTATCATGGCCGGCTGCCATGTCGGGTAAATGACAATGCGCAGAGAGACCTTTTTTCAAGGAGTTGCCCCATGACCTTTTCCTTTGCCGCAAAGGCGTCGCTGTTGCTGTTGTTCATTGGCAGCACGCTCTACGTGCATTTGCGCGGCAAGGCGCGTTTGCCGGTCTTGCGTCAGTTCGTCAACCACTCGGCGCTGTTCGCTCCTTACAACGCCTTGATGTACCTGTTCTCGGGAGTGCCGTCCAAACCGTATCTGGACCGCAGCAAGTTTCCGGAACTGGATGTGCTCAAGGAAAACTGGGAAGTCATTCGTGACGAAGCGATGCACCTGTTCGACGAAGGCTACATCCGCGCCGCGGAGAAGAATAACGACGCCGGTTTCGGTTCGTTCTTCAAGAAGGGCTGGAAGCGTTTTTACCTCAAGTGGTATGACAAACCTCTGCCGTCGGCCGAACTGTTGTGCCCGAGAACCGTCGAGCTGGTCAGCCGCATCCCCAATGTAAAAGGCGCGATGTTTGCCCTGTTGCCGGGTGGTAGCCACCTCAACCCGCACCGCGACCCGTTTGCCGGTTCCCTGCGTTATCACTTGGGCTTGTCGACACCGAACTCTGACGACTGCCGCATTTTTGTCGACGGTCAGGTCTATGCCTGGCGTGACGGCGAAGACGTGATGTTCGATGAAACCTACGTGCATTGGGTCAAGAACGAAACCGAAACGACCCGGGTGATTCTGTTCTGTGACATCGAACGTCCGCTGAGCAATCGCTTGATGACCCGCATCAACCGTTGCGTCAGTGGTCTGCTGGGCCGTGCCACGGCGCCGCAAAATCTCGATGACGAGCGCGTCGGCGGGATCAACAAGGCCTACGCCTGGAGCAAGACCTCCAGCGATAAATTCAGCGGTGCGTTCAAGCAGTGGAAGCGCCGTAATCCGAAGCTGTATCGCATCCTGCGGCCAGTATTGGCGGTTGTGGTGCTGACGGCGCTGGGTTACTGGTTGTTTGGCTGAGCCTTCTGCGTACGCCAGGCCTAAAGATCGCAGTCATTGCAGAAAACATCGAGCGCTGGTTATAGTCAGCGCTCGTTGCGTTTCCAACCCAGCGATTTCTCCCTCAAAAAAGATCAGCCCATGCCTGTATCCCTCATCAACGCGGTAGTCGATTCAGCGGTCAACGCTGGCGTCGTGCCGTGCGGGAATTTGCAGCCTGCGCAGATCAGTCACTATCCCCCTCCTGTCAGTCGCACGCCGGTGTGCGCGGTGGTTTCGCCGCCAGGTGTTGGCTTCTCGGGCTGATCAGCGGTTTCTGCTGTTCCCTGCGCCCGCCTGAACACAACGACTGAATTTCAGCTTCGGCTGAGTTGGCTTCTTGCCTGATGACAGGTGGTTTTCATGTTGCTCATTTCAAAAAAAACCGCGCTCGCGGCGGCGTCCACGAGCCTGTTCGTTCTGCTCTGGAGTAGCGGGGCGATCTTCTCCAAGTGGGGATTGGCTCACGCCTCACCCTTTGCCTTTCTGTTGCTCCGCTTTGCCATTGCCCTGCTGGGGCTGGTGATTCTGATTCCCATCCTCAAACTCAAACTGTCCCGGCGCGGCAAGCCGATGCTCTATGCCGCGGCCACCGGCCTGGTATTGCTGGGCGCCTATCAGATTTTTTATCTGCTGGCGCTGGACCTGAAGGTCACGCCCGGCGTCATGGCCACGATCATGGGGGTTCAACCGATCCTCACCGTGATGTTGATTGAGCGTCAACGCTCCTGGAGCCGGATGTTCGGCCTGATGCTGGGGCTGACGGGGTTGATCATGGTGGTCTATCAGGGCATCGGTCTGGCCGGGATGTCGCTGGCCGGGATGCTCTTCGGGTTGTTGGCGCTGGTCAGCATGACCGTAGGTTCGATCATGCAGAAACGCATCACCGAAAATCCTCTCGGCACGCTGCCAGTGCAGTACCTGGCCGGGTTGTTGCTGTGCGGGGTTTTCGTGCCGTTCCAGCCGTTCCATTTCGAGCACAGCACCGGTTTCATTGTGCCGGTGTTGTGGATGGGATTGGTGGTGTCGTTGCTGGCGACCTTGCTGCTGTATCGCCTGATCGCCCGAGGCAATCTGGTGAATGTCACCAGTTTGTTCTACCTGGTGCCAGCGGTGACGGCGGTGATGGACTACCTGATATTCGGCAACAGACTGGCGACGTTGAGCATGCTGGGTATGCTCTTGATCATCGTCGGGTTGGTGTTTGTGTTCCGTAAAAGCCGCTGATGCTGACGCGGCCTTCGTGATTGGCGAAGGCCGCGTTTTTTATGGCTGGCATTGCAGGCGCACGCGCTCGTAGTTCAGGGCTTTGTTGCGCTCGGGCAATGCGTAGGGCGCCAGGCAGTGTTTGTCACCCCATTTGATGGTGAGTGTGGCCTGGTCCTCTTCAACCAGCGCAAGTGCTTTACCGTTCGGGTCAGAGATTGCCAATTGCTTGCCCACCGCGTCCTCCAGTGATGCGCCGAACGGAATCATAGTGTTCTGCGCATCAAACAATTCGAATTGCACGCGACGCCCGGTTTTGCCGGTGTATCGAGCTACCACCACCGCACCCCGACGCGGCACCAGTTGTTGGGTCGCGTTGTCGATTTCAATGTCCCCACCCAGATCGCGGGTATCCAGACTGATCCAGTTCACCCTGTAAGGTTGAGCATTGGGGATGACCGCGTAGCCGTTGCGTCCGGTTTCTACGCCACTGTAGCTGCTGATTTTTGCCCCCGGAACTCCCGGAACCTCGACCAGTGCGAAGGTTTCACTGACGGTCTGCCCCAGATTCACTCCGCCCGCGTGGGCCACTACGGAGCCGGCGATGTTGAGGTTTTGCGAGTCATAACCACGTCCCTGACTGTACCCCAGGTTGATGTCTGCCACCGAAGTACGACTGTTGATGTTGGCTGACGCCGAATTGCCGCTGGTGCTGCTGTTGCCACCTTGTACCGAATAGAAGGTATCGCTGGTATCGGACAGGTAACCATTGATACCTGTCTGAGTGTCGCTGCTGCCTTTCTGGGTGCTGGTGGTGACGAACGCCCGTGGCGCACGAGGTTGACTGCCCAGCGGGAAAGAGATCGACAGGTTGAGTTGGGTATCGCTGCTTGCTGGCCCCCAGGTCCCAAGATCCTTGGTGCGTGTCACTCCGAGGTTGTAGCTGACATCGCCCCAGTTGTTGCTATAACCGGCCGAAAAGCTCTGAGAGCCGCCACGGTTCCAGTAACGTTGGTCACTGGCATTGACGTAGATACTGCCGAACTCCCGGTTGCGTCCCATGCTCTGGTTGATGGTCAGATCGGTACGGGTTTTCGAGTTGCCAGTACGCTTGCGCGCTCCCTCACTCTGGTCTTCCACATGGTCGGTCAGGGTTCTATAGCCCTCGGTCGAGTAGCGATAAGCGGCCAGCGTGAAGTTGGTGTCGGTGCCGGTGAAGGTTTTCGCATATAACGCACGCACACTATTACCCTGGGTCGTTTGCCCCAGTGCGTTGCTGGATGAGTGGGTGGCGTCGACAGAGATGGCGCCCAGCGAGGTGTTCTTGCCGACACCCAGCGACAAGGCCTTGTAGTCGTCGCTGGCTTGTACGCCAACGATACCGGTCAGGTTGCTGCTGATGCCATAGGCCAGGGTGCCGCTGAGAAATTGCGGCGTCGCCATGCCGTCGGTGTTGCTGCTGTATTGACCGGCAGAGGCGCTGTATTTCACCTGACCTTCACGCACCATGATCGGCAGACTGGAGAACGCCTGCTGGGTCACCCGACGGCGTCCGTCGGCCTCGATGATGGTGATCTGCAAGTCACCGTTGGAGCCGCTGGGATAGATATCGCTGATTTCGAACGGTCCCGGCGGCACGCTGGTGGTGTACAGGATGTAGTCGTTCTGACGAATCTCCACGGTGGCGTTGGTTTGCGCCACACCCCGAATGATTGGCGCATAACCACGTTCGCTATCGGCGCGCATGCCCTCGTCGGAAGCCAGTTTCAGGCCGCGATAGCGCACGCTGTCGAACAAATCGCTATCGGAAAAAATGTCACCGGCACTGAATTGCCCCTTGAGCGCAGTCACGTCATGTTGCAGATAGCTACGGTTGCTTTGGAATGTGCTAGGCCGGCCGGTGCCACTACTCAGGTTGGACTCGTTGCGCAGGCGCCAGGCGCCCAGGTTAATGCCATTGCGCAGACCCAGGTTATTGGCGAAGCGCGTATCGAAGTCACCGGCGTTGCGACTGCTGCTGAACTGATAGTTGATAAAGGCTGCGGGCACGCCATCGTCCCACAACGCAGGATCGACATAGCCGCGCATGCCGCGTTGCATCGCCACTTGCGGCACACTGGCAGTCAGTCGCAGGCGGTTTGAGTCATAGCGCAGGGTGGCCTGATCGATCAGTGACGGCAGGTCATAGCAACTTTGCGGGTTGTCCGGGTCGAGCTTGCCCAGAGCTTGCAGCCTGGCGATGTCGACACCCAGTTGTTTGAGCAGCTCAAAGGTCAGGCACGGCTCGACGCGACCCGTTTGCGGGTTGCGATTGAAATCGATATCGCGCCGGCCCACCAATACGTCGTTGCTGTAAAGATCGACCCGGTAGTTGCCCGGCAACACGCTGTTGGCGGACAGCAGCAGTTGCAGGTCCACTGGCGATGGTGAGGCTTGCAGGAACGTGGTGTTGAACGCTTCCGTCTGCTGCTGTTCGGCAGCGTCTGCCGGTGCTTGTGTTGCCAGTGCCAAAGAAGGCAGGCCTGCAAAAACAGCCAGCGATAATGCATTTAACTTCAGCGAACTAAAAGTTTTTGTATGACGTAACGTCCGCGTGCATTGTTCTGCGCAATGATTGGGCCTGTTGCCGAAAAAAAAAGACATGCAAAGAACCTATATCATCCGCGAGTAACTACTGGGCGGGGCGAGTAAAAGCATACCCAAGGCATGCCGGGGAGTTTAAATAGGCAGTTATGGCGTAGACGATGCCTCTGTGGTGCTGGCATTGTTTGAACTGCCGTTTGCGAGTTTTGTGGTGTATTGGTTTTGTGCGCCATAGTCATTAATGCTGGAGAACGTCAGGCGTGCGCTGCTGTCCGTTGAGAACTTTGTAACGACAAACTCTTTTTCTTCGCCGGGGGCAATCATTGTCGAATCGGCTGCCAGTTCAACTTGCTGTGAACCCTGAAGTTTTATGTCAGCCATGGAAACGTGATACAGACTTGGGTTTTTTACTTTCAAAACGGTTTTCCCGGAGTTTCGGGCAAGTTGCCATTGAAGTTCGGAGGGCGCCAACAGGGCATCTCCGGGCAGGCCGGCCGGGCGGAAAAATATTTTGATGCGCTGGCGCACGGCCAGTTGCAAGGTATTGTCGGCGACGGCGGTCTGCGGTATTTCCTGGACATTGAGCCAGACTACTGACTCTTTGTCCGTCGGCATGCCAGCACCTTCATACAGAACGCGCAGCAGTTGCTGTTCCTTGGCAAATACCCGGGCCAGTGGTGGTGTGACTGCAAATGGCGCGGCACCTGGCTTCGAGTCGCCACCGTCGATCCAGGATTGAATCAATACATCTTGATTGCCATTACGTACGGTGACATTGGCTTCCTTGTGTTGGCCATCAAAGACAATACGGGTGGCACTCAGTGAAATACTGCCCATGGCGTGATTAGCCATGAGCAAGCCCAGTAGACCCAGGCAAGCAGGAATAGAACGACGCAACATAGTGTTTACCGTTTGTTTCTGTGTGAATGGCGAGGCTGGGAAGCCTCGCGCATATTCGGTCCGGCTCTACCGCTTATTCGTATTCCAGGATGAACGGCAGTGTTGCGTCACCGCGACCGGCGGTGGCGGTACCGGCAGCGCCGGTAGTGACGTAGGCGGCGGAGAAGTTCAGCGTGGTGTCGCCACCGACAGCGCCCGTACCGTGCATGTCGCTCTGGATCTTGGCGGTGGTTTTGGAACTCAGGTCGATCAATGCGCCATTGGTATCGAGCAGGGCGATGCCGACGTTGGCGGCAGTGCCGGTGCCTTTGGTCAGCGCCAGGACTTTCTTGCCGGTGACCAGGCCCGAACCACCGCTGTTCGCATCAAAAATCATGGACACTTTGGTGCCCAGGTTGCAGTTGACGTTCAGGTTGAAATCTTTCCCAGTCACACGACCTGACGCCGGACTTTCGGCAGTACCCATGTCCTTGATAGACACAGATCCCATATCCACGGAGATCACGCGATCGGCATTGGCGCCGTCTACGGAACAGGCGTCGTTGTTGATGACACCGGTGAAAGTGATCTTGCCGCTACCACCTTTAACAGGCGTTGGTTTTACGGGGTCTTCGGCAAAAGCACTGCCAGAGGCCGCGATAACGGCCATGGCGATAAAGGCCAGGGAAAACTTCTTCATGGTGATGTCCATTAGTATTGATTAGAAAAGGGCTGCATCGAAATGCCAGTACACGATAGGGGACGAGGCGTTTCGAGGACATCAGACGATTCTTATAAAGACTAATAGGATCAGGTTGTTGGCGCAGACGGCCGGACGGTAAATATTTTAGTGAATGAAAAGCCATTATGGGTTAATGGCTTTTCGACTGGGGGCTCTCAGCTTTTTAGTTGAAGAGGCTGCGTTCCAGGCAGTAGGCTAACAAGTCCTGATCGCTGTTGACTTCAAGTTTTCGCATTGCCGAAATTTTTTGAGCACTGATGGTTTTTGAACTTCTATTCTGACTGCGGGCTATATCACTCACACTCTTGCCCGAGATAAACAGACGCAGTATCTCGAACTCCTTGGGCGACAAAGTGGTGAATCGATCATCAATGGCGGTGGAGGATTCCACGACGGATGTTTTCGTCGGCTCCAGGCTGCGATAGATACCGTTCTGGGCAATAGCCTTTAGCGCGAGCTCGATTTCAGCGTGCAACTGGCTCTTCTGAATCACCCCGACCACCCCCATTTCGTGAAGACGGGTGAGAATCAGCTGGTTGGAGATCATGGTCAGTATCAGAATCTGCACGTGCGGAAAATGTCGCTTCAGATACTCGACCAACTTGAGTCCGTCTCCGTAGGGCGAGTCTGCCGGCATGTTGTAGTCGGTGATGAGAACGTCCACGGGTTGTTGCTCCATTAGCTCGATCAAGCCCTGTGAACAGAAGGCTTCACCGACAACGCAAAAGCGCTCGTCGCGCTCGACCAGTTCGCGTACCCCTAGAAGCACAATCGGGTGATCGTCCGCGATGATTACTTTGAGTTTTTCCATAAAGGCCGCCCGTAATGCCGGTGTAGGTGATTGGGTTGTTTCCATACGGTTGTACGCAATGGGTCGCCGTTGTTACTCCAGAGCGTCCAGAACACCCGAAAGCCTGCCCAGTATCTGCTGCACCTTCAGTGCAAGGGAAGTATCGAGGATTGCACCTGCGAGCGAACACTCCAGTTCAGCACAGTCCTGAGCCAGGCTGATGGCCTGCACGGCACCCAGGGCACCGGCGATGCTGTGTAGCCTCTCACCGAGGACTCTGCAGTCGCTTTGTTCGAGTGCGGTGCTGATCCGTTGCATGTCTTGCTGCAGGGTGCTGATGAATAACGGTCGCATTTTTGAGGAAAGTTGAACGGTATCGGTGACTGGTGTTCGGGGTAGGGCAGTGATGGTTTCAGGCTCGACGCGAGCAGGCACCGTTTGCAGCGACGGCTTGCAGAGTTTTACCAGGTGGGCTCGCAGGGTTTGCAGGCTCAGGGGTTTGACGATCCAGGCATTCATCCCGACGGCGATGCAACGCATGCCTTCCTCGCGCATGGCGTTGGCGGTCACACCAATGATCGGCAATTGGGGATCATGCTCTCGAAGTATTTTGGCCAACTCATAACCGTTCATGAGTGGCATGTTGACGTCTGTCAGCACCAGGTCGAAGGCTTGAGGTCGCCACAGGTGCATGGCCTGTTCGCCGTTGGCGGCCGCGACCACGGTGCATCCCAATGTTTCGAGTTGTTCCTTGATGATTGCCTGGTTGATCGGATTGTCCTCGGCCACCAAAATGTGCAGATGGAGGTTGCCGGCTCTCTGCGGCTCAGCTTGCCGGGGCTGTTCGCGTTTGCCGTGCTGTGCCAGCGAGATCGCCAAAGCAATGGCCCGCACGTCATGCATATCGACTTCCCACCCATTGTTTGTGTACTCGGGTGGATTACGTCCGCCTGAGGTACAACGAACACGCGGGCCAGCCCAGGGCTGCTCCGGATCAGCGGGCAGAACATCCACCAGCACCGCGTGCGGGTGTTTCTGTTCCAGCGGTGACGCTGCCAGCGTGGCATGAATCCCCAGGCGATTCAGCCAGTCGCACAGCGTCTGTGCCAACTCGCGGTCCGGGGCCTGGACATACACCGGTGATGGGCTGGGCTCGATTGCCGTGCAGTCCGGGAGTTCACCGGCCAGCACCGGCAAGCTCATTTGCAGGGCGAAGCTGCTGCCCAGCCCCGGCTCGCTGACCACTTTCATCTGGCCGCCCATCATCTCGCTTAACCACCCGCAAATCGGCAACCCCAAACCCGCGCCGCCTTCGCAGGAGGCTTCCCGGACCTGATAAAACAGTTCGAACAGCTTGGCCTGTTGCTGCTCGGAGATACCAATGCCGGAGTCGGTGACTTGCCACTCCAGGCTGACCTGACCGTCACGGCGTTCCAGTACTCGGGCCCGCAGTACGACTCGCCCGGTGTCGGTGAACTTGATGGCGTTACTCAACAAATTGTTGAGGATCTGGCGGATGCGCATCGGGTCCCCCAGCAGCCGGTTCGGCAGTGCAGCATCAATGCACGCATAGAGCTGCAGACCCTTGCTCTGGGCGAAGGCGGTATACGTGCGCAACGTGTCTTCGAGCATGTCCAGCGGGCAGAACTCGATGGGTTCAATCGCCATTTGCCCGGATTCGATTTTCGAGACATCCAGCACATCACTGATCAATTGAAACAGGGTGGCCGACGAGCGCTGGATGGTCTGCAGGTATTCTTGCTGGCGAGGGTCGAGGCGAGTCATCCCGAGCAACTCGAGGGTGCCCAGTACCCCGTACAACGGCGTGCGGATTTCGTGACTCATGGTGGCCAGGAACAGCGTCTTGGCTTCATTGGCGGCATCGGCAGCACGCCTGGCTTCTTCCAGTGCGGCGGCATCCTCGATATGACGGGTGACGTCATTGAAGGCATAAAGCCGCACGTCCTGGCCCTTATAGCGGGTCGAAACGAAACCGACTTGCAGGTGGCGGCCTTCAATTTCCAGGTAGGTCTCACCGGCGTCAGCACGGTCATGACTGTGGTCAAGAGCCGTCACCAGTTTGGCGGTTCCCTGCCATTGCTGGGCGCGCTGGTTTTCCATCAGGACCTTGTCATCTGAACGGCGCACCACACATAGCCCCGTTGGCGCGGTATCGATCACCACCCGGCTGAATGCCTCGCTTTCTGCGATGCTTATATGGGCCTGGCGGGCGGGGAGAATGACTTGTCTTTTGTACCAGCGGCTGGCGAGCCAACCCATGGCGATAACACTTAACAGCAATACCCCAAGGCTGGTCAGCGGCCATAGCGCATAGCGGAAAAAACTCTTGAAGCTGATCGCATAGATAGCGGTCCACTGGGGGCCTTCGCTGTTGGTGATTTTGAACACCAGACCGTCAGGCTTGAAGTTAAGTCCCTCATTCAGGGGGGATTCAGGCTTGAGAGAACCGGTCAGTACCTCGCCTGACGGAGCGACCAGGGTGAAGTGGTCATAGATCGACCAATCCATGGTGCGCTCGACATCATTTACCTGGGACATGTCCAGCAGCGTTGCAATGACCACTCGGGAGTCAGCGCCACTGATCTGTAGATGTTCAGGTTTGAACGGGATATCGATGTAGGCCATTAAGCGGACCGGTGTCGAACTGTCGGTGGTTTGATCGTAATGTTTCCAGTGGACCCCGGCATCGGCCAAAGACTGACTATTTTGGTTCAAGTGTCCCAGAACCGTCTTTATCACCTTGGCGAAGGTCTGGTCGAAGTTCACCGCACTGCCACGCAAGTATCCGGCGGCCGGAACGGCGATATCGAAAGTATCCTGATAATTGAACAGGAAAATCTGCGGTGACTGGAAGTGCGAGACGGACCAGAAAGCGCTGTAGAAATTGCTCAGGTGTACGCTCAGCGCGAAAACCTTTGGCTGCTCGCTGCTGGCGATTTTCTGTTGATTGAATTTTATGCTGAACGGTGTCGAGAACGAAAATTCCCGCCCTTCATAAACGTCCTCTTGCGACTGTACTTTATGCAGATGCACCTGGGGGTTTTCGTCATTGAGCAGTTCGTCCTGAAGGCTGCGTTGCGACAAGGTCTTCAAGAAGGACTCTTGCTTACGAATGTTTTCCATCAAGTTCGAGAAGTGAAAACGCACCGCGTCGTGCTGCTCCTCGATCAGACGTTGACACGACCAATAGCTGGTTCCGACCAACAATAACGCCACCCCGAGTAACACCAGCAACCCTTTGTTCAGTCGCAATGAACTGCGGGTGAGTTTCTCCAAGAGGGCGTTATCGTGTTTCATTAAGGTTATCCGCAGGACAGTAAAGAATCGGCGCAGGATGGATAGTACCTCTGATGGTTGATGAAGGTCGGTCAGGCCGGCAAATTAGTAAAAGGTCGCTGGACCGTCATTGGTCAGCAACTGTTGAAACTGGTCAGATGAGACTGCATGGGAAATCAGAAACCCCTGAACTTGCGTGCAGTCGATTTTGCGCAGCAGCGCAAGCTCCTGTGGCGTCTCCACACCTTCGGCCACCACTGTCAGACCCAGCTTGCGGCCCAGCGCCACAATGCTGGTCAAGGCTGAGGTCATTCCTTCGTTTTCGTGGCAGCCCTGGACCAGCGCCCGATCGATCTTGAGTTCGGTAAAGGGGGTCGAAACCAGGTTCATGTAAGAGCTGTAGCCCTTGCCGAAATCGTCTTGCGAAAGGCCGAAACCCTTGATACGCAGACGGCAGGCACCCGCGTAGAAGTTACTGATGTCCTGTGGGATGGAGCACTCCATCAGTTCGAAACAGATCTTGCCTGGTATGCCCTGGTGGTGCAGGACAAACTCCAGCAGACGATCCGCCAGGTCATGGCTGTTGAGCAGGTGCGTCGGCAAATTGATCGACACGGGAATGTCGTAGCCCTGCTGGCGCCATCGCGCCTGGGCATAAATGGCCTGCTTCAAGACCAGCCATAACAAACGCTCCTCCAGCTGGAACGCCTTGACTGTCGGCAGGAACAAACCGGGCAGCATCACGCCTTGCTCCGGATGCATCCAGCGCACCAAGGCTTCGGCGGCGACGATGCGGCCGTTGGCCAGAGACTTCTTGGGCTGAAACCAGGCCTGAAACTGTCCGTCGCTCATCGCCCGGATAATCGAATGCCGGTCAAACTCCAAGGGCGCAGCAATGACCTGTGAAGCGCTGCGAATCTTGCCGTCGAGTTGTTCCGTCAGGCTGCGCAGTGAGGCTGAGGCGACGGGCTTGGAAATCAGTCCAATCACTTCCACGCCGAGGTTTTTCGCCACGAGACTGGCGGCCGTCAACATACGCCTGGACGCAGCACTCATGATTGCCAGGGCTGGTTTGTGGCGTAGACCGGCCAGGCTCTGGATAAACTGAACACCGTCCATACCCGGCATTAACAGGTCCGTCAGCACCAGGTCGAAATCGCGCCGCTGCAAGTGTTCCAGCGCCTCTTTACCATCCTGTGCGGCTTCGAGATTGAACTCACCCAGTTCACTGAATAAATGCTGCAGATACATGTGCTGGAAGGGGTGGTCCTCAACGATCAAAATGTTATAGGGCTTCATGGGAGGTCCCTTCATAAGGCGCCAGGTAATTGAACAGGGCCCGCAACGCAAAGGGTTTGACCAGGCAATGGGTCATTCCGGCGGCAAGACACAGTTCTGCTTCTCCGCGCATGGCATTGGCTGTTGCTCCGATGATCGGCAGCGAGCAGCCCTGACGGCGCAGTTCTTTGGCTAACTCATAGCCGTTGACGTTGGGCATGTTCACATCGGTCAGGACCACATCGAAGTCCTCGGTTTTCCAGAGCCGCAGCGCTTCGTGCCCATCACAAGCCATTGCCACAGTGCAGCCGAGTTCCTCCAACTGATCCTTGAGAATCAACTGATTGATGATGTTGTCTTCGGCCACCAGGATGTGCAGATCGAGCTTCTTCAGCTCACGTTTTTGCGCATACTCGTCGGCTCTGGTGACCCAGAGTCCCTGTGCCTGGCTGACCGCCTGGTGAATGGCGGTCAAATGGTTAAGGTTGGCCTGCCAACGGCCGGCTTCGATTTTCGGTTCACTGCAACCGTTACCGCTGACCATAATCGACGGTCCTGACCAGTCGGGCACCAGCGGTTGTTCGACAGTGCCTGGATGCAGTTCGAGTAACAGGTGGCCGCTGGCGGCGTCCGCCTGGGACGGGCGGCCGATCTGTGCACGGGCACCCCATCGGCGCAACCAACCGCTGATGGACTCCGCCAGTTCGCGAATCGGCGAGACTACGTAAACAGTCTCTGGCAACAGGCTTTTCAGGAGGCTCGCCTCGGCACTGATTGAGGCCTCTTCGAGCGGCAGCGTCAGGGTGAAGCTGCTGCCCAGTCCGGGTTCGCTGACCATGCGAATATGGCCGTTCATCAGTTGAGTCAGACGCTGGCAAATGGGCAATCCCAGTCCGGTACCGGCCACCACATTGGTGTTGCCTTCGGTTTGATAGAACGGCTCGAAAATGAAGGTCTGGTCTTCCTGAGCAATGCCTTTCCCCGTGTCGGACACTTGCCACAACAGGCTCGAACGTTCGCCATCGCGGTTCAACAGCTTGACGCGCAGTACCACCCGCCCGCAGTCCGTGAACTTCACGGCGTTACTGAGCAAGTTATTGAGGATCTGCCGGATTCGGGTCACGTCGCCGATCAGCCGCTCAGGCAGTTGCGGATCGAAGCAGGCGTAAAGTTGCAGCCTTTTGCCCATGGCGGCTGCGGCGTAGCCCTGGATGACTTCATGAATCAGATCCAGCGGGGAAAACTCGCTCAACTCCAGTGCCAGTTGTCCGGCTTCGATCTTTGAGACATCGAGCACATCACAAATCAATTGCAGCAGAGTCGCAGAGGAGCCCTCTATGGCGTGCAAATAGTCTTTTTGTTGCGCATCGAGCTGGGTCCGCGCCAATAACTCCAGAGTGCCCAGCACGCCATAGAGAGGCGTACGAATTTCATGGCTCATGGTGGCCAGGAACAGAGTTTTTGCCTCGTTGGCCGCATCGGCCGACTGCCGGGCTTCCTCCAGCGCCGCTTCCACCTGTTTGCGTGCGCTGATATCGCTGAAGGCGCAAAACAGCACGTCCTCACCCTTGTAACGGGTTGGCGCGCTACTGAGGTACAGGTGCCGACCTTCGATGGTTTCAAAGTAATCGGAGCGGTTGGGCTGTTCGGTGTCGAATGCCTGCCTGATCCAGCCGGCGCACAACACCTCGCGTTCCAGACCGTTACCCAGCCATTGCTGGGCCAGGGTATTTTCCAGTACCACTTGAGCGTCGGTACGGCGCAGTACGCACAGGGCCACGGGAGCTGTCTGGATTACATCACGGCTGAATGCCTCGCTCTCGATCAGCGCCTGAATGCGGTTCATCGCAGGCGTAATGAAGCGGCATTCGACACGCCGCATCAGCAACAGGATCAGTGTCACGCTGAGCAGGCAGAACACCAGCGAGCCCAACAGTTGCAGCCACAATCCGGACATCACCGCCAGCAGGTCGATCGAATACACCAGTTGCCAGTCCGAAGACTTCAGTTGTTTGCGGATCACCAGATGGTCCGGCACCAGCCCCCTGCCGACAAACCCGAAAAAGTTTTGACCTTGAGGTTCGAGCAGCATCTGGCTCAATTGCGCGGTGTGGCTGTTGGTGAACACCAGCATGCCCTGGGAGTTGAGCATCATGAACTCACCCGCGCTCTGATCGTTCAGGGTCGTGGAGATTTCCCGGCTGTCCATCTCCAGGCCCAACCAGCCGGAGTCTGAATCACGGTCATCCAGACGAATGAAAATATACAGATGCGAGCGTTGCTCGGACTGATCCGTCAGCCACAGTTCGTCGATGGTCGATGTGTCACTGTCCTTTAGCACTTCCAACTGACTCAGCATGCTGGACGAAAAGTCGGGCACCACCGATGTTGAGTCATAAAGACGTGTTACTTGCGCGTTCGGGCCGGTGTTCACGTAAAGCAGATTGACCTGCTTGCCTTTCATGTAGTCGCGCATGCGCTGGGTCAGCCAGATACTCCACAGATTGCCGGGGGTATTACCCAATTGCAGATGGACTTCTTCGGTGGAGGGTAGGTAAACGAGCGGTTTGGCCTGTCTGGATTTGCGCACTGCCGACAGACTGAGGCTTTCGAGCAAGGCCTCGCGATTGGTGAAGAAAGTGTACGCCTCGGCAATCGCACTGCTCATGTAGCCGCGACGCTGGGAAATGTCATTGTTGAAGGTGAATAGCAGAAAGTTGTAAACACCGCTCAGAATGCCGATCAATAAAACGAGGGCAAAAAGACGAAGCAGTTTTCTGGCTGCTTCGGGGCTGGATAACACCGGGCTGATCTGGAGCAGGTAACTTTTTAGTTTCATCTCCGGACTCTAAAGGGCGATCTGTCGAAGGGGCATCAGGCGATTCTTAAACACAGTGGTATCAACAGATTCGGAGTCGGGTGGTGCCTGATATTGATTCCGATCCGCAGCCTGATTGGAAAAACTGATCCAAAACCATCAGGCGATCCTTAAAAAAACCGGATTCTGGCCGATACTCAAGGCTCAAGCCTTCACATTGGGAGTGTCAGCATGAACGGGAAGTTTTTCTCTGTCGGTGCAGGGCTGGTTCTTGGCCTGACCGGACCCGGACTGTGTTTCGCGGCGACGCCGGTGGCTCAGGGTGTCATTGCTTTTCACGGCAGCATTGTCGAGTCGTCGTGCACGTCTTCTGCCCAGGCGGGCGGACTGAAACTGGACGACTGCCCGACGCTGGCGCGAGGCAGTGCCATCAGCGTGCGCCGCGTTGATCCGATTCGTTCGGTCAGTGCGCTCGATCATTCCAGTGTGGAGGTGAAGCTGGTTGCTGACAGCGGTGAGGATGGCCGTTATTACCATCAGCAATACGCAGTGGTGGATGGATCAGGCAAGCCGGTGAATTCGGGGGCTTATCTGATTACTTTGACCTCACCCTGAGTCAGTGCGCTCGGTCTTTGTTTGGTTCCGGGCCGAATCGTTAATAGGCCGCACTCTTTCTGGCATTGGACCCTGGGAGGAGGGCGGCTGTTTCAGAATTGTCTTAGGGAAGCTCCGAACCACCTCGCGCTTCTCGACACCGGTGTAGCCCGCATCGACATAGACCGCGCTTTCCTCTCCATGCAGCCGTTCGGCAACCTGGGTGACATCGGCTACAGTCGCTGCCGTACCGTGAACGTGATGGACCAGCCCCGACTCCTCAGAGATAGCTCATGATAAATGTAACGTCGGCATTTGCTGATCCCGCCTCTGGCTTGTCTTTAGATGATCGAATGTACGAGGCGCTCAGTGGGATTTTCATATTTCCACCCTGGATATCGTATTCAGTAAATTCATGGTTAGTATCAAGAGCAAGCGGCTTGCCGTCAGGGCTTTTTATTTGAAGTCCAATGCCTTTAGCAGTAGAACTCTTATTTAGAGATACAATTCCCAACTCACTGCTTATAACTTCAGAGTTTGCCTTAAGCATGTATTTAACTGTTTTTATTCCTTTTGGGCAGGCATTGAGATTTATGTTGAAATTGACTTGGTGCGAGGCATCGCCAGGCTTTTCAAATTCATGCAGGAGGTAATCATTACCCATTTGAACCTCCACGCTAGGCGTGCTGCAAGAGGCTGCCGCAACAATAATCGGATTCAATAATATGAACCGTCCAACCTCAAAGCCGGATGTGGTTACCCACGACCCCAAAGGCCCTGCGGGTATCATGGCGCCGTCATTCACGCCACCATCCTTATGTATAGAAAGCACATACTCATTACTGAACGCAAATTCTGTATCTTGATTAGTCATATTCCAGCTAGAACCTGGACTGGTAATAGTGTTGAAGAAATTCCACTTGTTCAGCTTAACTTGCCAGTAAAGCCCTGTCCCCTTAATAGGGAACTTTATTCCACTTGGAGGCTGAGTGCCTAGTGCAGCATTGACTCTAATCCCCGATGCGTTATCAGGAGAGCACAAAACCATTACTTTTGAGTAAGGACTTGAGAAGGTTTCCCTATAAACCTCACCATCGATAGCATCTACGGGAATATTTAACACACCTGGCCCTCTGTAGCTAAAAGTGCGTGTTTGCCGAGCCGGATCCTTTGGGTTCCACCGGCAATCGGCCTGCGCCATCAAGGAAAAGCTCAATAATGCCATCCCGAGTCCGGCACTTTTAAATACGCTTCCACAGATGATTCTCGAAATGTTTTTCGCCAAGCCATAAAATAATCTAATCAAACAAGACAAATACCTTTCCGATCGAATATAACTCATAGCGGCCCCAAGAACTCAGCTCGTGAAAGCCTTCGATCATCGCAAGGCACTAGCCGAGCCACAATAAGACAAATCTTATTTTTCGACACGTTGACTAAAGTTGCTCGGCGATAAAGCAAAGATGGGGGCAGACAACTCGCTGATCTGAATCGCCGGCAACCCGAATCTATTGACTTCAATGTAGGTCTGATCTGGCGCGGGGGGGGGGGGGGGGGGGGGGGG
>NZ_JBXALR010000017.1:34232-112300 GCF_058799675.1 Pseudomonas sp. GW822-FHT06B12
ATATATTGTCTTCAATGTTGGTCTTAAGTGGCGCACCCCCCCCCCCCCCCCCCGTCATGGGGCCCTTCGAGGCGTCTGTTGTCGTAGATATGATGTACAAATAGGGGTTCTCGAATCGTCCAATGGGCCAGCTGTTGCGGTGTTTGAGAATTGTCTTAGAGTCATTTCCAGTGGTTGAAGATAGCCTTGGTTGCTCTTCAGTGAGTCGAAGATGTTGATAAGCGCTCACGGGGCTAACCTGTCAGGTTTACCGCATGTCAAACAAAGCGCTACGCATATTGATCGCTGATGGGCAGCATTTTCAGCGAATAAAGATAGAAAAAATGCTCAATCAACTGGGCTATTGCCGAATTGCTCCCTTGAGTTCATTTCAAGAGGTGCAGTCGGTGACCCGCACTCAAGGTCAGCCTTTTGATCTGTTGATAATTAACACCGCCCTGGTGTGCTCAACGGAATTCAATTTGTTGAAGTACTGCCATGAAAACCCTCGGATTCGCCATACGCTTATCTATGAGGGGTGGCGCACGGAATGCTCGCTGGTGTCGGTATCCGTGAGTCAGGCCATACAGGTTTGCCTGTCCCAGACGCCAGATTTCGACTCCCTCAAACGTTGCATGGATGTGGTTGATCCAGCGCCTCGCAACTCTTCATTGGAGAGGACTTCCGGGTTATTGACGGCGATTTGAGGTTCTCTATACACGGTCGTTGGCCGGCAATACCCAAAGTCACTTTTATCGTGATCCACCCATAGCAATTAAGAATCGCCTCATGTCCCTGCGGTTTCGGCCTGCTTATGGTGTGAGGATGAAACTGAAGACTTGCCTGCACCAGAACATCTCAACCCTCTTCTCGCCCGGGGGCGCTCCGAATGCTTCCGTGTGCCGACAAAAAAATACAGTTCAACTGACTACGTTATGTCTGATGGGTGTGTTTGTTTTCGAAATGGCTTTAGAGGTGAAGGCTGCTGAGTCAGTCAGCACACTTTCCAGCACACGACGCCTGCAGGATCAACAACTGGAAAGGCTTCAATCGCAAGCCTTGAAACGACCCGACGTGCTTTCCAGCTCACCTCAAGAACCGGGCGAAACCCTGGAGTTCCCGAGTGAAACGCCTTGCTTCGTTATTCACTCGGTCGAGTGGCGGGGCGCCGCGGAGTTTCCATGGCTGCCTCGTACCCCGTCGATCCAGGGGCATTGTGTGGGAGGGGAAGGGCTCGGCATCTTCAGACGTTGGGTGGCGAAGCAATTCATGGCTCGCGGGTATGTGACGACACAGGCCGGCATTCCGGCGCAGGACCTGGCCAGCGGTCGCCTGATCATCGATATCATCCCGGGCCGCATCGCAGAGGTTCAAGAGCAGCCCGACAGTCTTGGCTGGACACGTCCTGTGTTCCCGGCTGCGAAAGGTGCGTTGTTGAATGTTCGCGATCTTGATCAGGCGCTTGAAAACGTCCGTCGCCTGCCGGGGCAGGCCGTCACAGCTTTCGACCTGATACCAGGCTCGGCCTTGGGTGAGAGCAACATCGTCATACAGCATCCGCAAGACGCACGCCGTGTCTTTGGCCTATTGACCACAGACAACTCCGGTATTGACGCCACCGGCCGCAATCAGCTGGGTGCAGTTGTGGCGATTGACTCTCCGGCAGGCCTCTACGATCAGCTTCTACTCACCTACAACTCGGACGCCGAGTTCAGCAATCACACGCTCGGGTCCTACTCAAAAAGTGCGGCCTGGAATATTCCGATGGGGTATGCGTCGTTTTCTCTGGGTGCCAGCGAGTGGAGAAGCAAGCAGGAGCTGCTCAAGGATGTCGACGGCAGCAGTGTGCCATTCACCGCAAGAACCCGTCGCCTCGATGCGGGGTTCGGCTACGTGGTCTATCGCTCCAGCCATAGCAAGGGCACGTTCAACTCCCGGCTGGTGCGTCGGGAGGATCGGTCGTGGGTCAGCACAACCGAACTGCTCCAACTGCATCGGGATATCACCAGCTACGAATTCAGCTTCGCCCATCGTCAGCAGCTGACAGGCAGTACGGTGAATGTCGAATTCGGGTTGCGTGGCAGCCTGCCAGGGATGAGCGAATCGCCAGGTTCTGTCTATGAAGAACAGGACTGGAACGGGCGATATCGGATCTTCACCGCCAGGGCATCGGCCGAGACGGCATTTATCGCGGGCGGCAAACGCCTGGGTTATCAGAGCGCGGCCTTTTTCCAGTACGCGCCCGTTCCGGCGCCTCCTACCGAATACCTGCAGATCGGCGGCCGCTACACGGTGCGTGGTTTTGACGGCAATACCACGGTTGCCGGCCCTGGTGGCTGGACCTGGCGCAATGAAATCGCGACGGCTGCCTTTTGGGGGAGCCAAGTCTATACGGCTATCGATGCCGGCCAGGTATCGCCCATTGGCAGCCAGCAGCCTGGTGGACGAACACTGATCGGCAGCGCGATCGGCCTGCGTGGCAATGCAAACACCTTCGGCTACGACCTCGCGCTCGGGATGCCACTCAAGGCGCCCGTTTTCTTGCACAGCCGCACGCCATCCCTCGACTTCTCGGTCACCAGCCGCTTCTAGGCCGACTCCATCGCGCGCGACTTTCCTATCAACCCAACCATGGAGGGCACCGACACACGCCAACCTATTGCGTCAAACAGCGCCCGTGTGAACCCCACGGTCGCTTCTGCGAATCCAGACATTGAGGTCATTATGACAATAACTGTTCAACACTCTATTCAACGTAGCCGAGCGCCATCGAGGCGTACCGAACTGGCGCTGGCACTCATGGTAGCGCTGCCGATGCTGCAGCAGACTGCGTACGCACAGCCGGGGGTTGTTATCGACCCGAGCGCTTCGCAGCAACCCACGCTGTCTGCCGTCAATGGCACTCCGGTATTGAACATCGTTGCACCGAACGGCTCAGGCATTTCGCACAACACGTTCACAGACTTCAACGTGGGGCAGGCCGGGCTGATTCTCAACAACAGCAGTACCGGGACACAGACAACGCTTGGTGGGGCGATCGCTGGTAACAGCCTTCTGAACGGGAACTCTGCGGGCGTTATTCTGAACGAAGTCACCGGCCGGGCAGCCTCCAGCCTGAATGGGGTGATTGAGGTCGCGGGGCCAAGTGCGCGGGTGATTGTCGCCAACCCCAACGGCATCTCGGCCAATGGCGCGGGCTTCATCAATGCAAACCGTGTGTCACTTGTCGCCGGTAAGGCTGTGTTTGACGAGAGTGGTAATTTGTCCCGCTTCCGGACGGAGAACGGCCAGATTCATCTTGAGGGCACCGGGCTCGATACATCCGGCGCCGATGAAGTCGACCTGGTCGCACGTACCTTGCAAGTCAATGCCAAGTTGCAGGCCCAAAAACTCAACGCCGTGGCTTTGAAAGGCGAGGTGGATGCTGCCAACCCGACGATTGTCACCCAAACAGGGGCTGCCGATAGCCAACCCGAGATCGCCATTGATGTTGCTCAATTGGGCAGCATGCACGCCGACTCGATCCGTCTGGTCGGGAAGTCCGCCGGGGTGGGTGTGAATGTGGACGGTAAGGTCAAGGCTCTCACCGGTAGCTTGTCTGTCTCGTCAGACGGCAAGGTCTTGATTGCCTCCACGAGTGAAATGGAGGCAAAACAAGCACTTTCCATCGTCGGTGATATGCACAACAAGGGCCTTGTCAAAGGCGCAGGCGTTTCGATAACCGGTAACTCTGTTCAGAGTGAAAAGGCGTCATTGCTGGCGGACGGTTCACTCTCGATGGTCGGCAACTTCAGTAATAGCGGTGACGTTCGTACTAGCGGTTCGATGATTTACACCGGGTCGCTGGAGAATCGTGGCACTGTACAAAGTGGTGGCTCGATGAGTTACACCGGTTCTCTGCAAAACCATGGCACTGTCCGCAGTGGTGGGGCAATGATGATTACCACCAGCCAGGTGGTCAACGACAAGGTCATACACAGCGATAGTTCCATGAACATCGTGACCAATAATCTGCGCAATGACCAGGCAGGTTCGATCACCAGTGCAGGCCGGTTCTCCAGCGTCATCGGGAGTCGGATGAATCAAGGTGTCATGGGCGGTGGTTTCCAGCAGCCGCCAGCCAAACCGGTTGCACCGGTGACCACTACGCCGAACGTCACTCCAGGGGCAGTAGCCGGTAGCGCCTCTTCCGGTGCGGCGCCAGCTCCGCAGCAAAACATCGGAAACAGCAAGCCGAATGGCAGTACGATTGCGCAGAATCCGGCGCCAGCCATAAACCAGCCGATCACCTATCCCTCTTTCGGGTTCGCCCCCGTTCAGTGGCAAGCACCGGTTGTGACCTACCCGATGTTTACCTGGTCCGGGTATCAGCCGGTGGCCTACCCGTCGGCACCTGCCTGGAAACAGCCAAGCTACCAATTCGCACAACTGCGTTACTGGTAATTTGATTCGGTCGGGCGGGTTGATGTCTTTCGATCCGCCTGGCTCGATTTCTGCACCTGATGGTGCTTTTTGAAGCTTGCGACAGTCATGCAGGCAGAGAGTCCAAGCAGATATGTCGGAGCAAGGTAATCCGGGCGGCGCATTGAAAAGGTCGATGCGCCGCTGCCTATTGGTTACTGCTCCGCCAGTTCAGGCACCTTCACCGCCGCTGGCTTCAACACCAGCCACAACGCCCCCGCGATCAACAGCCCGCCATACAGATGCGCCATCGACAGCGGTTCATCGAGAAACAACGCGCCCCACAACACCCCGAACGGCGGGATCATGAAGGTCACGGTCATCGATTTGACCGGGCCGATCGAGCTGAGCAAACGGAAATACAGGATGTAGGCAAACGCCGTGCAGCCCAGGCCCAACCCCAGCAACGACAACCAGACACTCCAGCCACCCCAGCTAACGGGCGGTTGGCTGATGACGCTGTAGCCGAACAGCGGTAACACAAACAGCGTTGCACCGAGCATGCTGCCCAGTGCCGAGAGACGGCTGTCGAGGCCACCTTGATGGTCGAGCCAGCGCCGCGCCAGGAACCCGGCGAAGCCGTAGCAGGTGGTCGCGAGCAGGCAGGCGAGTGCGCCGATCAGTAATTCCATATCGAAAGCCACGGGACCGGCGCGGGTCAGGATGGCGACGCCAAACAAGCCGAGAGCAACCCCGGCAATCTTCGAGAGGGTGAGTCTTTCGCTGAAGAACAGGCCGCCGATCAACACGCCCATCAGCGGCGTGGTGGCGTTGAAAATCGCCGAGTAACCGGCCGGCAACACTTGAGCCGCCACCGAGTACAGGGTCGCTGGAAGACCGGAGTTGATCATCCCGAGTAGCAGCACGGTTTTGAACTTGCCACGGAAGTCCCAACTGATCCGCATCAGCGTCAGAATCACCAGCAATCCGGTGGCGGCGATCGAAACGCGGAAAAAAGCAGTGGGGATTGTGCCAATCACTGGGGCGATGATGCGCATGAACAGAAAGCTCGCCCCCCAAATAGCGGCAAGTGACAACATACGCAGAATATCGACGGGGTTCACGGCTCGTTCCTTCCTTTATCAGGGCGCAAGTGTCACCGTCGGAGCCGTCCATGGCAATGGTTGCAATGCGTAACAATTGACCTCTAAGCTCAGCCTCCAACGATAAGAACCATCCCGTAGAGGTCTCCACATGCCGCAGCCATGGCCCGCCGCCGATATTGCCCAGATGATCCTCGACGGCTTCGACGATTACCGCGAGCATTTCCGCCAGATCACTGACGGCGCCCGGGAGCGCTTCGAACGGGCGCAGTGGCAGGAAACGCAAGTCGCCTCGGCGGCGCGGATCAACCTCTATGAAGTAAAGGTCAGTGAAGTGGCGGGGCGTCTGCATGCCGCCTTCGAGGCTGATGTGTTGATGGATGTCAGCTGCTGGCCGCTGGTCAAAAGCGCCTACATCAGCCTGATCGACCTGCGTTTCGACGATGAACTGTCCGAGACCTGGTACAACTCGATTTTCTGCGGGCTGTTCAGCCACGACCTGATCAGCGACGGTTGCATGTTCATCCACACCACCCGGCCCAGCTTGCACCGGGCCCGGGCCGCGCAGACCCGCACTTACAAACCGCAAGGTCAGTTGACGAACATGCTGGCGAGCATTTTTGCCGACTACCGCTTCAGCGAAGACTACGCCGACCTTGCCGGCGACCTGCGCAGACTTGAAACACAGCTGCGCGAGAACCTGCCCGACTGGGTCTGCAAGGATCCGGAACTGAGCGTCGAGCTGTTTTCCTCGGTGCTCTACCGCAACAAGGGCGCCTATCTGGTAGGGCGGATCTTCACCACCGATGAGCAATGGCCACTGGTGATTCCGTTTTTGCACCGCGAAGGTCGGGGGATTCAGATCGACGCGTTGATCACCGATGAGTCCGAAGTGTCGATCATTTTCTCGTTCACCCGTTCGTACTTCATGGTCGATGTGCCGGTGCCGGCGGAGTTCATCGGTTTCCTCAAACGCATCCTGCCGGGCAAGCACATCGCCGAGCTGTATACCTCGATCGGTTTCTATAAACACGGCAAGTCGGAGTTCTACCGGGCGTTGATCAACCACCTGGCTAACACCGACGATCAGTTCATCATGGCGCCGGGTGTACGCGGCATGGTCATGAGTGTGTTTACCCTGCCGGGGTTCAACACCGTGTTCAAGATCATCAAGGATCGTTTCTCGCCGTCGAAGAACGTCGACCGTGCCACAGTGATCGAGAAGTACCGCTTGGTAAAAAGCGTCGACCGGGTCGGGCGCATGGCCGATACCCAGGAGTTCGCCGACTTCCGTTTTCCGCTGAGCAAGTTTGATCCGGCGTGTCTGGCCGAGTTGCTGGAAGTCGCCGCGTCGACGGTACAAGTGGAAGGCGACACGGTGCTGATCCGCCACTGCTGGACCGAGCGGCGCATGACGCCATTGAACCTGTACCTGGAAAACGCCAACGACGCTCAGGTGCGTGAAGCGCTTGAAGACTATGGTCTGGCGATCAAGCAACTGGCGGCGGCGAACATCTTTCCCGGCGACATGCTGCTGAAAAACTTCGGCGTCACCCGACATGGGCGGGTGGTGTTTTATGACTACGACGAGATTTGTTTTCTCACCGAAGCCAACTTCCGCCACATACCGCAGCCGCGTACGCCGGAAGATGAGATGGCCTCCGAGCCCTGGTATTCGATCGGGCCGCTGGACGTGTTCCCCGAGGAGTTCCCGCCGTTCCTGTTTGCCGATTCCGCGCAGCGGCGGTTGTTCGATCAACTGCATGGCGAACTGTACAACGCCGACTATTGGAAAGGCCTGCAAGAGGCGATTCGCGCCGGCAAGGTGATCGATGTGTTCCCATACCGCCGCAAAGGCCTCGATAACGAGTAGCTCTCTGCGATTGCTGCGCAATCGATCGCGAGCAGGCTCGCTCCCACATTTGACCGTGGTGCCCCCGATTTTGTGGTCGCTATAGATCCAATGTGGGAGCGAGCCTGCTCGCGATCGGCCGCGCAGCGGACGTAAAATCTGCGACAATCCGCCCCCTGCGCCACTAGACGACCTTTGCGTACCTGATGACTGACGAATCGCCTTCCATCGACAAACTGCTGAAAAACCTCGATCACGCCATGCTTGCCGACCGCCACCGGCTGCGGCGGCAGTTGCTCGAGCTGCGCCAGAAGCCCGACGACGCCAAGCTGGCCCTGTGGGTGGCGCGCATGCAAGCGTCCTGCGACCAGGTGTTGGCGCGGCGCGCCAGCCTGCCGCTGATTCGTTACGACGACAGTCTGCCGATCGCCGCCAAGCGTGACGAAATCAAGGAAGCGCTGCTCAAGCATCAGGTGCTGATCATCGCCGGTGAAACCGGCTCGGGTAAAACCACCCAATTGCCGAAAATCTGCCTGGAAATCGGTCGCGGCCAGCACGGCCTGATCGGCCACACCCAGCCACGCCGGATTGCTGCGCGCAGCGTGGCGAGCCGGGTTGCCGAAGAACTGGCCACACCGCTCGGTGCCTTGGTCGGTTATCAGGTGCGGTTCGAGGATCAGAGCGATTCCAACACCCTGATCAAACTGATGACCGACGGCATCCTGCTGGCGGAAACCCAGAACGACCGCTACCTCGAGCGCTACGACACGATCATCGTCGACGAAGCCCACGAGCGCAGCCTGAACATCGACTTCCTGCTCGGTTACCTGAAAACCCTGCTGCCGCGCCGTCCGGACCTGAAAGTTATCATCACCTCGGCGACCATTGATCTGGAGCGCTTCTCCAAGCATTTCGACGATGCACCGATTGTCGAAGTCTCGGGCCGCACCTTCCCGGTGGATACCTGGTACCGGCCGTTGACGCTGGAGCAGGACGAAGAGGGCAATCGGGTCGAAGACGACTTGACCGTGGACCAGGCGATCCTCGCCACCCTCGATGAAATTGCTGCATTCGAACGCAGCGAGCGCCGCAGTCCTGGCGACGTATTGGTGTTCCTGCCCGGCGAGCGAGAGATTCGTGACGCGGCGGACATGCTGCGCAAAGCCCAGCTCAAGCACACCGAAATTCTGCCGCTGTATGCACGCCTTTCGCCGGCCGAGCAGCAACGGATTTTCCAGTCCCATCCGGGCCGTCGCGTGGTGCTGGCGACCAACGTCGCGGAAACCTCGCTGACCGTACCGGGCATTCGTTACGTCATCGACAGCGGCACCGCACGCATCAGCCGCTACAGCTACCGCGCCAAGGTCCAGCGCTTGCCGATCGAGGCGATTTCCCAGGCCAGCGCCAACCAGCGTAAAGGTCGCTGCGGGCGGGTCGAGCCGGGTATTTGCATTCGTCTGTACAGCGAAGAAGACTTCATCGGTCGCCCGGAATTTACCGATCCGGAAATTCTGCGTACCAACCTCGCGGCGGTGATTTTGCAGATGCTCCATCTGCGCCTTGGCGAAATCACCGATTTCCCGTTTATCGAGCCGCCGGATGGCAAGGCCATCAGCGACGGTTTCAACCTGCTGCAAGAACTCTCCGCAGTCGACCGCAACAGCCAACTGACGCCGCTGGGCCGGCAACTGGCGCGTCTGCCGGTGGACCCGCGCATGGGCCGGATGCTGCTCGAAGCGGCGAAGCTCGGCAGTTTGCAGGAAGTGCTGATCGTCGCCAGTGCGATGTCGATCCAGGACCCGCGCGAGCGTCCGCCGGAGCGTCAGCAGGCCGCCGATCAGGCCCACGCACAATGGAAGGACGTGGACTCGGACTTCGCCGGGCTGGTCAATCTGTGGCGTGGCTTTGAAGAGCAACGCCAGGCCCTGACCGCCAGTCCGCTGCGTAATTGGTGCCGCAAGAATTTCCTGAATTACCTGCGCCTGCGTGAGTGGCGCGATTCCCATCGCCAGTTGAGCCTGATCTGCCGCGACATGCAGTTGAGCCTGAACAGAGAGCCGGCGGACTACCCGAAACTGCACAAAGCGGTGCTGTCCGGTTTGCTCAGTCAGATCGGCCAGAAGACCGAAGACGGCGATTACCTGGGCGCGCGTCAGCGGCGTTTCTGGATTCACCCGTCATCGGGCCTGGGCAAGAAGCGTCCGCAATGGCTGATGACCGCCGAACTGGTGGAAACCACCAAGCTCTATGCGCGCATGGTGGCGAAGATCGAGCCGGACTGGATCGAGCCGCTGGCCGGGCACCTGATCAAGAAGAACCACTTCGAACCGCATTGGGAGAAGAAGCGCGGACAGGTCGTGGCCTTCGAGCAGATCACTCTGTTCGGGCTGATCGTGGTCGGTCGCCGCCCCGTGCATTACGGGCCGATCGATCCTGTCACCTCGCGTGAGCTGTTTATCCGTGAAGCGCTGGTGCGCGGCGAGATTCAGTCGAAAGCCAAATGCCTGAGCGCCAATACCTTGCTGCTGGAACAGCTCGACGAACTGGAGGCCAAGGCCCGTCGCCGGGACATTCTGGCGGACGAGGAAACCCTGTTTGCCTTCTACGATGCGCGCTTGCCGGCAGAGATCCATCAGACCGCGACCTTCGACAGCTGGTATCGGGTCAACAGCCAGAAAGACCCGCAACTGCTGATCATGCGCGAAGAAGACGTGCTGGCCCGCGAAGCCAGCGAAGTCACTGCCGCGCATTACCCGGACACTCTGCGTCTGGGTGACCTGACCTTGCCGTTGAGTTACCACTTCGAGCCCAACCATCCCCGTGATGGCGTGACCCTGCGCGTGCCGGCACCGTTGTTGCCGGCGCTGCCGCCGGAACGCTTGGAATGGCTGGTGCCCGGTGTGATCGAAGCCAAGTGCATCGCGCTGGTGCGCAACCTGCCCAAGGCCTTGCGCAAGAACTTCGTGCCGGTGCCGGACTTCGTCAAGGCGGCATTGCAACGAGTCACTTTCGCCGAGGGCTCGTTGCCGCAGGCGCTGGGTCGTGAACTGTTGCGTATGACCGGTGCGCGGGTCAGCGACGAGGCTTGGGCCGAAGCTGCGCAGCAGGTCGAAAGTCATCTGCGGATGAACCTGGAAATCGTCGATGGCCAAGGCAAGTTCCTTGGCGAAGGCCGGGATCTGCCTGAGCTGACCGCACGTTTTGCCGAGGCCAGTCAGGCGGCATTGGCTGTCCCGCAGACGGCGAAAAGCCAACAGCCGGTGGAAGCGAAAGTCTTTGCTGCCGTCGCCGAGAAAACCCAGCAGAAGATCGCCGGGTTGTCGATGACGGTTTACCCGGCGCTGGTGGAAGAGGCGGGCACGGTCAAGGAAGGGCGCTTCTCGACCCTGGCTGAAGCCGAGTTCCAGCATCGTCGGGCGTTGCAACGTCTGCTCATGCAACAACTGGCGGAGCCGGCGAAGTTCCTGCGCGGCAAACTGCCGGGGCTCACCGAACTGGGCCTGATGTACCGTGAACTGGGGCGCATCGACAGTCTGGTGGAAGACATTCTGCTGGCGAGCCTCGACAGTTGCATTCTCGACGGCGAAGCCAGTTTGCCGCGTGACGGCGCTGGTTTGGCCTCGCTGGCCGAGCGCAAACGCGGTGCGTGGACCGAGCATGCCGAGCGTCTGGCGAAACTGACGCTGGAGACTCTCAAGCTCTGGCACGGTTTGCAAAAGCGCTTCAAGGGCAAGATCGACCTGGCGCAAGCGGTGGCCCTGAATGACATCAAGCAGCAGCTCAGTCACCTGGTTTATCCGGGCTTTGTTCGTGAAACCCCGATGCAGTGGCTCAAGGAACTGCCGCGTTACTTGAAAGCCGTCGAGCAGCGCTTCGAGAAGCTTGGCGCTCAAGTGCAGAAGGACCGGGTCTGGAGCGGTGAATTGTCCGGTCTATGGACCCAGTATCAGACCCGCGCCAACAAGCACGCCCAGGAAGGCAAGCGCGATCCACAGCTTGAACTCTATCGCTGGTGGCTGGAGGAGTACCGGGTTTCGCTGTTCGCCCAGCAATTGGGGACCAAAGTGCCGATCTCCGACAAACGTTTGAACAAGCAATGGGCTCAAGTCGAACCCTAGAATCGAGGCTTGCACAAAACCCTGTGGGAGCGAGCTTGCTCCGGGCGGCGCTCCGACGATGAGGCCATCACCTTCAACGCCTATGTTGAATCTTAGGCCGCCATCGCGAGCAAGCTCGCTCCCACATTAGGTACGCCGTTACTCTTGCGACAGGGGCCAAATGCCAATGTTTATGGCAAACTTCGCGGTTATAAACACCGCCCCCGCAGATTTGAGCCTTCGCAGCCGGGCGGATCGGAATAAAGCGATGCCAGGTCGATGCCCTTTGAGGGGATAAGGCCCTTTATGTGTTGGTACGTCGGTGCCAATGCTTTCTGCCTGAACGGATTAGAGAAACGACCATGCATAATGTCGTCATCAGCGGCACCGGCCTGTACACCCCGGCCAACAGCATCTCCAACGAAGAGCTGGTGCAGTCTTTCAATGCTTATGTAGCTCAGTTCAATGCTGACAACGCTGACGCTATCGAGCGCGGTGAAGTGCAAGCGTTGACCGAATCCAGCGCAGCCTTTATCGAAAAAGCCTCCGGGATCAAAAGCCGCTTTGTCATGGACAAGGAAGGCATTCTCGATCCAAAGCGCATGGCGCCTCGTTTGCCTGAGCGTTCCAACGATGAATGGTCGGTGCTCTGCCAGATGGCCATTGGTGCTGCCGAGCAGGCCCTGCAACGCGCCGGCAAGACCGCAGCGGACATCGACGGGGTGATCGTCGCCTGCTCCAACCTGCAACGCGCCTACCCGGCCATTGCCATCGAAGTCCAGGAAGCCCTGGGTATCGAGGGTTTCGGTTTCGACATGAACGTCGCCTGTTCCTCGGCGACGTTTGGTATTCAGGCCGCCACCAACAGCGTACAGCTGGGCCAGGCCCGGGCGATCCTGATGGTCAATCCGGAAGTTTGCACCGGTCACTTGAACTTCCGTGATCGCGACAGCCACTTCATCTTCGGTGACGCCGCCACTGCGGTGATCATCGAACGTGCCGATCTGGCCACGTCCAAGTACCAGTTCGACATTGTCAGCACCAAACTGCTGACCAAGTTCTCCAACAACATTCGCAATAACTTCGGCTTCCTCAACCGCGCGGCGGAAGAGGGCATCGGTGCCCGTGACAAACTCTTTGTCCAGGAAGGCCGCAAGGTGTTCCGTGACGTTTGCCCGATGGTCGCGGAATTGATCGCAACCCATCTGGACGAGAACAAGCTGAACGTCAGCGACGTGAAGCGTTTCTGGCTGCACCAGGCCAACCTCAGCATGAACCACCTGATCGTCAAGAAGCTGCTGGGCCGCGAAGCCACCGAAGAAGAAGCCCCGGTGATTCTCGATACGTATGCCAACACCAGCTCCGCCGGTTCGGTGATTGCGTTTCACAAGAACCAGGACGATTTGCCAGCAGGTTCGCTGGCGGTACTTAGCTCGTTTGGTGCTGGTTATTCGATTGGCAGCGTGATTCTGCGCAAGCGCTGAGTTCAAGATCGCAGCCTGCGGCAGCTCCTACACGAGAAGGGCAGAAGGCCAATCTCCGTAGGAGCTGCCGCAGGCTGCGATCTTTTTCTATCAGGCACCACACATTCGGACGCGAGGTATCAATGGCCGCAGCTGACGACACGCAACTGCTCGAACGCCTGTTGGCGGGCGAGCAGAAGGCTTTCAAAGAGTTGGTCAGCACCTACCAGGGCGCCATGCGGGCGGTGGCCTATGCCATCGTCGGTACCCGGCATGCCGACGAAGTGGTGCAGGATGCCTGGCTGTCGGTGGTGCGCAACCTGAGCGGATTCGAGGGGCGTTCCAGCCTCAAGACCTGGTTGTTGACGATCACCGCCAACGCGGCAAAAGGTCGATATAAACAAAACCGTCGGGAAGTGCTGCTCGATGACCTGCCGTCACCCCACGGCACCATCGATGATGATCGTTTCTCCCCGGGAGATGGCCACTGGCTGGTGGCGCCGTTCAGCTGGCACCAGGACACCCCTGAGGCGCTGCTCACCGAAAACGAACTGCGTGAGTGCCTGGAAAATACCTTGCTCAGCCTGTCGGAACTGCAAAGCAGCGTGCTGCTGTTGCGTGAGCGCCAAGGGCTGGAGCTGGAGGATATCTGTAATCTTCTGGAGATTTCGCTCTCCAATGTTCGGGTGCTGCTGCACCGGGCACGGTTGAAGGTGTTTGCGACCGTGGAGCATTTTGAGGAAACCGGCGAATGTTGACCTGTAAGGAACAAGTGGCGCGGTCCAGCGATTATCTCGATGGTCAGTTGAGTTTTCGTGAGCGGCTGATGATGCGTCATCATTTGATGTTTTGCCCCAATTGCCGGCGGTTCATTCGGCAGATGCGCTTGATGCAGGCGACCTTGCGCGTCATGCCCGAAAAACCGGTTCCCGATGTCGACGAACTCGCCGAACGCCTGGCCGCCGAACGTCAAAAGGGTAAAAAATAGTTTCAGGTCGCACCACCGTCATACTTCGTCTTGACCCCGCCTCGGCGGGTTTTTTTATTTCGGCAAGTGCCGGGGATGGGCGATACTCGGCGGGTCTGTAGGCAACAACCGCTGGGGAACAGGATGCCGTTACACGTTTTGGACAGTCTGTCCGCCATCGCGCCTCAAGAGTGGGATGCGCTGGTGCCCGCGACTCAGCCGTTTCTGCGTCACGCCTTTCTGGCGGCGCTGGAAGACAGTGGCAGCCTGGGGCCGCAGTCCGGCTGGCAGCCGGAGCATCTGCTGCACATCGAAGACGGTCGTCTGCTCGCGGCATTGCCGAGCTACCGCAAATGGCATTCCTATGGCGAATACGTGTTCGACCATGCCTGGGCCGATGCTTGCGAGCGCGCCGGGATCGATTACTACCCCAAGCTTCTGACGGCTGTACCGTTCAGTCCGGTCAGCGGGCCACGGTTGTTGGCGGCTACCGTGCAGGATGGTTTCGAACTGCTGAACAGCGTGCCGGGTTATCTGGAAATTGAAGGACTCTCCAGCGCCCATATCAACTTTACCGACGCCTTTACCGATGCGGCATTGGCCGAGCAACCGGGCTGGTTGCAACGCATCGGTTGCCAGTATCACTGGCAGAATCGCGGTTATCGGGATTTTCAGGACTTCCTCGACGCACTCAGTTCTCGCAAGCGCAAACAGATGCGCAAGGAACGTGAACAAGTGGCGGGGCAGGGCATCGAGTTTGAATGGCTTGAGGGGCATCAGCTCGACCAGGCACAGTGGGATTTTGTCTACGCCTGCTACGCCAACACCTATGCGGTGCGTCGGCAGTCGCCGTACCTGACGCGGGAGTTTTTCAGTCTGTTGGCCGAACGCATGCCCGAAGCCATTCGGGTGGTCCTGGCCAAACAAGGATCACGGCCGGTGGCCATGGCCTTCAGTCTGGTCGGTGGCGATAGTTTTTATGGCCGATATTGGGGCTGCCTGGCGGAGTTCGACCGCCTGCACTTCGAGACCTGTTTCTATCAAGGCATGGAGTACGCAATCGCTAACGGCTTTCAGCGTTTCGACGCTGGCGCTCAGGGCGAGCACAAGTTGATTCGTGGTTTCGAGCCGGTGATCACCCATTCCTGGCACTACTTGCGGCATCCGGGATTGAAATCGGCAGTGAAGGATTTTCTTGAGCGCGAACGTCTGGGTGTCATGGGATATGCAGAAGAGGCGAAGAGCGCCTTGCCCTACCGGCTGGGCTGACGTCAGAGGACTCTGGCGTTTTTTTGATGCTGAAAAATGACCTTCAGAATCGCAGGTCTTATGTGGGAGCGAGCTTGCTCGCGATGCAGGCGCTGAGGTAAATCAGATACACCGCGTCATCGTTCTTCGCGAGCAAGCTCGCTCCCACAGGATCTGCGTTGATCTCGACACTCAGTCGATCCCGACAAACCCACCGGTCTGGTGCTGCCACAACCGCGCATACAACCCGCCGTGGGCCAGCAGTTCGGTGTGGCTGCCGCTTTCGGCGATCCGGCCTTTTTCCAGCACTACCAGGCGATCCATCCGTGCGATGGTCGAAAGCCGGTGAGCGATGGCGATCACGGTTTTGCCCTGCATCAGGGTTTCCAGGCTTTCCTGAATCGCCGCTTCGACTTCCGAGTCCAGCGCCGAGGTGGCTTCGTCCATGATCAGGATCGGCGCGTCCTTGAGCAGCACCCGGGCGATGGCAATCCGTTGGCGCTGACCACCGGAGAGTTTCACCCCACGCTCACCGACGTGAGCATCGAAGCCAGTGCGCCCTTCAGCGTCCGACAGCAACGGGATGAATTCGTCGGCGCGGGCCTTGCGGACCGCCTCCCAGAGTTCTTCGTCGGTGGCGTCGGGTTTGCCGTAAAGCAGATTCTCGCGGATTGAACGGTGCAGCAGCGAGGTGTCCTGGGTGATCATCCCGATCCGTTCGCGCAAGCTTTCCTGGGCTACGTTGGCAATGTTCTGGCCGTCGACCAGAATCTGCCCGCTCTGCAAGTCGTAGAGGCGTAGCAGCAGGTTCACCAGGGTCGATTTGCCTGCGCCTGAAGGGCCGATCAAGCCAATTTTTTCACCGGGTTTGATGGTCAGGTTGAGGTCGCCGATGATGCCGCTTTTCTTGCCGTAGTGAAACGCCACGTGCTCGAAACGCACTTCGCCACGGGCCACTTCCAGGCGCGGTGCCGGTTCGCGGTCGGTGACGCTGATCGGTTGGGCGATGGTTTGCAGGCCGTCTTGCACCATGCCGATGTTTTCAAAGATGCCGTTGACCACCCACATGATCCAGCCCGACATGTTGACGATGCGGATCGCCAGACCGGTGGCCAGGGCAATCGCGCCGACCGAGATCAGCGACTGGGTCCACAGCCACAGCGCCAGGCCCGTAGTGCAGACGATCAGCAGGCCGTTCATGCTGGTGATGACCACGTCCATGCTGGTGACGACGCGGCCGGCCAGTTGGGATTTTTCAGTCTGCTCTGCGATGGCTTCGCGGGCGTATTGCTGTTCGAAGTTGGTGTGGGCGAAGAGTTTCAGCGTGGTGATGTTGGTGTAGCCGTCGACGATCCGGCCCATGAGTTTCGAGCGCGCATCAGAGGACACCACCGAGCGTTCTTTCACCCGTGGCACGAAGTAGCACAGCGCGCCGATGTAGCAGGCGATCCAGGTCAACAGCGGGATCATCAAGCGCCAGTCGGCTTCAGCGAACAGCACCAGCGAGCTGATCGCGTAGATCAGCACGTGCCACAACGCGTCAACGGCCTGCACCGCCGAGTCACGCAGGGAGTTGCCGGTTTGCATGATCCGTTGGGCGATACGCCCGGCGAAGTCGTTCTGGAAAAAATTCAGGCTCTGTTTGAGCACGTAACTGTGGTTTTGCCAGCGAATCATGCTGGTCATGCCGGGGCTCAGGGTCTGATGCACCAGCAGGTCATGCAAGCCGACGAATATCGGTCGCAGAATCAGTGCGACCACCGCCATCCAGGCCAGCTCGACGCCGTGGATTTTAAAAAAGTCTGCATTGGGTGTGCCTTGGGCCAAATCGATGATTCGACTCAGGTAACTGAATAACGCCACTTCGATCAGCGCGCCGATCAAACCGACGACCAACAGCGCGGCAAAACTCGGCCAGACCTGGCGCAAATAATAGGTATAGAAGGGGAGAACCCGGCTCGGCGGAGCCGCCGTCGGGGCGTCACGGAAAATATCGATCAGTTTTTCGAAACGACGATAAAGCATCAGATAAACGCCCGCGTACGGGCTCTCCTTTTTTCGATGTGAGCGGCTCGGTGATAATACCGTTGCCGCTCAGGACTCCTTGTGCAGTTTAGTCGATGCGCTTGGCCGACTTGATCAGCACCGGGTCGATGGGCACATTCTGCATGCCCTGTTTGGTGGTGGTTTGCGAGTTGACGATGACGTCGACGACGTCCATGCCTTTCACGACTTTGGCGAACACCGCGTAACCGGCATCGCGACCCGGGTCGAGGAAGTCGTTGTCCTTGACGTTGATGAAGAACTGGCTGGTGGCCGAATCCGGATCGGAGGTGCGCGCCATGGACAGCGTGCCTCGCACGTTATGCAGGCCGTTGCTGGCTTCGTTCTTGATCGGTGCCTTGGTGTCTTTTTGCGCCATCTGCGGGGTGAAACCACCGCCCTGGACCATGAACCCTGGAATCACACGGTGGAAAATGGTGTTGGTGTAGAAACCGCTGTCGACATAGGCGAGAAAGTTTTTGGTGCTGATCGGTGCCTTGACCGGGTCCAGTTCGATTTCGATCTGGCCGTTGGTGGTGTCGAGCAAGACGTGCGGAGCCTTGGCAGCGTCTGCGGCCATCAGGTTGGCGGCGAACAGAACGGAGCCTGCGACAAGGGCGATTTTTTTCAGCATGGGTCAATGATCCTGGGTAGTGGTGTCGACTGCGGTTAGAAATTCAAGCAGGGTTTGGTTGAAACGTTGCGGCTGGTCCAATGGCGTTGCGTGGCGTGAGTCTTCGATCACCACCAGCCGCGCATCGGGCAGCAGTTTTACATAGGCTTCTTTCAGCGCCACCGGTGTGTAGTCGCGGTCGGCGCTGACGATCAGGGTTGGACAGGTGACTTTCGCCAGTCGTTCCTGAACTCCCCAACCAACGATGGCATTGAAGCTGGCGAGATAAGCACGTTTGTCGTTTTTTGCCCAGCGCTCGGCCATCTTTTGCCGCAGGTCTGCCTGTTCGGGTTTGGGAAACAGCTTGCCGCCCAGGGCCGTGCCGATGGTGCGCAGACTGAGGATGCGCATCAGGCTCCAGCGCTTGAACCATTGCCAGTAATCATCCGTCGTGCGGACTTTGACCTCGGGTGCGCTGTTGACGATGCACAGGCTTTTAAGCAGCGATGGCTGATCCACCGCCAGCTGAAAACCGATCATCCCGCCCATGGACAACCCGACCAGATGCGCCGGGCCAAGGTTCAGGTGTTCGATCAGCGCGACCAGGTCGGCGCTGAAGCCGGCAATGCTGTAGCGCTCGCGGGGCTTGTCGGAGCGACCGTGGCCGCGTACGTCCGGGACGATCACCCGGTAACGGGTCGAGAGCTCCGGGACCTGTTTTTCCCAGTCCAGCGTACTCGAGCCCAGCCCGTGAACCAGCAGCAGGGGTGTGCCGTGGCCATATTCCTCGTAGTGCAAGGTGCAACCTTCGTGTTCGAAATAGGCCATGGCGCAACTCCTTGTCAGGCTTGTTCTGGTGCAGCGAAAGGCGCATCCAGCGGCGCGGTGTCGAAGGTGCGCAGCAGTTCGATGAGGATCTGCGTCGCCGGGCCCAAGGGTTTGTCCTTGTTCGAATACAGATAGAAGCTCGGGTTTCGACTGCCGCCCTGGTCCAACGGTAGCAGCTTGAGCGTACCTTCCTTCAGTTCCCGTTCAATCATGTGCCGGGGCAACCAGGCGAAACCCAGGCCGCTGCTGACAAAGGTCGCGGCGGTGGCAAGGCTGCCGACGGTCCAGCGCTGTTCAGCGCCGAGCCAGCCGACGTCCCGTGGCTGCTGCCGACCGGAGTCGCGGATCACCACTTGCATCTGGGTTTCCAGATCCTGGAAATTCAGTTCGCGGTTCAGACGATGCAGCGGGTGTTCGGGGTGGGCCACGGCCACGAATTCTACATCACTCAATTCCGCGCCAAGGTAACCGGGAATGCTGAGACCGGTGATGGCCAGGTCGGCTACGCCTTCGAGCAAGACTTCCTCGACCCCGGACAATACTTCTTCGCGCAGACGCACCCGGCAGCCGCGGCTTTGCGGCATGAACGCGGTCAAGGCGCGGACGAGGCGGGCGCTCGGGTAAGCGGCGTCGACCACCAGCCGCACTTCCGCCTCCCAGCCTTGCTCCATGTGGTGCGCCAGATCTTCAAGCTGACTGGCCTGTTTGACCAGTTGCCGCGAGCGGCGCAGCAGCACGCCACCAGCTTCGGTCAGCACTGCTTTACGGCCGTCGATGCGCAACAGCGGCACGCCGAGCTGGTCCTGCATGCGCGCTACGGTGTAGCTGACGGACGACTGCGAGCGGTGCAGCGCTTCGGCGGCCTGGGCGAAACCACCGTGGTCGACCACGGCCTGGAGTGTTCGCCATTGATCAAGGGTCACGCGGGGCGCTTTCATGATGAGCTCCTCTTGTCCTAAGCTGGCAGCTTCCATTGGAGGCTGCCGAATGAAAAAAATCTGTTGTGTGGTGCTGGCGATGCTGCCGCTGACTGCGTTTGCCTACCCCATCGATGTACAAAAAGAACTCAACGGCCTGAAAATCGACTACACCACCTATGACACCGCTCGCGATATGGGCGCCATTAAACTGAACAACTACAGCGGTAAAGCCGCCGAATGCACGGTGGCATTCCGCAATGGCCCGGAAACACCGCGTACTCGCCGCGTGAGCCTGGAGGCTGGGAAAAGCGCCGACCTCTCGGCCAGGTTCAACCGCGAAATTATCAAGCTGTACATCACCCTGACCTGCAAACCCAAATAGGGTCGTTGCACCAGCGGGGCAGATACGCTCCGCTTATAAACGAATTTATTGATGGTTTATAGCAGTTATTTGTGCTTTTTCATCGATACGACTCTGTTTAATCTCCACTCCATCGACTTACAGCATTCACCGATGGAGGCTACATCCCATGTCCCGCGTTCTGATCATCGAAAGCAGTGCCCGCCAGCAAGACTCGGTATCACGTCAGCTGACCCAAACCTTCATCAGCCAATGGAAAGCTGCGCACCCGACGGACCAGATCACCGTTCGCGACCTGGCGACCCATCCGGTTCCACACCTGGACGCCAACCTGCTGGGCGGCTGGATGAAACCTGCCGAGCAACGCAATGAAATCGAGCAGGCGTCACTGGAGCGTTCCAACGAACTGACTGACGAGCTGCTGGCCGCCGACGTGCTGGTGATGGCCGCTCCGATGTACAACTTCGCGATCCCAAGCACGCTCAAAGCCTGGCTTGACCATGTGCTGCGTGCCGGTGTGACATTCAAGTACACCGCCACCGGTCCTCAGGGCCTGCTCAACGATAAAAGGGCGTTTGTCCTGACGGCTCGCGGCGGGATCCACACCGGTAGTACGTCGGACCATCAGGAACCGTACCTGCGTCAGGTCATGGCGTTCATCGGTATCCACGACGTCACTTTCATTCACGCCGAAGGCATGAACCTGGGCGGCGACTTCCACGAGAAGGGCCTGAACCACGCCAACGCCAAGCTTGCACAGGTTGCCTGAGCCGTTAATCGCCAGATAATCACCTGATGGTTAAGTAGCTCCCGAACCCCCTTCAAGCCGGTTCGCGCATCGAACCTCCCTTTGCACTTGTTGCTCATGAGTGCTCTAGCCCGATTGAACGCTTTAGCGAGATCGGGCTTTTTTTTGTCTGCGATTTTGTGGCCGGGCATGAACCTGTGGGAGCGGGCTTGCTCGCGAAGACGGAGTGTCAGTCGACATCATTGTTGAATGACACACCGCTATCGCGAGCAGGCTCGCTCCCACAGGTTTTGGTGTGTTGTCTGATGATTCGCAGTGAATAGCCAAACCCGCTATCGTCGCCGCCATTCGAAACGAGGCGAGCATGGGCTATCTACTTTTTGTCACGCTGATTCAGGCGTTTTCCTTCAGTTTGATCGGCGAATACCTGGCCGGGCATGTCGACAGCTATTTCGCGGTACTGGTGCGGGTGTTGCTGGCGGGGCTGGTGTTTATCCCGTTGACCCGCTGGCGTCAGGTGGAACCGGCGTTCATGCGCGGGATGCTGTTGATCGGCGCGTTGCAGTTCGGCGTGACCTACGTCTGCCTGTACCTGAGCTTCCGGGTGCTGACAGTGCCGGAAGTCTTGCTGTTCACCATCCTCACGCCGTTGCACGTGACTTTGATCGAAGATGCGCTGAACCGCCGCTTCAATCCCTGGGCACTGGTGGCGGCACTGGTTGCGGTACTCGGCGCGGCGGTGATCCGCTATGACCGGATCAACCCGGACTTCTTTATGGGTTTTTTGCTGCTGCAACTGGCCAACTTCACCTACGCCGCAGGCCAGGTGCTGTACAAACATCTGGTGGCGCGCCATCCGAGCGACCTGCCGCATTATCGACGCTTTGGTTACTTCTACCTCGGCGCGCTGGCGGTCGCCTTGCCGGCGTTTCTGCTGTTCGGCAAACAGAACTTCCTGCCAGAAGCGCCGCTGCAATGGGGCGTGCTGGTGTTCCTCGGATTGGTGTCCACCGCGTTGGGCCTGTACTGGTGGAACAAGGGCGCCTGCCTGGTGAATGGCGGAACGCTGGCGGTGATGAACAATCTGCATGTGCCGGTGGGGTTGCTGATCAACTTACTGATCTGGAATCAGCATGAAGCGTTGGGGCGGCTGATGTTCGGTGGATTGGTGATTCTGGCGGCGGTGTGGATTAGTCGCTTGGGTGTACAAAAGCGGGTAGCCGCCCACTAAACCTGTGGGAGCGAGCTTGCTCGCGATGGCTGAGTGTCAGTCGACATGAATGTTGCCTGTCACACCGCTATCGCGAGCAAGCTCGCTCCCACAGGGGATATGTGTAGCTACATCGAGCACTTTTCCGGCTCGGGGATATGGCTTGCGCCGAGCACCGCTGGGAGCAAGCCGGCCCTTAGGTCTCCGCCGCTCGGCTGCTGATACAAACTCAGCCCAAACTCCGGCAACACCGCCAGCAGGTAATCGAAGATATCGCCTTGGATCCGTTCGTAATCGGCCCACGCCGTGGTGCGGGTGAAGCAATAAATTTCCAGTGGTATACCTTGGGCGGTGGTCTGCATCTGGCGGACCATGCAGGTCATGTTCGGCTGAATCTCCGGATGGCTCTTCAAGTACGCCAACGCATACGCGCGAAAGGTCCCGATGTTGGTCATCCGCCGGCGGTTGGCCGACATCGCCGCGACGTTGCCCTGGGCCTCGTTCCAGCTCTTGAGTTCGGCCTGCTTGCGACTGATGTAGTCGGTGAGCAAGCGTACCTGCGTCAATTTCTGCTCTTCGTCGTCGTGTATGAAGCGCACGCCACTGGCGTCGATGAACAGGCTGCGCTTGATCCGTCGGCCACCAGACTGTTGCATGCCGCGCCAGTTCTTGAACGATTCGGACATCAAGCGCCAGGTCGGGATCGAAACGATGGTCTTGTCGAAATTCTGCACCTTGACCGTATGCAGGGTGATATCCACCACATCACCGTCGGCGCCGACTTGCGGCATTTCGATCCAGTCGCCGACCCGTAGCATGTCGTTGCTGGTCAGCTGTACGCTGGCGACGAACGACAGCAGGGTGTCCTTGTAGACCAACAGAATCACCGCCGACATGGCACCCAGACCCGAGAGCAGCAACAGCGGCGAACGATCGATCAGGGTCGCAACGATGATGATCGCGCCGAACACGAACAGCACCATTTTCGCCAGCTGCACGTAGCCTTTGATCGAGCGGGTGCGGGCGTGTTCGGTGCGTGCATAGATGTCCAGCAAGGCGTTTAGCAGGGCGCTCAGAGCCAGTACCAGGAACAGAATGGTGAAGGACAGGGCGACGTTGCCGAGAAAAATTTGAATGGTTTTGCTCAGTTCCGGCACCAGGTTCAAACCGAACTGGATCACCAGCGACGGGGTCATCTGCGCCAGGCGATGGAACACCTTATTGTTGAACAAGTCGTTGAACCACTGCATCGCCGGTTGCCGGCCAAGCAGTTTGACGGCGTGCAGCACCACATAACGCGCCACTCGTCCGAGCAGCAAGGCGATCACCAGCAGCACCATCAGCGCCAGGCTGGAATGCACGAGCGGGTGCTGGTCGAGAGCGCCCCAGAGGTCTTGGGTATTGAGCCAGAGCTGTTTGAGATCCATGGGCTAAAACGATTCTTCTATAGGACGAGACGGGGCGATTAGAGCATTTAAGACGCATCGAGTTACGTTCAGGGACAAATCCGCTAACAAAATAGCCATTGTTTGCGTCCGTTTGCATAAAGAAACTCGGCCTTCGCGCTCGAAACCGTTACCCTATGCAGCTGATTTTTTGTATTTCTTCGAGGTAGCACCCGTGTTTTCCCAATTCGCCCTGCACGAACGCCTGCTCAAAGCCGTGGCCGAGCTTAAATTTGTCGAGCCAACGCCTGTGCAAGCAGCGGCTATCCCGCTCGCGCTCCAAGGGCGTGACCTGCGGGTGACTGCGCAAACCGGTAGCGGCAAAACCGCTGCATTCGTATTGCCGATCCTCAACCGTTTGATCGGCCCGGCCAAAGTCCGCGTCAGCATCAAAACCCTGATCCTGCTGCCGACCCGCGAGCTGGCCCAGCAGACCATCAAGGAAGTTGAACGCTTCGCGCAGTTCACCTTCATCAAGTCCGGCCTGATCACCGGCGGTGAAGACTTCAAGGTCCAGGCAGCCATGCTGCGCAAGGTCCCGGACATCCTGATCGGTACGCCGGGCCGGATGATCGAGCAACTGAACGCCGGCAACCTCGACTTGAAAGAAGTTGAAGTGCTGGTGCTCGACGAAGCCGACCGCATGCTCGACATGGGCTTTGCCGAAGACGTGCAGCGTCTGGTCGAAGAGTGCACCAACCGTCAGCAGACCATGCTGTTCTCTGCCACTACCGGCGGTTCGGGCCTGCGCGAGATGATCGCCAAAGTCCTGAACAACCCTGAGCACTTGCAGCTCAATGCCGTCAGCCAGTTGAACGACACCACCCGTCAGCAAATCATCACTGCTGACCACAACCAGCACAAAGAACAGATCGTTAACTGGCTGCTGGCCAACGAGACCTACCAGAAGGCCATCGTCTTCACCAACACCCGTGCCATGGCTGACCGTATCTACGGCCGTCTGGTGGCGCAGGAATACAAGGCATTCGTCCTGCACGGCGAGAAAGACCAGAAGGATCGCAAACTGGCGATCGACCGCCTGAAGCAGGGCGGGGTGAAGATCCTCGTCGCCACCGACGTTGCCGCTCGCGGCCTGGACGTGGAAGGCCTGGACCTGGTGATCAACTTCGACATGCCACGCAGCGGCGACGAATACGTTCACCGCATAGGTCGTACCGGTCGTGCCGGCAACGATGGCCTGGCCATCTCGCTGATCTGCCACGGCGACTGGAACCTGATGTCGAGCATCGAGCGCTACCTCAAGCAGAGCTTCGAGCGCCGCACCATCAAGGAAGTCAAAGGCACCTACGGCGGACCGAAAAAGGTCAAGGCCTCGGGCAAAGCCGTTGGCGTGAAGAAGAAAAAGGTCGACGCCAAGGGCGACAAGAAGAAAACCGGCGCCAAGGCACCGACTAAGCGCAAGATCGCCAACCGCCCGAAGACCGACGCCCTGTCGCTGGTCAGCAAGGACGGCATGGCACCGCTCAAGCGCCGCAAGCCAGAAGCGCCGGCCGCTGAATAACGCGCCACGGCGATTCACCAAAAAACCCGGACTCTGTCCGGGTTTTTTCATTTTCAGCCCATGGCGATCTTGAGATCGAGCCTGACGTCAGCGCCGTCAGGAGCCTCGTACGTGTCAATCACGACACACTCTGCAACAAATTTGTAACAAGCTTATTGACGTCAGAATGATGGCAACTTAACATTGCGCCATCATATTGATATCACTTGTCGTCTCGAGGGATCGAACATGTACCTGCACCCCCTCGGGAAGAGGTTGTGTGCGGCTTTGCCGTGTCTATTGCTGTGTTTCACCAGCGTAAACCTTGCCCACGCCGCACCCACCCCTGGTGAAACCGACCTGATCCGCGAGCGTCAGGATCGCCTGCTCGAAGAGCAGCGCCGACGTCTGGAAGAACTCAAGGAATTGCCCGGTAAGGTCGTCAAACCAACGGCTCCGGCAGCTCCAGCCGATACCCGCTGCTTCCCGATCAAAGACATCGAACTCAAAGGTGCCGATAGCCTCTCGGCCAGTGAGCGCGAGCGTTTGCTCAAGCCTTACATCGGCCAGTGCCTGGGCGTCACTCAGCTCAACGAGCTGCTAAAAGTCATCACCGATTACTACCTCGAGAAAGGTCTGGTGACCAGTCGTGCCTACTTGCCGCAGCAGGATTTGTCTGCCGGTCATTTGAAGGTGCTGGTGGTCGAGGGCAAGCTCGAAGGCATCAAAGGCGCAGACGGCAGCAAGCTGTCGGACCGTGAATTGTCCATGGCTTTCC
This sequence comes from Pseudomonas sp. GW822-FHT06B12, assembly GCF_058799675.1. NCBI lineage: Bacteria > Pseudomonadati > Pseudomonadota > Gammaproteobacteria > Pseudomonadales > Pseudomonadaceae > Pseudomonas > Pseudomonas sp. GW822-FHT06B12. The sequence continues at coordinate 59,790 of NZ_JBXALR010000017.1, forward strand.
CTGGCAAGACCGGTGACTTGGTCAACCTGCGGGAGATCGAGCAACTGGTCGATCAGTTGAACCGCTTGCCCTCCAATCAGGCGCAGATGGAACTGGCTCCCGGCAAAGCAGTGGGTGGCAGCGAAGTCCTGGTCAAGAACACCCCGCAAAAGCCTTGGCGCGCTGGCTTGTCGCGCAATAACGAAGGTCAGCGCAGCACCGGCGAGCAGCAGTGGGGCACGACCTTTGACTGGGACAATCCGCTGGGGCTGGCGGACCAGTTGGCGTTGCGCGGTGGTCACGATGCGGTGAGCGATCATAACCACACCTCCAGCAACGCCATGCTCGATTACAACCTGCCGTGGGGCTGGTGGAACTTCAACTACAGCTACAGTCACAGTGATTACCGCTCGCTGATTGCCGCCAATGGTTACGACTTCAAGCAGACCGGCGACAGCCAGACTCACCAGTTCAAGGCCGAGCGAGTGATCTATCGCGATGCCGTGAGCAAGACGTCCTTGAGCACCGGCGTGTCCCACTTGCGCAGCAACAACTTCATCGAAGGCAGCAAGCTGGCCCTGAGCAGTAACCATCTGAGCGAAGCACAGTTCGGGATCAACCACGGGCGGCGCGTCGGCTCAGCCTTCGTCAACCTCGATCTCGGCATGCAGAAAGGGATCGGCGCTTTTGATGCCCAGAGCAATGGTCACCCGGGCCCGGGCGAGCCGGATGCGCGGTACCGCAAATACACCGGCACCCTGAGCTACTTGCAGCCGTTCAAACTCTGGGGCGAGTCGTTGAGCTTCAGCAGTTTGATGACCGGCCAGCGTAGCGAGGACGTGCTGTTCAGCCCGCAGCGCACCAGCCTTGGCGGGTTGTCGTCGATCCGTGGTTACAAGGACCAGTCACTGTCCGGTGACAGCGGCGGCTACTGGCGCAACGACCTGCGCTGGAGCCGCCCGGTGAACTGGGAATGGTTGCGTCCGGTGTTCGCTGAATATGGCACCAGCCTGGGCTACGACCAGGGTGTGATCAGTCATGGCCGCTACAACGGCGAGCAACATGGGCGGATGTCGAGCGACTCGATCGAACTGTTCGCTCGTGGTCAGCACGTGTCTGCCAGCGTGACCTTCGCCCACTCCCTGGAGCGGCCGGATGCGTTGACCGAGCGCGAAGCACCGATCTATTTCCGCGTGGATTTCTCCCTCTAATTTATCGCTCTATCGAGACCTGAATATGGACGTTCGCCAACTGGCTTTTCTGGCCGGCCAGCCCTCTGCTGCCGTAATTCCACGCGAACGTTTCATGGGCATGCCGAAACGCGGCCTGGCGTTCCTCCTCGCCAACGTCATGTTCTGGCAGCCGATGTGGGCGCAGGCGGACGGCATCGTGGTCAGCGCGCCGGGCACCAGCCTGGATCGCGCCGGCAATGGCGTGCCGATCGTCAACATTGCCACGCCCAATGCGACGGGTCTCTCGCACAACCAGTTCCACGACTACAACGTCACCCTGCAGGGCTTGATCCTCAACAACGGGTCAACCCAGACCTCGGCCACCCAGCTGGGCGGGTACATCGTCGGCAACCCGAACCTGAAGAACAGCGGTTCGGCGCAAACCATCCTCAACGAAGTCAATGGCGGCAGCCCGAGCCAGTTGAACGGTTACACCGAAGTGGCGGGGCAGTCGGCGCGGGTGATCGTCGCCAACCCGTATGGCATCAGCTGCAACGGCTGCGGGTTTATCAATACCCCACGGGTGACCTTGACCACCGGCAAACCGGTGCTCGACAACGGTCGACTGGACCGCTTTCAGGTCGATCAAGGCAGCGTCTCCATCGACGGCGCCGGACTCAATGCAACCAACGTCGACCGTTTCGAAATCATCACCCGCAGCGCCAAGATCAACGCCCAGATCCAGGCCAACAACCTGACCATCGTCGCCGGTCGCAACGACGTCAATGCCGAGAGTCTCAACGCCACGGCCCGCGCCGACGACGGCAGCGCGAAACCGGAACTGGCGATCGACTCTTCGGCCCTCGGCGGCATGTACGCCGGCGCGATCAAACTGGTCGGCACCGAAGCCGGCGTCGGGGTCAAACTCGACGGTAAGCTGATCGCCAGCGGCGGCGATATCCAGCTCGATGCCAACGGCCGCCTGAGCTTGGCCGACACCTCGGCGGCCAATGGCGCGGTGACTATCAAAGCCACCAGCCTCAATGCCCAGGGACCGGTTTACGCCGGCAGCGCCCTCAACGTGCAAACCCAAGGCGACCTGAGCAACCAGCAATCCCTCGCCGCTCGCGACAGCATCAACCTGAGCGCCGGCGGCCAGTTGACCAACAACGGCGTTATCGAGGCCGGGGTCAACGCCGACACCAGCCGCAACGCCAGCGGCGACGTCAACCTCAGCGCACAGAACTTCAACAACAGCGGCAAAAGTGTCATCGCCAGCCGCAACCTGACGGTCAACACCGCGCAGACCCTGAACAACCAGGGCGGAACCCTGAGCGCGCAAAATCGCGCTCAGGTGACGGCCGGCACACTGGATAACCAGAACAAAGGCCGTGTGCTGAGTTCCGGCGGCCTGAGCGTTACGGCGAATCAACTGCTCAACGCCCAAGGTGGGCTGCTCAACAGCGCCGGAAGCCTGGACACTCATGCGGGCTATCTGAATAACAACAGCGGCGAGCTTTCCAGTCTCGACACCCTGACCCTGCAAATCGCTTCGCTGGACAACGTGGCTGGTCTGGTCTCGGCAGGCAAAGCCTTGAGCATTACCGCCAGCGCGGGGGTGAATAACCAGGGCGGCAAGCTGAGCAGTCTCGATGCGCTGAACCTGCATGCGGGTCAGGTCGATAACAGCAACGCCGGGCGGATTGTCAGTAACCGGATGCTGACCGCCAGTGTCACCGGTCTGGACCAACACAACGGCGGTCAGCTCACCAGCAGCAGCGGGCTGACCCTGGATCTGAACCAAGGGCAACTGAACAACCAGGGCGGGCTGATCAATGCGCCGCTGCTGGTGCTGAACAACCTCAAGGACGTCAACAATCAGGGTGGTGAAATCTCCAGCGCCCAGGCCTTTACTCTGGCCGCCCGAAACCTGGACAACAGCAACGGCAAACTGATCAGTAACCAAGGACTGACCCTGCGTGTCGACCAGGCGCTAAGCAACATCAAGGGGCTGATCTCCGCCGCCGGGCTCGATGCCCAGGCTGGGAGTCTGGATAACACAGACGGTGTTTTTACCAGTAAAACCGGCCTGAGCCTGACCCTCGTTGGAGCCCTTAACAATCACGCTGGTGAAGTCTCCAGCGCCACCAGCACCACGCTCAAGGCTGTGAGTCTGGATAACAGCGACGGTCAGGTCACGGGCGATGTGGCACTGAACATTGGTTTGATCGGAGCGCTGAACAACCAGAACGGCGTACTCGGTTCCGGGAAAACCGTCAGCATCAGCGCCGCCAGCCTGGACAACAGCCATGACGGAAGCCTGGTCAGTGATGACAGTCTGACTGCGCATATCGCTGGGCTGTTCGACAACCAGAACGGCAACCTGAGTGCCAAAGGCGTGGTCGATCTGCATACCGGCAGCCTCGACAACCGCAATGGCAGCCTGATCGGCAAGGATCGCCTGACCCTGCAAAGCGATTCTCTGGACAACCGCACAGGCAAGGTCCGTGCAGACAAGGATCTGCAACTCAACGTTGGCCAGCTGGATAACCGCGAGCAAGGTTTGCTCAACAGCCAGACCACGATCAACTTCAACGGCACTCATCTGGATAACCGTGGCGGCTTGCTCAGTGCGGTCGGCCCGGTGCGGCTGGACGCGGTCAGCGTCGACAACAGCGGTGGCCGCGTCTCTAGCAAAAGCGACCTGACGGCCAACATCGGGCAACTGACTAACCAGAAGGGCGAGCTGGTCGCCCAAGGGATTCTGACGCTCACTGGCAAGGGGCTCGATAACCGTAACGGCGGTTTGGTCGGCGCGACAAAAGCGCTGAAACTCAGCGTCGATGATGTCGATAACCGCGGCGGAGAAATTTCCAGTGCCGTTGACGTGAGCATCGAAGGCCAGAGCCTGAACAACAGCGATAACGGCAAGGTGCTGGCCGGGACGGATCTGGGCTTGAAAGTGGCGCAGATCATTAACCAGACCACGGGCCTGTTGTTCAGCAAGGGCGCCACGACTGTCCAAGGCAAGAGCCTCGATAACAGTGGTGGTAGCCTCGTCACCCAGCAAGGGCTGGACATCCGCCTGGACCAGGCCTTGAGCAACATCAAAGGTCTGATCAGCAGCGAAGGCACCCTGAATGCCAGCGCGGCCAGTCTCGATAGCACCAGCGGTAGCCTGTCGAGCGCTGGGGCGCTGACGGTGACAACGACTGGAGCCCTGATCAACACCAGCGGTTCGATGACCACCGATGGCGGTCTGACTCTCAGCAGTCAGAGCCTGAACAACAGCCAGAACGGCTTGCTCAGTGGCAAAAGCGCGACCCGTGTCACCACCGGCACGTTCGACAACACCCAGGGCGGTCGCTTGATCAGCGGTGACACCCTCGACCTGAGCGCAACCCAGGTCAGCAATGGTGTCGCCAGTCGTATTGCCAGCGACAAGGCACTGACTGCCAGCGTGACCGGTTTCGATCAGCAAGGTGGTGAGCTGTTCAGCAAGACTTCATTGAGCCTGGACCTGAATCAGGGCCAGTTGAACAACCGGAACGGCCTGATCAATGCGCCGTTGCTGATGTTGAAAAACCTCAAGGACGTCAACAACCAGGGCGGTGAAATCTCCAGTGCCCAGGCTTTCACGCTGGCCGCGCAAAACCTCGACAACAGCAGCGGCAAGTTAATCAGCAACCAAGGGCTGACCTTGCGCATCGATCAGGCACTGGCCAGCGTCAAAGGCCTGATCTCCGCCCAGACCCTCGACCTCCACAGCGCCAGCCTGGATAACAGCAACGGGATCATCAGCAGCCATGGCACGCTGGGAATGACGGTGCAAAACCATTGGGTCAATCAGGGCGGAACGCTGATTGCCGACGGTGACATGCAACTGAACGCCGACAACCTCGACAACACCAACGGTCAAATCGCCGGTAAATCGCAGGTCACGGCCAACATCGCCACCCTGAACAACCAGGGTGGTCAACTGATCGCCACGGGCGGGCTCCAGCTGACAGGCGCAACCCTCGACAATCGCCAGGGCGGTCTGGTTGGCGCGACCAACGCGTTGCAACTGACGGTGGGCGCTGTCGACAACCGTGGCGGTGAACTGTCGAGCAAAGCTGATGTGAGCCTGACCGGCAGTACGCTGGATAACAGCGATGGCGGTCAGGTGCTCGCCGACGGTTCGTTGGCGCTGACGGTCGATCGGGTGATCAACCGCGCCAAAGGTTTGCTGTCAGGCAAGGCCGGACTGAATCTGACGGGCAGCAGTCTGGACAACAGCGGCGGCTCGCTGACGACTCAGCAGAACCTCGCTGTCGAACTTGCGGGCGATCTGGATAACAGCCAGGGCTTGCTGAGTGCCGAAGGCACCCTCGGGGTCAAGGCTGCCAGCCTGACCAACACCTCGGGCAGCGTTTCCAGTGCGGGGGCGCTGACGCTCACCACCAAGGGCGCCGTGACCAACCAGGGCGGCGAGATCGTCACCGACACCGGCCTCACGCTCAACAGCGCTAGCCTCGACAACCGCAATAAAGGCAGCATCAGCGGTAAAGGCGCGGTACTCATCAACACTGGAGCGTTTGACAACAGTCACGCCGGGCGTCTGAGCAGTGGCGACAGCCTGAACCTGACCGCCACCCAACTGACCAATCAGGACGGTGGTCGTATCGCCAGTACCGCCGCCCTGACCGCCAGCGTAACCGGTCTGGACCAGCAAGGGGGGCAACTGTTCAGCAACACGTCGCTGGATCTGGACCTGAACCACGGTCAGTTGAACAACCAGAACGGTTTGATCAACGCACCGTTGCTGATGCTCAAGAATCTCAAGGATGTCAGCAACCAGGGGGGCGAGATCTCCAGCGCCCAGGCGTTTACCGTGGCCGCCGACAGCCTCGATAACAGCAACGGCAAACTGCTGAGCAACCAGGGCCTGACCCTGCGCATCGATCAGGCGCTGACCAACGTCAAAGGCATGATCGCCGCCGCGGCCCTTGATGTACGGGCTGCCAGCCTGGACAACAGCGGCGGTACGCTGACCAGTCGTGCCGATCTCAATCTGAACGTCGATGGTCAGCTCACTAACCAGAATCAGGGCCTGATCAACGCCACCACCGACCTGAACATCAACAGCAGCGGACTGAACAACCAGGGCGGTTCGTTGCTGGGTAGCGCCATTGCCATCGACCTTGGTGCGGCCACCGGCGATCTGAACAACAGCGCCGGTCTGATCACCACCGCCGGCACACTGAGCATCAATCACCTGCGGGACCTGACCAACCAGAACGGTGAAATCTCCAGCAGCCAGAGTGTCAACCTGAGCGCCCGCGCGCTGGACAACAGCGCAGGCAAACTGATCAGCAACAACTTGCTGACGGTCAACGCGGCCAATGTACTCAACCAGGGTGGTCTGGTATCCGGCTGGCAAGGGCTGAGCCTTAATGCGTCAAGCCTGGACAACCGCAACAACGGCACACTGTCGAGTCGTAGCGGCGATGTCGGTGTGACCGTCAGTGGCGCGATCCTCAACAGTGGCGCAGGCGCGCTGGTCAGCCAGAAAGCCTTGGCCGTCAGTGCGGCGAGCCTGGATAACAGCAACGGCGGGATTCTTTCCAGCGGCAGCAATCAGACCCTGACCGTCAGCGGTCTGCTGAACAACGCCCAGGGCGGTTTGATCGACAGCGGTGCAACCCTGGCGATGCAGGCGATGACCCTGAGTAACGCCAGCGGCACCGTCAATGCGCAACAAGCCCTCAGCTTCACCGGCACCACATTGGACAACAGCGGCGGCAGCCTGGTGGGCAACGGCGCAGTGACGCTGGACCTGCTCGGCGCCCTGACCAACACCAACGGCAAGATAGCCAGCGCCGGGCCGCTACTGGTTCAGCGCTCATCGCAAATCAACAACCAGGGCGGCCAACTCGCCAGCCAAGGCTTGATGACGCTGCTCACCGGCGGCCTCGACAACCGCAATCGCGGGACCGTCGCGGCCAACGATCAGTTGACCTTGACCACGGGCGGAGCGCTGCAGAACAGCGCCGACGGCCTGATCTACAGCCAGAATGGTGGTCTGCAAGTACAGGCCGCCAGCCTCAGCAACGCCAAGGGCACGCTGCAAAGCCAGGGCGCCCTGAACCTCACCGTGGGCGGCGATATCGACAACCAGAGCGGTCGGATCCTGGCCAAGGCCGGTGACCTGTCCATCAGCGCCGGCAACCTCGACAACCGCGGCGGTGTACTTGCCAGCCTGCAAGGTGCCTTCACTGCGCACCTGACGGGAGTCTTGAAAAACGGCTACGACCTGAACAACAACCGTCAGGGCGGCATCACCCAGGCACAGCGTTTGAACCTGACGGCCTTGGGCGGCATCGATAACTACGGCGGGCGCATCTCGGCGCAAACCGGCGACGCAGTCATCGCCACGGGCGCGGGCAACTTCGACAACCGCAACGGCGGTCTTTACGCCAAGGGCCAGGTCAACGTCACTGGCAACAACTTCGACAACAGCGGCGACAACGACGGCCAGATCGCCGGCAACCAGATCACCCTGAACCTCAACGGCGCCCTGAACAACCGCTTGGGCATCATCGAGAGCGACACGACCCTGGCGATCAAAGCCGCCAGCCTCGACAACCAGACCGGCCAGTTGCGTGCATTGGGCAGCAGCGGCAAAACCGATTTCCAGATCGGTGGTCTGTTCGACAACCGTAACGGTACTCTGGAAATCGCCAACACTGACCTGACCCTCGGCGCCGGCAGCTTCCTCAACACCGGCGGCAGCCTGCTGCATGTCGGCACCGGCACTTTCGACATCTCTACTGCAAACGTCACGGGGGCCGGCGGCACCATCGTGACCCGTGGCGGCCTGACTCTAAACGCCGATGCATTGACCAACAGCAACGTGATCCAGGCCGGACGCCTGAACGTCAACGTCAACAGCCTCACCCAAACCGCCAGCGGCCAACTGTTGGCCACCGACAGTTTCAACGGTAGCGGTGTCAACTGGTTCAATGAAGGGTTGATTGCCAGTGACGGCAACCTGAACTTGAGCCTGGGTGGTGCCTACTGGGGCGCTGGTCGTCTCAGCAGCCAAGGAGCCCTTGGCCTGAGTGCCGCGCAAGTGAGCCTCAATAGCGTTACGTCGACCATCGCGAGCGGGGGAGACGCCACGATCCATGTCGGCGGCCAGCTGGACAACGGAGGTCGGCTGACTTCCAGCGCCGGGATGACGGTCATGGCGGGCGGGGTGAGGAACTTCGGGACAATGGGGGCAGGGGGAGACCTGACGCTCACGACCGGCACATTGACCAACTACGGCGGTTATACCGGCGGCGCTTTGATTTTCAGCGGCGGCAATATGTCGTTGCGCGTTGCGGACTTGAACAACAACGATGCCAACGTTTATAGCCTGGGCAACCTGAGCATCGACCGAGATGGGCAGGGCGGCCTGGCCAACAGCATCGTTAACAGCTCTGCGTCGATTCAAAGTGACGGCAGCATGAGCCTGGCGGCGAGCACGATTCAGAATATCCGGTCGGAGCTGAATGTTGACAACAAGGGCATCTACACCGCCTCCATTACCAACACCGACTGCAACATTATGCTCAACGCCGACTGTGACGGGGGCAAGGAGCACTACGCCTGGAAAATCGTCCAGCGTGACAAACTTGAAGCCAGTGGCAGCGCTGCTTCCAGTATCGGAGCCGGCGGTAACTTGTCCATCAATGGTGGGCAATTGCTCAACCAGAGCAGCAGCATCGCCTCTGGCGGTAACCTCAACGCCACACTGAACAGCCTGACGAACAGCGGGGTTGAAACCGGCGAGACCGAAACCTCTCGGATTTTCCGCTCCGAGCGCACCAGGGATCCGGACGGTTGGTTCAATGCCGCCGGAGCTTTTACCAACCAGTACTGGTATCAGAGCAGCGGTTACACGGGCAACATCAGCGGTCTTGAGGCAGCGATGGCCAGTTTCATCGGCACAACCGAAGCCGAATTGCCTGAGCTGCGCCAAGTCACCAAACTGGTCTCTGGTGATCAAAGTTTCGCGGCGATCATCCAGGCGGCAGGTGCGGTCAACATCAATGCGCAAAACACGATAGACAACAGCGTCATACGGCCGGGCTATACCTATGTCGGCAGCGGTCAGCGAACCGACACCGGCGCTTCCAGAAGCCCGTACTCGACCCGTATCACGCTGAACCAGCAGTTGCCACCGAACCTCGCTCAGCAACAAGTCAACCCGCTGGCGCTCCCGGGCTTTAGCCTGCCGACCGGCCAGAACGGTCTGTTCCGCCTGAGCGGACAAGGCACCAGCACTCCGGCCGCCACCGGTCCGCAAAGCTGGACCATGGGCGGCGCCAGCCTTGGCGCGGCACAACGTCAACAGGCGTTACCAGCCAGCCAGGCGCGGGATATCCAGATTGGCAACATCGCCCAGGCTTCCGCCAGCTCGGTTGAGGTGATAGCGGCTGCCCGCCAGGCGGCCAATATCGATACCAGCGCCAGCGCGATCAACGCGGCGGTTCCGGGTGCGAACCCGGCCTCGGGCGCTGTGTTGCCAGGCCGTTCTGCGATCAACGATGCCATCAGCCAAGCGGCTCCTGTCGCCGGCCAACCGACTCAGCCCGGTGCCTTCACGGTCAATCGTGTCCAAGGCTTACCCGCCCGCACCGTTCCGTCCAACCCACAGAAGTACCTGATCGAAACCAACCCGGTACTGACCGACCTCAAGCAGTTCATGAGTTCGGACTACCTGCTGGCGAACCTCGGCTACGACCCGGACAAAAGCGCCAAGCGTCTGGGTGACGGCTTATACGAGCAAAAGCTGATTCAACAAGCCGTGGTCGCCCGTACCGGCCAGCGTTTCATCGATGGTCAGACCTCGGACGCGGCACTGTTCAAGTACCTGATGAACAACGCTGTCGCCAGTAAAAACGAACTCAACCTGTCGCTGGGCGTGAGCCTGACCTCTGAGCAGGTCGCGGCCCTGACCCACGACATCGTCTGGATGGAAAACGCCGAGGTCAACGGCGAGCAAGTGTTGGTGCCGGTGCTGTACCTGGCCAACGCCAACAACCGGCTGGCCGCCAATGGCGCCCTGATCCAGGGCAGCGACGTGACGCTGATCGCCGGCAAGGACCTGAACAACGCCGGCACCTTGCGTGCCAGCAACAACCTGTCGGCTGCCGCTGGCAACGACCTGGTCAACAGCGGTCTGGTGGAAGCCGGTAATCGGCTGGACCTGTTGGCGGGTAACAACCTCGTCAACAAGGCCGGTGGCATCATCGCCGGGCGTGACGTCAGCCTGACTGCGATCAAGGGCGACGTGATCAACGAACGCACGGTCACCACCCATGAAAGCGCCAGCGACTACCGCAGCGAGCAACGGGGTTTCGTCGACAGCGCAGCTCGCATCGAAGCGGCCAACAACCTGACCATCAACGCCGGACGCGATATCAACAACACCGGCGGCGTGTTGAAAAGCGGCGCCGACACCACGATCAGTGCCGGTCGTGATGTCAACATCGCCTCCGCCGAGCAGGTCGACAGCAACGAGGCCGGCCCCAACTACCGCAATCAAACCATCACTCAGTACGGCTCCAGTGTTGACGTTGGCCGTGATCTGAAAGTCGACGCCGGGCGTGACCTCACGGCTATCGCCAGCCAGATCGACGCCAAGCGCGACATCGCCATGAGCGCCACCGAAAACCTGACCCTGGCCTCGGCAGCGGACGAGCAGCACTCGTACAGCCAGAGCAAGAAGGTGAAGAGCCAGGAAGACCATGTGCAACAGGTGTCCACCACTCTCAATGCGGGCGGTAGTGTTGCGCTGAGCGCAGGTAAGGACCTGACACTTATTTCCAGCCGCATCAGCGCTGGCGACGAAGCGTATCTGGTGGCGGGCGACAACCTTCAACTGCTGGCCGCACAAGACCGCGATTACTCGCTGTATGACATGAAGAAAAAGGGCAGTTGGGGCAGCAAGAAGACCCAGCGAGATGAAGTGACTCAGGTCACGAACGTAGGGAGTGAAATCAAGACCGGTGGGGACCTGACTCTGGTCAGCGGTGGGGATCAGAAGTATCAGGTTGCGAAGCTTGAAAGCGGTAAGGACATCACGCTGCAAAGCGGTGGGGCCATCACCTTTGAAGGGGTGAAGGATCTGCATCAGGAGAGTCATGAGAAGAGCGACAGCGATCTCGCCTGGAACTCCATGGAAGGCAAAGGCAACACGGATGAAACCCTGCGTCAGAGCCAACTGCTGGCTAAAGGCAATCTGGTGATCAAAGCCGTCGACGGTCTGCACATCGACGTCAAGCAAATCGACCAGAACACTGTCAGCCAGACCATTGATGCGATGGTCAAGGCCGATCCGCAACTGGCTTGGCTCAAGGACGCCGAGAAGCGTGGGGATGTGGATTGGCGGCAGGTTAAGGAGATGCACGAGTCCTTCAAGTACAGCCATTCCGGGCTGGGCCAAGGGGCGATGCTGGCGATCATTATTATCATCACGGTGCTGACGGCGGGAGCGGCGAGTGCGGCGGTGGGGACTGCGGCTAGTGCAACGGCTGGCTCTGGAACCGCAATGGCTGCTGCCAGTTCGACGGTCGCAGCGGGCTGGGGCAATGTGGCCGCAACCGCAATGTTGACCTCAGCTGCCAGTGGTGCCGCGATCAGCACAATCAACAACAGAGGCAACGTTGGGGCTGTTCTCAAAGATGTCACTTCTAAGGAAAGCCTTAAAGGTTATGTGGTTGCCGGAGTCAGCGGTGGTATAGGGAATGCGAGCGTTGGTGTTCGACTAGCGGTTAATTCTGCGTTGAAAACAGTCGTCAATGGCGGGAAGTTCAAAGACAACCTCGCCCAGGCCGCGATCGGAATGGCCGCAGATATGCTTAGCGGGGCGATCTACGACAAGGTCGGCGATCGTTTGTTAGGTAGCGGTTTGCCGACCAAGGTTGCAGTTCACGCCATAGTAGGTGGTTTGATCGGTGAGGCGGCAGGCGGAGACTTCACTACTTCGGCGCTGGCGGCTGGAGCAAACAAAGCGTTGGTCCAACTGGTGGGGGACAAGATTTTTCCTGGCGAAGCTCATAATCAAGTGCTGGCCATGACTTCTCAACTGCTGGGTATGACTGTTGCGGCGGCGGCCGGTGGTAGTGATAAGGATCAGCAAGTAGCAGGATGGGTAGCACAGCAGGCGACGGTTAATAACTACCTGAACCACAAGGAGGTTGAGGGCTTAATAGAAGAGTCCAGAACCTGTGCCGCCACTAACACCTGTGAGCAGGTTAGAAATAAATACGCAGATTTGAATGATGCCAACGAGAAACGGCTGAAGTCGTTTTGCGACGCTGATCCAAGCGGGTGTAAAGCAGCATTTCAAGACTTGGTGGCGGATTACAACAAGACGCACGAACTCATTTCTCAAGCGCGGGTATCCGACGATATTCCGGAGGAGATGAAGCGGGTACTTGCAACTGCTCAGTTGATGAATCAAACCACTCAAATTCGCCTTGTAGAGGCTGGGATAGCGTCGGGAGCAGCGCAAGCTGCTAGCGATTTTGCAGGGCGGTTTGGTGTAGATGTCAAGCCCGAAACGGTGGGGGATTTTGCCAAGTGGTCGGCTATACTCTTTGGGGCAGGGAAGGCTGCCGGCAGCCCTCCCTCGAAAACAGCAGTTCAAGAGCTTGAGGTGGACTCTTATCAAAATTTGAAATTAAGAGAAGTGGTTGGAGATGGCCTAGAGCATGATCATATCCCTTCATTTGCTGCGTTACGTACGGCGAAGGAAACTGAGTTGGGACGTCCCCTTACTGAAGTGGAAACGAAGGCTCTATATCAAAATGCTACTGCTGTAGAGGTGCCGAGAGATGTACATATTGCGGGTACTACTTATGGCGGGAAAAATACGCCTGCGCAGATTCAGCGAGATGCGGCGGATCTCTGCGGTGCTGTTTGTCGTGATACAGACGCATTGCGAACAAGTTTAACGAGTCGAGGTTATGACTCGAAGCTTGTGGAGGAGACAGTTCAAAAAATCGTGGAAAGAAATCGTCAAATAGGGGTTATTAAATAATGAATATTTGGTCGGATTTTGTTCTGGCCCTTGGTCAAAAAGAGGCTGGGGACGTAGTAGAAAATGTGTTTCGGCGGATTGGAGAGTCTCCGAGTGTTTCAGAAACTCCAGATAGTTATAATGATCCGTTAGGGAAAACTAAGTTTTATAAATTTTATGAGTCGGGTTTGGAATTTGGATTTCGTTCTGGGAAACTGAATCATGTGCATTTTTTTGTGCAAGATCATGAGGGGTATTCAGCTTATAGGGGGGGTATGCTTGGTCGAGTCGCGCAAGTCTGGAACTGTAAAGAAGTTGTTAGAGAGTTAGGTATTGCTAGTAGAGCGGGGGAGGGTAGGGTCGATATGCTCATCGGCTATGTACATCAATGGATGAGGTATGAGTATGGGGAATATGCGCTACGTATGGAGTTTTCTCAAAATGGTGATTTGTGGAAGGCAACTTTAATATCGACATAAAGATCGCTTCTATGAGCTGGACGAAAAGAGGACACCCATTAGCCGGTCTCAAGTCAAGGCTAATAGGTGTCCCCTTTTGGGTGCAGATCAATTGCAGCTTGGAAGGCTCCACCATCGGGCCCACTCCGAAAACGAGCTTTACCCTCAAATAAATCGTACCCCGCGATGAGGTACATAGTTATCGCGGGGTACGGCGTTGAGCACCATCGTTTTGCAAAATTTTGCACGCACGGCCTGAGGCTCTTCAGCTCATCCCCGCAACGTGCGGGAACAGTGTGTGCGTTACTTCAGTGCTGCGCCCGAATCTGGCGCCCCAACACATCCATCACATCGCAGCCATCACGCAGCAGCATGGCCGCTGCGTGGGCGATTTGCTGCACGTCTGCGCCTTTGGCATGGGCAATGTCGAGGCTGGCCAGGCTTTCCATCATCTGCGTGACCGCCAGAAAGCGTGTGGCGGCGTTGCTGTGCAACACCTCCAACGGCGCCTGAGTGGCGACCAGCAGCACCGGGATGTCGCAATCATTATTGGTCATCGGCATGTGCGGGTTCATGCGTCATCTCCCGGTTGGGCGGCGTGCAGTCCGTCGATCGAAGCCTGGAGCAATGATCGGGCGGTGCCGAGCATCTGCTGGCTGGCCCAGCGTAACGAGACGATGTGTTCCGGGCGGGTGGCGGTGGGGGCTTGATGGGCGAGGGCTTCGGCGCAGCTCAGGTAGACCGAGGCGTGTTCGAGTGCGTCGAGTAACGGGATGTCGGGTTGGACAGCGAACAGGTGATGGTCGACGTGGTCGCAGCGGGCGAAGGGGGTAAATTTTGTGGTTGGATCGGTCATGGGTGTAGCTCCTTAGTGATCAAGAGCTGCCACGTGGTCGCCGTCAAACGATGGGTGGCAACTGTGCGCAGGTTGACGGACCGGTCTAAGGCACCCGGCGCACTCGAAAGTGCCCCGCGCACAGTCACCATTAAGATTTGCGTCGAGCACAGAAGTGCACGGGCAAAGTTGAAGGACAGTGCGCGCCTTAAAACCACCGAGCCGTCAAACCCGATCACGAATGAGTCGTGACAGGCGCGAGGATAGGGAGTGGGGCGAGGTCAGTCAATCGGCCCAGGTCTGACGCAGGTGGTTTGTTTGTAGGTTTGTTCCGGGACTGGCGTTGATGCCAGCGTCCCCGATGCCACAACCTCAAGCACAGCCTCATCAGGCGCAGGATTACCCGGCAGCTTCACTGCCTTCACGGTCAATCGTGTCCAAGGCTTACCCGCCCGCACCGTTCCGTCCAACCCACAGAAGTACCTGATCGAAACCAACCCGGTACTGACCGACCTCAAGCAGTTCATGAGTTCGGACTACCTGTTGGCGAACCTCGGCTACGACCCGGACAAAAACGCCAAACGTCTGGGTGACGGCTTATACGAGCAAAAGCTGATTCAACAAGCCGTGGTCGCCCGTACCGGCCAGCGTTTCATCGATGGTCAGACCTCGGACGCGGCGCTGTTCAAGTACCTGATGAACAACGCTGTCGCCAGTAAAAACGAACTCAACCTGTCGCTGGGCGTGAGCCTGACCTCTGAGCAGGTCGCGGCCCTGACCCACGACATCGTCTGGATGGAAAACGCCGAGGTCAACGGCGAGCAAGTGTTGGTGCCGGTGCTGTACCTGGCCAACGCCAACAACCGGCTGGCCGCCAATGGCGCCCTGATCCAGGGCAGCGACGTGACGCTGATCGCCGGCAAGGACCTGAACAACGCCGGCACCTTGCGTGCCAGCAACAACCTGTCGGCTGCCGCTGGCAACGACCTGGTCAACAGCGGCCTGGTGGAAGCCGGTAATCGTCTGGACCTGTTGGCGGGTAACAACCTCGTCAACAAGGCCGGTGGCATCATCGCCGGGCGTGACGTCAGCCTGACTGCGATCAAGGGCGACGTGATCAACGAACGCACGGTCACCACCCATGAAAGCGCCAGCGACTACCGCAGCGAGCAACGGGGTTTCGTCGACAGCGCAGCTCGCATCGAAGCGGCCAACAACCTGACCATCAACGCCGGACGCGATATCAACAACACCGGCGGCGTGTTGAAAAGCGGCGCCGACACCACGATCAGCGCCGGTCGTGATGTCAACATCACCTCCGCCGAGCAGGTCGACAGCAACGAGGCCGGCCCCAACTACCGCAATCAAACCATCACTCAGTACGGCTCCAGTGTTGACGTTGGCCGTGATCTGAAAGTCGACGCCGGGCGTGACCTCACGGCTATCGCCAGCCAGATCGACGCCAAGCGCGACATCGCCATGAGCGCCACCGAAAACCTGACCCTGGCCTCGGCGGCGGACGAGCAGCACTCGTACAGCCAGAGCAAGAAGGTGAAGAGCCAGGAAGATCATGTGCAGCAGGTGTCCACCACTCTCAATGCGGGCGGTAGTGTTGCGCTGAGTGCGGGCAAGGATCTGGGGTTGATTGCCAGTCGGGTGAGTGCGGGGGATGAGGCGTATCTGGTGGCTGGCGCCAACTTGACACTCCAGTCTGCCGAGGACAGCGATTACAGCTTCTACAGCAAAACCAAGAAAAGCTCATCAGGCAAGAAGAGTCAGCTCGATGAAGTTGCCAGCACGACCAACATCGCCAGCGCGGTGACCTCAGGGGGCAACAGCGTTTTGCTGGCCGGTAAAGACCTGCTGATCAAAGGCAGCGAGGTCGCGGCGGACAAAGGCGGCGTTCAACTGGTCGCGGGCAATGACGTGCAGATTGTTGCGGTCACCGACTCCAACAGCGCCCGCCATGAGAAGAGCTCCAGTAAAAGCAGTTGGGGCGGTTTGAAGTCGAGCAAGATGCAGGACCAGCTCGCTGAAACCCAAACCAAGGCAGTCGGCAGTGTTATCTCGGGCAATACCGTGGATGTCGCCGCCCGTCGTGACGCCACCATCACCGGTTCGTCCCTGGTCAGTACCCAGGATCTGACGGTACAGGCCGGGCGCGACCTGACCATCAATGCGGCTGAAAACACCTTCACACGCAATGAACTGCACAAGGAAAAGAACCGCGACCTGATGGGGATAGTCACCGCCAACAACCTGGGCCTGGATGACATTACCGGCAACCAGCACCTGTCGGTCAGCAGCCAGAACCATACCGGCAAGTCGTCTCAAACCACGTTGACGGGTAGCACTATCGGCTCCAGTGAGGGCAACGTCAGCCTCACCAGTGGCCGTGAACTGAGCGTGATCGCCAGCGACCTGGTCAGCACCAAGAACATGAGCCTGATCGGTTCCAAGGTGACCATCGCTGCCGGTATGGAAAGCGCGAGCCAGAGCAGCACCGACAAATCCAGCAGCCTGGCTGTGGGACGGGTGGTTGGCGGCGCGATTGTAGATACGGTCAATACCATTCGCAGTGCGGTCAAAGCGGCGAACAACGCCGACGATCCGCGACTCAAGGCGGTGAAGCTGGCTCAGGCGGCGATGGCGTTCAATGGTCTGGGCGGTATGGCGGCCGGTGCCGATGGTGCCGGCGCGGATTATGGGGACAAGCAAGGTTCGGCCAGTAACGGTTCGCTGATCAAGATTGGCACCGAGCTGGCGAGCACTCACAGCAAAAGCACCAGCGAGTACGACAGTCAGACCGCCAAGCAAAGCACGCTCAATGCCGGCAAAACCCTGGCGATCATCGCCGATGGCGGCGCGCCGGGAACGGCGGGTGATATTCATGTTATTGGCAGCAGCTTGAAAGCCGCCGATACCGTATTGCTGGCTAAAAACAACATCACCCTGGAAAGCGCACAAAACACGGCTAACTGGGCCAATGACAGTAGTAACAACAGAACCGCCATTGGCGTCAGCTTCAACCTCGGCGAGCAGAATGGGTTCACCCTCGACCTGGGGGCATCAATCGCCAAGAGCATGGGCACCGGTGGTTCCGTTACTCAAGTCAATAGCACTCTGGATACCGGCTCTCTCGCCCTGCACAGTGGGAATGACACCACCCTGGCAGGCGCGCAGGTGCGTGCTGATAGCATCCAGGCGCAGGTCGATGGCAACCTCACCATTACTTCGCGTCAGGACACCGAGACCCAGAAGAGCAAACAGGGCAGTGCCGGTTTCGGCGGGAGCATCTGCATTCCGCCGTTCTGCTACGGCGCACCAGTGACAGCTTCCGCAAGCCTGGCCGCTGGCAACATGAACAGCGACTACAAGGCCGTGACGGACCAGAGCGGTTTGTTCGCCGGCAAGGGTGGCTACGACATCACTGTCGGTGACAAGACCACCTTGCAGGGCGCGGTGATAGCCAGTGAGGCGTCCGCGGACAAGAACCTGCTCAGCACCGATCGTCTGATCGTCAGCGACATCAAAAATACCAGCGATATCAAGAGCCAGTCGGCTGGTTTCACGGCGTCCTATGGAAGCAACTCCGGCACGATCCTGGGCGGTAGCGTTCCGCTGTCGCTGACAGATGCGGACCACAGCAGCACCCGCAGTGCGGTCAGCGAAGGCACGATCATCGTGCGTAACGCCGAGGGTGCGAATGATCTGGTCGGGCTGAATAGGGATACCGCAAACGCCAATCAGAAGCTGGATAAGCCTGATGAAAAGGCGATGCAGGAGCGGATTGATCTTATTCAGAGCACCGTTGCGCTCTCTAACAGCATCATCAGCGAAGTAGCGAAGGCACAAAAGCAGGCCGCAGACGAAAAAGTAAATTCGGCGGCTTCCGATGAAGAAAAACAGACGGCCATTGCTGAAGCCAAACGCTGGGATATTGGTGGCGACAAACGAATCATGGCTGACGTTGCTGCCGGCCTGATCGCTGCAAGCATGGGGGGCGTGAGTGGAGGTACGGCGGTCGGTATCGTCGCCAATACCACCGCTGCTGATACCTACAAGAAAATTGGCGACTATGCCAACGATCAATTAAAAAACGCGATCAAAAACAAGGATGAAAGCTCACAAGCAGCCTGGGCCGAAGGTGGTGCAGCACGAGTCTTACTGCATACCCTGGCGGGTGCTGTGCAAGGTCTGTCTTCCGGGAATGCACTGAGTGGCGCCAGCGGCGCGGCTACGTCTGCGGCGTTGATGCCAATCATCACCGATGCATTGAAAAAGAGTGGCGTACCCGATAGTCAGTTGAAAGCTCTCTCCACTCTTATTGCAGGGAGTGTTGGGGCCGCAGCATCGGGCGGAAATACCTTAGCGCAGATATCGGCGGCCAGGACCGCAGCCAGCGTTGATTTGTATAACCGTCAGATGCACCCCGCGGAGATTCCGCGGCTTGAGGCGCAAGCGGAAGCGTTGGCCAAGGACGCAGGCATCACGGAAGCCGAGGCGGAGGCGCGCTTGGCGAGAGCATTGGTGTACTACACAGATGCGGGCTGGCGTAAGGTCGTTGACTCCAAAGCGTCGGCACCCGATGACATCACACTCAAGCATTTGGGCATTGCATTAGCGCCGTTGGCGGATACCTACGATGTCACTGCGACGGTCAACGGTTTTCCACTGCTCAGTGATAAAAAAAGCTACACCCCAGAAGAAACCGTTCGGCTGCTTCAAAATTACAGCGTCACTCACCCGGAAGCGTATGCGGATAACCGCCTTAACGGCGAATATCTGAACCCAAACTTCAATTTTTTACCAACAGTTGAGAGCTATCGTAACCAGGATTTTTATGACAAAAATCTGAATTTCCGTGACAGTCTTGGTGCCTATACTGCAGGTGTTCTGAAGGGGTCTGCACAGGGGTATTGGGATGCTACTACAGGTGCAGCTACCAATTTCTGGGCACTGGGCAATAGCCTTTTCAACCACCCCGCAGATACAACGAGCCAGATCGCAAACGGTCTATTGTTCTCGATGGCGAGCCCCGATAGGCTGTGGAGCAGCTATCGTGAGAATAAGAATGACGTAGAAATACTGACCTATCTGTATCAGCTGCAGGGCGACACAGCTGCTAGCGCGGCGGTTCGAGCCAAATATGATGCGCAGATGGCAGTCAATCTGCTGCTGCCGGAAGGTCGGATTGGAAAGCTGGCTGAGGTTGGGGCGGGTGCAAAAGGGCCTGTATCGAGTAATCTGAATCCGAGCAGTGCCTTCACAGACGCCGAAGCCGGTGCTTTAGTAGATAGAAATGTTGCAAAAGGCGCAGTTGATCTCAATGCGCAAGCCTCACTATCTGTAAGCAAAGTTACTGCTCCGATTGATTTTGATGGTCATATACTTAGTGCTGAAGTAAAGCCAAATGGCAATGTCGTTGGCGGACATTCAACAGTAACGGGTGATGTTCAAGTGATTCCTGGTACAGCCTCAACACCGAATGCGCAAGGTGTTTATAGCGCTAAAATTCAGGTGGCAGATCCAGCTAATCCAGGACAGTTTTTGCCTAAGACGAACAATGGCGGTATGTCTACACTGTTTCCCGATTCTTGGACCGCAGATCGAGTAAAAGTTGAAGTGGACGGGGCCTTCCAAAACAGAATAGTTGTAGGTAATAAATGGACCGGAACGACCCCTAGTGGTGTCCGAGTCGAGGGGTATATAAGTCCGAAAACTACTGTCTATCCAAAACTTTAGGTGCGTAAAATGAAGTTGCATTTTTCATGGGAAGAGTCAGTTGGATCTCTTTCACCGAGCTGTAGTTCAAGCGTTGTCAATAAAGACGGCGTTAGCCCGCTAGCCTGTCTCTTAACTGACGATGGAGGGCAAATATTTCTGGATACCGTGTCGTGGTTAGATGAGGGTATGAATCGAATAGAATCAGTTAAGAAGTCTAAGGTTGATTTTGCAGATTGGAGTCGCGATGCCTGGGGAGCTGAATTAACGAAGGAGCAGGTAAAAATTTACTCACTCCATGATGAAAATTATTTCGAGCTACTTAGTCTAGGCTCGTTTGAGATGGCTCTATTGGCATGGCTTAATTTTATCAAGCTGAAACCAGCGGTGGGGATGACTCAGGAAATTGAAATCTAAACTGCCATTTAGTGGAGCGCGAAAAGGGGACAGACCCTGAGAAATCTCCGCTTTTTCTTACGACAAATCAAGAACCTAGGAATTGAAGAGACCTGCACGGGTCGGCAGCTTGTATTGCACCACACAAAAACAAGATCCCGATCCCATGTAGGCCATCCGATTTTTACACAGCGCGCTCGCTCAAGCACTTCCCACTGTCCATCCTCGCCGTCTGAAAACGTTGATGTGTTGTGTCGGCGCATTACTCCGAGGTCGTCGGCTCACTCTGACAGGGCTTGGGCGTTTCATGCCGGGCCGGGCCTACCCCAAACATGCCATCAAACGAGTGGACCGGCTAATGGGCGTCCCCTTTTTGTACTTAGGGATTATATTTATGCGGAAAAGGGGACAGATTTATTTTCCGCTGATTTGCTAGGCTGAAAACTCCATGGAAGGAGGTTGCTCATGCCCAGGATGGGACGCATTGTTTTGCCGAACTACCCGCATCACGTTGTCCAACGCGGTCATAACCGTCAGGTGGTGTTTGCTGCTACCGAGGACTATCAGCGTTATCTTGCCGACCTTCGAGAACTTAAGGAGGTATTTGGGGTAAGGGTGTATGCCTACTGCCTGATGACCAATCATGTCCATTTGTTGTTGGCGCCAAGCGAATCGGTGGCAGGACTGGGGCAGCTAATGAAGGCGCTGGCGGCGCGTGCCACTCGCTACCGCAATCGGTTGGAGGGTCGTACCGGTACGCTGTGGGAGAGTCGGTACAAGTCCAGTGTGGTGCAATCCGATACTTATCTGTTGGCATGCTGTCGCTATATTGAATTGAATCCGGTACGCGCATGCATGGTAGCTGATGCGGCGGACTACCCTTGGTCGAGTTACCGGGCGCGTGTGGGCCATCTGCCTGATAGCGATTGGCTAGATACTGACGCCTGTTTTGATGTGTTGGGTGATACCAGCCTGGAACGGTACAAAAATTATGAGGGTTTTGTACGACAAGCTGTTTCCAGCGAAGAAGTAAGGCTTATTCGTGAAGCTCTACAGCGTGGACAGCTAACCGGGACGGGACGTTTTATCGATGAAGTAGAACAGATTGCGGGGATTCGAATAGAGCGTCGAGGTCAAGGCCGGCCAAGGGAAAAGCCTGGAGTGGGAAAATAAATCTGTCCCCTTTTTCCCGAAAACAATTAATAACGCAAAAGGTCGTCCTATAGATAGGGCTACAGATGCTGAATACAAGATACTTGATAATGTTTCAGATATGCTGGGTGGCAATAAAGGTGCTAGTGGAACAATAGATATCTTTAGCGAATTAAAGGTTTGTGCTAGCTGCAGTGATGCTATTTCACAGTTCAAGGCTCGCTTCCCAAATATTGATGTGAATGTGCTCGCTAATCCTAATGGTCGTAGAGTGCTGAGGGACTGATTTATGTCTGTGTTGTTGAGTTATAAGGAAGTGCAGCAAAGGATATTTTTCTATTATCCAATCTACTGTCGACTTAAGCTTAGAAAGAATAAGAGGTCGGGGTTTTCTTGGGCTGAGGGAGAGTTGGAAGTTGGGTATGCATTAAATGAAATGGACGGTAGTTTTAATAGTCCAATAGAAGAGCTTATGCTTTATACTGCTGGGCTTATGCTTTCTGCTGGCAGAGAACCTAAAGCTGCATATGATATTGCTTCGAAAGACATAAAAGAGCTAATCGATATGCATGGATTGGCAACGCTCTTAGCGCAGCTTTCAGACTCTGATGCAAAAGAAGTTAAGTTGGATTTGGAGCTTTTAGGTATTATTTGATAGTGGAAAGGAAAAGGGGGCAGATTTATTTGTGGGCGAATTTTGTTGTCGTAAATAAAACTGTCCCCTTTTTTGCTTAATTTTGTTTGCCCCAAATTTCGTTAAAGCTCAGCAGATAAAGGCGTGCGAAAAATTAGGTGTTAAGGTTGTGGATAGCGTTGAGCAACTTTTTGAATGTGGTGCAAGCAAAGGAGGTTTGTAATCATGGGGGGCTCTGCAATGATCATTTCTTCGGAGATACTGACTACGGATGAATTTCAGGGGTTTATACGTAGTGTTGGTGGTTCGATCAAATATGGCAAGTCCCCTCGGGGGGGAGTGAGTGAAGGTGAGTCGGATATATGGCTAGCGATGTTGTCAAAAGACGTTTTTGAGGATTTTTGTGATGCTGAGGATATGCTGGAATGGCAGAGCGTACTGGGAGCGGTTCCACAGACGATAATTGAGATTGGATTAGATTTTACTCAAAAATCTAGATTGATGTGTCTAGAAGTTATATTGAGTTTTGGTAAGCTCTGGAACTGTGTATTGCACGATGTAGATGACTCTGTTCTGTCTTATAACATGGTTTGTGAGAGATATAACAAGTTAGTTGGTCGATTCTAAAAAGGAAGGCATGAACTAGGATGGATCCTGAGGGGGGCCTCAGGGACAAACCACATTTCTTAAGGATTAACTAAGTTTGCTTTTGGCCGATTTTTTTTGTGTTTTTCAGATGGTGGAGAGCTTGATGCGTAATACTGAATCCGAAGCATTGAAGCCGTTATACGATTTGGCCAGTCCGGGCAAACGCTTGGCTGGATATTTTATTGATCTGTCTATTGTGTTTGTTCTGATGTTTTTGAAAGGATTGATTGGTTATATACTCATGGCGAGTAGCTCCTACGGCGTCGCGATTTTTTACAACGTGATAAATAATATTCTGCTGGTTCTCGCGATCAGCTATTTTCTGTTTTGTGATGCTCTACCGAACGGCCAGAGTGTGGGTAAACGGTTGTTGAAGATGTCCGTAGTAGGATTTCCTGTGAATACGAAGTGCACGATTTTTCAGTCGCTTTTACGAAACGCTCCGAAAGTAATGTTTAGTATTTTAGACGCGGTCTTTGTGTTTTTCGGGTTTAGGCGACGTCTCGGCGATATGCTTGCCATGACCATGGTGGTCAATGTCAAATAAATTGATTTCTGTATGGCTGTTATGAGAGAAGGGGCCGGATTTATTTGTGGATAATCGATTTTTGTTGTCGTAAATAAATCTGTCCCCTTTTTTCAGCAACAACTAATTGATAGCTTGGGCTCCAACGTTAAGGCGAACCCATTACGGCAAGAATATGAGCAGAAAGTTGCTGATCTTTCTTCTTATGCCGAAAGGATAAAGCCCGACATGACACAAGATGAGCTTCGCGGCCTCGCAACGGACGCCAACCTGGCAAGGCGACAGCTTGGTGTTGAATATAAGGATCTAACACCTGAGCCGCTTAGGGATTATATTTATGAAGTCAATCAAGCTCGCTACAACGATCCGCTAGGGCCAACCGTTGATTATTTGGTCAATAACGGTCGTACCTACACTGACATCATTCAGTCGGCAGCTCGACCAAATCCTAATGTTGATATTCTGCTCGGGAAGTTTGGTGAATGGCTACAGAAACAGCCTGAATCATATATTCAACAATATATGCACTTAATAGGGCGGTAATGATCATGGGGCATATTTATTTGCGACATAAAAATGACAGGCGATTTGTTCTGTCGTGCGATCAAAATTACAATCCGATTTCAGAAGAAGATGTTGGTCAATGCAAGCCGCGAAGCAAGGCTTTTTATGTCGGATTTCCCGGCGGGTTTGTCGGAGTCTATTCCTCAGTCGAAGGGCCTATTCTATTCGTCAATGATAGCAAGTATTTCTTTACTGATCCGTCATGGAATGTGTCGGTTCAAAGGAAAGTAGGTGTTAACGAAGTTAGCTTTGTCGGTTTAGATCAAGGCACCCTTATATTCGAATATTCAGTTGTGGAACTTGATCCGTTGGATCCTTGGTCAGAAGAGCAATTTGACGATTTCTTCATCTGGCTAACAAAGAAGCGACATGATCGAGAATTCATTGTCATGTGGACAGAGGGGATTGATTAGCACCGAAAAAGGGGGGGCGCTCAACCGGTCGGCGCAACAAGGCGTTGCAACCTATCAGCCGGTGTTTTGAAATCCAAAGTTTTGCAAAAAGCAAAAAGGGTCCCTTCTTCTCACGGCTGCTGATGAGGTGCAAAAGGAACGGGCAACGTTGTCTGCTCCTGAGACACCCCAGTCGGGCGGCAAGTAATTTTTAATGATGTACATGGAGTGTTCATGAAAAAAACTTCACTGCTAATGTTGAGCCTGATTCTGACGTTGCCAGGGTGTAAATCCAACGTCAGAGACTCTTCCCCCAGTTTGCTCAATAACGGCATCCAACTGCACCAGGACAAAGTGACCGTCGATACGCAACACGCCAAGGTCATCATGAAAGCGTCGGGTGCCATCTACCCAGTAGAGTTTTCGATCAGGCGCGCAACGGATCCTGACCAGCGAATGGATGTGCAGGGAACTGTGGCGGATACCGGCCGGGGCAAGGTGTTTGGCTGGATTGCCACGCTCAACGAAACGGTCCACAGCGCAACGTTGAAGCACTTCCCGCAGTTGGAAGTACAGGCCGACGCCGATCAACCGTTCGTGGTATCGGGTTACGCCAGAGACGAGAGCATTGGGCGTGTCTACCGATGTGGCCCGGTTAGAAGCACTTTCACACCGGAACGAAGCAAGGTTTATCTGGTGGAGTTTCAGTTTGTGGATGACCGCTGTGAACAGCATGTCTACGATGTCACTCAGTCAGAAACGCGTATTCCCGTCGCGAGCGTACCGGGCCTTTGAGGCCGGATTTGAGTCAACGCTGAGCCATCGCAACACACAGAATCCATTTGAAGAAGGAAGCACTACGTGAAACGGAATTTCTCCCTGACCCTTATCGTCCTGGCAGCAACTCTAGGTGGCTGTGCCGCCAACAAACCGGCCAACGATCCATCCTTGATTGGTTCATGGAAAGGCCTGCGGGCAGAAAACGGCAAATGCCAGTTCCTATCCTGGAACAATGACTTCAAGCCCGACGGCAGCTTCACCGTCACCTTTTTCCGGGATGCCCAGCAGACCCAGCCGATTCAAACCGAACATGGCAGCTGGTTGGCTGCCAATGGCAAGAATGAATTGAGAACTGATGGAGTGCGTTTGCCAGATGTCTACACCTACAAGTTGATCGATGCCGACACGGTGCATTACGTGAATGTGGCGTCAGACCCTTCCGGCGATTGCCAGGAAGATTATGAGTTCACTGAGCGCCGCATTCGCGGTTAAGCCAATCAGGTGTTCGGCCGCGCATTGCATGTACTGAGCCTGCCTGTACGAGCGGCCATAGAGCTGCGCGGGTGACGTACATGGGGTCGTCGCAGTAACAGCGTAACCGCTCCATGGTCGGTCGGGCTATGCGAACAAGAAAGGTGGTTCTGCCAGCAAGGGTTCGCTGATCAAGATCGGCACCGAACTGGCGAGCACCCACAACACCAGCACCAGCGAGTACGACAGCCAGACCGCCAAGCAAAGCACGCTCAATGCCGGTAAAAGCCTGGCGATCATCGCCGACGGCAGCGCGCCGCAAAGAAAAGGGGACACCCATTAGCCGGTCCTACGTCAAGATCCAAAGCCTACCCGCCCTGCTTTTTAACGGTAGGGTGTTTTCCTCGCTAAACCTGATCGGTTGAACCGGTCGAACCCTGCGAAAAAGGGGTAGATTTATTTATTGATAAACGATTTTGGTCGTCGAAAATAAATCGCCGTTCCCTTTTTTGTTTTGCTTTTTGATGAGCGAGGCGTGTTTTGGGAAAGATAGATACTATAAAAAATCTAATTAGTGTCGGGCGAGCTAAAGATGTGTTGGATTTTGTTGAAGGGGACTCTCCTTACATTTCTGAGGCGTCTTTAGGTGCTCCTCAAGAACCAGAGTTGCGGGGGCTATGGGTGATTGCAGTGCATCATTTAAGATTTGTTTCGGGATTTGGTGTTTCTTCTTCAGGAGCTTATAAAGATGGAAAGTATTTAACCGCCTTTCCTGAGGGATTTGAGAAATGGCTTCAAGCAGGAGCTCCGGGAATCGCAAGCGAAGATATTAGTGCCTATCTGAAAGATCATCCTTTGTAATAGTGCAAAGGGCGCAAAAGACTCTGGGGGGCAGTTGATGCAGGCTTTGGATCTTGACGTAGGACCGGCTAATGGGCGTCCCCTTTTTGGTCCTCTTACAGGTTAAAAGATGTCAATAATCCAGAGGCGCAAGCCGCACGGCAGGCTGCACTTGATGCGATAAAACGTATTGAAAACGCAGTTATGGGGGGTATATGAAAAAAACATTTCGTTCAATAGCCGCTGGTCTTAATAGCACGTGGCAACCCGAGGATGATCCCTCTTCTTTAACGCAATGGTATCTGTCGGTTTGCGATATACCTATTGAAGATCTTCAGATTGAGGATTTGTGCCGCGCGGTGAGGCAGGACTTATTCTCATCGGAGTTGTTGCCTTTGGTGGTTGATGTTCTTGGTAAAGACCTGCTTTCAGGTTATATAGATGATGGAGAGTTGTTGGCGGCGGTTGCGCGTTTGTCGTCATCCTATTGGAGCAATAATGTGTTACTGGCGCAGAAAATGCGCTCGATTCTGGTTAAGAATGGAGGATCTTTGGTAGATGAGCCTGATGCTGTAAAGTCTGCAAGTGTTTTGGAGAGTAAGCTAATTAGTGTTATTGGATAAGAGGCGCGTAACTGAAGCGAAAAGGGAACAGATTTGAATGGCGCTTACTTAGCAGCTAACTAGCTGATGTGACTGCAAAAAAATGAAAAAAGGCTGGCCTTGGTCTACGGTGATAGTTGCGAACACACACCCACAGAGCAAGGACCAGCCCGAGTGAATCGTAGACGTCAAATCGTCAGGCATCAACAGCAGCGCATTCGTCAACACGCCACCCACAGTAATGCTCACGCCTTCTTCAAGTTGCTCAGCGATCCAGAGCTACTGCAACGCGTTGAGTCAACGATACCCAAACATCGTCAGCGGCTGTTCCCTCCGGCCGAAACACTGTCGATGTTTTTGGCCCAGGCGATGAATGCTGATCGCTCTTGCCAGAATGCGGTGAATGACTTGTCGATCAAGCGTTCCTGCGATGGTTTAAAGCCCAGCAGCGTTCATACCGGGGCTTATTGCAAAGCCCGAGCACGGTTGCCGGTAGAGATGGTTTCGACTTTGTGCGCTCCACCGGCACATCAATGAGCAACAAGGCACCGCCGTCATGGCGCTGGATGGGGCGACCTGTGCGTCTTGTGGATGGCACCACGGTCACCCTGCCGGATACGCTGGCCAACCAAGAGGCGTATCCACAATCTCGTGGACAAAAAGCCGGATTGGGCTTTCCCATCTGCCGTTTGGTGGGAATCATTTGCCTCGCCAGTGGAGCAGTTTTAGACGTTGATGCCGGCCTTCATAAGGAAATTATGGACAGAGTGATACCTCAGAAACCGGTTCCTGGTATTCCAAGAGATCCTGACGCACCAAAAAGAGTAGATCCGGGTCAGCCAGGTTACTCGTTGGAGTTACCTAAGGTTTGGGAATCGCTGCTCGAAAAAAACTCGAGTAATGCGCGTATTTATACCCAAGATGAGTTTCTCAAGGAGTTCGGGAAATGACATTGAATAAATCGGTTTTCGATGATCTCTGGAATGGCGAAAAAAGTGTCTGCTTTTTTGTTCATTTGGGGAGATGCTTTTGGATTGTGGATGAAAAATATAATTTTTGTCTTGATGCGGAAAAAGATTATCGTGCCTACCTCGATGGTGGGGATATTACCCAGGAACAGTATGATCTTGCTTGTAAGGAATTTAGAGCGGGCGTTCTGAGAATGAATGCGGATAATTTTCCGCAGTATTTACAGAGTTCAAATGAAAAAATCCTATCTTCGTTTGAACTTGAGAGCTTTATTGGGGGTGGCGGCGATATCTTTAAGAAGGTTGAGGCACACTATTTAACGGGTGAGGCGTTAAGCTCGTCTGACTTTAAGCATGCCAATGTCATTTCTTCACGGCTTCCGAAGTTTTATATAAATTTTGATCGAAGAATATATATGCATCTGGATTATGGGCGCGCTCATGAAGACCTTGCCTATTCAGATTGGATCTCCGAGTGTGCGGATTTCAGCTTTCTGATTCCTGATAATGAACGATACTGGGTAAAGGCAGGTAATGACTATTGGAAATTTCGGTTTTTGTAACAACACTAGGAAATAGGACGCCCATTAATCAGGGAAAAGGGGACGGATTTGAATGGCACTTACTTAACCTTCTTCGGGTGCCCATTCCTCCGTACCTCGGCCCTTGCCGATCGACGTGCTTGCATCAACAAACAAATCGTACCCCGCGATAAGGTACATAGTTATCGCGGGGTACGGCGTTGAACACCATCGTTTTGCAAGATTTTGCACGCACGACCTGAGGCTCATCAGCTCCTCCCCGCAAAGTGCGGAAACAGCCTATGCGTTACTTCAGTGCTGCGCCCGAATCTGGCGCCCCAACACATCCATCACATCGCAACCATCACGCAGCAGCATGGCCGCTGCGTGGGCGATTTGCTGCACGTCTGCGCCTTTGGCATGGGCAATGTCGAGGCTGGCCAGGCTTTCCATCATCTGCGTGACCGCCAGAAACCGTGCAGCGGCGTTGCTGTGCAGCACATCCAGAGGCGCTTGGGTGGCGACCAGCAGCACCGGGATATCGCAATCGTTGTTGGTCATCGGCATGTGCGGGTTCATGCGTCATCTCCCGGTTGGGCGGCGTGCAGTCCGTCGATCGACGCCTGAACCAGTGAGCGTGCGGTGCCGAGCATCTGCTGGCTGGCCCAGCGTAACGAGACGATGTGTTCCGGGCGGGTGGCGGTGGGGGCTTGATGGGCGAGGGCTTCGGCGCAGCTCAGGTAGACCGAGGCGTGTTCGAGTGCGTCGAGTAACGGGATGTCGGGCTGAACGGCGAACAGGTAATGGTCGACGTGGTCGCAGCGGGCGAAGGGGGTAAATTTGGTGGTTGGATCGGTCATGGGTGTAGCTCCTTGGAAGTCAGAGAGCTGCCACTGGGTCGCCGTCAAACGAATGGGTGGCAACTGTGCGCAGGTTGACGGACCGGTCCAAGATACCCGGCGCACTCGAAAGTGCCCCGCACACAGTTACCATTAAGCTGTGCAGCGGGCACACAAGTGCACGAGCAAAGTTGAGGAACCATGCGCATCTTGGAATTGCCGAGCCGTCAAACCCGATCACGAATGAGTCGTGACAGGCGCGAGGATAGGGAGTGAGGCTGTGGCAGTCAATCGCCCTAAGGTCCGACGCAGGTGGTTTGTTTGTAGGTTTGTTCCGAGACTGACAGTTGCCGTGTGCGCAGATACCGATCGCCGGTTGCGATGAACGCAACTGGGCGGGATTAACAGGAAAAGCGCGCCGCTGATTTATTTACCGGCGCCTGAGCAAGGTTGTCGAAGATAAATTCGTCCTGTTTGATAGCAAAAAGGGGGCACCCATTATTAGAGGAAACCACGGCTTTCCTGCCGACTCAGAGCCTGACTTTTTATCCAGGAAAACCGTGCACCCTATCTTCGTTCGCTGAAGCCCGAAAGTGGCTTACTTCAAATCTTTTTGTGCCAGGAAAGAAACCTTCTCTTTCGGGACCAACAACAGGTTGTGATAGAGCCTTGATGGATCGAAAGCGTAGAGCTTTACGGATTTTCTGGTTACGGTACGAGCCACAAAGCGTCTCACTTTAGCCAGGCTTCGCTGTTCGTAATACTCAGGGTCAAAGCTGTTGCCTAGTACGAATATCTGATAGTCCGGAAAGTATGAGTCAAATATGTTCATCTTTTTGAAAGCTTCGATATTGGCTTTATCGTTATATTCGAGCATGACGAGCGGTCGAAACTTCAGTAGCGTATTTTTCAGGCCTTTGAGTGCTTTGGGTTCATGCCCTTCGACGTCTATTTTGACAAAGTCGATTTTATTTATAGTGCCGGCCAATGATTCGGCCCAGCTATCGCCACAGGCAAGCTGGATGACTTCGGCGCAGGATTTCTGGCCTTTGTACTCAATGCTCGAGCCACCTATATTGCCGGTCTCATCAACAAATATTTCTGCCGAAGCATCGGTGTCCGAGAGTCCGTAGTTAAAGCAGGTCACATTGTCAATGCGGTTATGTTCTATGTTTTCCTTCAACAGGTTGAAGGTGGACTTGACGGGTTCGAACGCGTAGACCCGGGCGGCATCCAGAGAAAACGACAAGGCGTGATTGCCAATATTCGCTCCGATATCCAGGACCACAGCGTTTTCAATTCTTTGCAGGATTCTGGCGACAAGCGAAAGTGGCAAACCTTCATAAATGCCCCTTTTTTTTATTTTTTGAGTGATCAGGTCATCTTTGAATGCTTTCAGCGAATGGTTGTTTTTTGTGACTACCGTCTCTGTCATTCGAATATTTGGTTGTATACCGGCCATATCCACTGCGCTGAATCCCCTCTGAATGATGGCGTAAAAGTATCATTTTGATGGCTATTTGTCATCGAGAAGAGACCGCGTTGTCTGAGTCATCTACCGCTAAAATTTGAGAGTGGCAATCAGTCAATGGCAACAAGATCAACCTGATGGCGTATGTCTCGTGAGGCACGGCTCAAGCTCCCGTAAAACCTTGGAGAGACTTGAGCACGCCTGCGTGAGGAGGTACATCAACAGGCGTAGGTCTAGCGCTTCTTCACCGCCACACACATATCCATTTCCATCACATCGGTCTTCTGGTCGTAGGAAGCATCCACCGGGTAGCGTTCGAAATTGGGGCGTTTGTCGTAGTCCAGGCCACTGGCCGGCATCCACTGAGCGCAAAGTTCGCCCCATGCCGCGGCAATCTGCAAGGCCGGACCTTTGAAGCGGGCCACCGCGTAAAGACCGCCGGGCAGGGTGGTGACGGCGAACGGGAAGGCCGCATTGAAACCCTCCGGGACCTCGACGCAAGCGTCGTAACGGCAATATGCGGCCGGGGTGACGCTTGGGTCGTCATGGCCGATGCCATAACGCACTTTGTTCAGCAGATCGTTTTCGATCATCCACGGGGCGACGGTCTCGCGCCAGAAGGTGCCGATGCCTGGGCCGTAAGGGCCGGTGTAGCGCAGGTAGGCGACGCGGGCGGGTGGCAGTTCTATCAAGGTGACGTTCATCGAAGTGTCCTTGTTGTCAGCGTCGGACCTGATAAGCGAGCCTCGCCCGACAGAGGCAAGGCTGACTCTGAGTTACTCGCAACCGCAGGATTTGGCGCTCGGTTCGTCTTCATAACGATCATGATGGCGCACCCATTTCATGCCTTGCTCTTCGTTGCGGCCCTTGGGCGTCAGGTCGAGGTAGTTATAGGCGCCGACCAGCAGGTCCAGGCCGCGAGCGTAGGTGGAGTAGGTGTGGAAGATTTCCCCGGCGTCGTTGCGATAAAACACGCTCAGCCCCGGCAGTTCACCTTCGGTGCTGGTGCTTTTATCGTAGTTGTAGGTCGCGGTGCCGTCCGCGAGTTCCTGCTCGCTGATGGTCACCTTGTAGTCGGCGTTGAAGTCACTGCCGGCCGATGAGACCCATTTGAACTGCCAGCCCATGCGTTTGCGGAACGCCTGGAATTCGGCCAATGGCGCGTGGGAAACCACCACCAGCGAGACGTCATGGTGGGCCAAGTGCTGATTGGCGCCGTCGATGTGATCCGAGACAAACGAGCAGCCGTGGCAGCCTTCTTCCCAACCCTTGGCAAACATGAAGTGATAGATGATCAGTTGGCTGTTGCCTCCAAAAAGATCCGCGAGGTTTTGCCGCCCGTCGGGGCCTTCGAACACGTAGTTCTTGTCGACTTTCACCCAAGGCAGTGCTCGACGTTCGGCACTGAGTTTGTCGCGTTCCCGGGTAAAGGCCTTTTCGTGAATCAGATGCTGTTTGCGGGCCGCGAGCCATTCTTCTCGGGACACGACTTTGTGCTGTTGCACGCTGTTCATGACTTTCCCTCCTGCGAGGTTGGCGTTTTGTGGCTTACACAGCCTAGTCGTTTGACCGACACTGGAATCGACAAGCTGCCAATCGGTTGCCGGCATTTAAGAAGCACCCGCTGCCTTCAAGCACTTCAATGCGCTGAAATCACTGCGTACCTTGTCGATTTTCTTCAATAGATGCTGGTGTTGATCGGCAGTGCTGTCGGCCATCAGGTCGACGATCAGGCTGCGCGCCTGGGCTTCGGTGTTGGCGTAAGCCTGACGGTAGGCCGGGGTCCATAGGGTCTCGCGATCGACCAACAGGGTTTCGATGCGTTGCGCAAAGTCGCTGTTGTGGCGTTGTTCCACCGCAGCGCTGAACAGTGCCTGCCAATGAGCGCGGTTGGCGATCCATTGCTGGTTTTGCTCGCCCAGCGCGTTGGCCCAGGCAACAACGCGCTGTTCCTGAGCATTGTTCAGCGGTCCGAGCCAGTCGCCCAGGCGTTTATCCATCCGCTCGATGCGATGTTTGATCTGCTGTGCCAGCGGCGGTTTTACATATTGGTCCTGACGCTGACGCAAGTCTTTGGCGAAGGCCTGCTTCATCTCATCGACCTGTTGGTCATTCAATCCCTGCAACAACTGGACTGCCGAGGGGGTGATTTCCCGGGTGGTTTGGGCGATGGCTTGCTTGGCTTCGAGGATTCTGGCTTGCAGCGCGGCGTCCGTGACTTGATTGGTTTCGACCATCCGCTGCAAACGATCGAGCCAGTCGAGGTAGCCGGGCAATTGCGTGGAGCAGTGCCAACTGAGGTGTTCCTTGAGACGTTCGTTGAGCCAGTCTTTCTGCTCGCTGGTCATGTCCAGGTAGTCGCTGAGCGTCCAGGGAATGATCACGTCGAGATTGCGATAGGCCATGCCCATGCGGTTGCAGGCCGGCAGTGCGAGGCACAGGGTCAGGAGCAGAGCCAGGTGTTTGAACCAGCGCGACATGAGCCAATCCTTGCAAGGGCGTAGTTCTGGTGTCTGAACGCAGGATGGACCCGACAGCTCAGCCGATCAATAGAACGTGCGTTTGGCTTTGCAGGATGTTGCTTGGGGGGAGAGGGTTCCAGTCCTAGCGCTTCGAAGCTCAAAGCGCTTAGGGACCAGGGTAACGCGAGGGGGATATTACTTTTTGCCCAGGGTGATCTGTTTGGACGGGCCGAATGTCTGGCCGCTGACGCCTTTGGCAATTTGCTGGATCTCGCCGCCGGACTTGAGGAAAAGAGCGATCTGGTCGTTGATCGATTCGCTGGTTTCAACGGCTGGAGCTGGCTTTGCTTTGCTGTTGGATGCTTTTACACGCATGGCGGCCATTAACCTGTAGAAAATTAACTTGGCCAGGCATCGTACAGGAAATACTTGACAATTGCTTGGTAAATATCTGCCTGAAATAACCGAGGGTAGGTGTCGATTATTCATAAGTTGCTGTTCGTAATAACTGCCTAAGCTACTGTTTTAAAAAAGAACGCTGGCGTGAAAAATATCGTGTATGGCTTACCGATATCAGAAAAAAGCGTCTGAGCGGTCTGACGAGCGGCCCCTGCTCTGGCGCAAAACCCACGAGAAATGAGCCTCGCAGAGGATTTTTCTTTGCAAGCAAGCGGGCCACGCAACGGCACCGGCAAAAACGGGTAGAATGCCGCCCAAGCAACGAGGGTATTGGAAATGGCTTTAGTCGGGCGCTACAACAGCTTGCAAGTGGTTAAACACACTAACTTTGGTTTATATCTGGACGGTGGCGCGGATGGCGAAATCCTTCTGCCTAATCGTTATATTCCAAAAGATATTCCCAGCGAAGATGAAGACTGGCTGAACGTTTTTGTTTATCTGGACAGCGATGACAAACTCATCGCAACTACCGAAAAACCGAAAGTTCAGGTCGGTGATTTCGCCAGCCTTAAAGTCGTTGAAGTCAACAGCATTGGTGTGTTTCTCGACTGGGGTCTGCCCAAGGACCTGCTGCTGCCGTATTCCGAAGAAAAGCGGCAGATGACCGCTGGCGAATACTGCGTGGTGCACGTCTACCTCGACAAGCACACCCGCCGCATCACCGCGACCGCGCGTCTGGATCGCTACCTGGACAAAACCCCGGCCAACTACAAACCGGGTCAGGAAGTTGACCTGCTGGTGGCCGAAGCGACCGACATGGGCTTCAAGGCGATCATCAACAACAAGCATTGGGGTTTGATCCACAAGAATGAAGTCTTCAAGTTCATGCGTGCCGGCAAGGAAGAGAAGGGCTTCATCAAGGAAGTTCGTGCCGACGGCAAGATCAGCCTGAGCCTGCAACCGGTGGGTGAAGAAGCCGCCACCAGCCTGAACTCGAAGATCCTCGCCAAGTTGCGCGACAACAACGGCACCTTGCCGGTCAGCGACAAGAGCGACCCGGCACTGATCAGCAGCCTGTTCGGTGTCAGCAAAGGCAACTTCAAGAAGGCCATTGGCGCGCTCTACAAGAACGGCCAGATCGTCATTCACGCGGATCGCATTGAGCTGAGTTGAGCCAAGCCGAGCCGAGCTGAACTGACTGCCCCGGCCAAATGCCGGGGCATTTTTTTCTATTGAGTAACTGCCATGTCGTTAACCGTTCGCGAGGTTTCGCGGTGATAGCCACTCGGCGCAGCGCCGATGGTTTTGCCCTGCAAGTGATGCTGGGACTGTGCCTGGTCTGGGGCATCCAGCAGGTGATGATCAAATGGGCGGCGGCGGACATCGCACCCGTGATGCAGGCCGCTGGGCGTTCTGGAATTTCCGCGTTACTGGTGGGGTTGCTGATCTGCTGGAAGGGTGGCTGGAACCAGGTTGGCAACACCTGGCGTGGCGGTTTGCTGGCGGGCGGCCTGTTTGCCACCGAGTTTTTGTTCATCGCCGAAGGTCTGAAACTGACCACGGCGGCGCACATGTCGGTGTTCCTCTATACCGCGCCGATCTTCACCGCATTGGGCGTGCACTGGCTGTTGCCGAGCGAGCGTTTGCGACGGTTGCAATGGTTGGGGATCCTGCTGGCGTTCATCGGTATTGCCGTGGCTTTTGCCGGGGGCGTGTCCTGGGAAAATCTGGACCGGCGGATGCTGCTCGGCGATGCGTTCGGCGTGCTGGCCGGGGCTGCCTGGGGCGCGACCACCGTGGTCGTGCGCGCCTCACGGCTGTCGGAAGCACCAGCAACCTTGACCCTGTTTTATCAACTGATCGTCGGCTTTCTCGGTTTGCTGCTGATTGCCGCCCTGAGCGGGCAAATCACTCATGTACACCTGACCCAGGTGGCAGTGGCCAGCGTGCTGTTTCAGGGGCTGGTGGTGTCGTTTTTCAGCTACCTGACGTGGTTCTGGCTGCTGCGCCGTTACCTGGCGTCGAACCTCGCGGTGTTCTCCTTCATGACGCCACTGTTCGGTGTGACCTTCGGGGTATTGCTGCTCGATGAGCCATTGAGTTTCAACTTCGTCGTCGGTGCGGTGCTGGTGTTGCTCGGCATCACTTTTGTCAGCGCAGAACAGTGGGTGCGCCGTCGTTTGCGCAAAGCGCTGGAGCGTTGAGTGGACGCAGCAGCAAACCACCGGCCACCAGCAAGCCGCTGCCAGCCACCATCAATGCCGGTTGCAAACCACCGCTGAAGTGGCTGCTCAGCGCCGCCAGCAATGGCCCGCTGAGCTGACCCACGGCGAAGCACGCGGTCAGCAGGCCGGCGTTGCGCTGGGTGGCATGCGGTGCCAGCTCCCGTGAGCGTTGCATCACCAGTTGCATGCAGGCCAGAAACGGCGTGCCGCAGAGAATGACCCCCAACGCCAGGCCGAGACCGCTGCCCAACAGGCACGCGAAGACCCCGGCCGCTTGCAGCCACAACGTGGCGATCAACCAGTGACGCGTGGCATCGGGCTTTTGCCGGCGCAGACTCACCAGCACCACTCCGATGGCGGCCGCCAGACCAAAGCTCGGCCAGAACAGGTCGGCCTGCCATTGCCCTTGAAAACGCGCACTGGCCATTTGCGACAGGAAGGTCGCCGGAATGATGTAGCCCAGACCATACAAGGCATAGATCAAACCCAGGCGCGGGATTGCTGCAGTGTTTGAGGCCGCGGCGGTGGGGGCGACAGCCACGTTCGCGACCGGTTGCGGCAGGATCGGCAGAATCACCAGCAGCATTGCCAAGCCCACGCCGGCATACAACAGCCACAAGGTCGCAGAGCTTTGTCCCAACAGGTTCGAGCCAAGTGCGAGCAAACCCGTCAGAAGAATCCCCAAACCCGGCCCGGCGAATACCAATGCGCCGAGTTTTGGACGTCCGGCAGCCATCGCCAATGGCTGACTCAGCGCGGTGATCATTACCAGCACCCAGGCGCTGGCCACGCCGGTGCCGAAGCGCAAAAACAGATGCGGCCAGAAGCCTTTGGCCCAGAACGAGGCAAGGGTCAGTAGCACGCACAGCCATAAACCGCCGAGCAGGCGCTGACGGACTTGCCTGGGGCGACGGGCGAACATCGCGTCCACAGCGCCGATGAAGTAGCCAAGATAATTGGCTGCCGCAATCAGACCAGCGGCGGTCAGGTCGATCTGACCTTCGCTGAGCAAATGTGGCAGTTGCGGGGTGAGCGCAAAACGGCCAATGCCCATGGCCATCATCAAGGCAATGAAACTGGCGAGTAGGCGAACAAGCGGCGACATGATCAGGATTCCTGCAAAGGAGCAATGACCGTCAGGCTAGGACTGATTGACTTTCTTTAAAAATGAATAATAGTGAGTAACTTGTTCTTGTTTGGAGAAAGGTGTGGAGTTCAGCCAATTGCGCATCTTCCAGGCCGTGGCCGAGGAAGGTTCCATCACCCGCGCCGCCGAACGCTTGCATCGGGTGCCGTCCAACCTGTCGACGCGGCTCAAGCAGCTTGAGGATCAGCTCGGCGTAGAACTGTTCTTGCGTGAGCGTCAGCGCTTGCAGCTTTCGCCCGCCGGTAAAGTGCTGTTGGACTACACCGCCAAGCTGTTTGCCCTGCATGACGAAGCCCAGGCGGCAGTGCAGGGCGGGCAACCGGCCGGTGATTTCGTGCTTGGCACCATGTACAGCACGGCGGCGATTCATCTGCCGGCGTTGCTGGCGCGCTACCACCGCACTTACCCGGCGGTGAATCTGCAAGTGCAGTCGGGTCCCAGTGGTGAGTTGCTCGAAGGCTTGCTCACCGGGCGCCTTGATGCGGCGCTGGTCGATGGCCCGCTGGCGCTGGCAGGGCTCGATGGCGTGCCGTTATGTGATGAAAAGCTGGTGCTGATCAGCGAAGCCGATCATCCGCCCGTGCGCAGCGCGCTGGATGTACAGGGGCGCTCGGTGTTCACTTTTCGTCAGGGTTGCTCCTACCGGATGCGCCTGGAGGCCTGGTTCGCCCATGATCATGCGGCGATGGGCCGGGCGATGGAAATCGAGTCCTATCAAGGGATGCTGGCGTGTGTGATTGCCGGCTCCGGTGTGGCGCTGATGTCCGAGTCGATGCTGGCCAGTCTGCCGGGACGCGAGAGCGTGGCCGTGCATCCGTTGGCCGAGCCTTTTGCCAGCGCCACCACCTGGCTGATGTGGCGCAAGGGCATGGTCGGCGCCAACCTCAATGCCTGGATCGAAGTGCAACAGGCGGCGTTCGGTGGTGGCCGCCCGGTTGAGGCTGATTTTGATGGATTCGGTAACAGATCTTTGCGCTCTGAGGCGAGCATTGCGTAAGACTTCGGACTACTATCTGTATGAAGCGTCTATAGAACCCGGTCGCTCAGCACTACCCTGAAGGGGGGCACCATGAAAGAGAAACTGCAAAACTGGCTCCATGACCTCGGTGTCGCGCTTGGTTTGATCGAACCACCTCTGCAGCCCGTGCCTGTCCGCACTGACGATGAGCAACGTCGGCGTCAGCAACGCCGCCGGTAAGCGACACGGCGTGAAAAGATCGCAGCCTTCGACCGCATCGTCGGAGGCGCGATAGCGCACCCGCCTCAAGGGTGCTGATGCAGCCACTGGTCAATCATCACGCGCAACTTCTCCCCGGAAAAACTCCCGAAATGTCCGCCATGTACGGTGCGGATCGGCAGTGTGCGCAGGCGTTGCAGGCTGCGGGCGTAATCCTCGAGGTTGGAGTGATAGGCGTCTTCGATCAACGGCCCGTCGTAGATGATGTCACCACTGAACAGCGTGCCGGTCGAGACTTCAAAGAGGCTTATGCCGCCCGGTGAATGGCCGGGAGTGTGCAGCACTTGCAGGGTTCGATTACCCAGGTCCAGCACGTCACCTTCTTCGATCAGTCCCGTGGCGGGAGCAGCTTTTACCCGGTATTCGGCGTAGCACAGCGGGCAATCGGGGTGGGCTTCGAACATCTCGTCGCCAACGAAGGCCTTGGACAGGGTGTTGTCACCGTCAGGCTCGGCGAGGATCTGCGCTTCGGCCGGATGCACCAGCCGCTCGGGGAATTCGTGATGACCGGCGATATGGTCGAAATGGCAATGACTGGCCACCGCCACCAGCGGCCGTTCGGTAATCCACGGCAGTTGTTCGCGCAGGCTGACCAGGCCCGAGCCGCTGTCGAGCAGCAGGTCTTTGTCGCGGCCCTGAATGTGCCACAGGTTGCAGCGGTAAAACGGTCGAATGTACGGCTCGTGAATCAGCCGAATGCCGTCGCTCAGGTGTTTGACCTCGAACCATTGATCGCGACTGACGATATTCATGGTGCTTTCCTTTAGGCAAAAAAAAACGGGTGCAGCAACCGACGCTGCACCCGCCGAAGAAAGGTGTATGGCGTCTAACCTGAGGTTAGATCGCGTTTGCCACGGTGACAGGACGAGGGGACAGCAGGCTGACCATGACGAAGCTCACCAGGCCAACAGCCAGGCTGTAGTAGATCGGGGTGTTGGCGTCCAGGCCATCCTTGAACATGAACACCAGGGCAGTGACGAAGCCCAGGCCCATGCTGGCGATAGCGCCGGAGGTGGTTGCACGTTTCCAGAAAATGGCGCCGATCAACGGGACCAGCATGCCGCCCACCAACAGGTTGTAGGCCAGGGTCAGAGCGCTGATCACGTCACTCACAACCAGCGCGATACCCAGTACGACAATACCGGTCAGCATAGTGAAGAGGCGGTTGATCTTCAGGCTCGACTGTTTACCACCGCGCAGTTTTGGCAGCAGGTCTTCGGTCAGTGTGGTGGACGCGGCGAGCAGGCCGGCGCTGGCGGTGGACATCATGGCCGCCAGGGCAGCAGCGATCACCAGACCACGAATGCCATCCGGCAGCGAAGCTTTGACGATCGCGGCGAAGGCGTTGTTGACGTTGCCCAGGTCGGGGATCAGCACATGAGCAGCCATACCGATCAGCGCGCACGCCAGGCCGTAGAATATGCAGTAGACGCCGGCGACGGTACCTGCGTACTGAGCGACTTTTTCGTTCTTGGCGGTGAACACCCGTTGCCAGATGTCCTGACCAATCAGGATGCCGAAGAAGTAGATCATGAAGTAGGTGATGATGGTGTCCCAGCCAATGGTGGTGAAGCTGAAGCTCGACGCTGGCAGTTTCAACACCAGTTCATCCCAGCCGCCCACGCGGTACAGGCAGATTGGCAACAGGATGAACATCAGGCCAACGGTCTTGATCACGAACTGAACGATGTCGGTCAGGGTCAGCGACCACATGCCGCCGATGGTCGAATACACCACCACCACGCCACCGCCGAGTACTACCGAAATCCAGAACGGCAGGCCGAACAGCACTTGCAGCACGGTGCCGATCGCGAGGATCGAGGTCACGCCAATCATCAGCGCGTAGGCCAGCATGATCACCGCACTGGCTTGGCGGGCCATTGGGTTGTAACGCTTTTCGAGGATCTGGGTAACGGTGAAGATCTTCAGTTTGAGCAGCGGCTTGGCCAGGAACAGGTTCAGCGCGATGATCCCGCAACCCAGTGCAGCACACAGCCAGAAACCGGAAATGCCGTGGACGTAGCCCAGGCGAACGGTACCGACGGTCGATGCGCCGCCCAGTACGGTGGCGGCCATGGTGCCCATGTACAGGGTCGGGCCGAGGTTACGCCCGGCCACGAGGTAGTCTTCGTGGGTCTTGGCCTTGCGCATGCCGTAATAGCCCAGCACCAGCATGCCGGCGGCATAGATGAGTACAACGAATAAATCCAAAGCCATGAAGCGTGTCTCCGATTGTCTTTCTTATATGAGTCTTGTAGGTACAAGGCTGCCCGTGATGCAGGC
Organism: Pseudomonas sp. GW822-FHT06B12; assembly: GCF_058799675.1. NCBI lineage: Bacteria > Pseudomonadati > Pseudomonadota > Gammaproteobacteria > Pseudomonadales > Pseudomonadaceae > Pseudomonas > Pseudomonas sp. GW822-FHT06B12. Next base: position 100,570 of record NZ_JBXALR010000017.1, read on the forward strand.
GCCTCGGTGTATCAGCTCAACCGCGTCATCGTTCATCGCGGGCAAGCCTTGCTCCTACGGGTAGTGCTTGAGTCAGGCGGCTTGGCGCATGACCGGTTTAGCGAGCGAATCCGTGCCCTTGCTGCGTGGGTCGTTCGGCCCGAACACGGCCGCCGGCTCCGGGAACAGGCTCAGCAGTGCCAGGTACACCAGCGACGCGAGACCCAGGGTCACCGGCAGGCTGATGTCGATTCCGCCGGCCAGGTCGCCCAGTGGGCCGACAAATTGACCCGGCAGGTTGACGAAGCACAGGCCGACCATTGCACTCGGGATCCAGGCACCCAGGCCACGCCAGTTCCAGCCGTGCTGGAACCAGTAGCGTCCGCCTTTCTCGCCACGGGTGAACACTTGCAAGTCATCCGGGCAGTAGAAGCCGCGACGCACCAGCAGGCCGATGATCATGATCACCATCCACGGGGTGGTGCAGGTGATGATCAGCACGGCGAAGGTCGACACGCTCTGCACCAGGTTCGCCGCAAAGCGCCCGATGAAGATGAAGGCAATCGACAGCGCGCCAATCAGCAAGGTTGCCTTGACCCGCGACAGCAGGCGCGGGAACACGCTGGACATGTCCAGGCCGGTGCCATACAGCGAGGTGGTGCCGGTGGACATACCGCCGATCACCGCGATCAGGCACACCGGCAGGAAGAACCAGCTCGGCGACACGGCCAGCAGGCCACCGACATAGTTGTTCGTAGCGATGTAATCCGGTGCCTTGATCGCCACGATGGTCGCGGTGGTCAGGCCGAACATGAATGGGATCAGGGTGGCGATTTGCGAGATCACCACGGCGGCCATGATTCGGCCTTTCGAGGTTTCGCGCGGGATGTAGCGTGACCAGTCACCGAGGAACGCGCCGAAGGAAATCGGGTTGCTCATCGCCAGCAACGTGGAGCCGATGAAGGCTGCCCAGAAGCCAGGTTGACCGTGGTTGACGCTACCGGCGAAGTTCGCATCGAAGGGGCCGGCGAAGGCGAAGATCCCCAGCAGGAACAGCAAGCTGGCGCTCCACACCGCGATCTTGTTGACCCACAACAGGAAGCGGAAGCCGTAGATGCATACCGTCAGCACCAGAATGGCGAACAGGCCGTAGGCCAATGCCAGGGTCAGGTCGTTTTCCGGAATACCGATCAAGCGCTTGGCGCCACCGATCAACGCGTCACCCGAGCTCCACACCGAGAGTGAGAAGAACGCGATGGCGGTCAGCAACGACAGGAACGAACCGACGATCCGCCCGTGCACGCCGAAGTGCGCACCGGAAGACACGGCGTTGTTGGTGCCGTTGAGCGGGCCGAACAGGCCCATCGGCGCAAGAATCAGTGAGCCGACCAGTACACCCAGCACAATCGCCCAGACGCCGGCTTGAAAAGACAAACCGAACAGCACCGGGAAACTGCCGAGCACGGCGGTGGCGAAGGTGTTCGAACCACCGAAGATCATCCGGAACAAATCCAGCGGACTTGCGGTACGTTCGTGGTCGGGGATCTGTTCGACCCCGTGGGTTTCAATTTGCGTAAGGCTTTGGTCTTTGTTGTTGTTATTCATGATCTGCTCCGATCATAGAGGCGCGCTCATCGTGTGCGAGCGTCACCTGTCTTGGCTAAGGGGAGGGCAGCCCTTCCGGCATTGCGGACAAATGTTCGTGGCAGGCCAGCCAACGGCCTTCTTGTTGTTTGCGAGACACCTGTTTTCTAAAAACAATGGTTTCGCGTTCCTGGCTGAAATGTTGCTCCCCTTGCATGCGCAACTCGGTGGCCACGTCATGGACAAACACCGCCACGTCACCTTGCAGGCTGACGAAGGCGTTGCTTGAGGTGCACGAAAGCACCTCGAAGCCATCCTCGAAGCGCCAGGTGTCCCACAACGCCTGATAGGCATCGCGCGACAGCAACGGCTGTTCGAGGGTGTAGAACACGAAGCTGGCATCGGCGCTAAACGCGCCGAAGTAGGCTTCGCGATCATTTTGAGCGAACGCCGACACCAGTTCGGCGGCGGCGTCGAGGACCTGATCACGTGCGTTCATGGTCAAACCTCAGCGGTGAGCCACGCCCGGCAGTACGCAGAGCATTTCGTACAGCAGGTTGGCACCCAGCAGCGAGGTATTGCCGGTGGTGTCGTAAGGCGGCGAGACTTCTACCAGATCGCAGCCGACCAGGTCGAGGCCTTGGCAGCCACGAACGATTTCGATCGCCTGAATGGTCGTCAGACCGCCGATTTCCGGGGTGCCGGTGCCTGGAGCCCAGGCCGGATCGATGCCGTCGATGTCGAAACTCAGGTACACCGGGCCACCGCCGACTTTTTCGCGGACTTCAGCCATCAGAGGTTCCAGCGACTTGTGCCAGCACTCTTCAGCCTGAACCACGCGAAAGCCCTGTTTGCGGCTCCAGTTGAAGTCTTCAGCGGTGTAACCCTGAGCACGCAGGCCAATCTGCACGACGCGGTCGCAGTCCAGAAGACCTTCTTCAACAGCGCGACGGAAGGTGGTGCCGTGGGCGATTTTCTCGCCGAACATGTGATCGTTCACATCGGCATGGGCGTCGATGTGGACCAGGCCGACTTTGCCGTGTTTTTTGTGGATGGCACGCAGGATCGGCAGGGTGATGGTGTGGTCGCCACCGAGGGTCAGCGGGATCACGTCGTGTTCGAGGATCTCGTTGTAGGACTCTTCGATGATGCGCACGGCATCCAGCAGGTTGAAGGTGTTGATCGCCACGTCACCGATGTCGGCAACCGACAGCGAGTCGAACGGCGCAGCACCGGTGGCCATGTTGTACGGGCGGATCATTACCGATTCAGCGCGGATCCCGCGTGGCCCGAAGCGGGTGCCGGCGCGCAGGGAAGTGCCGATGTCCAGCGGGATGCCAATGAAGGCAGCGTCCAGGCCGGCAGCGGTTTGCAAGTGGGGGAGTCGCATCATGGTGGCGATGCCGCCGAAGCGCGGCATTTCATTGCCGCCCAGTGGTTGGTGAAGAATCTTGTCCACGGGTATGGCCTCATCATCATTGTTTTATTTATGGGGTTGCACCGCGCAAAGGGATCGCACAGGCACCTGTTGAGCGGATTCTGCGAAATGTAGTGCGGGAGAAGAATCGCTATTGGCAAATACTTAGTTCAGATTTTTCTAAACTAATGGCCGTGGCAACGATAGACTTCACACATTCACGGGAAGGACACCCAACCTGTGGCGAGGGAGCTTGCTCCCGCTCGGCTGCGTAGCGGCCGCAAACCGGAGAACGCGGAGTGCCAGAATAAGCACCTCGACCGGAGGGGCCGTTTCACGGCCCAGCGGGAGCAAGCTCCCTCGCCACAAGAAGCGCGCGCATTTCCTTGCAACCGGAGCCCCCCCATGGCCAACGCTTTACCCGACCTGAAACTATTGCGCATCTTTGTCAGCGTGGTGCGTCATCAGGGGTTTGCCAACGCTCAGCACGAGCTCAACCTCTCGACGTCGGCCATCAGCACCTACATGAGCCAGCTCGAAGCAGCGTTGGGGCTGGTGCTTTGTCATCGTGGGCGTGGTGGTTTCAGCCTGACCAGCAAGGGCGAGCTCTTCCATCAGGAGACGTTGCGTCTGTTCGGTGAACTTGAAGGTTTCGAACAGTACGCCGCGGCGCTCAAGGGCGAACTGCGCGGTACGCTCAACCTCGGGGTGATCGACTCGACCGTCAGCGATAAGGCTTTGCCATTCGCCGAAGCTATCGGTGCCTACAGTCAGGAGCACCCGGCCGTGCATTTGCATTTGTCGGTGATGAGCCCTTACGAGCTGCAACTCGGCGTGCAAGACAATCGCCTCGATCTGGCCATCGGTGCGTTCTCCACGCGCATGAGCGGGCTGGTCTACATGCCGCTCTACCGAGAACAGCACTGGTTGTATTGCAGCAGTCGCCATCCGTTGTTCGCCGAGCGGCGGATTCCCGAGCAACTGATCACCCAGCAGCGCATGGTCGGTCGTGGTTACTGGAGCCAGGCCGAATTGGCTCGCCACGGCTTCAAGCACAGCGCGGCGACGGTGGAGAGTATGGAAGCGCAACTGATTCTGGTGCTGTCCGGCGCCTACATCGGCTACCTGCCGGAGCACTACGCCCAGGCCTGGGCCGACAAGGGTGATTTGCGCGTGCTGCTGCCGGCCACCTTCGGCTACCAGGCACCGTTTTCGATGATCGTGCGTCGTGGACGCAGTCGTGAGCCATTGATCCAGACCTTCCGCGACTTGCTCAAAGCGCAGCTCAACCAGGCCTGATCGGGAGAATCGTATGTCCAGAATCCAATGCGCCCGTTGCCTGCGCCCGCAAACCCATTGCCTGTGCCCGTTGATTCCCAGCCTCGACAGCCGCACCCGAGTGCTGCTGTTGCAGCATCCGAGCGAGGTGAACCATGCGTTAAACACCGCGCGGCTGGCGGCGCTGGGGCTGAACAATGCCGAACTGATCGTCGGCGAAGTGTTCGAGGATTTGCCGGGTCTGTTGAGTCAACCGGGTTATCAGGCCCGCTTGCTGTTCCCTGCTGACGACGCGCAACCGTTGCAGGCCTATACGCCCGCCGATCAACCGTTGCTGCTGGTGGTGCCGGACGGCACCTGGCGCAAGGCGCGCAAGATGCTGCACCTCAATCCATTGCTGGCAGCGTTGCCCCGAGTGACACTGGCCGAAGGCGCGGTGTCACGATATCGGTTGCGCAAGGCACCAGGGCCTGGGGCGTTGTCGACGGTGGAGGCGATCGTGCAGGCGTTGCAGGTGCTTGAGGCGCCAGCCTCGTTCGAGCCGCTGTTGCGACCATTTGAGGCATTGATTGAAGGGCAGATCGCGGCGATGGGCGAGGAAACATACCAGCGCAATCACGGCGGCTAAACGCGAAAAGATCTTTACCGTTCCCGCATCGCCTCGGTCCGGGCTTTGAGCACAGGCTTGAGCAGGTAATCCAGCACGCTTTTCTCGCCGGTGATGATGTCCACCGTAGCGACCATCCCCGGGATGATCAGCAGCGGCTTAACGTCGCCGCCCAAGTGGTTTTTGTCGGTGCGTACCTGAATCAGGTAAAAGCTGTTGCCCTTGTCGTCGGTGATGGTGTCGGCGCCGATCAGTTCGAGTTTGGCGCTCAGGCCGCCATAGATCGTGTAGTCGTAGGCGCTGAACTTGACCATGGCTTTCTGGGCAGGATGCAGGAACGCCACGTCTTGCGGGCGGACCTTGGCCTCGATCAGCAGGTTGTCTTCCAGCGGCACGATTTCCACTATGTCGCTGCCCGGCTGAACCACGCCACCGATGGTGTTGACCTTCAGTTGCTTGATCACCCCGTGCACCGGCGACACCACCGTGGTGCGGGTGACCTGGTCATCGATGGCAATGCTCGACGCGGTGATTTTCGACAGGTCGGTGCGTTTCTCGTTGAGCTCCTTGGCGGCGTCCGAGCGAAAGCCTTGCACTGATTCATCGATCTTGCTTTTGATCTCGTTGATCGCCGATTCGGCCCGGGGAATCGCCAGGGTGGTGGCGTCCAGCGAACCACGGATTTCCACCGCGCTGCGTTTGAGACGAAGTATTTCCACCGGCGAAACCGCGCCGGTTCCCACCAGCGGCGCCGACATGTTCATTTCCTGTTGGAGCAAACCCAGGCTGGAACTGAACTGGCCCTGTTTGGAACGAAACTCTGCCAATTCCTGGGTTTTTTGTCGAAGTTGTTCCGTCAGTGTGCGTTGCTCGCTGGCCAGGCGACGTTGCCGTTGTTCAAACAGCGAGCGCTCGTCTTCAGCCACTTGTGGGGCATTTGCGATGACCTTGTCAGAGAGCTTGAAAGGCCGACCCTCGGCTTCGGCAGACAACCGCTCGATCTTTGCGATCAAGGCAAAGCGATCCGCTTCACTCTCACCCTTGTTAGACAGAAACCGTGTGTCATCAAGGCGCAGCAGGGTATCGCCTTTGTTCACTATTTGCCCTTCACGCACGAAGATCTCGGTGACGATACCGCCCTCCAGGTTCTGGATCACCTGAACCTTGCTCGACGGTATGGCCTTGCCTTCACCTATGGTGACTTCTTGCAGCACGGCAAATTTGGCCCAGACCAGCGCGGTGATGATCAGCGCCGCGGCGATCCACACTGTCATCCGCGACCAGCGCGGCGAATCCTGCAGCGATGCTGCGTAGATGTCGGGCATGAATTCGCTTTCTGCGCTTTTGCTGAAGCTGTTGAAATAGCCGCGCGAACCTTGTGAAGCAGACATAGGCGACTCCTAAACAGCCGCAGAGCCGACACGGCCCTTGCGCAGTGCATCGATGACCGCTTCTTTCGGACCGTCGGCGACGATCCGGCCGTTGTCCAGCACCACTAGACGGTCCACCAGGCTGAGCATCGAGGTGCGGTGGGTGACCAGCAGCAAGGTTTTACCCGGAAGCCACTTATGCAGGCGTTGGCGCAGAACATCTTCGCTGCTGTTGTCCATGGCGCTGGTGGGTTCGTCGAGCAACATGATTGGCGGGTCGAGCAACAACGCTCGGGCCAGCAGCACCGCCTGACGCTGGCCGCCGGACAGCAACTGGCCGCGCTCACCGACAGGCCGATCAAAGCCTTGCGGGTGCTGGCGGGCGAGGTCAGTGACACCGGTCAGTTCGGCCACTTCGAGCATCCGCGAGTCGCTGATGTAGCGTGCGCCAAGGGTCAGGTTGTCCCGCAGGCTCCCGGCCAGTAGCGGAAGGTCGTGGGCGACATAACCGATTTGCTGGCGCAGGTCGGCGACGTCCAGTTGCCTCAGGTCCAGGCCATCGAGCAGCAGTTGGCCTTCTTCCGGTGCATAGAAACCCATCACCAACCGCGTCAAGGTGCTTTTGCCCGAGCCGCTGCGGCCGATGACACCGATCCGTTCGCCGGGTTTTACACTGAAGCTGACGTTGGACAGAGCCGGGGCGTTTTGCCCGTTGTAGCGGAAGGTCACGCCGCTGACGTCCAGTGCACCCAGCAACTGCGTGCGCTCAAGTGGCCGCTGTTTGGCATCGCGTTCTTGCGGCAGGGACATCAGCGTATCGGTGCTGCGCATGGTCAGCTGGGCTTGTTGGTAGCGGGTGATCAGCCCGGCGATTTGCCCCAACGGTGCGAGGACGCGGCTGCCGAGCATGTAGGTCGCCACCAGGGCGCCGACGCTGAGGTTACTGGCGATGATGCTGTAGACCCCGGCGACGATGGTTGCCATGCCGGAGAACTGCTGGATGAACTGTGTGCCGTTGGTGACCAGCGCCGACAGGTTGCGGGCATGGCTGTCGAGGCGGGTGAGGGCGCCGTGGGTGCTTTCCCATTTGTGCTGGCGTTCGCTTTCGGCGCTACAGGCCTTGAGGGTTTCCAGGCTACCGAGGGTTTCGATCAGCAGTGCCTGGCGTTCGGCGCCAAGCGCCAGACTCTTGCGGACCGTGTCGCGCAGGCGGATCTGGATCATCATCGCGAAGAGGATGGTGATCGGGAACGCCAGCAGCGGGATGACCACCAGCCAGCCACCGAGCAGGCCGATCACCACCAGCATCAGCACCGTGAACGGCAGGTCGATCAGGCTGGTCAGGGTCACGGCGGTGAGAAACTCGCGCAGCCCCTGGAAGTCGTGGATGCTTTGGGCAAAACCGCCAATGGTTGCCGGTCGCGCTTTCATCGACATGCCGGTGATACGTTCGAACAAAGTCGCGGAAAGGATCACGTCGGTTTGCTTCCCGGCGGTGTCCAGCAAATGCGCGCGTACGATCCGCAGCACCAGTTCAAAACCGGTACCGATCAACAGCCCTATAGCCAGCACCCACAAGGTCGAGGTGGCCTGGTTCGGCACTACCCGGTCGTAGGTCTGCATTACAAACAGCGGAACCATCAGCCCCAGCAGGTTAATCAGGAGACTCGCCAGAATCGCATCGCTGTAGAGCCAGCGCGACAGCTTCAAGGTGTCGCGAAACCAGGCCTCGACGCGCGGCACCAGCGGTGAGCGCAAGTCTTCGAGCTCATGTCGTGGCCGGGCGAATAACGCCTGGCCACTGTATTCCTCGGTCAGCTCTTCACGGCTGACCCATTGTTCACCGCCCTCGGCCTCGCTGGGCAGAATCAGCGCCTTGCCATCGTCGCCCCAGCGCCGCAAGACCGCGCAGCGGCCATTCTTGAGGATCAGCATCACCGGCAGGTTGAGCGTTGATATCGACGCCAGTTCACGCCGCAGCAATCGCGCCTGCAAACTGGCCCGAGCCGCTGCACGGGGCAGCAGCTCCAGACTCATGCGTTGCCTGGCCAGTGGCAGCCCGGCACTCAGGCTGGCCCGGCTGACGGTGCAGTCGTGCAGCTTGCAGAGGATCAACAAACCATCCAACAGCGGATCATCAAAGCTCAGGCGTGGATCAACGCCAGTGTTGCCGGGTTCCATGCTGGTCAAATCGATCTCTCCAGTGAGCTATCTCATATCAGGCAAACGGGCTTCGCTCTTCACTTCGGTCTGGGCGATCGCTTCCGCCGGCACCACGACTTTTTCCTTGGTCAATAATTCACCCATGTTCGCCAACACGCGGTACATGGAGAACTCCTCGGTGTAACGCACTTCGGTGTAGCGGCGATTGGCGGTGTACAGCTCGTTTTCACTGTCCAGCAGGTCGAGCAGGGTCCGTTGGCCAAGGCCGAACTGGTCCTGGTAGGCCGTACGTACCCGGGTGGTGGTTTCGGCATATTCACGGGCGGCCGGGGTTTGTTTCCTCGCGTTGACCATGGCGTTCCAGGCCAGGGTGATGTTTTCGTTGAGCATGCGCAGGGCGTTGTTGCGGATGTCCATGGCCTGGTTGATTTTGTGCGCGTCCGATTGCAGGCGGGCCTTATCGCTGCCGCCGCGGAACAGGTTGTAGTTCATGATCACGCCAACCCGCCATTCGTTGTCGTGGCCCAGATCACCTTGCACGTTGTCGTTGGCACCGACTGCCGCTTCGGCATCGAAGCGTGGATAGAACGGCGACTTGGCAATTTCGTACTGGCTCTGGGCGGCATTCATGTCAGCCTGTGCTGATTTAAGGTAAGGGTTGTTTTCCAGCATGCTCTGCCGGGCGTCCGGCAGACTGACGGGGACTTCGCCGCGAACCGAGGGCAGTGTTTCCAGTTCATCGGGCATGCGCCCCACCGCGCTGTAGAAGTTGGCCTCGGCGTCAGCGAGGTCGACCTGTGCGGTGTCGAGGTTGTTTTGCGCCAGTGCTCGACGGGCTTTCGATTGATCAAGGTCAGCATTGCTGCCGACACCGCGCTGAGTGCGCAAGCCGATCTGGTCGTTGACCCGCAAGTGGGCTTGCAGGTTGTTGGTGGCCAGGGTCACCAGCTCTCGGCGCTTGAGCACGTCGAGGTAAACCTCGATGGTGCGCAGGGCCAGGCTCTCGGCGGTGCCACGGGTGAAATAGGCCCGCGAGTTGGACACCGATTTCGTGCGGCCGACCTCGTTAGCGGTATTGAAACCGTCGAAAAGCATTTGCCGCAGGCGCAATTCGGACCGGGTGTACCACTGGGTTTCGGTGTGATTGCCGCTGGGTGTCAGGCCGCGCGTGGTGGAGTTGTCGCTATAGCCGCGTCCGTAAGCGGCACTCAGATCGATGCTTGGGTAGTAGCCTCCTTTGGCAACTTTCACGTCCTCATTGGCAGACAGGCGATTGTCTTGCGCGGCGCGCAGCTCCGGGTGGTTGTCCAGCGTGCTTTGAATCGCTTCGGTCAGTGACATGGCCTGGGTCTGATGTGAACAAGCCATGGCCAATAAAATCGCGCAGCAGAGGGGTTTCGAAACGCCCATAGTCCCTGATCCTGATGGTGCTTATCAGTCGCCAGATAATTGACGAACTTTATAGGTCAAACCGTTTCAGGCTTGTAACAGAGAGCTAAGAACATCTTAGAGAGAAACCAAGAGGAATTTCTCATAAGGTCTATGTCAAAAAAAGCTAATGCGCTCAGCTACCATTTGGGTTTCGGCTCATTCAAGCCAAGCCGGTGTTGAGTGCCCATGGCCCTCCCGACCCCTTCGCCAAAAATAGACCGACAAAATAATGACGAATATCGGCGCAATAGTATCCATTTGTCGGAATATTGGCGCATTACACCTTTCCCTTCGTGTAACACCTTTACAACACCTGACCCGACAACTAAACAAACATCCAACTGATATCAGGGAAGGCCGTCTCCCTGAGTCAGTGCTACCCCAAGATACGGCCCCACCCAGCCATTATTTCAGGAGTCCCTTCCACATGGGCGCTCTCGGTTTATTGCGCGGCATGCGCAGCGCAGCCTCAGGCTCGGTCCCACGTTCGCCCAACCTGTCCTGCGATCCGCTCCTCAAGCGCGGCGAGCTTCTCCACCATCGCGATACCGACGCCCCTCTGCCGGCAGCGCCCATCCAGTCAGGCCCGGCAGTCGGCTGCCCAGCTGGCCGACGATGTCCGGCGGCCGCCTTGCACCGCTCCTGAACAACCTGAGCGGTACAAAAGCGGGACTTCGCCCTAATCGCCTCACAGGCATCGGATGACGACATCGTGAATGGACAGAACACTGCGCCGGTTTGCTCCAGCAAAGAAGAGTCCGTTTTGTGGCTGTTAACAGTCTGTAGCGATTCTTAAAAAAATTGGAATTCTCGGGAGAAAGACATGGCTAGCACCACAACTACCAGCGGCGGAACCGTTACTTCATTTTCCAACACGCCGCAGGCAACGGATGACATCTTCACTACTGGTGTTACTGGCACGGGCAGCGTGACCATCACTGAAGATCTGCAGAAGATCGTGTATCTGGACGTCATGTCCAATGATCTCGGCGGCAACGCGAAGACACTCTGGTCACTCGATAACGCGACCAGTGTTTCTACTGCCACCAAGGTTTATGCTCCGGCCGACCTCCTGACCCAAGACACTGGCAGAGTTGAGGCGACGAGTTCTGACACCAGTTTCAATGGTGCAAAGATCTGGATTACGTCGGATGGCACGGTCGGCTACGACGTTGCTACTTTGTCGGATGCTTTCAAGGTACAACTCCAGGCGCTTGCTGTTGGCGAGTCCCTGACGGATAGCTTTACTTATGCGATTCGTCTCGGCAACGGCACGCTCAGTTGGGCCACTGCGACGGTGCAGTTTGCAGGCAGCAACGACGCGCCGGTGGTGACGGGCACAGTAACTGGCAATGCCACTGAGGACGGGCATGCTGTCACGTTGAACGCGTTAGCACACGCCTCAGACGTCGATCATGGCACTACACTTTCTGTCGTTAACCTCCCGGCCTCCCTCCCGGCCGGCGTGAGCTATGACGCGACAACGCATTCTTTCACGCTTGACCCGACGAACGCTGCCTACCAACACCTCGCAGCAGGCGAGCCGATGACGGTGACGGTGAGCTTTGGTGTTACCGACGGCATTGCCACGACTCCCGGGTCGATGTCATGGTTGATCACCGGTACCAACGACGGTCCGATAGCGGTGGCCGATGTGGCCGCCGGCACGGAAAACCAGACCCTGACCGTTAACGTGCTGGCCAATGATACCGATGTCGACGACGGCCATGTGTTCACGCTGAACTCGGTCAGTGCGCCGGCGAACAAAGGCACGGCCAGCGTGGTCGGCAACCAGCTGCTGTTCAACCCAGGGAGCGATTTCGATCACCTGGCGCAGGGCGTGGTCGAGCACGTGACGCTCAACTACCAGATGCAGGACGAACACGGGGCGCTCTCGAGTTC
>NZ_JBXALR010000018.1:0-110026 GCF_058799675.1 Pseudomonas sp. GW822-FHT06B12
ACGCATTTGCATGTGTGCACCGACGAGATTAAATCCTCTCGTTTGATTCCGGTGCAACATACAAGGAGCTGCCGCAGCCTGCGGCAGCTCCTACGTCTACATGTCAGAAAATTCATCTCCAGGGGAAAGGGTCGATAAATAGCGCCCTATAGGATGAGCTCCAGTCAGCCAATACACGGTCTGGCTGAACCCAACTACTGGAGAGTTCCCGATGAAATTCCTGAAAGCTTTTGTGATCGTTTCCCTGATGTGTGCTTCTGTGGCCGCGATGGCCGAAGGCGGCGGCGACAAGGTCCAGGCTCGAATGGACGCCGCACGCGATGTGGCGATGGTTCACTATCAGCAGTCTGAGCATGCGCAGGCCGTAGCGAGCAGTCAGAAAGCGCAGTCCGACACTGTCGAACGCTCGAATTGACGGCGTGCTTCACCCAGTCGCTGACGTGCCGTGTGGCAGCAGGACTTGGGGTAACACAGGCGTCAAACGCCTGAAGCCCGGATAGCGGAGTGCTCCGACTGTCCGGGCGATTGCAACTACTATGATGTGTACCGCTCACCGCGTTATCGCGGCGCGGGGTTTTCTGATGATCTGAATGGCGTCTATTTGTGGAAGAACTCAATCGCAGCCTGTTTATGGCGATCAATGCCAGCGTGGATGCCTCGGCGCCAATGCGCTCTTTGGCAATGTTTCTGGCGCAGTGGCTGATCTTCTGCGTACCGCTTCTGCTGATCGGCTTGTGGCTGCGCGGGACACGCCAGCAGCGGGCGGCGGCGGTCACTGCGACGCTGAGTATCGTTTTCGCGCTGGGCTGCAATTTGCTGATCAGCAGCCTTTGGTTCCACCCGCGGCCGTTCATGCTGGGGCTGGGGCAAAACTTTCTGGCGCATGCCGCTGAGTCATCGTTCCCCAGCGACCACGCTACAGTGATGTTCACGCTGGCCTTTGCATTAATGCTGGCAGCGCTGCGCAAGCTGGGTCTGCTGGTTCTGCTGCTGGGGGCGTTGGTTGGTTGGGCGCGTGTCTACCTGGGCGTGCACTTTCCATTCGATATTGCCGGGTCGTTGCTGGTGTCGCTGGCCAGCGCTTGGCTGGTGCGGGAAGTGTTGGGCTTCAAACAATTTGGCGAGCATCTGCTCGACGTTCTTGAGCGTCTGTACCAGCGAGTATTTCCAACACTCAGCCATAGGGTCTAGGGCTCGGGTATCTGTTTCATAGCCGCCGATGAGGCCTTGGAGCACGACAGGATGAACAGGTGAATCAGGCCAGATCGGTACCTCTGCGTATTCCGCGGACTATTTGGGCCTTGGGCTTTGTCAGCCTGTTCATGGATGTTTCGTCTGAGCTTGTGCACAGCCTTCTGCCGGTGTTTCTGGTCACGACCCTGGGCGCGAGCGCGCTGACTGTCGGCATCATCGAGGGCATCGCCGAAGCGACGGCGATGCTGGTCAAAGTCTTCTCGGGTGCGATCAGCGACTTTATCGGCCGGCGCAAAGGCCTGCTGTTACTCGGATACGGTTTGGCTGCGTTGTCCAAACCGCTATTCCCGCTGGCTCACTCGGTGGAGGTGGTGTTCACTGCGCGTTTTCTCGATCGTATCGGCAAAGGCATTCGCGGCGCGCCGCGCGATGCCTTGGTGGCGGACGTAGCGCCGCTGGAAATTCGCGGTGCGTGTTTCGGCTTGCGCCAATCGATGGACACCGTCGGTGCTCTTGTCGGTCCTGCGCTGGCCATCGTGCTGATGCTTTGGCTCACGGATATCCAGCAGGTGTTGTGGTTCGCCGTCATCCCGGCGGTCATCGCGGTAGCGCTGATTGTCACCGGGGTAAAAGAGCCTGAGCACGCGGCTGGCAAGCACACCTTTCGATCACCCATTCATTGGCGAGTCCTTCACGACTTTTCGTCCGGGTATTGGTGGGTGGTCGTCGTTGGAGGGGTGTTTACGCTGGCGCGTTTCAGCGAGGCGTTCCTGGTGTTGCGGGCGCAGCAGACAGGTCTGTCAGCCACGTGGGTGCCGCTGGTGATGGTGGTCATGTCGGGGTTCTATGCGTTGTCCGCGTACCCGGCCGGTTGGCTGTCTGACCGCATCAGCCGCACCAAACTGCTCTGTCTCGGTATGGGGCTGCTGGTGCTGGCGGACCTGGTGCTCGCTCAATCCCACTCGATCCTGACGATGATGCTGGGCGTGGCCTTGTGGGGGCTGCACATGGGTTTCAGCCAAGGCATCCTCGCCACACTGGTCGCCGATACGGCTCCCCAGGAACTGAAAGGTACAGCGTTCGGCATTTTCAATCTGATCAGCGGCGTCTGTCTGTTGATCGCCAGTGTTCTCGCCGGCTGGCTGTGGCAAACCGTCGGCGCACAAAGCACCTTCATCACTGGAGCGGTGCTGGCCGCTATGGCCATGCTTTTGCTGCTGCTACGCCAGGCCGATTAATGCCCGTGGCTTCTGCCGACATGCGAATGCCCGGTTTCACTCGCCGCCACGCCACCGCTGACTTCCAGCTGCTGCAGAATCCCGCACTGTTCGATATCCGGCCGTTCGCTGCAGCTTTGGCGCAGTTCCAGCAGTTGTATCTGCAAGGCCAGTAAACCGTCGATTCGCGCCTTGACGTGGTGGATGTGCTCGTCGATCAGTGCGTTGACGCTTTCGCATTGGTCCTGCGGGCTGTCACGCAGGCTGAGCAGGCTGCGGATTTCTTCGAGGGTCATGTCGAGGGTGCGGCAGTTGCGGATGAAGGTCAGGCGTTCGGTGTGGGCCTGGGTGTACAAGCGGTAATTGCCTTCGCTGCGGGCCGGTTCCGGTAACAGGCCTTCGCGCTCGTAATAACGGATGGTTTCGACCTGGCAGTCGGTCAGTTTCGCCAGTTCACCGATCTTCATTGCGTCAGTCTCCAAAAGGTTGCTTGACCCTATAGTGGCTACAGGGTCTTTACTTGGCAACAGGCACTTTTTGGACGCGACCTTATGAGCGACTCCCAGCACACCCACAAACCCCACGCGGATCACGATCACAGCCACGGGCCGAAGCTTCAGCCGGTTCAGAAACACGATCACGCCAGTCACGGTTCTTGCTGTTCCAGTGCGGCGGCGCCTTCGTTGATCAAACTCAGCGAAACGCCGACCGATGGCGCGCGCTTGAGCCGTTTTCGCATCGACGCCATGGACTGCCCGACCGAGCAGACGCTGATCCAGAACAAACTCGGCAAGCTTACGGGTGTGCAGCAACTGGAATTCAACCTGATCAACCGCGTGCTGGGCGTGACTCACGACCTGCCAAGCACTGCGCCGATCATCGACGCCATCAAGTCGATTGGCATGTTGGCCGAACCCATTGAGCAGGGCGCGGATGCGCAAGCCAGCCCGGCACCGGTGAAAAAGCCCTGGTGGCCGTTGGCGGTGTCGGGTATCGGTGCTTTGGCTGCCGAGGTGCTTCACTTCACCAACGCCGCGCCGACCTGGGTGGTGGCGATTGTTGCGCTGATTTCGATCCTCTGCGGCGGTTTGGGCACCTATAAAAAGGGCTGGATCGCCCTGAAGAACCTCAACCTGAACATCAACGCGCTGATGAGCATCGCGGTGACCGGTGCGGTGCTGATCGGCCAATGGCCGGAAGCGGCGATGGTGATGTTCCTGTTCACCGTGGCCGAGCTGATCGAAGCCAAATCCCTGGACCGCGCGCGCAATGCGATCAGCGGGCTGATGCAGATGACCCCGGAAAAGGTCACCGTGCAGCAGGATGATGGTAGTTGGATCGAGCGTGAAGCTAAAAGCATCGATCTCGGCGCGCGGGTGCGGGTTCGTCCCGGCGAGCGCATTGGTCTGGACGGCGAAGTGCTGTCCGGCAGCTCGACCATCGACCAGGCGCCGATCACCGGTGAAAGCCTGCCCGTCGAGAAAACCGTCGGCGACAAAGTCTTCGCCGGGACCATCAACCAGGCCGGTTCGCTGGAGTTCAAAGTCACTGCCGCCGCCAACAACTCGACCCTGGCGCGGATCATTCATGCCGTGGAAGCAGCACAGGGCGCACGGGCACCGACCCAACGCTTCGTTGACCGCTTCTCGAAAATCTACACGCCGGTGGTGTTCATCCTTGCCTTGGCCGTGGCGCTCATCCCGCCGCTGTTCATGGGCGCGGCCTGGTTCGACTGGATCTACCGCGCACTGGTGTTGCTGGTGGTCGCGTGCCCCTGCGCGCTGGTGATTTCCACCCCGGTAACCATTGTCAGCGGTCTGGCGGCGGCGGCGCGCAAAGGCATCCTGATCAAGGGCGGCGTGTACCTGGAGGGTGGTCACAAACTCGATTACCTGGCGCTGGACAAGACCGGCACGATCACTCACGGCAAACCGGTGCAGACCGATTACCTGTCTCTGGACCCAACGGTCGAAAGCACCGCAGAGGTTCTGGCCGCCAGCCTCGCCGGGCGTTCCGATCACCCGGTATCGCTGGCCATCGCCAAAGCGGTTGTGGATAAACAGCTGACGCTGCTCGCTGTGGATAACTTCGAAGCGCTGACCGGCCGTGGCGTGCGCGGTGAAATCAACGGCCAGGTTTACCACTTGGGTAACCACCGTTTGGTGGAAGAGCTGGGCCTGTGCTCGCCAGCCCTGGAAGAGAAACTGTTTGCCCTCGAAGAGCAGGGCAAGACCGTGGTATTGCTGCTCGACAGCTCTGGCCCGCTGGCGCTGTTTGCAGTAGCCGACACAGTGAAGGAATCCAGCCGCGAAGCGATCCAGCAGTTGCATGAACTGGGCATCAAAACCTTGATGCTGACCGGCGACAACCCGCACACCGCTCGGGCGATTGCCGCCCAAGTGGGCATCGATCAGGCGCAAGGCGACCTGCTGCCGACCGACAAGCTCAAGGCTATCGAAGGTCTGTACGCCCAAGGGCACCGGGTCGGCATGGTCGGCGACGGCATCAACGATGCCCCGGCGCTGGCCCGTGCGCAGATCGGTTTTGCCATGGCTGCCGCTGGCACCGATACCGCGATTGAAACCGCCGATGTCGCCCTGATGGACGATGATCTGCGCAAGATCCCGGCGTTTATCCGCTTGTCGCGGCAGACCTCGAATATCCTCACGCAAAATATTGCCTTGGCATTGGTCATCAAGGCGATCTTTCTTGGGGTAACCTTCGTGGGTCTCGCCACCATGTGGATGGCGGTCTTTGCCGACATGGGCGTGGCCCTGCTGGTGGTGTTCAACGGTCTGCGCCTGTTGCGCAAATAATCGATGTGAGGGTGATGTGCTGAGTGCCGAGCTGAAGGCTTTTTACAGGGTCGCGCGTTTGGGGAGCATTACCCTCGCGGCGAAAAAGCTCGGCCTGAGCCAACCTACGGTGACCACCCAGATTCGTCATCTGGAAAGCCAGTATTCGGTTGAACTGTTCTATCGCGGGGGTCGTCGGTTAACGCTCAGTGAGGACGGCGCGCGGTTGCTGCCAATGGTCAAAACCCTGTTGCAGCAGGAAGCCGATATCGAGTTTTTCCTGCGCAACAGCGGTCAGGTTCAAGGCGCGCTGCGCATCGCCGCCACCGCGCCGTATTACATCCTCGACCTGGTGAAAACCTTCCGCGAACGGCTTCCGCAGGTGGACGTCTCGGTGGAAATCGGCAACTCCCAACAGGTGCTCGAATCCCTTGAGGAATATCGGGTCGACATCGCCGCTTCATCACAACTGCTTGAAGACCCACGGTTGATCCGTCGGGTGCTGGGCAGCGATCCGCTGGTGCTGGCGGTGCACCGTAACCATCCGCTGGCGGTGCATGATCATATTCCGCTGAGTGCCTTGGTTGGGCACACCTTGTTGATGCGCGAAACCGGCTCGACCACCCGTCGTCTGACCGAAGAACTGCTGGCGAGCGCCGGAGTGAGCTTCGGCCCGTTGCTGGAGATCGGCAGCCGCGAGTCGATCCGTGAAGCGGTGCTGCGCAACATCGGCATCAGCATCATCGCCCGCCAGGAAGTGCCCCATGACCCGCAACTGCGGGTGCTGACCCTCGAAAACGCCCCGCAGATCCCCGAATACCTGTACTGCCTCAAAGAACGCAAAGGCGCACGCCTGCCGGCGGCGTTTCTTGGCCTGGCGCAGGAAATGGCTCCGGTCTAGAGACCTTTATCGCCAGTGAGGGCCTCATCGCGAGCAAGCTCGCTCCCACAGGTGACCGCGTACCCCTGTGGGAGCGAGCTTGCTCGCGATGGCGTCAGCCCATGCAACACATGACTTGAACCCAAATTCCCGAATACCACTATCGGCCGTTTTTGCCTCGCTGCCACATGACGGACGCATTACAAACCTAGGATGGCCTTCATCTGCTTGATGAGGCCCGTCCATGAACCACCCGAATGCAATTGCCCAGGTCTTCCCCGGTGCGCCGATGAAGGTGCGCGGTATCGAGAAACGCTTCGGCGCCTTCACTGCGCTGGATAACGTTTCGCTGGACGTCGAGGCCGGTGAGCTGGTGTGTCTGCTCGGGCCTTCCGGTTGCGGCAAGACCACCTTGCTGCGCTGCATCGCTGGTCTGGAGCGTCAGGATCGCGGCGAGTTGTACCTGGGTAGTCGGGATGTTTCCCTGCTGGCACCGCAGGCTCGGGACTACGGCATTCTGTTCCAGTCCTACGCGCTGTTCCCCAATCTCACCGTCGAAGCCAACATTGCCTACGGCCTGGCCGGCAGCGGCCGCGAGGAAGTGCGCAAGCGCGTGGCGCAAATGCTTGAACTGGTGGGCCTGATCGGCAGTGAAAAGAAATACCCCGGCCAATTGTCCGGCGGTCAGCAACAGCGCGTGGCACTGGCCCGGGCCTTGGCGCCGGCACCGTCACTGTTGCTGCTGGACGAACCAATGTCGGCCCTCGACGCGCGGGTTCGTGAGCATCTGTGCACCGAGTTGCGCCAATTGCAGCGCAACCTCGGCATTACCACCTTGATGGTCACCCACAATCAGGACGAGGCCATGCTGATGGCCGACCGCATTGCCGTGATGAACAACGGCAAGGTCGAGCAGTACGCCACGCCCCAGGAAATCTACAACCGCCCGGCCACACCGTTTGTTGCCGAGTTCGTCGGGCAGGGCAACTGGTTGCCGTTCCAGCGCAACAGCGACAGCCACGCGCAGGTCGGCGGAATGAATGTGCGGTTGGCCGACAACTCCGGCAAAGCCGCTTCAGGTCGACTGTTCTGTCGCCCGGAAGCGATCAGCATCAACCCGCCGGTGCATGAAGAAAACTTGTTCCCGGCCAAGGTTCGCGAAATCACCTTTCTCGGCAATCGCTGTCGGATGAGCTTTGAACTCAACCAACTGCCGGGCCATGCGCTACTCGCCGAACTGGCGCCTGAAGCCATGCCGCGATTGGGCGCTCAGGACATCATGGTCGCCTTGCCGCCGCGCAGCTTGCAGGTGTTTGCCTGATGAGCGAGCAGATCGCCCTGCCGATACCGCACAAGCAGGTTCGGCAGGCTTCCCGCGCCGAAATCGGCGACCGGCTGTTCGTGGTCGGCGGCAAGGTGTTGCTGTTGTGCCTGCTCAGCGTCGCGGTATTGATGCCGCTGCTGGCGATCTTCTGGCGCGGCTTCAGCAGCGACGCCGGGCAGGGCGGTGGATTAGTTGCCGCCCGAGAACTGCTGACCAGTGAGAATTTTCACTGGCTGCTGGGCAATAGTCTGAAAGTCTCCCTCAGTGTGGCGGCCATCGTCGTTCCGCTGGCCTACCTGTTTGCCTACGCGCTGCAACGCACACTGATTCCCGGCAAGGCGATCTGGCGCGGCATGTCGCTGTTGCCATTGATGGCACCGTCGATGCTGCCGGGTATCGCATTGGTCTACCTGTTCGGTAACCAGGGCATGTTGCGCGGGCTGCTGTCGGACAACATTTACGGCTTCTGGGGCATTGTCCTCGGCGAAGTGATTTATACCTTTCCCCACGCCTTGATGATCCTGCTCTCGGCGTTGTCCCTGGCGGATGCGCGTTTGTTCGATGCGGCGTCGAGCATGGGCGCCAGTCCGGCCAAGGCCTTTCGCAGCATCACCTGGCCGGCGACCCGGCAAGCGGTGTTCGCCGCGTTCTGCCTGGTGTTCACCCTGACCATTACCGATTTCGGTGTGCCGGTGGTGGTCGGTGGCGACTATCAAGTACTGGCGCTGGAAGCCTACAAAGCGGTGGTCGGCCAGCAGCAATTCGGTCGCGGTGCGCTGATCGGCATGGTGCTGCTGCTGCCGGCACTGTTCAGCTTCGGCGTTGACGCCTGGTTGCGCCGTCGGCATGGCGACTCCATGAGCGGTCGGGCACAAGTCTTTCAACCGGCGCCGTCGCGGCTGCGGGATGGCTGCTACCTGAGCATCGTCCTGTTGATCTGCGCCGCGCTGCTGCTGGTGTTCGGTATGGCGGTGTACTCGTCGCTGGTGAAGTTCTGGCCATACAACCTGTCGCTGTCGCTCAATCACTACCAGTTTGGCGACACCGCCGGTGGCGGCTGGCTGGCCTACGGCAACAGCGTGAAGATGGCCTTGTGCACCGCGTTGATCGGCAGCGGCTTGATCTTCACCGGCGCCTATCTGATGGAGAAAACCCGTGGTCAGCGCGGCTTGAATCTGGCGCTGCGAATGCTCAGCTTCGTGCCGATGGCGGTGCCGGGTTTGGTGCTGGGCCTGGGCTACGTGTTCTTTTTCAACCTGAACGGCAACCCGCTGCATGTGCTCTACGGGACGATGACCCTGCTGGTGATCTGCACCATTGCTCATTATTTGACCACTGCGCAAATGACCGCCACCACCGCGCTGCGTCAGCTCGACGCCGAGTTCGAAGCCGCCGCGCTGTCGCTCAAGGCGCCGCTGTACCGCCACTACCTGCGCGTCACCGTGCCGATCTGCCTGCCGGCGCTGCTGGACATCGTGCGCTACCTGTTCGTCTCGGCGATGACCACGGTGTCGGCGGCGATCTTCCTCTACAGCCCCGACACCATCCTCGCGGCGGTGGCAGTGCTGAACATGGACGACGCCGGCAACGTCGGCGGCGCGGCGGCCATGTCGACTCTGATTCTGTTCACTTCGGCGGGCGTTTCCCTGCTCCTGGCCTGGGCGTCGCGCGGCCTGCTGCGCCGCTCCCAGGCCTGGCGGCAAACAGCGCCCGGCAACTGATTTCCACTCCCGCAAACCTGAACTCAACTGCCGGTAAACAAAAGGAAAAAGACATGTTCAAGCCAATGGCCCTAGCCGCTGCTGTCCTCACCGCTTTCAGCCTGAACGCCTTCGCGGCGAAAACCGAGTTGACGGTCTACACCGCCCTCGAAGCCGAGCAACTGAAGTCCTACAAAGAGGCTTTCGAAAAGGCCAACCCGGACGTCGAGATCAAATGGGTGCGCGATTCCACCGGGATTATCACCGCCAAACTGCTGGCCGAAAAAGCCCGCCCGCAGGCTGACGCGGTCTGGGGCCTGGCCGCGTCCAGCCTGGCGATCCTCGATCAGCAAGGCATGCTGCAAAGCTACGCACCGAAGGACCTCGGCAAGATCGGCAGCAACTACCGCGACGCCGCCAACCCACCAGCCTGGGTTGGCATGGACGTCTGGGCGGCGACCATTTGCTTCAACACCGTCGAAGCCGAGAAACAGGGCCTGACCAAACCGGTGAGCTGGCAGGACCTGACCAAGCCTGAATACAAAGGCAAGATCGTCATGCCGAACCCGGCCTCGTCCGGTACCGGTTTCCTCGACGTCAGCGCCTGGCTGCAAACCTTCGGCGAGAAGCAGGGCTGGCAGTACATGGACGCGCTGCACCAGAACATCGGCCAGTACGTTCACTCCGGTTCCAAGCCGTGCAAGCTGGCGGCTGCCGGCGAATTCCCGATCGGTATCTCTTTCGAATACCCGGCGGTGCAGTTGAAGCGCCAAGGCGCGCCGCTGGACATCGTTCTGCCGAAAGAAGGTCTGGGCTGGGAAATCGAAGCCACCGCGGTGATCAAGGGCACGCCGCATGAAGACGCGGCGAAGAAACTCGCCGATTTCTCCGCAAGCCCGGCGGCGATGGAGCTGTACAAGGAAAACTTCGCGGTACTCGCCCAGCCAGGCATCGCCAAGCCACAGACCGAACTGCCGGCCGACTACGAACAACGCCTGATCAAGAACGACTTCGCTTGGGCCTCGAAAAACCGCGACGAGATCCTCAGCGAATGGCGTAAGCGCTATGACGGCAAGTCCGAGAAGGTGGTTGCCAAGTAAGATCTTCATCGGCTGACAGGGCCTCATCGTCGGATCGCCGCCCGGACCAAGCTCGCTCCCACAGGGGATTTGCGTTGATCACAGATCCAATGTGGGAGCGAGCTTGCTCGCGATAGCGGTTCTGAATTCAGGACAAACGTCATGACACACCACAGCGACATGCTGATCGTCGGTGCCGGCATTCTCGGCCTGTCCCACGCTTATGCCGCAGCCAGGCGCGGGCTCAAGGTCAAGGTCTTCGAACGCAGCGCCACACCCCTGGGCGCCTCGGTGCGTAACTTTGGCCAAGCGCTGGTCACTGGCCAGCCGCCGGGACAAATGCTTGAACTGGCCAAGGCCAGCCGCGAAATCTGGGGCCAGTGGGCGCAACGGGCGGGTTTGCAGCTCAAGCGCAACGGCTCGTATTTGTTTGCTCGCACCGAAGCTGAAGAGCAACTGCTGGAAGCCTTCTGTGCCGGCCGCGCTATCGAACACGGTTACCGCGTCGAGCTGTTGCGCGGCGCCGCATTGGGCGATGTGTACGGTGGCCAGTTCCGGCATCATCGCGCAGCATTGCACGGCCTGGATGACCAGCAACTGTATTCGCGTGAAGCAATTCCAGCGTTGATCGACTACCTGCGTCGCGACCTCGGCGTGGAGTTTCACTTCTCCACTCTGGTACGCGATATCGAACCCGGTCGCGTGCACAGCACCGCCGGCAGTTTCACGGGGGAGCAGATCATCGTCTGTTCCGGCCACGATTATCAGACCCTGCTGGCCGAGCCGATTGCCGCGCTCAAGCCGCAGATCTGCCGCCTGCAAATGCTCCGCGCCCGGCCGCAGATCAACCTCAATCTGCAACACGCGTTGCTCACCGGTTTGAGCTGTGTGCACTACGGCGCATTCGCTGATCTTCCGGAGGCGGCTGCGGTGCAGGCGCAAATTCTGCGTGAGGCGCCCCATCTGCATGAACACGGTATTCACCTGCTGATCAGCCCGACGCCGCATGGCGAACTGATCATTGGTGATTCCCACGACTACGGCAGCGACCCGTCACCGTTCAACGCGGAACAGGTCGATACCTGGCTGCTCGAACTGGCCGAGCAGACTCTGGGTTGCAAGGTGCAAGTGGTCGAGCGTTGGCAGGGCGTCTATGGCGCTCGCGGAGCAGTGCCGTTTTCGTTCTTGCAGGCCGCACCGGGCGTGCATGCCGCGTTGATGCACACGGGCGTCGGCATGAGCGTCGGGCCGGCGATGGCTGAGCGCAACATCAGGACCTTGTTGGGAGAACACTGATGGGCCGTAACGAACAGGCGATTGCCGAAGTGTTCGGCTGGTATGAGCGCTTCGGTGACAGCGACTACATTGGCGAACCGGTGTCGCAGATCGAGCACATGTCCCAGGCCGCCGAACTGGCCATGGCCGAAGGCTTCGACGATGAAGTGGTGCTGGCCGCGTTCTTCCACGACATCGGGCATCTCTGCGCCGCGAACGCCGAGAGCATGGGCGGCTTTGGCGTGGCCAGCCATGAACGCCTCGGCGCCGATTACCTGCGTCGCCTGGGTTTTGGCGAACGCATGGCGCGGCTGGTGGAATATCACGTTCAGGCCAAGCGTTACCTGACGTTCAAAGAGGCGGGCTATTACCAACGCTTGAGTGAGGCCAGTCGGCGCACGCTGGAATATCAGGGCGGGGTGATGACGGCTGCCGAGGCTGAGGCGTTTGAGCAGGATCCGTTGTGTGCGATTAGCCTGCGGATGCGTCAGTGGGATGAACAGGCGAAGGAGGTGTGGGTGCCGGTGATTGATCTTGAGATATTGAAAGAGAAGGCTGGGCGATTATTGGCGGCGTAGAGCCGTGGAACCGAGTGGCTGCCATCGCGAGCAGGCTCGCTCCCACACTGGACTTCCTGCGAACACATAATTTGTGAGCACCAGAGATTAAATGTGGGAGCGAGCCTGCTCGCGATGGGGCCAGTACAGACACTCGAGATTCAAGCCTCGATCACCTTCTGCGCCAACACCTCAATCTGCTCCTGCCGCTCCGCCTGACTCAACCTGGCATGAGGATTGAGCGAAGACCACTGCGGATGTGCGCGGGCTTTGGTCAACGCCTCCGGCAGTTTCCCTTCGCGCCAGCTCTTGTCCTGCGGCGTAGCGACCTGAATGCTGTCCATCGCTGCGTGCCCGCGCAGGTTCATGGCCTGTACCAGTTGCCGCTGACGCAACGCCAACAAACGCAGCACACTGTCGTCGACCGTCAGCTCGCGCTGGCCTTTGATCTTGCCCAGCAAGCGGCTGCCGTAACTGCGCGCCGTTTGCAGCGCGCCGCCGGCAATCGCCCCGGCCAGTGCTGCCACGCCGAGGGTCAGGCCGCCTACCAGCAAGTCCACGCCGGCACCAGCCGCGGCGCCAGCAGCGATTCCGCTGCCGACCCGCACGCCCAATTGCTTGAGGGTTTCGGGGTTGAACAAGTCATCGCCCCAGCGGCCATCCAGCAGCGGCAAGTCGCTGGCTGCGGCATCCTGTAGACGGAAGGCGTACAGCTTGAGCAGCGCTTCGACGCAGCGTTGTTCGCGTTGGCGAACGGCTTTGCGCAGTTCGCTGATGGCCTGCTGTTCCTGTGCGGCATCACTGACCACGCTGCGTCGACAGGCGGCGCAATCGATCAGCAATTCGGCGATCAAACGTGCCGCGCTTTGCTGGCGCGCTTCGCGCTGGGCCTGTTGGTCGACGATCAATCGCTCAAGCTGACCGCGCGCGCTTTCGATCAACAGCGCGAGACTTTCATAGAGCCGCCGTTCGCCATCTTCGGGCGGCGCCACGCTGTCAAAACGCACCAGCGCATGCAGGCCCAAACGGGCCAGGGCCTCGCGCCAATCCGGCTCGCGGTGGTTGGCGCTGCTGACGAAGTTCAGCACCGGCAGCAGCGGTTTGCCGCAACTGGCCAGCACTTCGAGTTCATCACGGTACTTGGCCAGCACCGGCTCACGGGCGTCGATCACGTACAGGCCAGCGTCGGAGGCCAACAGTTGACGCAGCACCTTGGTTTCCTGTTCGAAACGCTGGCGCGCCTCGCTGCCGTCGAGGAAACGCGCCAGCCGCGCCGGGCCGTCGAGGCGTTCGCCGGGGCGTTCCAGACGTTCCAGATAATCGAGCAGGGCAATCGCGTCTTCCAGCCCCGGCGTGTCGTAGAGCTCAAGCAAGGCTTCGCCATCCACCGACAGCCGGGCGCCCTCGACATGCCGAGTGGTGCTCGGGCGATGGGAGACTTCGCCGAAACCGACGTCGCGGGTCAGGGTGCGCAGCAATGAGGTTTTGCCGACATTGGTATGGCCGACCACGGCGAGTTTCAGTGGCCGTTTTTCAGCATCAGTCATGGCCCGACTCCAGCCAGTTCATCGGCGCGCAGTCAGCGAACGGCAACTCCAACTGTCGCAGAGCGGCGTGCCAGTCGCCGAGGCGTTCAGCGTCGAGTGCCTGACCGGGCGGCGCTTGCAGCAGCCAGATGCGTGTCGCGCTGGCGCTGCGGGCGAGTTCGGCGATCAGCGCCAGGCTGCCACGATCCGGCGAGCGCCGAGGGTCACAGGCAATGGCCAGACGTTGCGGTGGGAAACGGGTCAGCTGTTCCAGCAATTTTTGTCGGGACTCACGGCTGTCGAGGATGCCAGCGTCTTTGACGTTTTTCGGT
The DNA here is from genome assembly GCF_058799675.1 of Pseudomonas sp. GW822-FHT06B12. Classification (NCBI taxonomy): domain Bacteria; kingdom Pseudomonadati; phylum Pseudomonadota; class Gammaproteobacteria; order Pseudomonadales; family Pseudomonadaceae; genus Pseudomonas; species Pseudomonas sp. GW822-FHT06B12. The sequence continues at coordinate 13,880 of NZ_JBXALR010000018.1, forward strand.
AGTTGCGGCGGCCATGAGCGCTGGTCGTCCAGTTCGATAGCCACCAGCAATGCGCCGTCGCTGTCCAGGGAGTTGGCGCCGCCTTCGACCTGATGCAGGCGCTCGGGCGCGGCATCGTTGACGCCGAGGCGTTCGCTGCTCGGCATCAGCCGTTCGCGCAACTGTGCGTAGCCAGGCAGGTTAAGGTCCAGACGCAACGTAGTACGACCGCTTTTCCAGTGCCACAGGCAGAACAGCGCGAGCAGCAAACGCGGCAATACGCCGTACACCAGCAATACCCCTACCAGCCAGGCGGCCCAGGCTTGCCGGGCGCTTTCGATGTTCAGCGCGGTGTCACCGCTGGCGCGGATCATCTCCACGGTCGGCACGCTGAAGCCGAGCAATGCGGGCAGGGCGCCGAGGGTCTGGGTCATGACCACGAACGTGTCGCCGCTGAGAATCGTGGTTTCCCAGACGAAGCCGTAGCGCCGGGTTGCCATCAGCGTCAGCAGAATCGCCAGAGCGGTGAGCATCGCCAGCAGCCACAAGCCATTGACCAGCAAGCCGAGCACCCAGCGATTGAGCTTCTGCCGTTGCAGCAACAGCAGCAGGGCCGGCGCCAGTTGTGCGGCCTTGGCGTCGCGGGCGAGTTTTTCGCTGAGCCACAACCACAAACGCCCAAGGGTGGCGCCGTAATCGCCAGCGAATATCAGGCCCGAGGCCCAGCTCAATAGCAGAATCAGGTTCAGCCCGAGCAGGCTGCCGAGGGCCCAGAACACGTTGACCGCTGTCTGGCCGTCGCTCAACGCAGCGAACGCCATACCGGCACCGCTGATGATCGCCAGTACGGCCAGAACGATCAGCGCCAGTCGCGCACCTTGCAGCCAATGGCGCAAGGCGACGGTCAAGCCGTCGCGTTCGGCCAACCACAGGGCGCGGGCCTCGATTCGGGTCGGCAGATCGCCGCCAGCGCTGCGGGCCAGCCGGTTGGCTTCCTGGTCTTCCAGTGGACCTGCGTGTTCCTCGCGCAGGCGGATGGTTTCAGTCAGCCAGAGCTTTGTCAGTGGTGTCAGTTCAGTCACGCGGCATCCCGTCGCTCAAATGAACGCTGAGCATAACCGCTGTGGCGCTTATCGGGGTAAGCGCGGCTCTGGTATCCTCGCCGACATGAAAAAAACTCTCCCCCTCAGCCTGATCGCAGCCCTCGGTGAAAACCGCGTGATCGGCGTCGACAACAGCATGCCCTGGCACTTGCCGGGGGATTTCAAATACTTCAAGGCCACCACGCTGGGCAAGCCGATCATCATGGGTCGCAAGACCTGGGATTCGCTCGGTCGTCCGCTGCCCGGCCGGTTGAATATCGTGGTCAGCCGTCAGACCGACCTGCAACTTGAAGGCGCGGAAGTCTATCCGTCGCTGGAAGCGGCGGTGGTTCGGGCGCAGGAATGGGCGCTGGAGCAGGGTGTCGATGAGTTGATGCTGATTGGCGGCGCGCAGTTGTATGCGCAAGGCCTGGCACAGGCCGATCGGCTGTACCTGACCCGCGTGGCGCTGAGCCCTGAGGGTGACGCGTGGTTTCCGGAGTTTGATCTGGAACAGTGGAAGCTGGTATCGGATGTTCCGAATCCGGCTGAGGACGACAAGCCGGCGTACAGCTTCGAGGTGTGGGAAAAAGCTTAAGAGCATCGCGAGCAAGCTCGCTCCCACAGGGATTTTTGGTGTTCACACACTATGTGTTTCACCTTGTCCACTGTGGGAGCGAGCTTGCTCGCGATGGCGGTCTACAGGCATTGATTACGCCTGAGCCAACTCCTCATGCTCATCCGCATCCAGCAGCTCTTTGTCGGTCTGCTGCATGATCTGGCTGGTGATCGCGCCAGCAGTCATCGAGCCACTGACGTTCAATGCGGTGCGGCCCATGTCGATCAGCGGTTCAACCGAGATCAGCAGCGCCACCAGTGACACCGGCAAGCCCATGGCCGGCAGCACGATCAGCGCGGCGAAGGTTGCGCCACCCCCGACACCGGCAACCCCTGCCGAACTCAAGGTCACAATCGCCACCAGCGTCGCGATCCACAGCGGGTCCAGCGGGTTGATGCCCACGGTCGGCGCCACCATCACCGCCAACATCGCAGGGTAAAGACCGGCACAACCGTTCTGGCCGATGGTCGCGCCGAACGAGGCGGCGAAACTGGCGATCGATTGTGGAATGCCCAGGCGACGGGTTTGCGCTTCGATGCTCAGCGGAATGCTCGCGGCGCTAGAGCGGCTGGTGAAGGCGAAGGTCAACACCGGCCAGACTTTGCGGAAGAAACGCAACGGGTTGATCCCGGCCAGTGACACCAACAGGCCGTGAACCACGAACATCAGGCCCAGGCCGATGTAGGACACGACCACGAAACTGCCAAGTTTGATGATGTCTTGCAGGTTGGAACCGGCAACCACTTTGGTCATCAGCGCCAATACGCCGTATGGGGTCAGCTTCATCACCAGACGCACCAGACGCATCACCCAGGCTTGCAGGGTGTCGATGGCGTTGATCACTTTCTGACCTTTTTCGACGTCATCCTTGAGCAGTTGCAGCGCCGCGACCCCGAGGAATGCGGCGAAGATCACCACGCTGATGATCGAAGTCGGCTTGGCCCGGGCCAGATCGGCGAACGGGTTCTGCGGGATGAAGGACAACAGTAACTGCGGGACATTCAGGTCGGCGACCTTGCCTGCGTAGTCAGTCTGAATGGTTTGCAGGCGAGCCATTTCCTGGGTGCCGGCGACCAGACCTTCGGCGGTCAGGCCGAACAGGTTGGTCAGGCCAATGCCGATCAACGCTGCAATGGCGGTGGTGAACAGCAGGGTGCCGATGGTCAGGAAGCTGATCTTGCCCAGCGACGAAGCGTTGTGCAGACGGGCGACGGCGCTGAGGATCGAGGCGAACACCAGCGGAATCACGATCATTTGCAGCAACTGCACATAACCGTTGCCGACCAGATCGAACCAGCCGATCGAGGCCTTCAGCACCGGGCTGCCGGCACCGTAAACAGTGTGCAGGGCAACACCGAACACCACGCCCAGCACCAGTGCGACCAGGACTTTCTTGGCCAGGCTCCAGGTGGTGTGACGGGTTTGTGCCAGGCCGAACAGCAAGGCGAGGAATACCAGCAGATTGAGGATCAGCGGCAGATTCATTGAGACTCCAAAAAGACTTGTGCCAATCGCATTCCAGGGCGACTGCGAACCGGCAAGCCTAACAGCTTGATATCTAATGAATTAATATCAAAAACGCATGGCAACTGTCGTTTTTGGAATAAGGCTGTGACGCTGTCGCGAATGCCGGTGACGGATTCGGGACGCAAGCGGTCGTGCATAGACGAGGACTGTCACACTGATTTGTTAGCGTCGATGGCTTTCATTCAGGGAGAAATGCATATGAGGTTCACACCGAAACTGTTAGCCGTCGCAATGTGCCTGGGTCTTGCGGGTCAGGCGTTTGCCACCGAACTCAAGCACTGGCCCGAGGCTCAGGCCAAGCAGCTGGACGCGATGATTGCGGCCAATGCCAACAAGGGTAACTTCGCGGTGTTCGACATGGACAACACCAGCTACCGCTATGACCTCGAAGAATCGTTGTTGCCGTACCTGGAAAACAAGGGCCTGATCACCCGCGAGACCCTTGATCCGTCCCTGAAACTGATGCCGTTCAAGGACACCGCCGACCACAAGGAAAGCCTGTTCAGTTACTACTATCGCCTCTGCGAAGTCGATGACATGGTTTGCTACCCATGGGTCGCTCAGGTGTTCTCGGGGTTCACCCTCAAGGAACTCAAAGGCTACGTCGATGAGATGATGGCCTCCGGTAAGACGGTGCCGAGCACCTATTATGACGGCGATGTGGTGAAGAACATCGATGTCCAGCCGCCGAAGGTCTACACCGGCCAGGCCGAGCTGTACAACAAGCTGATGGAGAACGGCATCGAGGTCTACGTGATGACCGCTGCTTCCGAAGAGCTGGTGCGCATGGTCGCGGCTGATCCGAAGTACGGCTACAACGTTAAACCGCAAAACGTGATCGGCGTGAGCACGCTGCTCAAGGACCGCAAGACCGGCGAGCTGACCACCGCGCGCAAGCAGATCAGCGCCGGCAAGTATGACGAAAAGGCCAACCTGGGCCTTGAGCTGACCCCGTACTTGTGGACCCCGGCGACCTGGATGGCCGGCAAGCAAGCGGCGATCCTGACCTACATCGATGAGTGGAAAAAACCGGTGCTGGTGGGCGGCGACACTCCGTCCAGTGACGGCTACATGCTGTTCCACAGCGTCGACGTGGCCAAGGGCGGTGTGCACTTGTGGGTCAACCGCAAGGACAAATACATGACCCAACTCAACGGCATGATGGCCAAGCACGCCGCTGCCCAAGCCAAAGAAGGTCTGGAAGTGACGGCGGACAAGAACTGGGTGATCGTCAAGCCGGAAGATATCTTGTAGCAGCTGCCGCAGGCTGCGATCTTTTCCGGGACACCCCAAAGATCAAAAGATCGCAGGCTTCGCCAGCTCCTACGGGGGATTCTCAAGAATAAAAATGCCCCGCACTTGGCGGGGCATTTTTGTGTTCAACGGTTAAGCCTTACAGTCCGTCGAGCATCGCTTTGTTACGCACAGCGCCCTTGTCGGCGCTGGTCGCCAGCAAGGCGTAGGCTTTCAGTGCGGTGGTCACTTTACGTGGACGCACTTCAACCGGTTTCCAGCCTTTCTTGTCTTGTTCGACGCGGCGCGCAGCCAGTTCTTCGTCGCTGACCAACAGGTTGATCGAGCGATTTGGAATGTCGATCAACACCTTGTCGCCGTCCCGTACCAGGCCGATTGCACCGCCGGCAGCGGCTTCTGGCGAAGCGTGGCCGATGGACAAGCCCGAAGTGCCGCCGGAGAAGCGACCGTCGGTGAGTAAGGCGCAGGCTTTGCCCAGGCCTTTGGATTTCAGGTAGGACGTCGGGTAGAGCATTTCCTGCATGCCCGGGCCGCCTTTCGGACCTTCGTAGCGAATGATGACGATATCGCCTTCTTTCACTTCATCGGCAAGGATGCCGCGCACGGCGCTGTCCTGGCTTTCGAAGATTTTTGCGTTGCCTTCGAAGACGTGGATCGACTCGTCGACGCCCGCGGTTTTCACCACACAGCCGTCCAGGGCGATGTTGCCGTACAGCACGGCCAGACCGCCTTCTTGCGAGTAAGCGTGTTCGACACTGCGGATGCAGCCGTTTTCACGGTCGTCGTCGAGGGTTTCCCAACGGGTCGACTGACTGAACGCGGTCTGGGTCGGGATGCCTGCAGGACCGGCCTTGAAGAAGTGGTGAACCGCTTCGTCGTTGGTCTGGGTGATGTCCCACTTGGCAATACCTTCGGCCATGGTCTTGCTGTGCACGGTCGGCAGGTCGGTGTGCAACAGGCCGCCACGGGCGAGGGAGCCGAGGATGCTGAAGATCCCGCCAGCGCGATGCACGTCTTCCATGTGGTACTTCTGGATGTTCGGCGCGACTTTGCACAGTTGCGGAACGTGACGCGAAAGACGGTCGATGTCCTTCAGGTCGAAATCGATCTCGGCTTCCTGAGCGGCGGCCAGCAAGTGCAGGATGGTGTTGGTCGAGCCGCCCATGGCGATGTCCAGCGTCATGGCGTTTTCGAACGCCTTGAAGTTGGCGATGTTGCGCGGCAACACCGATTCATCGTTCTCGCCGTAGTAGCGTTTGCACAGCTCGACGATGGTGCGGCCGGCCTGCAGGAACAACTGCTCGCGGTCGCTGTGGGTGGCCAGGGTCGAACCGTTGCCCGGCAATGCCAAACCAAGGGCTTCGACCAGGCAGTTCATCGAGTTGGCGGTGAACATGCCGGAGCACGAACCGCAGGTCGGGCAGGCGCTGCGCTCGTACTCGGCGACTTTCTCGTCAGATGCGCTGGAGTCGGCGGCGATTACCATGGCGTCGACCAGGTCGAGGCCGTGGCTGGCGAGTTTGGTCTTGCCGGCTTCCATCGGGCCACCGGAGACGAAGATCACCGGGATGTTCAGGCGCAGGGAGGCCATCAGCATGCCGGGGGTGATCTTGTCGCAGTTGGAGATGCACACGATCGCGTCGGCGCAGTGGGCGTTGACCATGTACTCGACGGAGTCGGCGATGATCTCGCGGCTCGGCAGCGAATAAAGCATGCCGTCGTGGCCCATGGCGATGCCGTCATCGACCGCGATGGTGTTGAATTCCTTGGCGACGCCGCCAGCGCGTTCGATCTCGCGGGCGACCAGTTGGCCGAGGTCCTTGAGGTGGACGTGGCCCGGTACGAATTGGGTGAACGAGTTGGCAATGGCGATGATCGGCTTTTTGAAGTCGTCATCTTTCATCCCCGTGGCGCGCCACAGTGCGCGGGCGCCGGCCATGTTGCGGCCGTGGGTGGATGTTTTCGAGCGGTAATCAGGCATGGAGCACTCCGGGCGGCTAAGCAGGTATCGAAAGGGGAGTGAGCTTCTATTGACCTCGGGAACACTCAGAAATGGCCGTGTGTCCGAAAGTTGCCGATGACTTTGCGGGATCGCCGCGCGCCTCAGCCTGAGCTCATAAACCCGCCGGGGGATGACTGGCGATGAATCGTTCGATTCTACACCGCTGGCGTCAGGAAGGAATGCCGGGAAACGTTGAACCAGGGCTGGCGAGACGTGCGGGATGACAACTGGCAGCTTGCAGGCGGGCGCGGGGCCCTTTTGAGTCTGTTGTAGGAGCGAGCTGGCTCGCTCCTACAAGCAGGGAGCTATCAGCTGTTAGGCAACAACCGGCAAGTAATGCTCTTGATGTAGCGGGTTTCAGCGATAGCCGGGTGCACCGGGTGATCCGGACCCTGACCGCCACGTTCCAGCAGCTGGATGTTGCGGTCCAGATGGCGGGCGCTGGTCAGCAGGATGTTCTGCAGATCGTCTTCAGGCAGGTGCATCGAGCACGAAGCGCTGACCAGGATGCCGTCCTTGCTGAGCAGGCGCATGGCTTGCTCGTTCAGACGACGGTAGGCGCCTTCGCCGTTCTTCAGGTCTTTCTTGCGCTTGATGAAGGCTGGCGGATCAGCAACGATCACGTCGAAACGCTCTTCGCTGGCTTTCAGCTCTTTCAGGGCTTCGAACACGTCGCCTTCGATGCAGGTCATTTTGTCGGCGAAACCGTTGAGTGCGGCGTTGCGCTCGACACCGTCGAGGGCGAAGGCCGAAGCGTCGACGCAGAACACTTCACTGGCACCGAAAGCGGCAGCTTGCACGCCCCAGCCGCCGATGTAGCTGTACAGGTCGAGTACGCGTTTACCTTTGGCATAAGGTGCCAGGCGCGCGCGGTTCATGCGGTGGTCGTAGAACCAGCCGGTTTTCTGTCCCTGGATGACTGGCGCTTCGAACTTCACGCCGTTCTCTTCCAGGGCAACCCACTCCGGCACCAGGCCGAATACGGTTTCGACGTAGCGGTTGAGGCCTTCGGCGTCGCGTGCGGCGGAGTCATTCTTGAACAGAATGCCGCTTGGCTTGAGCACTTGGGTCAGCGCGGCGATCACGTCGTCTTTATGGGCTTCCATGGTCGCCGAAGCGATCTGCACCACCAGGATGTCGCCGAAACGGTCGACCACCAGGCCTGGCAGCAGGTCGGAGTCGCCGTAGACCAGGCGGTAGAACGGCTTGTCGAACAGACGATCGCGCAGGGACAGCGCAACATTGATGCGGTGCACCAGCAGCGACTTGTCGAGCGGCAACTTGATGTCACGCGACAGCAGGCGAGCGCAGATCAGGTTGTTCGGGCTCATGGCGACGATGCCCAGCGGTTTGCCGCCGGCAGCTTCGAGAATCGCTTGATCGCCAGCCTTGAAGCCGTGCAGTGGGGTGGCGGCTACATCGATTTCGTTGCTGTAGACCCACAGGTGGCCGTTTCGCAGGCGACGGTCGGCGTTGGCTTTGAGGCGCAGGCTTGGCAGGGACATGACGTCGCTCCAGGTGAAAAAAAGAGCGGGAGTATAGCGCTAGATGGGTATCCGCAGCGCGGTTGTTTATGGGCGTTGCGTCGGACGGATCGCCCATGCGGCGGATTTTTTCCGCTAGAATCGCCGACTGACCCAGAGTAAGTACTTATGTCCCAAGAGCTATCTTCCGAACAGATTCAACAGGCCCTGCAAGGCATCAGCGTGCCGCCTCAGCCGCAAATCATGGTGGATTTGCAGATGGAGCAGTACATGCCGGACCCGGACCTGGAAGTGATCGCGAAGTTGATCTCCCAGGACCCGGGCCTCTCTGGCGCCTTGTTGAAGATCGTCAACTCGCCGTATTACGGGCTGAGCAACAAGATCGCCTCGATCCAGCGCGCGGTGAACCTGCTGGGCAGTCGCTCGGTCATCAACCTGATCAACGCGCAGTCGATCAAAGGCGAGATGAATGACGACACCATCGTCGTCCTGAACCGATTCTGGGACACCGCCCAGGATGTGGCGATGACCAGCCTGAGTCTGGCCAAACGCATTGGCTCGCAAGCGGTGGATGAGGCTTATGCATTGGGCCTGTTCCACGATTGCGGCGTGCCGTTGATGCTCAAGCGCTTCCCCAACTATATGTCGGTGCTGGAAGAGGCCTACGCCAGTGCCAGCGCCGAATGCCGGGTGGTTGATACCGAGAACCGCGTACTCAATACCAACCACGCGGTGGTCGGTTACTACACCGCGAAATCCTGGCGCCTGCCGGAGCATGTGACCGACGCGATCGCCAATCACCACAATGCGTTGGCGATTTTCAGCGACGAGTCGTCGCGCAACAGCCAGTTGAAAAACCTGCTGGCGATCCTGAAGATGGCCGAACACATCTGCGCCTCGTATCGTGTACTGGGCAATCAGACCGAAGATCACGAGTGGAACAATGTCGGGCACCTGGTGCTCGATTATGTTGGCCTCTCGGACTACGACTTCGAGAACCTCAAACAGACGATTCGCGAGCTCGGCGCTCACCATTGAGTGTCGGACCCTTCCTTGATCCGAGTGCGCCATGCCTGAACTGCCAGAAGTCGAAACCACCCGTCGCGGTATTGCCCCGTTCCTTGAAGGCCAACGCGTCAGTCGCGTGATCGTGCGGGACCGGCGTCTGCGCTGGCCGATCCCCGAGGACCTCGATGTGCGCCTGTCCGGGCAGCGCATTGTGCTGGTGGAGCGACGTGCCAAGTATTTGCTGATCAACGCCGAAGTCGGCACCTTGATCAGCCATTTGGGCATGTCGGGGAATTTGCGTCTGGTGGAAGTCGGCTTGCCGGCGCTCAAGCACGAGCATGTGGACATCGAGCTTGAGTCTGGCCTGGCGCTGCGATACACCGATCCGCGACGTTTTGGCGCGATGCTCTGGAGCCTCGATCCGCTGAATCACGAACTGCTGGTTCGTCTGGGGCCGGAGCCGCTGACTGATCTGTTCGATGGCGAGCGGCTGTTCCAGCTGTCACGCGGGCGTTCGATGGCGGTCAAACCGTTCATCATGGACAACGCGGTGGTGGTGGGGGTTGGCAACATTTATGCGACCGAAGCGCTGTTTGCTGCCGGGATCGACCCGCGCCGTGAAGCCAAGGGGATTTCCCGGGCGCGCTATCTGAAGCTGGCGATCGAGATCAAACGCATTCTGGCCGCCGCTATCGAGCGCGGCGGCACCACGCTGCGCGATTTTATTGGCGGTGACGGCCAGCCGGGCTACTTCCAGCAAGAGCTGTTCGTGTACGGCCGTGGCGGTGAGCAGTGCAAGGTCTGTGGCACTGAGTTGCGGGAAGTTCGCCTTGGGCAGCGCGCGAGCGTCTTTTGCCCACGTTGTCAGAGCTGAGAATTCCCACGGTCTATAGTTAGTGGTCTGACTGCCTAGCCGAAGGACCGTGCCATGACGTTGACCCAAACTCTTGCTGCCGCGCTGCTCTTGAGCATCGGCTTATCTGCCCAGGCGTCTGAAGGCGGCAGCGGCGACCCCAGTTACAGCATCCACAACCCACCGGCATACGCGATGATCGGCGATTTGTTGATCGCCCGCCCTTTGCTGGTGGTGGCGACGGTGATCGGTGCCGGGGTGTTTGTCGTGTCCTTGCCGTTTACCGCGCTGGGCGGCGGGATAGGCGATGCGGGGCAGGCGTTGGTGGTCGATCCGGCGAAAGCGGCGTTCGTCCGTTGCCTGGGGTGTATCGGGGAGGGTTTCGAGCAGCAGTGAATTAGCTGGGTCAGCGGTGTGGCTGATGGCCCTATCGCGAGCAAGCTCGCTCCCACATTTGATCTTTGGTGTTCACAAATAGTGTGTTCACAGCAGATCTATGTGGGAGCGAACTTGCTCGCGATGGCGTCCTTATGGACACCGAATAATCAGGCCTTGCCGGTAAGCTTGCGGTACTTCTCCATCAACTGCTCTTCAGTCTCCGGGTGCGCTTCGTCCAGCGGAATGCAATCCACCGGGCAAACCTGCTGGCACTGAGGTTCGTCGTAGTGACCGACGCACTGGGTGCAGAGGTTCGGGTCGATCACATAGATCTCTTCGCCCTGGGAGATGGCGGCGTTCGGACACTCGGGTTCGCAGACGTCGCAGTTGATGCAATCGTCGGTGATGATCAGGGACATTGGGACTGACTCCTGCCGGGGTAGTCTGCCCAGGCATCTGAAAACTAATGCGCACAATTGTGCCGCATTGGCGCCCGCAGTGCACGCGGGAGCGATGGGCTGCAAAAGATCGTCCGAACGCGGCCCGAACCTTCGGCAGCTCCTACTTTTTGAAGCGCTGGGTCAGCGCATCGGCCACGACAGGGTGGACGAACTTGGTGATATCGCCGCCCAGGGCTGCAATTTCACGGACCAGCGTCGAAGAAATGAACGAATAGCGCTCGGACGGCGTAAGAAACAGGCTTTCCACGTCCGGGGCCAACTGGCGGTTCATATTGGCTAGCTGGAATTCGTATTCGAAATCCGACACCGCACGCAGGCCACGCAGGAACACATTGGCATTCTGCTCTTTGGCGAAATGCGCCAGCAACGTCGAAAAGCCGACGACTTCGACGTTCGGCAAATGTTTGGTGACCTCGCGGGCCAGCTCCACACGCTGTTCCAGGGGGAATAGCGGGTTTTTCTTCGGGCTGGCGGCGACGGCGATGATCACGTGATCGAACAGGCGCGAGGCGCGTTCGACCAGATCGCCATGGCCCTTGGTAATAGGGTCGAAGGTACCTGGGTACAACACTCGGTTCATCGCGTCGTCCTGGCGGGAGTCCGTTGGGGAGTCGGATGGTATCGCAGCATTCCCGGTCGGCCAAGTCGCCTTTGGGGTAAGAAAGCACTATAGACGGTGCGTATTATGTGTTTTTTCATGGTTTTTTTAAACGCATCGCCAGTGCTGTCGCCAGTTGCGCGGTCAGTCCGTAGACCGACAATTGCGGGTTGGCGCCAATGCTGGTGGGGAACAGCGAACCATCATGAATCGACAGATTACTCAGCTGATGATGACGGCCGAGGCTGTCAGTGACGGCATGTTTCGGGTCTTCACCCATGGCACACCCGCCCATCACATGAGCGCTGCCCAGTCGTGTGCGGTACAGCTCAAGGCTCAGACCATCGATAAGCGTGCGGGCCTCGGCGAGGGTTTTCACGTAGCGCGCATCGGCGTGCATCGGCATCACGGCGTTGGCACCGCCGGCGAACTGAATCTCGGCCATGCTGTGAAACGCCCGGCGTAGCCCATCCCAGGCATAGGCTGAGACCTGATAGTCGAGCACCGGCGTGCCATCGCCGCGCAACTCGACGCTGCCGCCGGGGCTGTCCGGGTGAAAACCGTCGCGCAGCAGCGCCAGCATCGCGTGGGTGTGCGGCAGCTGCTGCATGTGCTGGGCGTTGTCTTTGCCAAAACCTCCGAGCAAGGTCGCGGCCAGCGCCGGGTGTAGTGGCGGCACTTCAAGCTTGTAGGACATTTTGCCGGTGGTGCCGTCCAGCCACTGAAAGTGGTCGGAGTAGATCGACTGCGGCGCACCGTAGAACGGGTTGATCACTTCGTCGAACAGCCCGGCAGACATGTTCACCAGGTGCAGGAAGGTCCGCTTGCCAAGGCGTTCATGGGGATCGGGGGCTTTGGAACGCAGCAGCAACGCCGGGCTGTTGATGCCACCGCCGGCCAGCACGTAATGCCGCGCCTTGACGGTAATGCGGCGCCCGGTCGGCACCACGCAACGCTCGTCCATTGCCACACAATGCAGGCCGGTGATCTTGTTGTCCTTGATCAGCAGTTGTTCGGCGCGGGCGAGGTAGAGCAACTCGCCGCCTTTTTCCAGGGTCGCAGGAATGGTCGTGACCATCATCGATTGTTTGGCGTTGGTCGGGCAGCCCATGCCGCAGTAGCCGAGATTCCAGCAGCCGCGCACGTTACGCGGGATCACGTGCCAGCTGTAGCCGAGCTGTTCACAGCCTTTTTTGATCACGTCGTTGTTGGCGTTGGGCGGCACCCTCCACGGGGCGACACCGAGGCGCTGTTCCATTTTTTCGAACCAGGGCGCCATTTCCGCCGGGCTGTGGCCCTTGACTTCGTGTTCCCTGGCCCAGTGTTCGAGGGTCGGTTCGGGGGTGCGAAAGCTTGAGGTCCAGTTGATCAACGTCGTGCCACCGACTGCGCGACCTTGCAGGATGGTGATCGCGCCGTCCTTGCTCATGCGACCGATGCCTTCCTGATAAAGGCTGGAATAGGCCTGGTCTTCGAGCATCTTGAAGTCGCTGCTGGTCTTGAGCGGGCCTTCTTCGATCAGTAGGACTTTATAGCCGGCAGCGCTGAGAATTTCGGCGCTGGTGCCACCGCCAGCGCCGCTGCCGATGATCGCAATGTCGGCTTCCAGCGTCAGATCATTGGCCAGTTGCGAGCCGTTATAGGTTTTCCAGCCACGGGCCAGGCCTTCGCGGAACGGATCGGGTACGGGCATCTTTGGGTTCTCTTATTGTTTTGGATTCGGTGGTGATGCGGCTGGCGCCTTCGCGAGCAAGCTCGTTCCCACATGGATCGCGAACCCCCTGTGGGAGCGAGCCTGCTCGCGATAGGGGCGCCTCGGTCTCAAACGGTGGGCGGTCCCGGATAACCGCAATGTGCCCACGACTCGGCGCGGCCGTACCAGGCCATCATCACCAGTTGCAGGATCGAGCTGTGGCCCATGCGCAACAGGCTTAGCGAGCTGTTTTGCCAGCGCTGGAGGAACTGGCGGATGTCATCGCCACTGGCGTTTTCCCAACTGCCCCAGATTCCGGTCAGTGGCCCGCGAGTGACGGTCATGCCGAGCACGTCGAACAGTTGTTGGGTCAGCTTGAGCATTTCCGGCGACAGGTGATTGAGGCCGTTGTCCAGCGATTGCAGGGTGCCCTCGAGGGCGGCCGGGAGTTTTTCGACGGCCACGGCACCGCTGAGCATCACCGGGATCAACGCCCGCAAAAACGGCAGATCACTGCTGCGCAAAATCGCGAAACCACTGGCCGGACTGCTGGCCGAGCACCCACTGAGGCTGGCGCCGAGGCCGGCGGTAGTCAGGAAGGCCGTAGCGCAGAGACTGAATTTGAGCAGGCCGCGCCGTGACAGCGCGGGGGATTCGGACAGGCTTGGGTTCATTATTGTTATTACCCGGTAATGAGCTGTCAGCGGATGAACAGCTTCTGGATCAGCTTCTGGATCGACTTGCCGTACGGCGGATAAATCAGCTTCGCCGCGTTAAAACGCTGCTTGATCAGCACGCCTTTGGCTTTGCTGAACGTCAGGAAACCTTCATGGCCGTGGTAATGGCCCATGCCCGAAGCACCGATTCCACCAAACGGCATGTCGTCCTGCGCGACGTGCAGCAAGGTGTCGTTCAGGCATACGCCGCCGGAATGGGTTTCGTTGAGGACGCGATTTTGTTCGGCCTTGTTGTAGCCGAAGAAGTACAACGCCAGCGGACGTGGCCGCTGGTTGATGTAGGCAAACGCCTGGTCCAGATTTTTGTAAGGCACGATCGGCAGCACCGGGCCGAAGATTTCATCCTGCATCACGATCATCTCGTCACTGACATTCAGCAGCAGGCTGTGGCTCATGCGCCGGCCCTGATCCTGTTCGAACACCGGGATCAGCAGCGCGCCCTTGCTGGTGGCGTCGCTGAGGTAGCTGTGCAGCCGCGCCAATTGGCGTTCATTGATGATGGCGGTGTAGTCCGGGTTGTCCGCGAGTGTCGGGTAAAACCCGCGAACCGCCTGGCGATAGGCTTCGACGAAGGAACCGACCCGCTCTTCCGGCACCAGCACGTAGTCCGGCGCGACACAGGTTTGTCCGGCGTTCAGGGTTTTACCGAAGGCAATGCGTTCGGCGGCGTCCTTGAGCGGTACATCGTGGGAAACGATGGCCGGAGATTTGCCGCCCAACTCCAATGTTACGGGCGTCAGGTTCTCGGCTGCCGCGCGCATCACATGTTTACCGATGCTGGTGGCGCCGGTGAACAGCAGGTGGTCGAACGGCAGTTTGGAGAAGGCCATGCCGACCTCGGCTTCACCCAGCACCACGCACACCAGATCTTCGGGAAAGACTTTGGCCAGCAGGTTCTTGAGCAGTTGCCCGGTGGCCGGCGTGGATTCGCTGAGCTTGAGCATCACCCGGTTGCCCGCCGACAACGCGCCGACCAATGGTCCGATGGCCAGGTACAGCGGGTAGTTCCAAGGCACGATGACCCCGACCACGCCCAATGGCTGATAAACCACCTTGGCCGCAGCCGGCTGAAAGGCAATTCCTACCTTGCGCGGTGACGCTTTCATCCAGCTTTTGAGGTGTTTGCTGGCGTGATGAATGCCGTGCAGGCTCGGCATCAGCTCGGCGAGCAGGGTTTCATCGGCGCTGCGGTTGCTGAAGTCCTGGCTGATCGCGTCGATCAGGGCCTGGCGCTCGTCGCTCAGCAGGTCGCGTAATGCCTTGAGCCATTGCTGACGTTGCGCAGCCGGCGGCATCGGATGGGCCGCGTAGGCCTGACGCTGGGCGGCAAACAGATCGTGAAGCTCACTCAATGGCTGTTGGGAGCTTTGCAGGTAGGCAATGTCGGCGGGCATGGTAGCTCCGGTTTTTTTTTGGATGAGGAAGTTTTTAGAGTCTATGCTCTAGAAAGTCAAATGACATCCTCGGGAAGCGATGATTTATCCGCCAGCGGATAGGTCGTAAGATGCCCGGCAACGCACTGAAGAATTAAAGCTCAAGCCATGGCCCCACGAATAAAAACCAGCGAGCGCATCGTGCAGAACAGCCTGGAGCTGTTCAATCAACAGGGCGAACGCAGCATCAGCACCAACCATATCGCCGCGCACATGGAGATTTCTCCAGGCAACCTGTACTACCACTTCCCCAACAAGCAGGCGATCATCGCCGTGTTGTTCAGTGAGTATGAAGCCCTGGTAGAGAGCTTCCTGCGCCCGCCCCAGGGCCGCGCCGCGACCGTTGAAGACAAGCGCTTCTACTTGCAGGAGTTGCTGGCCGCCATGTGGCGTTACCGGTTCTTGCACCGCGACCTCGAGCACTTGCTCGACAACGATGTGGAATTGGCCGCTCGATACCGGCGTTTTTCCCAACGCTGCCTGATCCAGGGCACGGCGATTTACGCAGGCTTCGTCGAGGCCGGCATTCTGTGCATGGACAAGGTCCAGATCGAATCCCTGACGCTCAACGCCTGGATCATCCTCACGTCCTGGGTGCGGTTTTTGTGCACCACGCGGGAAAATTCCAACCACCTCAGCGAGCAAGCCATTAAACGCGGCGTGTATCAGGTGCTGGTGCTGGAAGCAGGATTCGTCACGGAGCAAGCGCGTGAGGCGGTCAATGGCTTGTTCGAGGAGTTTTACGTGCCGTTGGCCCAGGCTCTGGAAGAAGTGCAGTAGGATCGACCAGAGACTTAATCAGAGGAGCCCGCCATGCCCATTGCGCAACTGATCAGCCCGAACGCCCTGGACCAGAAAAAAGACCAGGCCGGGTTGGTGATTCTGGATTGTCGTTTTGCCCTGGAAGACCCGGATTACGGTCATCGCAGCTATGCCCTGGGGCATATCGAGGGTGCCTCATTTGCGGATCTCGAACATGACCTCAGCGGGCCCGTGGTCAAGGGTGTCACCGGTCGTCATCCATTGCCGACGCCGCACCATTTGATTGAGCGCTTGCAGGATTGGGGCATCAGCAACAACAGCGAAGTCGTTTTGTATGACGACGGCCCCGGCATGTATGCCGCGCGGGCCTGGTGGTTGCTGGCCTGGCTGGGCAAGCGCGACGGCGTGTTCATTCTCGATGGCGGCCTCAAGGCCTGGCACGCGGCTGGCTTGCCGCTGAGCCTTGATACCCCGGCAATCCCCCGTGGCTCCTTTAGCGGTGCGCCGGACCACACCTTGTTAGTGAGTGCCGAGAAACTGCAACAGCGCCTAGGTCAACCGACGCTGACCTTGCTCGATGCCCGAGGCCTGCCGCGTTTTCGTGGCGAGGTCGAGCCGATTGACCCAGTTGCCGGGCACATTCCCGGCGCGCAATGCGCGGCTTTCACGGAAAACCTGGGTGCCGACGGGCGCTTTCTTCCCGCCGATCAGCTCAAGCAGCGTTTTGCGGCGAAACTGGGTGATCGCTCACCGACCGAACTGGTGGCGTATTGCGGCTCGGGCGTGACCGCTTGCCACAACTTGTTTGCATTGTGCCTGGCCGGTTATCCATTGGGCTCGCTGTATGCTGGATCGTGGAGCGAATGGATTACCGATCCTGCGCGGGGCGTCGCCACCGGCGACTAGTCACCACAAAATCCTGTGGGAGCGAGCTTGCTCGCGATGGCGGACTGTCAGTCAACATCATTGTTGAATCTGACGGCCTCATCGCGAGCAAGCTCGCTCCCACATGGGTATTAGGGTGCTTTTTAGATTTCACCGCAGTCGCGCACTGCGATACGCCCCCGGCCCTACGCCATAAACCTTCTTGAACTGCCGACTCAGATGGCTCTGGTCGGCAAAACCCAATTGGCTGGCCACTTCCAGCGGCAGGCAACCTTCCTGCAATAACGCACGGGCCTGGGCGATGCGCTGCTGCATCAGCCAGGTGTGCGGCGGCATACCGGTGGCATGGCGAAATACGCGGGCGAAGTGAAAGGGCGAAAGGTTCACCGCAGTGGCCAGTTCTTCCAGCGAGGGTGGCGCGGCGAGTTGTGCCTGCATCAACTCCTTTGCCCGAGCGATGGCCCGGTGTTCCTGGCCGGGTTGACCGGGTGTTGCTACCGCGGCGTGGCGTTGCAGCAACGACAACATCATTTCCCGCCACACGGTCTGCTGTTGCAGCGCACTGGCCGGGCTTTCCAGCAAGCGGTGCAATTGGCAGAAGCCGTTCACCAGATCCGGGTCGCGATACAGCGTCGCGCCAAAGGCCGGCAAGTGCTGGGCAGGCAGCTCAAGTTCGTCCAGCAACGAAAGAATTTGCTGATTATCGGGATAAAACGCCCGGTACAGCCAACCGTCTTCTGTGCCTTTGTGGCCGGTGTGCAGCTCGTCCGGATTGATCACCACCAGGGTTCCGCTGCCGGCCAGATGTTCGGCGCCGCGATAGCGGTAGCGTTGAGCGCCAGCCATGATCATGCCGATAACGTACCCGTCATGCACATGGGGTACGAAGCGTTGCTCGATGTAGCGTGCAGACAGCAGCTCGACGCCGGCCAAGGGGGCCGTTTGCCAGAAGTGTATCGACTCGCCCGGGGTGGCTTCCATGGCCTTACTCGCGACCTGTGTTGGCCAGCCAGGCCGGGATGCGCCGTTCCAGGTAGTAGCCGGGGTTGCGGAACGTGCCGTCGACGAAGCCGACGTGCCCGCCCTTGGCCTGCAATTCGAACTGTGTGCTGCCCGACAACTCGCTGGCTTGCGGCAAGCTGTGGAGGAAGACGAAAGGATCGTCGGCCGCGTGAATGATCAGCGTCGGCGTACGGATTTCACCGAGAAAGTAGCGGCTGGAGGCGCGGCGATAGTAGTCCTGAGCGTCCGTGAAACCGTTCAGTGGTGCGGTCACCCGGCCATCGAAGTCCCAGAACGTGCGCAGGTTTTCCAGTGAGCCGAGTTTGGCCAGGGTCTCCAGGCCCTCGTGGTGGCCGTCGCGCAGAAACTGTTGTTGCTTGTTCTTGATGTAGGCGAGCATTTCGCGCATGAAGTGCGCTTGATAGATCTTGGAAAAGCCTTGATCGATGCGGTCGGCGCACTGATCCAGCCGGAAGGGTACCGAAACCGCCACTGCGCCCTGCAGCTGACTGTCACTGCCGGTTTCTCCCAGGTGCTTGAGCAATACGTTGCCGCCCAGTGAATAGCCGACTGCGTACAGCGGTGCCAAGGGGCGTGTCGCTCGCAGGTGGTTGATCGCTGCGGCAAGGTCTTCGCTGGCGCCGGAGTGATAGCTGCGCGGCAACAGATTCGGTTCACCCGAACAGCCACGCCAGTTCAGCGCCACGCTGGCCCAGCCGTGGGTGGAGAGGGCTTTCTGCAGACCGGCGACATAGGGGGAGTTCGAAGAGCCGGTCAGCCCATGGAGCACCAGCACCAACGGCGCCTTGGCACTGTGCGGCCCGTGCCAGTCAAGGTCGAGGAAATCACCGTCATCGAGCCACAGACGTTCGCGTTGTCGATCCAGGTGCGTGGGTTTGCGCCACAGCGGTCCCCACAAGGTTTGCAGGTGCGGGTTGCCGAGGCCGAAGGCAGGGGTGAAACGATCTGGCGGTGTAGACACGGTTGTTCTCGATGCAGCGGTGCGTCACCGGGGCTGTTGACCCCAGGCACGCACCTTGTTCAGGCCGGTGGATTAACCGGCGATCTCTGCCGTACGGTGCCACAACGCGTAGTAGACCCGCCCGGATTTTTGCTCCCGGTGCAGGCGCCAGCCCCCTGGCAGACCGAGGGTCGATGGCGCTGTTTCACTTTCAGTGTAGATCCATGCGTCGTCGGCCAGCCATTGGCGTTCTTCGAGCAGCGCGCAAACAGCAGGCAGCAAGTTCTGGTTGAACGGCGGATCGAGGAATACCAGGTCGTAGGCGATCGCTGGCTGGGTTTCCAGATAGCGCAAGGCGTCGGCAGTCTGCACTTGGCCGACGGTGCAGCGCAGCGTTCCCAAATGCTCTTTCAGGCTGGAAACCGCCAGGCTGCTGGCATCCAGCGCCTGGCCCATGGCGGCGCCACGCGACAGTGCTTCGAGAAACAACGCGCCGCTGCCGGCAAACGGGTCGAGCACCTTGGCCCCTGCAACGTACGGCGCGAGCCAGTTGAACAGGGTTTCACGCACGCGGTCGGGCGTCGGGCGCAAGCCTGGGGCGTCAGGGAAACTCAGGCGACGGCTGCGCCATTCACCGCCGATGATGCGCAATTGGTTCACGCCGTTGTGGACGTTATGAACAGGTTTTTTAGGACGCGATGGACTGGCCATTAATGCTCCGGAACCCCGAGCGGCTGCTCGGAAGGTTTGTCAGTTGGGGCCGGTAACGGCTGTTGCGGCACGGTCGGGCCAGCAGAAACGATGACCATTTTGTCCGTGCTCAGGTGTTTGTTCATTGCTGCGGTGACCTGTTCGACGGTCAGGTTCTGGGACTGCTGCATGAAGTCTTCGAGGTAACTCAGCGGCAAATTATAGAAACCCATGGCACCCAGTTGGCCGACGATATCGGCGTTGCTGGCGTTGGACAGTGGGAAACTGCCGGCCAGTTCACGCTTGGCGTCGTCGAGTTCTTTCTGGGTCGGGCCGGTTTTAAGGTAATCGGCGAGCACGTCCTGCACCAGTTTGAGTGTGCCTTCGCTCATTTCGGCGCGGGTTTGCAGGTTGATCATGAACGGCCCGCGGACCTGCATCGGCGTGAAGCCCGAGTAGACGCCATAAGTCAGGCCACGTTTCTCGCGCACTTCACTCATCAGTCGGGTACCGAAGCCACCGCCGCCGAGGATCTGGTTGCCCAGGGAGACGGCCGCGTAGTCCGGATCGCCACGGTCGATGCCCAGTTGCGCGAGCATCAGGTTGGTCTGTTTGGACGGAAACTCGATGTGGCCGATGCTGGCTTTTGGCTCAGCCGGTTGTTCGATTTTCGCCAGTGCCGGACCTTTAGGCAGTGCAGCGGAAACCTGTGCGGCAATCGCTTCGGCTTCGCTGCGCGACAAGTCGCCCACCAGTGCAATCACTACGTTGCCCGCGGCGTAGGCTTTTTCGTGGAAGGCCCGCAGTTGCGCCACGCTAATCGGCGGGACACTTTGCGCGTTGCCGTCGCTCGAATGCGCATACGGATGATTACCGTACAGGCGCTTCATCAGCTCCAGGCTCGCCAGTTTGCCGGGGTTCTGCTTCTGGTATTCGAAACCTGCGAGCAACTGGTTCTTGATTCGCGCCAGCGAGTCGGTCGGGAACGTCGGTTTGCCAACCACTTCAGCGAACAGGTTCAGGGCAGGTGTGCGTTTATCCACAGCGCTCAGGCTGCGCAGCGAGGCAACGGCCATGTCTTTGTAGGCACCGTTGCTGAAGTCTGCGCCCAGCCCTTCGAAACCTTCAGCGATCTTGCCGACATCTTTACCGGCGATGCCTTCGTTGAGCATCGCGTTGGTCAACACAGCCAGACCCGGTTTGTCACCGTCCTGGCTGCTGCCGGCGGCGAAGATCAGGCGCATGTCGAACATCGGCAGCTCCGGGGCTGCGACGAACAGCACCTTGGAGCCTTCAGCGGTTTTCCAGGTTTGCACGTCCAGCGTGCGGTGGCTCGGCGCTTTACCGTCGAGTTCGGTCAGAGATTGCAGCTTTTTGCTGGCCTTGGCCTGGTCGAGGGCTTCGCTGGCGTTGGTCTCGGTCGAACGGCTGAAGTAAAAGCCGAGCGAGGCGGCCAGTGCGACGAGTACCAGGCCGATCAGGACCAGGCGTGGTTTTTTACTCTCACTCATGAGCGGTTTCCTCGGGCAGTGGCAGTACATGCGCAACGCTGAGACGTTCGCGAGTGAAATAAGTGCGGGCGGCTTTCTGGATGTCTTCCGGGGTCACGCTTTGCAGCTCGGCGAGTTCGGCGTCCATCAGTTTCCACGACAGGCCAACGGTTTCCAACTGACCAATGGCAGTGGCCTGGCTGGTGATCGAGTCACGCTCGTAGACCAGACCGGCGATTACTTGAGCGCGTACGCGTTCAACTTCATCAGCCGACGGCGCGGTGGTTTTCAGCTGTTCGAGCAGTTTCCACAGACCGGCTTCGGCCTGGGCTATGGTTTTGTGTTTCTGGGTGTTCGGCGATGCCGACAAGGTAAACAGGCTGTCACCGCGGGTGTAGGCGTCGTAGCTCGACGAGCCGCCGGAGACCAGCTCTTCGCCGCGCTCCAGTTGCGCCGGAATGCGCGCGCTGTAGCCGCCATCAAGCAACGCTGCAATCAACCGCAGGGCATTGACCGAGCGCTTGTCTTGCGCGGTGGCGATGCTCGGCACATTGAAGGCCAGCATCAGGCTCGGCAGTTGCGTCTGTACATGCAAGGTGATCTGGCGCTCGCCGGGTTCGGCCAGTTCCCGCGGAATCTTCGCCGGTGGTATGTCGCGTTTCGGAATCGCCCCGAAGTAGCGCTGAGCCAGGGCTTTGACTTCGTCCGGAGTCACGTCACCGACCACCACCAGCGTGGCGTTGTTCGGCACATACCAGGACTTGTACCAGTGGCGCAGTTCTTCGACCTTCATGCGGTCCAGGTCAGCCATCCAGCCGATGGTCGGCGTGTGGTAACCGCTGGCCGGGTAGGCCATGGCCTTGAAGCGCTCGTAAGCCTTGGCCATCGGCTTGTCGTCGGTGCGCATGCGGCGCTCTTCCTTGATCACTTCAATCTCGCGGCTGAACTCGTCGGCCGGCAGGCGCAGGTTGGCCATGCGGTCGGCTTCAAGTTCAAAGGCCACGCCCAGGCGATCGCGGGCCAGCACCTGGTAATACGCGGTGTAGTCGTCACTGGTGAAGGCGTTCTCTTCGGCGCCGAGGTCGCGCAGGATCAACGACGCTTCGCCAGGGCCAACTTTCTCGCTGCCCTTGAACATCATGTGTTCCAGGGCGTGGGACAAACCGGTCTGGCCCGGGGTTTCGTAGCTGGAGCCAACCTTGTACCAAACCTGGGAAACCACCACGGGCGCCCGATGATCTTCGCGCACGACGACCTTGAGGCCATTGTCGAGGGTGAATTCATGGGTCGGTTGAGGGTCGGCAGCCAAAGCTGAAAGGGGCAGACAAACTGTGCTGAGCAGCAGGCCAGCAGCGCGGCGGGCTAGAGCATTCATTCGTTTTTAAACCTGTTGGGCTGCCCGCTAGGTCTTAGCGTAGGCGGGCTAGAGGGTGCTAGGATAACGGTCCGTTTTACTGGCGGCCACGCCTATCAGGTTTTTGTGCCTGATCAGGTTGTATGGGTTCACGGCGGAAAGCCTCTGTTTATCAGCTAAACTCCGCTTTTTCGCCGATTTTGCCAGTTCAGTCCTTCGTAAAATCGATCCTTGAGGTGCTGTTGAGCACTTCGACAAAATGTTGCGCGTGAACAAGCTGGGTGAAACGCAGTCTGTTCTGCATCGAATATTTATTTGCCGAGGCGCCATTGGCGCGTCGCTACCGTGAGATAGCCGTCCTCCATGTTTGGTTCCAACGACGACAAGAAGACCCCAGCTGCGGCTGGCGAGAAGAAAAGCCTGTTCGGATGGCTGCGCAAAAAGCCGCAGGAGCCCGTCGTCGAACAGCCACAGCCACTTCCCGAGGTTGCGCCTGAGCCGGTAATAGATGGTGCGCAAGCGCCGGCCCCCGTCGTAGTGCCGATAGCCGAGCCGGTATTGCAACCGGCTGCCGAGCCACAACCTGCGCCAGTGGCAGAGCTGCCGCGTACGCCAGAAGTCACGCACACGCCGTGGTTGACGCTGCCGGTGGCTGAAGAGCCGGTAGCTCTGGTCGAAGACGAACTGGCGCCGCATGTCACGCCACCGATTCCTGCGCCGACAGTGGTCCAGCAAGCCGTAGAACTGCTGGTGGTCGAACCGGCGCCAGTCATCGAATCGGCGGCTGAACAGCTGATAGTTGATGAGCCGGATCTGCCTCAGCCGGTGATTGCAGCATTTGTCATGCCAGAACCTGCTCCGGAACCTGTGCCTGCCCCAGCGCCGACACCCGTCGTCGCGGCACCGGTAACGCCGCCAGCGCCGGTTGCACCGGTCGTTCCGGTTGCGGCTCCGGTTGCAGCCGAGCCGGCTCGCACCGAAGAAACCAAAGCCGGCTTCTTTGCCCGCCTCAAGCAAGGCCTGTCGAAAACCAGCGCCAGCATTGGCGAGGGCATGGCCAGCCTGTTCCTCGGCAAGAAGATCATCGATGACGAACTGCTCGAAGACATCGAAACCCGCCTGCTGACCGCTGACGTCGGCGTCGAAGCGACGTCGGTGATCATCCAGAGCCTGACCCAGAAGGTCGCGCGCAAGCAGCTGGCCGACGCCGATGCACTGTACAAATCCTTGCAGGCCGAGCTGGCCAACATGCTCAAGCCTATCGAGCAGCCGCTGAAAATTACCTCGCAGAACAAGCCATTCGTGATTCTGGTGGTCGGCGTCAACGGCGCCGGCAAAACCACCACCATTGGCAAGTTGGCGAAGAAGCTGCAACTCGAAGGCAAAAAAGTCATGCTCGCGGCCGGCGACACCTTCCGCGCCGCAGCGGTCGAGCAATTGCAGGTCTGGGGCGAACGCAACAAGATCCCGGTGATCGCTCAGCACACCGGTGCCGACTCGGCTTCGGTTATCTTCGATGCCGTGCAGGCCGCCAAGGCCCGTGGCATTGACGTGTTGATCGCCGACACCGCCGGTCGCCTGCACACCAAAGACAACCTGATGGAAGAGTTGAAGAAGGTTCGCCGGGTCATCAGCAAGCTCGACGCCGACGCACCGCATGAAGTGCTGCTGGTGCTCGATGCGGGTACTGGCCAGAACGCTATCAACCAGGCCAGGCAATTCAACCAGACGGTCGAACTGACCGGCCTGGCCCTGACCAAACTCGATGGCACGGCCAAAGGCGGGGTGATTTTCGCCCTGGCCAAGCAGTTTGGTCTGCCGATTCGCTACATCGGTGTCGGTGAAGGCATCGATGACTTGCGTACCTTTGAAGCAGAACCCTTTGTCCAGGCACTGTTTGCCGAGCGGGAGCGTTAATGATTCGTTTCGAACAGGTCGGTAAGCGCTATCCGAACGGTCACGTCGGCTTGCATGAGCTGAGCTTTCGAGTCCGTCGGGGCGAGTTCTTGTTTGTCACCGGCCACTCCGGCGCCGGTAAAAGTACCTTGCTGCGGCTGTTGCTGGCCATGGAACGTCCAACCACCGGCAAACTGCTGCTGGCCGGGCAGGATCTGGCCACCATCAGCAACGCACAGATCCCGTACCTGCGTCGGCAGATCGGTGTGGTCTTCCAGAACCACCAGTTGCTGTTCGACCGTACGGTGTTCAACAACGTCGCCTTGCCGTTGCAGATTCTTGGCCTGTCCAAGGCTGAAATCGCCAAGCGCGTGGATTCGGCCCTGGAGCGCGTGGCGCTCTCGGACAAGACCGATCTCTACCCGGGCGACCTGTCCACCGGTCAGCAACAGCGCGTCGGTATCGCCCGCGCCATCGTCCATCGCCCGGCCTTGCTGCTGGCGGACGAGCCGACCGGTAACCTCGACCCGCGTCTGGCGGCAGAAATCATGGGCGTTTTCGAAGACATCAACCGTCTGGGCACCAGCGTGCTGATAGCCAGTCACGACCTGGCGCTGATTGCCCGCATGCGTCATCGCATGCTGACCTTGCAACGTGGCCGATTGATCGGCGACGGGGAGGCCGGGGTATGAGTGCAACACGCAGTCCGAAGGTTTCCGAGCGCGTGGCCCCGAAGGCCGCCGATCCGCAACCACAGAAGAAAAAACGCGACGAAGACGACGGCCCGGACTTCAGCACCTTGCTGCGCGCCTGGATCGAAAGCCACCGCGCCAGCTTGCTGGACAGCCTGCGACGTCTGGGCAAGCAGCCGATCGGCAGCTTCTTCACCTGCCTGGTGATGGCCGTTGCCCTGAGCTTGCCGATGGGCCTGTCATTGCTGCTGAACAACGTCGAGCGTCTGGGCGGCTCCTGGCAGCGTGCGGCGCAGATCTCGCTGTACCTGCAACTCGACGCCAGCGCCAACGAAGGCGAACAGCTGCGCGAGCAGATCAAAGGCTTGCCGGGCGTGGCCGATGCCGAGTACATCAGCCGCGAACAGGCGCTGGAAGAGTTCCAGCAGCAGTCCGGTCTGGGCGAGGCGCTCAAGGAGTTGCCGCAGAATCCGTTGCCTGGCGTGGTGCTGGTCACCCCGAACGAAGTCGACAAAGCGACCCTTGAAGCATTAAGACAAAAACTTTCCGAACTGCCAAAGGTACAACAGGCGCAACTTGATCTAGTCTGGGTCGAGCGTTTGGCGGCCATCCTCAAGCTGGGCGAGCGGTTTGTCTTCGGTCTGACCGTGCTTCTGGTTTCTGCATTACTTTTGGTGATAGGCAATACCATTCGTCTTCATATTGAAAACCGCCGCACCGAGATAGAAGTGATTAAACTCGTCGGCGGCACTGACAGCTATGTGCGTAGGCCTTTTCTGTACATGGGCGCGCTTTATGGCTTCGGTGCGGGGATTCTTTCCTGGGGTGTTCTGGCGTTTGGCCTGAACTGGCTGAACGACGCAGTGGTTGGGCTGGCCGGCTTGTATGGCAGTAATTTCGCGTTGGCCGGGGTGCCGGTTGCCGATGGTCTGTCACTCTTGCTAGGCGCAGTGCTGTTGGGGTATATCGGTGCTTGGATTGCGGTAGCGCGCCATTTGAGAGAGCTCGCACCGAAGTAGTGTCTTTTTGCTTGTATGACCTTTCAGCGTGTAGGGGAACTTGTCCTTTGGTTCCCGGTCAATTTTCGCAGTGCTGAACTGCACGAGTTATGTAAGTCGGAGGTTTTTTCGTATGACCACTTCTTTGCAACCTGCTTATGCTCTAGTCCCAGGCGCAAACCTGGAGGCTTATGTGCACACGGTGAACAGCATTCCATTGCTGACACCGGAGCAGGAGCGTGAACTGGCCGAGAGTCTCTACTATGAGCAGGATTTGGGGGCGGCTCGGCAGATGGTGCTCGCCCACCTGCGTTTTGTTGTACATATTGCCCGTAGCTATTCCGGTTACGGCCTGGCCCAGGCTGACCTGATTCAGGAAGGCAACGTTGGCCTGATGAAAGCGGTCAAGCGCTTCAACCCGGAAATGGGCGTGCGTCTGGTGTCCTTTGCAGTGCACTGGATCAAGGCTGAAATCCACGAATTCATCCTGCGCAACTGGCGCATCGTCAAGGTCGCCACGACCAAGGCCCAACGCAAACTGTTCTTTAACCTGCGCAGCCAGAAAAAACGTCTGGCGTGGTTGAACAACGAGGAAGTCCATCGCGTGGCTGAAAGCCTCGGCGTAGAGCCGCGGGAAGTGCGCGAGATGGAAAGTCGCCTGACCGGCCATGACATGGCCTTCGACCCGGCTGCGGAAGCGGACGACGACAGCGCTTTCCAGTCGCCGGCCAACTATCTGGAAGACCATCGGTACGACCCGGCCCGTCAACTGGAAGATGCCGACTGGACCGACAACTCAACCAGCAACCTGCACGAAGCGCTGGAAGTACTGGACGACCGCAGCCGTGACATCCTCTACCAGCGCTGGCTGGCAGAAGAAAAAGCCACGCTGCACGACCTGGCGCAGAAGTACAACGTGTCGGCCGAGCGTATCCGTCAGCTCGAAAAGAGCGCGATGAACAAGCTCAAGCTGTCCATTGCTGCTTAAGCTGCAATGCAATAAAAAACGCCCTGATCATTGATCGGGGCGTTTTTGTTTGTGCCCGATAATCCTGCCTCACACCGGCCCCCCTGTGGGAGCGAGCCTGCTCGCGATGGCAATGTAACAGGCAGCATTGATGCTGAATGTGCTGGCCTCATCGCGAGCAGGCTCGCTCCCACAGTGGTTCTCCAGTGCTGTTGGAATCGTGATCGGCTATTGCGTCCAAGGTGCCCGGCGCGAAGCGTTGAGCCCTATCAGATAGCTGTCGCCACCCAACTGGCTCATCTGCTGCCGAATCCAGCTCGCGCGTCGCAATACATAAGGGCTCGGATGGCCGGCGCTCCAGACCCGTGGGTTCGGCAGCACAGCGGCCAGCAAACTGGCCTGCTGACGGTTCAACGACCGGGCGCTCACGCCAAAGTGATGCCGGGCAGCCGCTTCGGCGCCAAACACCCCGTCATCCCATTCCACGCTGTTGAGGTACACCTCAAGTATCCGCTGCTTGGGCCAGAACACTTCGATCAGTCCGGTAAACCAGGCTTCCAGGCCCTTGCGCAGCCAGCTGCGACCGGACCACAGGAACAGGTTCTTCGAGACTTGCTGGCTCAGGGTGCTGGCGCCACGGATCGAACCGCCGAGTTCGTTGTGCGCCAGAGCAGCCTGAATCGCGCCGAAGTCAAAACCCCAGTGCTCGGGGAATTTCTGATCCTCGCCAGCCATCACCGCGACTTTCAAGTCGTCGGAGATGTTTTCCCACGGCTGCCAATTACGCTGCACGTCGATAGGCTCGCCATCGACCCAGGATTCGATCTTGCGCTCAACCATCAGTGCTGTCCCCGGAGGCGGAACGACACGAAACACCAGCACCAGCAACACGCTGCCAACCGCGAACCAGAGCAGGGCTTTTGTGAAGCGGCGGAACATTAAACGCAGCATAGAGATGGCTTGGCCGAACCTGTCGAGCGGGCCATTATACAGACCCTGCCCGATGATTCTGACTGGAGTTCCTCATGCTGCGTGGCTTTCTGATGCTGGCCGCTTTTTTCGGATTCACCGGCGTGGGCCTGGGCGCGTTTGCCGCCCATGGCCTGAAAGACCGCCTGAGTGCCGAATACCTGGCGATTTTCCACACCGGCGTCACCTACCAACTGGTGCATAGCCTGGCGTTGCTGGGCATAGCACTGCTGGCCACGCAGATTTCCGGGCGCCTGATCACCTGGGCCGGCGTATCATTTGCTATCGGAATCCTGCTGTTTTCCGGCAGCCTTTACCTGCTGACCCTGACCGGTGTCAGCAAGCTTGGCATCGTTACGCCGTTCGGCGGATTGGCATTCCTCGTGGGCTGGCTGTGCCTGGGGATTGCCGCCTGGCGTCTGACCTGACCCCTACGGGTCCATTTCAAGACGAATGGCTTGGGTCGACCTGACTGATCGGGCTAGAATGCTGGCCCCTAAAAACGATGGCGGCATTCGGCATGCGCATTCAGTTGAACGGCGAATCCCTTGAACTGCCCGACGGTGAAACCGTTGCGGCCCTGCTGACCCGTCTGGAGCTGACCAGACGCCGGGTGGCGGTCGAACTCAATCTGGATATCGTCCCGCGCAGTCAGCACGCAGAAACTACTTTGAACGACGGTGACTCGGTCGAAGTCGTTCACGCCATCGGCGGCGGCTAGTAGCCAGCAGGCGACTCCCGCGGCCCACACGCATTCTGCAAGAACCTCACCCCAACAGAGGATTTCCGATGAGCAACGTTCGCAGCGACAAGCCTTTCGTCCTGGCCGGTCGTACTTACCAGTCGCGTTTGCTGGTAGGTACCGGCAAGTACCGTGACATGGAAGAAACCCGCCTGGCCATCGAAGCCTCGGGTGCCGAGATCGTCACCTTCGCCGTGCGCCGGACCAACCTCGGCCAGAACCCGGGCGAACCGAACCTGCTCGAAGTCCTGTCGCCGGATCGCTACACCTTCCTGCCGAACACCGCCGGCTGCTTCGACGCTACCGAGGCTGTGCGCACCTGCCGCCTGGCCCGTGAGCTGCTCGGCGGCCACAACCTGGTGAAGCTGGAAGTGTTGGCGGACCAGAAAACCCTGTTCCCTAACGTGATCGAAACCCTCAAGGCCGCCGAAGTGCTGGTCAAGGAAGGTTTCGACGTGATGGTCTACACCAGCGATGACCCGATCATTGCCCGTCAACTGGCGGAAATCGGCTGCATCGCAGTCATGCCGCTGGCCGGTCTGATCGGCACGGGCCTGGGGATCTGCAACCCGTACAACCTGCAGATCATCCTCGAAGAAGCCAGGATCCCGGTGTTGGTGGATGCCGGTGTCGGCACCGCTTCCGACGCCACCATCGCCATGGAACTGGGTTGCGAAGCGGTGCTAATGAACTCGGCCATCGCCCACGCCCAGCAGCCGATCATGATGGCTGAAGCCATGAAACACGCCATTGTTGCAGGTCGTCTGGCGTACCTCGCCGGGCGCATGCCGAAAAAACTCTATGCCAGCGCTTCCTCGCCGCTGGATGGTCTGATCAAGTAAGAGCCATTGATGACTGAATCGAACGACACGCCTATCCAGACGGAAGCAGGCGAAGAGCGCCAACACCGCCGCATCAAGAGTTTCGTGATGCGCGCCGGGCGCATGACCGAAGGCCAACAGCGCGGCCTGGACCAGGGCACGCCGCTGTTCGTTTTGCCGCTGGCCGACGCGCCGGTGGATTTTGACCAGGTGTTTGGTCGCTCGGCACCGCGCTCGCTGGAAATCGGCTTTGGCATGGGCCATTCGCTGCTGGAAATGGCCGCGGCTTCGCCGGATCAGGATTTCATTGGCGTTGAAGTGCACCGTCCAGGTGTCGGCGCGCTGCTCAATGGCGTGCTGACTCAAGGCCTGACTAACCTGCGGGTCTACGATTGCGATGCGATCGAAGTGCTCAACCGTTGCGTGGCCGACAACAGCCTCGATCGCCTGATGCTGTTTTTCCCGGACCCGTGGCACAAGAGCCGTCACCACAAGCGTCGTATCGTTCAGGCGTCGTTCGCTGAGCTGGTGCGTAGCAAGTTGAAAGTTGGCGGTGTGCTGCACATGGCTACCGACTGGGAACCGTATGCGGAATACATGCTGGAAGTGATGAACGTCGCACCGGGCTACCGCAACCTCGCCGAAGACGGCAAGTGCGTGCCGCGCCCAGCCGAGCGCCCGATCACCAAGTTCGAACGCCGCGGCGAACGCCTTGGGCATGGCGTGTGGGATTTGAAGTTCGAAAAACAGTCGTAAGCCATAACTCAAAACTATATGTGGGAGCGAGCTTGCTCGCGATGAGGCCATAACATTCAGCATCGATGTTGAATGTTATATCGCCATCGCGAGCAAGCTCGCTCCCACATTTGTTTTGTGTGTTGTTTAGGATTAACGGCGGTCTGCGACGACACCGATCAACACCAGCACTACCAGCAACACTGGCGCCAGGCTGTAGTTGTTGAACTGGCTCAGGCCGCGAACAATCCACGGCGTGGCGTAGATCAGTGCGGCGCCGCTGCCAATCATGCACACCAGGGCCATCAACGGGACGCGCAAGGCGCCGGCGATGCTGCCCAGGCGTTGGTCGATCCAGCCTTTGATATCTGCGCCAAACAGCACCAGCAGGCAGCCCACCAGCGCCAGGGCGATTTCCGACAGGTTGCTACGGCTCCAGCGGGACACGGTGGCAAGCAGATCGAGTACCAAATCCATTCGATTTCCTTAAGTCAGAAAATTCTGCAGCAAGTCATTGAGGAACAGCTGTCCGTGCTCAGTCGCCGCCAGACGTGACGGTTCGACCTGCAACAAGCCACTTTGTTCGGCCTCACGACGGCCTTCGGCAAGACTTTCCAGCGTCAGGCCGGTGCGCTCCGGATACAGCCTCGCCTCGACACCCTCGGTCAGGCGCAAGGCATTCATCAGGAACTCGAAAGGCAGCTCTTCGTTGGTCAGGGCTTTCTCGCCCGCCTGAAAGCTCTTTGCCGGGTTGAGGTAGTCCTTCGGCAAACGGGTCTTCCAAGTGCGGACAATTCGCCCGTCCGGATGACTGAGTTTGCCATGAGCCCCGGCACCGATGCCGATGAAGTCACCGAAACTCCAGTAATTGAGGTTATGCCGCGCCGGGCGACCGGGTTGGGCATACGCCGACACTTCGTATTGGGCGTAACCGTGTTCGGCCAGCAGCGCCTGACCGGCCTCTTGAATGTCCCACAGGGTGTCGTCTTCTGGCAGGGTTGGCGGCTGATTCCAGAACACCGTATTCGGCTCCAGCGTCAGCTGATACCAGGACAGATGAGTCGGCTTCAGTGCGATGGCCTGGCGCAGGTCGTCCAAAGCGTCTTCCAGGGACTGATCGGGCAAGCCGTGCATCAGGTCCAGGTTGAAGTTGTCGAACCCGGCCTGTCGGGCCATGCCTGCGGCGCGAATCGCTTCATCGCCGTTGTGGATCCGGCCCAGTGCCTCAAGCTTCTCTTGTTGGAAGCTCTGGATGCCGATCGACAGGCGATTGATGCCCAAGGCGCGGTAAGCGACGAACTTTTCCTGCTCGAAAGTCCCGGGGTTAGCCTCCAGGGTGATTTCGATATCGCTGGCAAACGGGATCCGCTGTTCCACACCTTTGAGCAACCGGCCCAACGCTTGCGCGCTGAACAGGCTCGGTGTGCCGCCGCCGAAGAAGATCGAACTGAGCTTGCGGCCGTAAACTGCGTGCAGATCCTGATCGAGGTCAGCCAGCAGGGCGTCCACATACTCTTCTTCCGGCAGCACGGGGCTTGCGGTGTGGGAGTTGAAGTCGCAATAAGGGCATTTGCGTACGCACCACGGAATATGGATGTACAGCGCCAGCGGCGGCAACTGAGGCAGGGCCGCGCGGGGCGATTGCGCGCCGCCGAAGATCAGCGGCGACGCCGATGAGTCGTGGGTCATTTCAGGCTCAAACGTTGGCGCAGCAATTCCATTGCACGGGCGCGGTGGCTGAGCTGGTTTTTCTCGGCCGGGCTCAATTCTGCGCTGGAGCAATCACGCTCCGGCACCCAGAACAGCGGATCGTAACCAAAGCCGTGCTCACCGCTGGCCTGGGTCAGAATACGCCCGTGCCACAGACCTTCGCAGAGAATCGGCAGCGGATCGTCGGCGTGGCGTACCAGCGCCAGCACGCAGACAAACTGCGCACCGCGTTCGGCTTCAGGCACGTCTTTCAGCACGTCGAGCAGCTTGGCGTTGTTCGCCGCATCGCCCTGGCCATCGGCGTAACGCGCCGAGTAGATGCCGGGTGCGCCGCCGAGGAAGTCCACCGCCAGCCCCGAATCATCGGCCAGCGCCGGCAAACCGGAGATGCGCGCGGCGTTGCGGGCCTTGAGGATGGCGTTTTCGACGAACGACAGGCCGGTTTCTTCGGGCTCGACGCTGCTGAACTCGCCAATCGAGCGCAGGTGCACCGATTCGCCGAGCATGGCCTGGAGTTCTTTGAGTTTGCCGGCGTTATGGCTGGCCAATACGAGTTGCGTGAAGTCGATCATTCGCCGGGGAAGAGCTCTTGGTTGAAATTGATGGTGTTGATTTTGTCGCCGGTCTGCACCTTGATCTCGAACGTGCGGACTTCCTGCTGATCCACCGGGAACTGGGCGATATAGTAGACCGCACCGGTTTCGGTGATCTGTTTGAACTTCAGCGGGAGGCTTTGGCTGGTCAGGTCTTTCACCGTACCGGTAACGCTGGCGGTCAGTGGTTTACCAGCCTTGATCACCGACACATTGATCACACCCTGGTTCTTGCTGCGGATAAGTTCGGCGTTTTTGGCGATATCCGGCGTCAGGTAGGTGGAATTGAAGGTGTTGTAGTGCACCGTCACGTCACCGAAGGTTTCCTGGCGCTCGCCTTTGATGGCTTCGGCGGCCATGGCGCTGACGCTCAGGCAGGCGGTTAATAGAAACAGGGCTAGACGACCCATGATCGCTCTCCTCGAAATACCTCGTTAAACCGCTACCTGGTGATCCTGCAGGCCAGGACTGCTGACGCGGTAGATGCCAATCTCACCTAATAGATTAGGCCATAGCTTACTGGCCCACCCGTGTCGGTGTTGTTGATCGACGGCAAGCCGATCGATGACCTTGGCTTCACGTTCGCGGCACAGCGCTTCAAAGTCTTCAAAGGTGCAGAAGTGAATGTTCGGCGTGTTGTACCAGGTGTATGGCAAAAACTCCGAAACCGGCATCCGGCCCTTGCTTGCCAGGTACCAGCGGCAGCGCCAGTGACCGAAGTTGGGGAAGGTGATGATGCACTGACGACCGACCCGCAGCATTTCGTCGAGGATCTTGTCCGGGTAATGCACGGCTTGCAGGGCCTGGGTCATCACCACGATGTCGAAACTGTTGCTGGCAAAGTTGCCGAGGCCCTTGTCCAGGTCCTGCTCGATGACGTTGATGCCCTTGGCCACGCATTCGGCGATGTTGTCCGCATCGTTTTCCAGCCCGTAGCCGGTGACTTGCTTGTTGTCGCGCAGCCAGGTCAGCAGCTCGCCATCACCGCAACCGAGGTCGAGGACGCGGCTGCCGGCGGGGATCCATTCCTGGATGATTTCCAGATCGGCTCTCATGTCTTCCTCAAAGCGATATACGGTTCATGTAATTGCTGAATGCCTGCAAGTAACGCGGGATCGGAATCAGGAAGGCGTCGTGGCCTTGCGGAGCATCGATCTCCAGGTAGCAAACGTCTTTCCTGGCCGCCATCAGCGCATCCACCAGTTCCCGCGAGCGGGCAGGGGAGAAGCGCCAGTCGGTGGTGAAGGACATCACGCAGAACTTGGCTTTGGCTGCCTCGAAGGTTTTCGCCAGGTTATCGTCGAAGTTAGCCGCCGGATCGAAGTAGTCCAGCGCTTTGGTCATCAGCAGGTAGGTGTTGGCATCGAAGCGCCCGGAGAACTCTTCACCCTGATAACGCAGGTAGCTTTCGACTTGGAACTCGACGCTGTGGAAGTCGTAGTTGAGCTTTTCGCTCTTCAGGCCACGGCCGAATTTCTCGCCCATGGAATCGTCCGACAGGTAGGTGATGTGCCCGACCATCCGCGCCAGCATCAGCCCGCGCTTGGGGATCACGCCCGCTTCCTGGAACGAACCGCCATGGAACTCCGGGTCGGTGAGAATTGCCTGACGTGCTACTTCGTTGAAGGCGATGTTCTGTGCCGACAGTTTCGGTGCCGAGGCAATGGCCAGGCAGTGACGGATGCGCTCAGGGTAAGTGATGCTCCACTGCATTGCCTGCATGCCGCCCAGACTGCCGCCGATCACGGCGGCCCACTGGTCGATGCCGATCCGGTCCGCGAGGCGTGCCTGGCTATGGACCCAGTCTTCCACGGTCAGCACCGGAAAATCGGCGCCGAACGGCTTGCCGGTGTCCGGGTTGATGCTGCTCGGGCCGGTGGAGCCGTTGCAGCCGCCGAGGTTGTTCAGGCTGACCACGAAGAATTTGTTGGTGTCGATCGGTTTGCCCGGGCCGATGCAGCTGTCCCACCAACCGGGTTTACGGTCTTCGGTACTGTGAAAACCGGCGGCGTGATGGTGACCGGACAAGGCATGGCAAATCAGCACGGCGTTGCTCGCCGTGGCGTTCAGCGTGCCGTAGGTTTCATAGATCAGGTCATAAGCTGGCAATGAGCGGCCGCAGGCAAGGGCCAGGGGCTCGCTGAAGTGCGCCACTTGCGGCGTCACCAGACCAACAGAATCGGCGGGAAAGGCAGTTGGCATCGACCCTGCTCTCGTTGAAATGAGGCGTAAGTCTAATGAGCAGGGACCTCAGCGGCAAGCAAAGGCCGGGCCTGATTTCATTCAGCTGGATCGAGGTGCGCCATTCGCGAGCAAGCCCGCTCCCACAGGGGGATTGCATTCCAAATGTGGGAGCGAGCCTGCTCGCGATGAACGATGACGCAGTCAGCCTGCCGGGCGCGCAAGATCCGGCAACTCCGGCAACTTCTTCGGCGAGCTGATCCGAACCCGCTTCTGCCGGTTCAGCTCACCGCTGATCAGGCTCACCTGGCTCTTGGACACCCCAAACGCCTTGGCCAGAAACGCCATCAGATAGGCGTTGGCCTTGCCTTCGACCGGCGGGGCGGTCAGGCGGATCTTCAGCCGATCGCCATGCAGCCCGCAGAAGTCATCGCTGCGGGCCGCCGGTTGCAGGTGACACTCCAGAATCAGGTCGTCACCGTCCCAGCGAAAATAGCTCATCAGATCAGGCCGAGCAGCCCGTTTGGCATGAAGGCATAGTACGCAAGGCGTGGGATCAGCCAGCTTTGCAGTAACTGGATCACGATAAACGCGAAGATCGGTGAGATGTCGAGGCCGCCCAGGTTCGGAATCATGCGGCGGAACGGGGCGAGGACCGGTTCAGTAATCTGAGCGACCAGCTCTGCGCCCGGATTGTGGCTCCCCGGGGCGACCCAGGACAGAATCACGCTGATGATCATCGCGTAGAACAGGATATTCAAAAACAGTGCGAAGATCGCGATCAGTGCCCATGGCACCAAAAACAGCCAGTCAACCTGGAAGCCTTTGAGCAACAGGATGACCGCGATCAGTAGCATCTGCACGATCAGCGCCAGTACCAGCGACGACATGTCCAGCCCGAACATGCTCGGGATTACCCGGCGCAGAGGCTTGAGCAGCGGTTGAGTGGCTTTCACGATGAACTGGCAGAGCGGGTTGTAAAAATTCGCCCGAACCAATTGCAGGATGAAGCGCAACAGCACGATCAGCAGGTACAGGCTGCCCAGGGTTTTAATTATGAAAATGGCAGCGTCATTGAGTCCGAGCATCATTTATTCCTTTGTAAGAGCTGATTAGCGACCGAGTTGCTCGGCCATCTCGGCCGAGCGGTGCGCAGCGGCGCCGAGTGCTTTTTCGACCAGGGCTTCGAAGCCGCCGGCCTGGAAGGTCTTGATCGCGGCTTCGGTGGTGCCCGCTGGCGAAGTTACGCGACGGCGCAGCTCAGCGGCGTCGACATCACTGGCGACCGCCATGTGCGCAGCGCCCAACGCCGTTTGCAGGGTCAGTTGGGCCGCGATGTCCCGTGGCAGACCCAGTTTCTCGCCCGCAGCGGTCATGGCTTCGATCAGCAGGAAGAAGTACGCAGGGCCACTGCCTGAAACGGCGGTGACCGCATCCAGTTGCTGCTCTTCGTTCAGCCACAGGGCGATACCGACGGCCGACAGCAGCTCTTCGGCCTGCTGACGCTGTTCGGCAGTCACCTGGGCGGTAGCGAACAAACCGCTCACGCCCTGACGCAGCAGCGCCGGGGTGTTGGGCATGCAGCGCACGATCGGCTGGGCGCCGAGCCAGTTGTTCATGCTGGCGCAGGTGATCCCGGCGGCAATCGACACCACCAGTTGATTCGGTGCAAGGCTTGGACGCAGCGCTTCACACACAGCTTTCATCGCCTGAGGTTTGACCGCCAGTACGACCACGTCGGCGCCTTGAACCGCTTCTGCATTGTCGGCGAACGTTTCGATGCCGTGTTCGGCGGTTACCCGGGCGCGGGTTTCAGCACCCGGATCGCTGGCGCGGATCTGCGTGGCGTCCAGACCTTTGGCGCGCAGGCCGCCGATCAGGCTGGCGGCCATGTTTCCGGCACCGATAAAGGCAATACGTGTCTTGCTCATGTCAGGTCCTTATAGAGAGGTGTGTCAGTCATTGTTCACGGCTGACCGGCTATTGATGACCAGGGGCGCGGGCGCCAAACAGGGCCGTACCAATACGAACCCAGGTGGCGCCCATGGCAATGGCCGACTCCAGGTCGTGGCTCATGCCCATGGAAAGTGTGTCGAGTGGCAGATTCAGGCTGGCTTGTAGCCTTTGTACGGTCGCAAAGGCAGCGTCCTGGGCGGCACGATCTTCAGTCGGCTCCGGGATTGCCATCAAGCCGCGCAGTTTCAGCCGTGGTAACGCGCTGACGGCATTCGCCAGCGCCGGCAGATCGGCCGGGGTACAACCGGATTTGCTGGTTTCACCGCTGACATTGACCTGAATGCAGATGTTCAGGGGCGGCAGCTCGGCCGGGCGTTGTTCGGACAGGCGTTGTGCGATTTTCAAGCGATCCACGGAATGCACCCAAGCGAAGTTCTCGGCGATAGCACGCGTCTTGTTCGATTGAATGGGGCCGATGAAGTGCCAACTCAAGGGCAGGTCGGCCAACTCGAGCTGTTTGCCCAAGGCTTCCTGCAAATAGTTCTCACCAAAGTCGCGCACGCCGGCGGCGTAGGCTTCACGCACGGCGTCGCTGGGTTTGGTTTTGCTCACGGCCAGCAGTCGGACACTGTGTTCGGCACGTTGCGCAGCCTGTTCCGCGGCGCGGATGCGTATCTGAACCAAGGCTATGTTGTCTGCTATCGTGGACATTGAGGGACGCCGGCAGTCTGAGGTTCGCGGCATTCTACTGGAATTGGGGAGCGCTATGGATATCACTGAACTGCTGGCTTTCAGCGCCAAACAGGGGGCTTCCGACTTGCACCTGTCTGCGGGGCTGCCGCCGATGATCCGGGTGGATGGCGATGTGCGGCGGATCAACCTGCCGGCGCTGGATGACAAGCAGGTGCGCGAGCTGATCTACACGATCATGAACGACAAGCAGCGGGTGGAGTTCGAGCAGGCGCTGGAGACCGACTTTTCCTTCGAGGCGCCGGGTGTGGCGCGCTTTCGGGTCAATGCGTTCAATCAATATCGCGGCCCGGGCGCGGTATTCCGCACCATCCCGTCGAAAATCCAGAGCCTGGAAGATCTGGGTATGGGGGATGTGTTTCGCCGTATTACCGAGGTCTCTCGCGGGCTGGTGCTGGTCACCGGGCCTACCGGTTCCGGCAAGTCGACCACCCAGGCGGCGATGATCGACTACCTGAACAACCACCGGCATCACCATATCCTCACCATCGAAGACCCCATCGAATTCCTCCACGAATCACGTAAATGCCTGATCAATCAACGCGAAGTGCACCGTGACACGCGCAGTTTCGCCACCGCGCTGCGTTCGGCATTGCGCGAGGACCCGGACGTGATTCTGGTGGGGGAGATGCGTGATCTGGAGACCATCCGCCTGGCGCTGACGGCGGCCGAGACCGGGCATCTGGTCTTCGGTACCTTGCACACCAACTCCGCGGCGAAAACCATTGATCGGGTGGTGGACGTGTTTCCGGGCGAAGAGAAGTCGATGGTGCGTTCGATGCTCTCGGAGTCGTTGCAGGCGGTGATTTCCCAGACGCTGATCAAGAAAATCGGCGGTGGCCGGGTGGCGGCTCACGAAATCATGATCGGTACTTCGGCAATCCGTAACCTGATCCGCGAAGACAAGATTGCGCAGATGTACTCGTCGATTCAGACCGGGGCTTCGCAGGGGATGCAGACACTGGATATGTGCTTGAAGGACCTGGTGAACAAAGGCTTGATCAGCCGCGAGCATGCGCGGGAAAAGGCGCGGTCACCGGATAATTTCTGAGGGGGAATTTGTTGTGTGGATCGTTCCCACGCTCCTGCGTGGGAATGCCGCCATGGACGCTCTGCGTCCGCTGTTGAGGCTGTGACGCGGAGCGTCACGGGATGCATTCCCACGCAGGAGCGTGGGAACGATCATCAGGCTGGGATTAGCGCTGAGCGATGCGCATGGTTTTCGATTCTTTCGTTTCAACCCGCTTGGCAACCACGTAATGGCTTTCCCAGTACGGTTTCTTCAGGGTGTCGATGGTCACCGACTTGCCACGACGCGGTGCGTGGATGAAGCGGTCGTTGCCCAGGTAAATGGCAACGTGGTTGACCTTGCGGCTCTTGATATTGAAGAAAATCAGGTCGCCCGGCTTCAAGTCCTTACGCTCGACTTTCTGTCCGTGACCGGCGGCCATGGCGTTGGAAGTGCGTGGCAGATCAGCAGCACCAACGCCATTGAAGGCGTATTTCACCAGCCCGCTGCAATCGAAGCCTTTACTTGGGCTGCTGCCGCCCCAACGATAAGGAGTGCCGAGCACGTTTACTGCACGGCTCAGTACATTGCTGCTTTGTTTGGCCCCCATCGGCGGGACCGGTTTGCTGTCGGCCTTGCTCAGATGAGTCAGACCTTTTACAGCGTGTTTGTTTTTGCTGGTAACGGCAGAAACATGAGATTTTGGGGTGTAACCATTAACGTTCGGAAGACGTTGCTCACGATTGGTGGCGTGGGCGGCCAGTGGCATTAATAGGCAAATGGTTAGCCATGTCTTGAAAAATGGACGCATTAGGCAAGGCTCTATGTAGGTAAGCGCGCAACTTTATAACAGCTTTTTTGTCCTTTCCGAGGCCGTTGGTCGATTCAACCTGGGGGTCAACTGCACCAAAGAAGCTGCAAATTGACTCAATTGTCGGACAGAAGTCAGGTGTTACAAGGCTTTGACGGGAGACAAGGTAGCATTTGCCACACGTCGGTCGCCTGTAAAAAAGTCACAAAGAATTCAAGAATATTTATCTATCGAGGCAAATGAGGGAACCCATGAACACCTATCGTCAGGATGTTTCACACCAGGACACCCACAGCAAGGTGATCGGTTACCTGCTGTGGATTTTCGGTTTTACCGGTGCTCACCGCTTCTACTACGGCAAGCCGGTGACCGGAACGATCTGGTTTTTCACCTTTGGATTGCTGGGGATCGGCTGGCTGATCGACTTGTTCCTGATTCCAGCCATGGACCGTGAAGCGGACCTGCGGTTTACCGCCGGGCCTATCGAGTACAGCGTCGCCTGGATCCTGCTGACATTCCTCGGCGTGTTCGGCATCCACCGCATGTACCAAGGCAAGTGGCTGACGGGCCTGCTGTACCTGGTGACCGGTGGGTTGTTCTTTCTGGGGGTGCTGTATGACTTCTGGACGTTGAATGACCAGATCTCCGTACGCAATGCTCAGAACAGAGGCGCCTTCCAGTAAGTCATCGCGAGCAGGCTCGCTCCCACATTCGTTCGGCGTTTTGCCGAGGATTTGTGAAACACCACAAATCCAATGTGGGAGCGAGCTTGCTCGCGATTGGTGCGACGCGTTCTCAAGCCTGGTGGCTGATCCGTCCGTCCACCAGGGTGTAGCGCACCACGCCCGGTAGGCTATGGCCGAAGAACGGGCAATTTTCGCCCTTCGACAGCCAGTTCTCACCGGCCACGGTGGACGCGGCTGGATCGAACAC
This sequence comes from Pseudomonas sp. GW822-FHT06B12, assembly GCF_058799675.1. Taxonomy (NCBI): domain Bacteria; kingdom Pseudomonadati; phylum Pseudomonadota; class Gammaproteobacteria; order Pseudomonadales; family Pseudomonadaceae; genus Pseudomonas; species Pseudomonas sp. GW822-FHT06B12. The sequence goes on from NZ_JBXALR010000018.1 coordinate 53,895, forward strand.
CACCAGATCCGCCGGAGCGCCCACTGCCAACTTGCCCACTGGCAGGCGCAGGGCGTCGGCCGGGCCGGCACTCAAACGCGCCAACAGCGTCGGCAGATCGAGCAAGCCGTCTTCCACCAGTGTCAGGGCCAGCGGCAATAGCAGTTCAACGCTGCTGATGCCCGGCTCGGTCGCGCCGAACGGTGCCAGCTTGGCGTCGCGTTCGTGTGGCTGGTGATGGCTGGAGATCGCTTGAACCACCCCGGACTTCACGGCGGCACGCAAGCCATCGCGGTCAGCACGGGTGCGCAGCGGCGGCTGGACGTGATACAGGCTGTTGAAGTCGATCAGCGCCTCGTCGGTGAGGATCAGCTGATACAGCGCCACATCGGCCGTCACCTTCATGCCACGGGCCTGGGCCTGAGCGATCAATGCCACGCCACGGGCGCTGGTGAGCTGGCTGAAGTGCGCGCGCACGCCGGTTTGTTCGACCAGCAGCAGATCACGTGCCAGGGCCACGGTTTCAGCCGTTTCGGGAATTCCCGGCAAGCCGAGGAAGCTTGCGGTCGGACCTTCGTGAGCCAGACCACCTTCGGCCAGGTCATGATCCTGCGAATGGAAGATCACCGTCAGGTCGAACGTCGCCGCGTATTCCAGCGCCCGGCACAGGGTGCGGGTATTGCGGAAACTCTCCAGGCCGTTGCCGAATGCAATGCAACCGGCATCGCGCAGGGCAATCAGCTCAGCCAGCTGTTCGCCGTCCAGACCTTTGCTCAGGGCGCCGATCGGGAACACCTTGGCATTACCGGCCTCGCGGGCGCGGTCGAGGATCAGCTCGGCCACGGCGGAGGTGTCCAGCACCGGTTTGGTCCGTGGCGGGCAGCACAGGCTGGTGACGCCACCCGCCGCAGCGGCGCGGGTTTCGCTGGCAATTGTGCCTTTGCGGCTGTAACCCGGTTCGCGCAGAGCGACGTTCAGGTCGACGAGGCCGGGAGCGACCACCAGGCCTTTGGCTTCGATGGTCTCAACGGCGACGAAACCGGCTGGAGCGGCGCCAATGGCGACGATCTTGCAGGCTTCAATGTGAATATCGGTGACTTGATCCAGGCCGCTGCTTGGATCGATGACGCGGGCGCCGAGAATGCTGAGCTTCACTGGGCGTTCTCCTGCTCGAATTGGCGCTGGGCAGTCTGCCCGCTCATGGCCATCGACAACACGGCCATACGAATGGCGATCCCGTAGGTCACCTGATTGAGAATCACCGAGTGCGGACCGTCGGCCACCGCCGATTCGATCTCCACGCCACGGTTGATCGGGCCGGGGTGCATGACGATGGCATCCGGCTTGGCGCCGGCCAGGCGTGCGGTGGTCAGGCCGAACAGGCGATAGAACTCGCCTTCGCTCGGCAGCAGGCCGCCGGTCATGCGCTCACGCTGCAAGCGCAGCATAATCACCACGTCGACGTCTTTCAGACCTTCGGTCATGTCGGTGTAGACCTTCACGCCGTACTGCTCGATGCCGATCGGCAGCAGGGTTTTCGGCGCGATCACGCGGATGTCCGGGCAACCGAGGGTTTTCAGCGCGAGCATGTTCGAGCGTGCAACCCGCGAGTGCAGGATATCGCCGACGATGGCCACTGAAAGGTTTTCAAAGCTGCCTTTGTGCCGACGGATGGTGAGCATGTCGAGCATGCCTTGCGTCGGGTGGGCGTGACGGCCGTCACCGCCGTTGATGATCGCCACTTGTGGGCAAACATGCTCGGCGATGAAGTGCGCGGCGCCGGAGTCACCGTGGCGCACGACGAACATGTCGGCGGCCATGGCTTCAAGGTTGCGCAGGGTATCGAGCAGGGTTTCGCCCTTGCTCGCCGAGGACGTCGACACGTTCAGGGTGATGACGTCCGCCGATAGCCGTTGGGCCGCGAGTTCGAAAGTGGTGCGAGTACGGGTGGAGTTCTCGAAGAACACGTTGCACACGGTCTTGCCGCGCAGCAGCGGGACTTTCTTTACCGCCCGCGCGCCGACTTCAAGGAAGGAGTCGGCGGTGTCGAGGATTTCCGTCAACAGCTCGCGGCGCAAACCGTCGAGCGAGAGGAAGTGGCGCAGCTGGCCCTGATCATTGAGCTGCAGCGGGCGCTTGGTGTCTAAAGGCGTCATCGCAATGGACTCTTTAAAAGGGCGAATTAAAGGGCGAGGTCTTGAAGTTCGAGTTGCAGCGGGTCGGGGCCGGTCAACTTGACCCGTTCGTGGGCCGCCAGCGACAGAGTGGCGCCGACCACGTTCGGACGGATCGGCAGCTCGCCGGCGTCCAGATCGAGCAGGCACACCAGAGTGACGCTGGCCGGGCGGCCGTAATCAAAAAGTTCGTTCATGGCGGCGCGGATGGTCCGACCGCTCATCAGTACGTCGTCGATCAGCACCAGGTGCTGACCTTCGATTTCGAACGGCAACGCTGAAGGGCGCACCTGGGGGTGCAGGCCGCTCTGGCTGAAGTCGTCGCGGTAGAAGGAAACATCCAGCGTACCCAGTGGCGAGTCGCTGCCAAGCTCTTCGAGCAAGGCTTGAGCGACCCACACGCCACCGGTGCGAATGCCGATGTAGCGCGGTTCGCTGATGGCACGGTGTTCAAGATGGGCCTTGAGACGGGTCGCCATCTGGCTGATCAGTTCGGCGGGATTGGGCAGGCTCATGGTTGCTCCTTCATGGGCCCGAGCACGATGCGTGCACAGTGCGGCTCGGGTTGTAGCTAAGAGAGACGCCGGGCGCCTCTTCAGGATTCGAACAATGCAGTGTTTTCATCAAGCCAGCCTTGCAGCAGCAGGGCGGCGGCGATGGCGTCGACCGGGTTGTCGCGGTAACTGCCTTTCTGCCCGCCACGGACCAGGCGCTCGCCTTTGGCTTCGAAGGTGGTCAGGCGTTCATCGTGGGTATAGAAGGGCAGGTTGTAGCGGCCATTCAGGCGCCGGGCGAACTTCTCGGCCCGCAAGCACATGTCACTGGGCGTGCCGTCCATGTTCAGCGGCAGGCCGACCACCACGGCGTCGGGTTTCCATTCCTTGATCAGGGCTTCGACCTGATTCCAGTCAGGAATACCGTTTTGCGCCTTCAAGGTGCAGAGTTCGCGGGCCTGGCCGGTAATCACCTGGCCGACCGCAACGCCGATCTGTTTGGTGCCGTAGTCGAAACCCAAAATCAGACGCAAGGCCATCAGGCGTGTCCCGCCTGGCTGGTCAGCAGGCTGAGGTTGATGCCCAGGCGCTTGGCGGCCGCTTCCAGGCGCAGTTCGCTACTGGTGTTGAACAGGATGTCGGCATCGAACGGGCAGGTCAGCCAGGCATTGTCGGCCAGCTCGGCCTCCAGTTGCCCGGCTTCCCAGCCAGCGTAACCCAAGGCGATCAGGCTTTTGGCCGGGCCAACGCCATCGGCGATGGCAAACAGCACGTCCTGGGAAGTGGACAGCGCCAGGCCATCCAGTTCAACCGTTGCCTGATACGTCGAGCCGGTGGGGTGCAGGACAAAACCGCGATCGGTCTGTACTGGGCCGCCAGTGAAGATCGGCACGTGCTGGCACAGTGGTGGCGGCTCTATATCGGGGCGTAGCTGTTCGAGAATGTCCGCCAGGCTCAGGTCCTGTGGGCGGTTGATGATCAACCCCATGGCACCATTGGCCGTGTGCTCGACGATGTAGGTCAAGGTGTGCGCAAAGTTCGGGTCGGCCATGTGAGGCATGGCGATCAGGAAGTGATGCTTGAGGTAGCTGGGGCTGACGTTCTTCATAGGCGCTAGTGTGGCGTTGGAGGGGCAAACTGACAAGCTGGGGATACTGCAATTTGGCAGGCGACAGCGATCAAATGTGGGAGCGAGCCTGCTCGCGATGACGGCGGTAGATTCAAAGTTGAAGTGTCAGACAGACCGCTATCGCGAGCAGGCTCGCTCCCACAGGGGATTTGTGGCGGTCAATTGCTTGAGAGCTTGTCTCCGCGTGCAAACTTCCACGTACGAATGATTTCCAGCCGGTCGATATCCGACAGGTCGCCGGTAAACGGTGCAAACGGTGCCGCCAGTCGAACGATGCGCTGCGCGGCCTGATCCAGCAGCGGCTGGCCGGAGGATTCCAGCACCAGCACTTCATACAGCGAACCGTCGCGGTTGATCGAGACCATCAGTCGCAAGTTGCCGTAGATCTGCTTGCGCCGGGCTTCTTCGGGGTAGTTCAAATTGCCGATACGCTCGACCTTCTTGCGCCATTCGTCCTTATACCAGGCGCCCTTGTCGCGCATGGTCGAGGCGGCGCTCAGGCGGTGGATACGCGGGCGCTTGGCGTACAGCTGTTGTTCGTTGGCCAGTTCCGCTTCCAGGCTGGCGATGTCGCTGGACAGCTGCGAGCTGTCGAACGTCGGTGTCGCGGCCTTGGGTGTCGGCTCGGCCTTGACCTCTTGTTTCTTGGTCGCGGCTTTTTTTGGCGCTGGCGCGATGGTGGTCACGGCGGCTTTCGGCGCTGCTTCCTCTACCTGAGGTTTGACCGAAGGAGGGGGCGAGACTTTTTGCACCTTGTTGTCCTGGAACGGCGCGATCTCGGTGGTCTTGGGGATCGCCTTTTTATCCAGGGTGCCGCTGCCTTGCTGGTTTTCCTGAGCGAGGAAATCGGCTTTTGCAGGCTTCTTTTCGCTTTTGAAGGTGGCGAGGGTGATTTCCAGGGTTCTGCTGATCTGCTTGGGTTCGACAAAGGCGAACCCTACGCCCAGCAACAGGGCCAGGTGAATCAGCGCCGCGAGAAACAGGGTAAAACCGAGGCGATCGGCCGGGCGCACGCCACGGTGGGCGAGTTCGGGAGGCAGATCGGACGGAAGTGTCATAACAAGAAAACCAACATCGCGTTTTTCACAGGCCGCGCATGATAACGCAATGTTGGTTTTTTGAGCTTCAAGCTTCAAGCTTCAAGCGACAAGCGCTTCAAACTTGCAGCTTGTGGCTTGCAGCTTGCAACTGCCGTTCTATGGCAGCCATCAACATTTCGCCGATGTTCGTGCCAAAAGCGTTATCAATCTCGCGGATGCAGGTCGGGCTGGTGACGTTGATTTCGGTCAGGTGCTCGCCGATCACGTCGAGGCCGACGAACAGCAAACCCTTTTCACGCAGGGTCGGGCCGACCTGTGCGGCGATCCAGCGATCCTTGTCGGTCAGCGGGCGTGCTTCGCCACGGCCACCGGCGGCCAGGTTGCCACGGGTTTCGCCAGCCGCCGGAATCCGCGCCAGGCAGTAATCCACGGGCTCGCCGTCGATCATCAGGATGCGCTTGTCGCCGTCCTTGATCGCCGGCAGGTAACCCTGCGCCATGATCTGCTGCTTGCCGTGCTGGGTCAGGGTTTCGAGGATCACCGAAAGGTTCGGATGGCCTTTGGTGTGACGGAAGATCGAAGCGCCGCCCATGCCGTCCAGCGGCTTGAGAATGACATCGCCGTGATGATCGGCGAACTCGCGCAGCACATCGGGACGACGGCTGACCACGGTCGGCGGCGTGCACTGCGGGAACAGCGTGGCGAACAGTTTTTCATTGCAGTCGCGCAGGCTCTGCGGTTTGTTGACTACCAGTACGCCAGCGCGCTCGGCTTGCTCCAGCAGGTAGGTGGAGTAGACGAATTCCATGTCGAACGGCGGATCCTTGCGCATCAGGATCACGTCCAGATCGCTCAGCAGCGCGTCGGTTTCGGCTTCCAGTTCGAACCATTTTTCCGGGTTGGCGAAAACTTTCAAAGGACGCATGCGCGCCCGGGCTTCACCTTCGGCCTGGTAAAGATCGCGCTGTTCCATATAGAACAGCGTCCAGCCGCGAGCCTGGGCGGCCAGCAGCATGGCCAGCGAGCTATCCTTTTTATAGGAAATGCTGGCGATAGGGTCCATGACAATCCCGACGCGAACGCTCATGGGTTTTTCCTCGAAATTTGGGTGGTCAAAGCGACATGAAAAAGTGGCGTCAGAGTGGCGCCCAGTGTGTTCCCGGTCAAGGAAAAACCACCTCGTCGGTCGTCCGATAGATTGGATTTGGAGACTGTGCTAAAAAGGCTTCCATGTCGTGCTGGCCCTTGAGCATCAAGGGTTTCGAGCCCTCGGTATGCCGGAAACGGACAAATTGATTCGCAAAGGCGACGGTAGAGCAACTATGGAACAGCATTCCAGCGCCTTGAAGGTCATGGTGATCGACGATTCGAAGACAATTCGTCGTACCGCCGAAACACTGTTGAAGAACGTGGGCTGTGAGGTGATCACCGCCATCGATGGTTTCGATGCCCTGGCCAAGATTGCCGACAACCACCCCGGCATCATCTTTGTCGACATCATGATGCCGCGTCTGGATGGCTATCAGACCTGCGCGCTGATCAAGAACAACAGTGCGTTCAAGTCCACGCCAGTGATTATGCTGTCGTCCAAGGACGGGCTGTTCGACAAGGCCAAGGGGCGCATCGTCGGCTCTGACCAGTTTTTGACCAAACCTTTCAGCAAGGAAGAACTGCTGAACGCGATCCAGGCCCATGTACCGGGCTTTGCCGTTGTTTCGCCGCAGTAGGACACGCACAGTGACGCTCGGCCAACGGGCCCGGCGTCTATAAAATGGGGAAGACCATGGCACGTATTCTGATCGTCGATGATTCGCCGACTGAAATGTACAAACTGACCGGCATGCTGGAAAAGCACGGTCACGAAGTGTTGAAAGCCGAAAACGGCGCAGACGGTGTGGCGCTGGCCCGTCAGGAAAAACCCGATGCGGTGCTGATGGACATCGTCATGCCCGGCCTCAACGGTTTCCAGGCTACCCGCCAGCTGACCAAAGACGCTGAAACCAGCCACATTCCGGTGATCATCATCACCACCAAGGATCAGGAAACCGACAAGGTCTGGGGCACCCGCCAGGGCGCCAAGGATTACCTCACCAAGCCGGTGGACGAAGACACCCTGATCAAGACCCTGAACTCCGTTCTGGCTGGTTGACGGCCGACCCATGGCCGAGTCGCTGACTGCCTTCGAACTGCTGCTGCAGATCGATCAACGCTGCCGTTTGCTGGCGGCGGATCTGCCTTCGCAGCAAACCCGCAATCACGGCTGGAGCGGGATCGGCTTTCGTCTCGGCGAGCACTGGTACGTGGCGCCGATGGGCGAGGTCAGCGAAGTCCTGCACGAGCCGCGTTGTACTCAGCTGCCGGGGGTCAAGTCGTGGGTCAAGGGCGTGGCCAACCTGCGCGGGCGGTTGCTGCCGATCATGGACCTGTGCGGTTTCTTTGGCACCGAGCTGTCTGCGCTACGCAAGCAGCGGCGCGTACTGGTGGTTGAGTATAAAGAGCTGTTTGTCGGGTTGATGGTCGATGAGGTGTTCGGCATGCAGCACTTTGACCAGGCCAGTTTCGAGCCGGCGTCACTGGGCGCGCAGGACGGCCCGGCGGGTGCTTTCATCAAGGGACAGTTCGAGCGCGAGCAGCGTTGGCAGGTCTTCAGCCCGTTTGCTCTGGCGCAGTCACCACGGTTTATGGATGTGGCCCTTTGACGAAAGGCGACGCGGACCCTTGTGGGAGCGAGCTTGCTCGCGATGAACGATAACGCGGTAAGCCTGCAACACCGCAGCGCCTGAATCGCGAGCAAGCTCGCTCCCACAGGTTCTTCGGCCAGTCCTGGCAGAGCATTGGTTAACAGGCGAGGATCGATGATAAAAGCAAAAACAGGCAAGGCTACGGAAGGGTCGCGCAGTCGCTCGCAGATCATTGTGCTGTTCATGGCGCTGATCGTGTTCATCGTGTTGCTGTTTGCCAACTTCGCTTACCTCAACACCCAGGCCTCCTACGACAAGCAGTACATCGGCCACGCTGGCGAGCTGCGCGTGTTGTCCCAACGTATCGCCAAAAACGCCACTGAAGCGGCGGCTGGCAAAGCGGCGGCGTTCAAGCTGCTGAGTGACGCCCGTAACGACTTCGCCCAGCGCTGGGGCTACTTGAAAAAGGGTGATCCGACCACCGGCCTGCCGCCAGCACCGGCGGCGGTACGCCCGGAAATGCACGCGGTGCAACTGGACTGGGAGCGCTTGCTGAAGAATACCGACGCGATCCTGTCCAGCGAACAGACCGTGCTGTCGCTGCATCAGGTCGCCGCGACCCTGGCCGAGACCGTGCCGCAGTTGCAGGTCGAGTACGAAAAAGTCGTCGAAATCCTGCTCCAGCGCGGCGCACCGGCCACTCAGGTGGCGATGGCTCAGCGCCAGTCGTTGCTGGCCGAGCGAATCCTTGGCGCGGTCAACACCGTGCTTGCCGGCGACGAAAACGCCCAGCAGGCTGCCGACGCCTTTGGCCGTGATGCAGCGCGTTTTGGCCAGGTGCTCAACGGCATGCTGCAGGGCAATCCGTTGATGAAAATCAGCGAGGTCGAAGACCACGACGCCCGCGCCCGTCTGACCGAGATTGCCGAGCTGTTCCAATTTGTTTCGGGTTCGGTCGACGAAATCCTCGAAACCTCACCTGAACTGTTCAAGGTCCGCGAGTCGGCGGGCAACATTTTCAACCTGTCGCAGACCTTGCTCGATGAGGCTTCTCATCTGGCCAATGGTTTTGAAAATATGGTGGGCGGGCGCTCTACCGATACCATCGGTGGCTACGTACTGGGTTTGCTGGCACTGACCTCGATTATCCTGATCGGCCTGGTGATGGTCCGCGAAACCAATCGCCAATTGCGCGAAACCGCCGAGAAGAACGAGCGTAACCAGAACGCGATCATGCGCTTGCTCGACGAGATCGAAGACCTCGCCGACGGTGACCTGACAGTCACGGCGTCAGTGACCGAAGACTTCACCGGGACCATCGCCGACTCGATCAATTACTCGGTCGATCAACTGCGCGATCTGGTCGCGACCATCAACCTGACGGCCGGTCAGGTGGCCGCTGCCGTACAGGAAACCCAGGCGACCGCGATGCACCTGGCCCAGGCCTCGGAGCATCAGGCACAGCAGATTTCCGAAGCCTCGACCGCGATCAACGAAATGGCTCAGTCCATCGATCAGGTGTCGGCAAATGCCGCCGAGTCCTCGGCGGTTGCCGAGCGCTCGGTGGAAATCGCCAACAAGGGCAACGAGGTGGTGCACAACACCATTCACGGTATGGACAATATCCGTGAACAGATTCAGGACACGGCCAAGCGGATCAAGCGTTTGGGCGAGTCTTCCCAGGAAATTGGCGACATCGTGAGCCTGATCGACGACATTGCCGACCAGACCAACATCCTCGCGCTGAACGCGGCGATCCAGGCCTCCATGGCCGGTGACGCCGGGCGCGGTTTTGCGGTGGTTGCCGATGAAGTCCAGCGGCTGGCGGAGCGCTCGTCGGCGGCCACCCGGCAGATTGAAACCCTGGTCCGGGCGATTCAGACCGACACCAATGAAGCCGTGATTTCCATGGAGCAAACCACCACGGAAGTGGTGCGCGGCGCGCGACTGGCGCAGGATGCCGGTGTGGCCCTGGAAGAAATCGAAGGCGTATCGAAAACCCTCGCGGCGTTGATCCAGAGTATCTCCAACGCGGCGCAGCAACAGACGTCTTCGGCGGGTCAGATTTCCTTGACGATGAACGTGATCCAGCAGATCACCACGCAGACCTCGTCGGGCTCTACGGCCACCGCCGAGAGCATCGGCAACCTGGCGAAGATGGCCAGTCAGCTGCGGCGTTCGGTGTCTGGCTTCACCTTGCCGGCCGTCGCTGAGCGCAGCGTCGACAAGGCCTGAACGATGCCTGCCGGGAAAGCATTTTGATTGGAGTGGTTATGGGTGATCGGCACGACTATGTGGCCCTCGAATGGGTCAAGGGCGAAATTGCCGAAACGCTGAAGCAGGCGTTTATTGCCCTTGAAAGCATGGCCCTCGACAACCGGGTCGAAGAGCCGCAGACGGCGCACGCGATCGACGAGTGCCTGGCGGGGATTCATCAGGTCCACGGCAGTTTGCAGATGGTCGAATTCTACGGCGCGGCGTTGCTCGCCGAAGAGATGGAGCAGCTCGCGGCGGCGTTGCAGCAAAACCGCGTCAGCCATCTCGATGAAGCCATTCGCCTGTTGCAACAATCCCTCGGCCAGTTACCGATTTACCTCGACCGCGTGCACAGCGCCCGCCGCGACTTGCCGCTGGTGGTGTTGCCGCTGATCAACGACCTGCGCAGTGCTCGCGGCGAAAGCCTGTTGTCGGAAACCAGTCTGTTCAGCCCGCAGTGGCAGGATCTGTCGCCGCTGGACGAAGACACCCTGGCAATGCTTGAACCGGCCGAACTGCCGAATGTACTGCGCAAATTGCGGCTAATGTTGCAGATGGGGCTGGTGGGTTTGCTTCGCGAACAGGATGACAACACCAATCTCGGCTATTTGGCCAAGGTCTTCGCCCGCCTCGAAGCGCTGTGCGGTGACGCGCCATTGGGGGCGTTGTGGCAAGTCGCTTCGGCACTGGTCGAAGGCATGCTCAGTGCCAGCATCGCCAACAGCCCGGCGCTGCGCAGCCTGTTCAAGGACACCGACAAGGAACTCAAGCGTTTGCTTGAGCAAGGCATGACTGGAGTCAATCAGCCGGCACCACCAGAGCTGCTCAAAAGCCTGTTGTTCTACATCGCCAAGGCACAACATCTCACTGCGCGGATGCAAATCATGAAAGATCGCTACGCGCTGGACGACGCATTGCCCGACAGCGCGATGGTCGATGAAGAACGCGCCCGTCTGGCCGGCCCGGACCGTGACGCCATGCGCTCGGTGCTGGCCGCGCTCTGCGAAGAACTGGTACGGGTCAAGGAGCGCCTCGACCTGTTCGTACGCAGCGACCGTCAACATGTCTCGGATCTCGACAGCCTGCTGGCGCCGCTGCGGCAAATCGCCGACACCCTGGCGGTGCTCGGTTTCGGTCAACCGCGCAAGGTGATCATCGATCAACTGGCGGTGGTCCTGAGCCTGGCCCAAGGTCAGCGAGAACCGAACGATGCAATCCTGATGGATGTCGCCGGTGCCTTGCTTTACGTCGAGGCGACACTGGCCGGAATGGTCGGCACCGTTGAGGAAAGCCGCGAAGAGAGCCGGTTGCCGACCACCGACCTGACCCAGATCCACCAGATCGTCATCAAGGAAGCGCGAATCTGCCTGCAACAGGCCAAGGACATGATCGTCGACTACATCGACAGCGATTGGGATCGTCAGGCCTTGCAGCCTCTACCGGCCGTGTTGACCCAAGTGCGTGGCGCATTGGCGATGATCCCGTTGAGCCGTGCGGCGAGCCTGCTGGAAGCCTGCAACAACTTCATTCGCGAGCATCTGCTGGTGGATCAGACGCGGCCCGACTGGCAGCAACTCGACAACCTGGCCGACGCCATTACCAGCATCGAGTATTACCTGGAGCGCTTGAGCGAAGACCCTGAGGCGCTTGGCGAACAGCTTCTGGATGTCGCCGAGCAAAGCCTGGCGGCACTGGGTTATTTACCCAGTGAAGTGCATGTGCCGCTGCTCGAAGAAGTGCTGAGCGCCGGTGCAGCATTAGTGATGCAGGAATCGCAGGCGCGGGATAATTCGCTGATCGCCCAGTCGCTGGCAGAGGTATTGGCCAGCCCGACCTCCGCCGTTAACCCGCCCGCGCTAACCACCCCGGACAGTCTGCTGCCGCCGCCGGCCGATGAAGAACCGGTGGATGATGAGCTGCGCGAGGTCTTTCTCGAGGAGACCGACGAGGTCCTTGAAATCCTCCGCGAATACTTGCCGCGCTGGTCGGCCAGCCCCGACAGCGCATCCGTTCTGAGTGAATTGCGCCGCGCTTTCCACACCTTGAAAGGCAGTGGGCGAATGGTTCGCGCATTGGTGCTGGGCGAGTTGGCCTGGGCGCTGGAAAACCTGCTCAACCGGGTGCTTGAGCGCAGCGTCGAGCCGGGGCCGCAGGTCTATCAACTGCTGGATGAAGTGCTGCAACTGCTGCCTGAACTGATCGCCGAGTTCGCCGCCAACCGCCAGCGCCAGCGCGAAGATGTCGACCGCCTGGCCGCTCGCGCCCATGCGTTGGCCAAGGGCGCTGAAAGCCTGTCGGATGCGGCGCCGCAGGATGGTGCGGCGCTTGATCCGCAGTTGCTGGAGATTTTCCGCAACGAAGCCGAAACCCATCTCAACAGCCTCGACCGTTTCCTCGATCAGGCCGCTGAACACGTGCCGTTGCAGGCCAGTGATGAACTGCAGCGGGCGCTGCACACGCTCAAGGGCAGCGCCTCGATGGCGGGTGTGTTGCCGATTGCCGAGCTGGCGGCGCCGCTTGATCATCTGGCCCGCGAGTACAAGGCGCACCAGATTGCACTGGACCTCGATGAAGTCGAACTGCTGCTCGAAGCCTGTGGTTTGCTGCGTCGCGGCTTGAAGCAATTGAACCGTGATCCGCTGACACCCATCAGCGGTGCCGAAAGCCTGATCGAACGGACTCAGTCGCTGCTCGCCGAACGTCTGGAGGCCATCCTCAACGCCCCAAACACCGGACTGCGGATCAAGCGTGATCCGCAATTAATCAACAACTTCCTCGCCCAGGGCATGGACATCCTGCTGGACGCCGAAAGCCTGTTGCAGCGCTGGCAGCAGCATCCCGGCGAGCGGCAGGAACTCAGCGCGCTGCTGGATGAATTGACCACCCTGGGTGAAAACGCGCACCTGGCCGATCTGCACCCGGTGGATGAGCTGTGTGAAGCGTTGCTCGACCTCTATGGCGCGGTGGAAGAAAGCAGCCTGGCGGTCAGCGAAAGGTTCTTCCACGAGGCAAAAAATGCCCACGAAGCGCTGATCAACATGCTCGACGAACTGGCCGCCGGTCAGGAAGTCGGCTCGCAGCCGGCGCGGGTGCGAGCCTTGCGTGATCTGCTTCATGAGGGCCTTGATCCATCGGCCACGGGGCTGATCCGCAGCGATGGCAGCCGCACGCTGAGCATTACCGAACTGGGCAGCGCCACCAGCGAATTAGCGCAGACGCAGGCGCTGGCGATTGACGATGAAATCGTCTCGATCTTTCTCGAGGAGGCGGTGGATATCCTTGAAAGCGCCGGGCAGGCCTTGCAGCGCTGGCTCAATGATCCGGAGAACGCTGCACCGCTGTCGTCGTTGCAACGCGATTTACACACCCTCAAGGGCGGAGCGCGGATGGCCGAGATCGGGCCGGTCGGTGATCTGGCCCATGAGCTGGAAAGCCTTTATGAAGGTCTGGTGGACCGGCGTTTCAGCCACTCGCAAGCGTTGGGGACGCTACTGCAACAGAGCCACGACCGCCTTGCGGTGTTGCTCGAACAGCTGCAAAACCATCAGCCACTGGGCGATCCGGGTGCGCTGATCGAGGCGATCCAGCAGTTCCGGCAAAGTACTGGCAGCACGGCCGATGTGGTCGAAGCGGCGGCCGCGAATGACTCGGCGAGCAACGATCCAGAACTGCTGGAGATTTTCCTTGAGGAAGGTTTCGACATCATCGACAGCTCTGGTGCGGCATTATTGCGCTGGCAGGCGGATCCGCAAAACCGTCAGGAAATGGAAACCCTGCTGCGCGACTTGCACACCCTCAAGGGCGGCGCACGGATGGTCGAAATCGCCCCGATTGGCGACCTGGCCCATGAGCTGGAATTTCTTTATGAAGGGCTGTCGACTGGCTTGCTGCATGCCACGCCGGCGCTGTTCGAATTGTTGCAACGCAGCCATGACCGGCTGGCGCAGATGCTCGATGCAACTCGCGCCGGCCAGCCCGTGCTGCCGGCCGACGGGCTGATCGACGCGATCAAGGCCTTCACTCACCCCATCGCTGACAAGACCCCGGCTCCAGTGATCGAAGTCGCACCGGTGGGCAAGCCTGAGACACCAGCGCTGCAACCTGATATCGGCGCCGATATGGTCAAGGTGTCGGCCGAGTTGCTCGACGATCTGGTCAATCTGGCCGGGGAAACCTCGATCTTTCGTGGTCGCATCGAGCAGCAAGTCAACGATGCGCGGGTCGCCCTGAGCGAGATGGAAACCACCATCGAGCGCATACGCGATCAACTGCGCAGGCTCGACACCGAAACCCAGGGACGGATTCTCAGTCGTCAGCAGGTTGAGGCCGAACGTCTGGGCTATGAAGAGTTCGATCCGCTGGAGATGGACCGTCACTCGCAGTTGCAACAGTTGTCGCGGGCGTTGTTCGAGTCGGCGTCCGACTTGCTCGACCTCAAGGAAACCCTCGATCAACGCAACCACGACGCAGAGAACCTGCTGCAACAACAAGGCCGGATCAACACCGAGCTGCAAGAAGGCCTGATGCGCACACGCATGGTGCCATTCGAGCGGATGCTGCCGCGCTTGAAACGCATCGTCCGTCAGGTTTCCAGCGAGTTGGGCAAGGACGTCGAGTTCATTGTCGGGAACGCCGAAGGCGAGATGGACCGTAATGTCCTGGAGCGCATGGCGGCGCCGCTCGAACACATGCTGCGCAATGCCGTCGACCATGGTCTGGAGTCTGCCGAAGCACGCCGTGCGGCCGGTAAACCCGAGCAGGGCCGAATCACTCTGGACCTGTCCCGAGAGGGCGGCGACATCATTTTCGACATTCGCGACGACGGCGCCGGCGTGCCGCTGGACGCGGTGCGGCGTAAGGCGATCAAGCGCGGTTTGCTCGACCCCAACAGCGACATGAGCGACCGCGAGGTGTTGCAGTTCATTCTGCAGCCGGGGTTTTCCACTGCCGAGAAAATCACCCAGATTTCCGGTCGTGGCGTCGGCATGGACGTGGTCCACGAAGAAGTGCGGCAACTCGGTGGCTCGATGGTCATCGACTCTGTACCTGGGCAGGGCGTGCACTTCCGCATTCGACTGCCGTTCACCGTGTCGGTCAACCGGGCGTTGATGGTGCAGTGTGCCGAGGATCAGTACGCGATTCCGCTGAACACCATCGAAGGCATCGTGCGCGTGCTGCCCTTTGAACTGGAGGGTTACTACCAGCTCGATCCGCCGTCATACCAGTACGCCGGGCAACGCTACGAATTGTGCTACCTCGGTGAGCTGCTGAAGACCAGCGTGCGCCCGAAACTGTCGGGCCAGAGCCTGCCATTGCCGGTGTTGCTGGTGCAGTGCCACGAAAGGCGCATCGCGGTGCAGGTCGACGCGATGGCCGGCACTCGGGAAATCGTGGTGAAAAGTCTCGGTCCGCAGTTCGCCGCGGTGCAGGGGCTGTCCGGCGCGACCATTCTTGGCGATGGCCGGGTGGTGCTGATCCTCGACCTGCTGGCGCATATCCGCGCGATGCAAATCCATTTGCCGCCGCAGCGGGTCATACAAGAGCCCGCCGCAGAGACCGAGCCGCAGCGTTCGATGCTGGTATTGGTGGTCGACGATTCGGTCACCGTGCGCAAGGTCACCAGTCGCCTGCTCGAGCGCCACGGCATGAACGTGCTGACGGCCAAGGACGGTGTCGACGCCATGCTGTTGCTCGAAGAGCACATGCCCGATCTGATGCTGCTGGACATCGAAATGCCGCGCATGGACGGTTTCGAAGTGGCCATGCAGGTACGCAACGATCCACGTTTGCAGCACCTGCCGATCATCATGATCACCTCGCGCACCGGCCAGAAACACCGCGACCGGGCGATGGCCATCGGCGTCAACGACTACCTCGGCAAACCGTACCAGGAGTCGGTATTGCTCGAAAGCATCGCTTTATGGAGCAAAACCCATGCTTGAGCACCGCACCAGCAACCTCACCGGGCTGCTGCTGCCCTTGGCCGATCGCAACCTGATTCTGCCCAACGTCGCCGTCGCCGAGCTGATCGACTACCAGCCCGGAGCCTTCGACCTCGATTCGCCGCCCTGGTACCTGGGCCTGGTGACCTGGCGTGACCGGCAAATCCCGCTGCTGAGCTTCGAATCGGCCTGCGGCAACAAAACCGTGATCGGCGACCGCGCGCGTATCGTCGTCCTCAACGCCCTCGGCGGGCGCCCGCACCTGAAATTCATCGCCTTGCTGGTACAAGGGATTCCACGCTCCTACAAACTCGACAGCCAGTTGAGCTACGTCGACGTGCCGCTGTGCTCGCTGGAGCACGCGGCGGTACAGGTCGCCGAACAGGTGGCGAAAGTCCCGGATTTGCTGGCGCTGGAAGAGTTACTGGTGGGGGCGGGGTTGGTTCTGGAGGGTGGGTTGTCTTGATAAGTCCCAAAAAGGGACCTATCGTTCCCTTTTTGGGACTTATCGGTCGTTGCCGTGCAAACACTGTCATTAAGTAATGCCTTGTTTACCGTGACTCAGCAAAAAGTGCTGGGTTTGCTCTTTGGCAAACCGGATCAAAGCTTTTACGCCAATGAAATCGCTCGTTGGGCTCGGGTTGGCAAAGGAAGCTTGATGCGCGAGCTGGAGCGTTTGCAATTGGCGGGGGTACTGAGCATGACCTATCAAGGTAATCAGACCCACTATCAAGCCAATCCCGATTGCCCGATCTATCAAGAGCTGCTGGGTATTGTTCGTAAAACCTTCGGAATTGCCGAACCTTTGCGTCTCGCCTTGGCGCCGTTTGCCGATCAATTGACCTGGGCATTCGTCTATGGATCCGTTGCCAAGGATCAGGCGAACGCATCCAGTGACATAGATCTCATGCTGATAGGCGAGGGCCTGCACTACAGTGAAGTGATGGAACGGCTGATGCCAATGGAAGAGCAACTTGGCCGTCCTCTCAATCCGACGCTCTACACCCCTGAAGACTGGGCCGGGAAACTGGCTGCCGGTAACAGCTTCGTGCAACGGGTAGCGCAGCAGGAGAAGATCAACTTGATAGGTGAAAACCCTTTGGAGTCCAAGGATGGGCAGCAACGAGAGTCTTGAGAACCTTCTACGTAGTGGTGGACTGAAAAGCGAACCGCCTGATCGCAAGGAATGTGAAGGGTTAATGCGTTCAGCGACAGATCGCTTGAAGGATGCGGGAAGCGCGCAACTCTCGTTCGCCAGCCGGTTTGACTTGGCCTACAACGCCGCCCATGCCATTGCGCTGACCGCGTTGCGTTTGCACGGCTATCGATCTGACAAACGCTATCTGGTCTTTCAATGCCTGATTCACACAGCCGGGTTGAGCAAACTTCAGGTTCGATTGTTTGCCTTGTGTCACGAACGCCGGAATCTGGCGGAATACGAGGGGTACATGGATGAAGACGAGTCGCTGCTCACGCAATTGCTGACCAGCACTCAAGAGATGTTGGTCAGCGTCGAGTGAGCCATGGCGGGCTGACGTCGACGTAATTGACTGGTTGATCTTCTGCACCGCTTCAAGGGGCTATGCCCTTGTTTGCGACGCACATCATCTTTTAGAAACATTGCGCTTTCAGGCTACAAGCCTGAGCCTTGCGCGATGTTGCAGTGATTTTTTGAGGTTGGAGAAACATGTATCACGGAGAAAAATTCAACGCCTGGAGCCATTTGTTCGGGGCGGTTGCGGCGTGTGTCGGGGCGGTCTGGTTGCTGGTGATTGCCAGTCTGGACGGCAGCCCCTGGAAGATTGTCAGCGTAGCGATTTACGGGTTTACCTTGCTGGTGCTGTACAGCGTTTCGACGGTTTACCACAGCGTGCGCGGGCGGGCGAAGGTGATCATGCAGAAGGTCGATCACCTGTCGATCTACCTGCTGATCGCTGGCAGTTACACGCCGTTTTGTCTGGTCACCCTGCGCGGACCGTGGGGCTGGACGTTGTTCGGGATTGTCTGGGGACTCGCGGTGATCGGCATGCTGCAAGAGATCAAACCGCGCTCCGAGGCGCGGATCCTGTCGATCGTGATCTATGCGGTGATGGGCTGGATCGTGCTGGTGGCGGTCAAGCCGCTGTTGGCGGCATTGGGCACCGTTGGTTTTGCCTGGCTGGCGGCGGGTGGGGTGTTTTATACCGTCGGCATCATCTTCTTCGCCCTCGACAGCCGACTGCGTCACGCCCACGGCATCTGGCACCTGTTCGTCATCGCCGGCAGTTTGCTGCACTTCGTGGCGATTCTGTTTTATGTCTTGTGAAGCAAAAGATCGCAGCCTGCGGCAGCTCCTACAAATCCCGTAGGCTGCGATCTTTTGGCTGGCGCTGCAATCAACCCCGATCCACCAACCGATCCAGCTGCTCCTGCGCACGCGTGCTGAAGATCATCAGCAAATCGCTCAAGGTGTGCGGCGGCGGTTCGTCAGCGCGGGTCACGGCGTACAAAGTGATTGGCAACGGCGGCGCCAATGGCCGAATGGCCGTAGCACTCGGTGAGGCACCAAGGGCCGTGAACGGGTCGACTACCGCCAGCCCGGCGCCGGATTCGACCATGGCCCGCGCCAATGAATAGGTCTGCACAGCGATGCTGACCCGTGGCGGCGGCTCGACGGCTTTCAGGTAGCTGTCGAGCCTGGCGGACAACGGGTCGGCGCTGGATAGACCAATCAATGGCGCATCGGCCAAGGCCATCAGTGGCAGCGGCTTGCCTTGGTCTGCCTCAGGCCAGTAACCGCTCGGCGCCAACGCTACCAACACTCCGCAGGCCAACGCCTGGGTCTTGAGCCCTGGGTGATCGGGTTGTTGCAGGGTCAGCGCGACATCGATTTCGCGCATCAGCAGGTTTTGCACCAGCTCACGGCTATGGGCGCTGGATAGCTCGCAGACAATGTCCGGGTAACGCCGGGTCCACTCGTTGATCGCCGGCGGCAGCAGCGACAGCGCCAGCGCTGGCGTCGCGCCGATCCGCAGGCTGTGGCCCGGCTCGCGGCGCAGGCTTTGGGCCAAACGTCGCACCCCTTGCAGGCTTTCCGTGACCTTGTCGACCTCGCGTTCCAGTTCCAGCGCTTCCGGCGTGGCCTGCAATTTACCGCGCACCCGCAAAAACAGCGGGAAGCCCAATTGTTGCTCGGCGTGCTGCAACACCTTGGTCACGGCGGGCTGCGAAACGTGCAGCAACTGCGCGGCACCGCTGACCGAACCGGTCTGGCGAATGGCCTGGAAAATCTCGATGTGTCGAAGGCGCATGGCAAGTCCATAACCTTTGTTTATGGGTCAGGCATCTTTATTCATTGTTCGGCGCCTGTCACCTGGCTCTAACCTCGGTCTCGTCTCAACAACGGCTAAGGACTGACATGGCTCAGCGAGTTTGCATCATCGGTGGTGGGGTCATTGGCCTGGCAACGGCTTACGCGCTGGTCCGTGATGGCGTTGAGGTGACGGTGGTCGAGGCCCGTGACTCGCTCGGCAGCGAAACCAGTTTTGCCAATGGCGGCCAGCTGTCCTATCGCTACGTCGCACCGCTGGCCGATGCCGGCGTGCCGTTACAGGCCATCGGCTGGATGCTGCGCGGGGATTCGCCGTTGAAGCTGCGCATGCGTTTCGACCCGGCGCAATGGCGCTGGATGGCATCCTTTCTGGGGGCTTGCCGGACTTCCGTAAACCGCCAGAACGCCGCTCATTTGCTGCGCTTGGCGCTATTGAGTCAGACCACCCTGCAAGCCTGGTGCGAAGAGGATTCGCTGGAAGGCTTCAACTGGCGGCGCAACGGAAAACTGGTGACCTTTCGCCAGGCTGCGAGCTTCGAACATGCCCGCGATAGCCTGGCCGATGCACAGCAACAACAGGTGTTGTCGCAGGCTGAATGCGCACGTCTTGAACCGGCGCTGGCTGATGCAGCCTTTGTTGGGGCGATTTATACCCCGGACGAAGAAGTCGGCGACTGCCACGCCTTCTGTCAGCAACTAATGAAGCGGCTGAAGGCTTCAGGCCGCTGCGAGTTTCGGCTGGGGCGGGCGGTGACCGGGATTCGTCATGCCAACAGCGCAGTGAGCGCTATCGAGTTGGGGGGCGAGGTGCTGCCGGTCGAACAGTTGGTCATCGCTGCCGGTCATCGCAGCCCGTTGCTGGCGCTGCCCGGTGTGCACCTGCCGCTGTATCCGCTCAAAGGTTATAGCCTGACTGTGCCGATTGGTACGGAGCATCGCGCCCCGGACCTGAGCATCACCGACTACGACCGCAAGATCGTCTATGCGCGGATCGGCGAGCAATTGCGGGTGGCGGCGATGGTCGACATCGTCGGCTTCGATCCGGCGCTGGACCCCAAACGCCTGGCACTGATCAAGCGCCAGGCTCGCGACACGTTTCCGAATGCCGGTGCTTACGACGCGGCTGTCGAATGGGCCGGCATGCGCCCGGCCACTCCCAGCGGCGTGCCGCTGTTGGGGGCAACGGCTTACCGCAACCTGTGGCTCAACCTTGGCCATGGCGCGCTAGGTTTCACCCTGGCATGCGGCAGTGCTCGGGTGCTCAGCGAACTGATCGGCCAACGCAGTCCATCCATCGACCTGCAGGGTTTCACGCCCCGTGCTGCCTGACTTCTCATCCATGCAAAGGAACGTCTCATGACCATCACTCGTATCAACAGCAACAGTCGTTTGTCCGGTGCCGTGACTTTTGGCGACCTGGTGTTTCTCTCTGGCCAGGTGCCGGGCGACAGCACCGATATCTCAGGGCAGACCCGAGAGGTGCTGGAAAAGATCGACGCGTTGCTGGCCGAGGCGGGCAGCGACAAGGACCATCTGCTGAGTGCGACCATTTACCTGAAGGACATCGGGCAGGATTTTGCGGCGATGAATGACGTCTGGTCGGCCTGGTTATCGCCGGGGCACGCAGCGAGTCGCACCACCTTGCAGGCCGAACTGGCACGTCCGCAGGTGCTGGTGGAAATCACCGTTATCGCTGCTCGCCGCTAAATAAACACCATCCACAACGGAGAATAACAATGCAAAAAATCACGTTGATCGGCTGCACCCTGGGCCTGCTGCTCGGGACTCAAGTTCAGGCGACCGAGGCACCGCTGACCGGCACGCTGAGCAAAATCGCCAATGCCAACAGCATCACGCTGGGCTATCGCGATGCGTCGGTGCCGTTCTCTTATGTGGGTGATCAGTCGGGCCAGCCCATGGGCTACTCGGTGGACCTGGCGAGCAAGATCGTCGAGCGTATCCAGCAGAAACTTGCGCTGCCGCAGCTCAAGGTGAAGTACAACCTGGTGACCTCGCAGACCCGTATCCCGCTGGTACAGAACGGCACCGTAGACCTTGAATGCGGTTCTACCGGGGTGACCGCCGAGCGGCAGAAGCAGGTGGCGTTTTCCTACGGGTTTATTTACGTCAAAGGCCAGTTACTGACGGCCAGCGACAGCGGCATCAAGAGCTTCGCCGACTTGCGCGGCAAGAACGTGGTGACCACCGCCGGCACTACAAACGAGCGCTTTCTCAAAAGCTATAACGCCGACCACAAGATCGACATGTTCGTGATCAGCGCCAAGGATCACGGCGAAGCCTTCCAGATGTTGCAATCAGGTCGGGCGGTGGCGTTTTACATGGACGATGCGCTGCTCTACGGCGAGCGTGCCAAGGCCCGTGATCCGCACAAGTGGGTGGTGGTCGGGGAAGAGCAGTCGCGGGAGATCTACAGCTGCATGGTGCGCAAGGATGATCCACAGTTCCTTGCGCTAGTGAACGGAGCCTTGGCTGATCTGTACAGCTCGGGCGAGATCAATGGTATCTACCAGCGCTGGTTCGAACAGCCGATCCCGCCTAAAGGGCTGAACCTGGAATTCCCGATGACCAGCGAACTGAAAGCCATCATCGCCAAACCGGTGAGCGACCCGGTGCAATAAACAGCAAAAAGATCGCAGCCTGCGGCAGCTCCTACAGGGAATCGCGTTCGGCGCAGGAGCTGCCGCAGGCTGCGATCTTTTAGCAGGCGACATACCCGCTTAGAAATCGCCCCAAAGTTGCTGGGCCACGGCCAACGCCACTACTGGCGCGGTTTCGGTGCGCAGCACTCGCGGGCCGAGGCGGGCGGAATGGAAGCCGGCGCTTTGCGCCTGTTCGACTTCCACGTCCGACAACCCGCCTTCCGGGCCGATCAGGAACGCCAGTGTCGAAGGTTTGGCATGGCTGACCAGCGGCTCGGCCACCGGGTGCAGCACCAGCTTCAGTTCGGCCTCGGATTGTTTAAGCCAGTCGGCCAACAACAGGGGCGGGTGGATCACCGGCACTTGCGAACGACCGCATTGTTCGCACGCGCTGATAGTGACCTGACGCCAGTGTTGCAGACGTTTGTCGGCGCGTTCGTCCTTGAGCCGGACTTCGCAGCGGTCACTGAAAATCGGGGTGATTTCAGTCACACCCAGTTCAGTGGCTTTCTGAATCGCCCAGTCCATCCGCTCGCCCCGGGACAAGCCCTGGCCCAGATGAATCTGCAACGGCGACTCGATTTGCCCGGCGAAGCTTTCGGTCAACGCCACGCGCACGCGTTTCTTGCCGACTTCCGCCAGGGTGCCGCGAAATTCCTGACCTGAACCGTCGAACACTTGCAGCGCATCACCCTCGGCCATGCGCAGCACACGGCTGATGTAATGCGCCTGGGCCTCCGGCAATTCATGCTCGCCGAGGCTCAAGGGGGCGTCGATAAAGAAGCGGGACAGTCTCATTCGGGTTCTCTGAAAAGGGGGCTGGTTATCTGAGTCGGTGTCGACATCCTTGCGGGCGGCCTGCCTCTGTGGGAGCGAGCCTGCTCGCGATAGCATCACCGAGGTCTAGCAGATCGACTTCGGTGTCCGCATCGCGAGCAGACGGAACGCCGCCCGGCTGCTCCCACATTGACCGTATAGTGCGATCCATCAACCTGGATCACGGAAGCCTGGGTGGAAGTCCTTCGGCACCGCCACGCTGACCTTGTTGCTGGTGGCGATATCGATCCCTTCGCTGGCGACCTCGGCAAGGAAGTCGATCTGCTCGGGGGTGATCACGTACGGCGGCAGGAAATACACCACGCTGCCCAACGGCCGCAGCAGGGCGCCGCGTTCCAGTGCGTGCTGGAACACTTTCAACCCACGGCGTTCCTGCCAGGGGTAGGCGGTTTTATTGGCCTTGTCCTGAACCATCTCGATGGCCAGCACCATGCCGGTCTGGCGGACTTCCGAAACATGCGGATGGTCAACCAGATGCGCAGTCGAGCTGGCCATGCGCTGGGCAAGGGCCTTGTTGTTCTCGATCACGTTGTCTTCTTCGAAGATATCCAGCGTCGCCAACGCCGCTGCACAGGCCAGCGGGTTGCCAGTGTAGCTGTGGGAATGCAGGAAGGCGCGCAGAGTCGGATAGTCGTCGTAGAAAGCGCTGTAGACCTCGTCCGTGGTGATGCACGCGGCCAGCGGCAGGTAACCGCCGGTCAAGGCTTTGGACAGGCACAGGAAGTCCGGGCGGATGCCGGCCTGTTCGCAGGCGAACATCGTCCCGGTGCGGCCGAAGCCGACGGCGATTTCGTCGTGGATCAGGTGTACGCCATAACGGTCACAGGCTTCGCGCAGCAGTTTCAGGTACACCGGGTGATACATGCGCATCCCGCCAGCGCCCTGAATCAGCGGCTCGACGATGACCGCGGCAACGGTTTCGTGATTTTCGGCGAGGGTCTGTTCCATCGCGGCGAACAGGTTGCGCGAGTGTTCTTCCCAGCTCATGCCTTCGGGACGCAGGTAGCAGTCCGGGCTTGGCACCTTGATGGTGTCCAGCAGCAGCGCTTTATAGGTTTCGGTGAACAGCGGCACGTCGCCGACCGACATCGCCGCCATGGTTTCGCCGTGGTAGCTGTTGGTCAGGGTGACGAAGCGCTTCTTGTTCGACTGACCGCGGTTGAGCCAGTAGTGAAAGCTCATTTTCAGCGCGACTTCGATGCAGGACGAGCCGTTATCGGCGTAGAAGCACCGCGTCAGGCCTTCCGGCGTCATTTTCACCAGGCGTTCGGACAATTCGATAACTGGCTGATGACTGAAACCGGCGAGGATCACGTGTTCCAGTTGATCGACCTGGTCCTTGATCCGCTGGTTGATCCGCGGGTTGGCGTGGCCAAACACGTTGACCCACCAGGAGCTGACCGCATCGAGGTAGCGTTTGCCTTCGAAGTCTTCGAGCCATACGCCTTCGCCGCGCTTGATCGGGATCAGCGGCAGTTTTTCGTGGTCTTTCATCTGGGTGCAGGGATGCCACAAAACCGCGAGATCTCGCTGCATCCACTGATTATTCAAGCCCATTCTTACTCTCCTCGAGGCGGCACGCGACACGCGCGGGCAAACAATCGCGCAAGCCTATGCAATGCCAGGCGAGCGGACAACCTATTGTGGCGATTGCACATGGAAATACAGGTGCGCTACGTGGTTGTATTGACGTGCGCATACTCTGACAGGGCACGGTAAAGCTACTTCCGATTGCGTCGCTCGCAGGGGGTTAATCTTTCCTTAACCCACCTATTTCAGACTCTTGATCGTATTTCTCGATATTTCAAAGCGAAATTTTCGGCTTTAAATCGATAGATAACTCGATAGTCTTGGTCACAGTTCTTACAGGATTTGGGCAATGCAGCTACGTAACTCTTCCTCCCGCTACGGCTGGGTCAGCATCTTTCTGCACTGGAGTGTGGCGCTGGCAGTCTTCGGCCTGTTTGCTCTGGGCCTGTGGATGGTCGGTCTCGACTACTACAGCAGCTGGCGCAAAGAGGCGCCGGACTTGCACAAAAGCATCGGCCTGACACTGTTCGCGATCATGCTGCTGCGGGCGTTGTGGCGCTTTATCAGCCCACCGCCGCCGACACTGCAAAGCTATAGCCGCATGACGCGCCTCGGCGCCAGGCTCGGTCATTCTTTCCTCTATCTCAGCCTGTTCGCTGTGATGATTGCCGGTTACCTGATTTCCACCGCAGACGGTGTCGGGATTCCGGTGTTTGGTCTGTTTGAAATCCCTGCGCTGATTTCCGGTCTACCGGACCAGGCAGACATAGCCGGTGCGATTCATCTGTATCTGGCCTGGGCACTGGTAATTTTTTCCGGTCTCCATGCGTTGGCAGCACTGAAGCACCACTTTATCGACCGTGATGCGACCCTGACACGAATGCTGGGACGCAAAGCCTGATGTTCAACCTCGACTCCAAGGAATAGAAAGCATGTTGAAAAAGACTCTCGCCGCTCTGGCAATCGGTACTGCTCTGTTGTCGGCAGGGCAAGCGATGGCCGCAGAATACAAAATCGACAAGGAAGGCAATCACGCCTTCGTCGACTTCAAGATCAGCCACCTGGGCTTCAGCTTCATCCAAGGTACTTTCAAGGACTGGGACGGTAAGTTCAGCTTCGACGCCAAGGCTCCAGAAGCCAGCAAAATCGACGTTGTCCTGAAAACCGCCAGCGTTGATACCAACCACGCTGAACGTGACAAGCACATCCGTACCCCGGACTTCCTGGACGCCGCGAAATTCCCTGAAGCCAAGTTCGTGTCCACCAGTGTTAAATCCACTGGTGAAAAAACCGCTGACGTGACCGGCGACCTGACTCTGCACGGCGTGACCAAGCCAGTCGTGATCAAGGCAACCTTCAACGGCGAAGGCAAGGATCCATGGGGCGGCTACCGTGCCGGCTTCAACGGTACTACTACCCTGCAACTGAGCGAGTTCGGCATCAAAGGCCCAGGTCCTGCTTCCCAGACCCTGGACCTGGACATCTCGTTTGAAGGTGTTCAAGCGAAATAACTTTCGCTGCTGACACAAAAACGCCCCCGATCTCGCGATCGGGGGCGTTTTTTTTGTGCCGGACAAAACCTTCCCTTGCGACGAAAATCGGGTGTGGGAGCGGGCTTGCTCGCGAAAGCGGTGTGTCAGCCAACATCAATGTTGAATGATTAACCGCATTCGCGAGCAAGCTCGCTCCCACAAAGGGGCGTTTTTGTTAGCGGGAGAAATCAGCGGTTGCGAGTCAGCAACGCTGGTTTCTCGCCGCGTGGGCGGCTTGGCAGTTGATCGAGCTGCTCAGGTGTCGGGAAGCGATCCGCTTTGGACTCCTTGTGCATGATCTTCGGCTGGGTACCACGCGGGTTTTGTACTGCGGGTTCCTGACGCGGCTGGTCGTCACGGGCCGGGCGACGGTTGCGCGACTCTTCGCGACGGGCCTGGCCGTCACGTGGAGCGCCGCTGCGTGGACCGCTACGTTTGGCGGGTGGGGTGCCGGTGGTGGCGCCGCTGCTGTTGCGCGGACCGTTTTGACGACCCTGTGGCTGGCCGGTGCGTGGAGCGCCAGTACCAGCGCCAGCGCCCTGTGCCGGAGCACCTGGACGGCGGCCACGACCCTGAGGGGCTTTTTGCTGCGGAACGTAGTCGACGCGGTTACCGAAGTTATCGACATCGTCGTCGAGGAACTCGTCCGGTGCACGGTCAGCGGCGGCGCGGGGTGCCGGGCGCTGCTGTTCGCGGGCCGGAGTGCCTTCGCGCGGTTTTTGAGCCGGGCGTTCGCCACGGCTGGCAGCCGGCTTTTCCTTGCCGCCTTTGTCCTTGCCTTTGTCTTTACGACCGCCGCCACCGCCGCTGCCGTTTGGACCATCGCCGCGCGGGCCACGTGGGTTGCGCGGGTTACGCACATCCGGACGCTCGCGAACTTCTGGCTTCTCGGCTTCGACGCTGCTGGAATCAAAACCCATCAGGTCGCCATCGGCGATTTTCTGCTTGGTCATGCGTTCGATGCTTTTCAGCAGTTTTTCTTCGTCCGGGGCAACCAGCGAGATCGCCTCGCCCGAACGACCGGCACGGCCAGTACGGCCGATACGGTGCACGTAGTCTTCGTCGACGTTTGGCAGTTCGAAGTTGACCACGTGTGGCAATTGGTCGATATCCAGGCCGCGAGCGGCAATATCGGTGGCCACCAGGATACGCACTTCACCGGCCTTGAAGTCGGCCAGGGCTTTGGTGCGGGCGTTCTGGCTCTTGTTGCCGTGGATCGCGACGGCGCTCAGGCCGTGTTTGTCCAGGTACTCGGCCAGGCGGTTGGCGCCGTGCTTGGTGCGGGTGAAGACCAGAACCTGTTCCCAGGCGCCAGCGGTAATCAGGTGCGCCAGCAGCGAGCGCTTGTGGCTGGCGGCCAGACGGAACACGCGTTGTTCGATGCGCTCGACCGTGGTGTTCGGCGGCGTGACTTCGATGCGTTCCGGGTTGTGCAGCAATTTGCCGGCAAGGTCAGTGATGTCCTTGGAGAAAGTTGCCGAGAACAGCAGGTTCTGACGTTTGGCCGGCAGGCGGGCGAGGACCTTCTTCACGTCATGGACGAAGCCCATGTCGAGCATCCGGTCAGCTTCGTCGAGTACCAGGATTTCCACGTGGGACAGGTCGACGCTGCCTTGGCCGGCCAGGTCGAGCAGACGACCCGGGCAGGCCACCAGCACGTCAACACCACGGGACATGGCCTGAACCTGTGGGTTCATGCCAACGCCGCCGAAGATGCAGGCACTGACGAACTTCAGGTCTCGGGCGTAGACCTTGAAGCTCTCGTGCACCTGAGCTGCGAGTTCGCGAGTCGGGGTCAGGACCAGGACGCGCGGTTGGCGCGGGCCGTGACGTTGGGATTTGTCCGGGTGACCGTTGGGGAACAAACGCTCCAGAATCGGCAGGGCGAAGCCGCCGGTTTTGCCAGTGCCTGTCTGCGCCGCAACCATCAAGTCGCGACCTTGCAACACGGCGGGAATGGCCCGCTGTTGCACCGGAGTAGGCTGGGTGTAGCCCGCTGCCTCGATGGCGCGGACTAAAGCCTCGGAGAGACCGAGGGAAGCAAAGGACATGAGTAATCCTGTTTTAGTTAGGGCTTGGCCCAATGGGATAGTCTTGCCTGGCGCGAATGGCATTTAAGAGAAGCGCAATCGCGTCCGGTCCTGCTGGGCTTGAAGGCTTATCTTCGAGTGCTCGCGCGGGCTGAAAGCTGCGCTGTAACGGTGTCGAGATGCCTTAAACAAGACCGAGCGTCCGGGCGTAAGCCTGGCGGGAAGGCCGGAGTATAACAGAGCAATCACGGAGCGCTGCTTTCCTGCTGCTCAACGGTTTTCCCGTTGCTGGCTTGCGGGGTGATCTGTGGTGCATCAGGTACCGGGCCGGCGCCATAACGCGCACTGAGTTCAGCGTAGGCCGGTTCGCGTTTGAAACGCTTTAGCTCGGCGCCGAAACGCTGCACCAGCAGGTCCATGCCGGCATTGCGACGCACCGCCAGATACTGGCTCTGATGGCTGATGACCGTGGGGCTTTCGCTGATCTGATCGCGCAAATTCAAGGTGTCGAGCAGGGTTTGGCCCACCCGGCGGTCGGTAATCAGCAGGTCGATGCGCCCACGTGCAAGCTTGCCGAAGTTGGCTTCATGGGTCGGCGCAGGCTCACGGGTGAACAGGGTCGAGTCCCTGAAGTCCTGACTGTACAGGTAGCCGGGCGAGGTGCCGATGGTCAGGCCGCGCAGGTCTTCAAGGGTGCGGAAGGGATGAGGGCGCTCATTGGCATAGAACATCACGAACTCGACTTCCGACAGCGGTTCGCCGGGATAGAGCAGGGTGGCGTCGCGTTCGTTGCTGTGGAAGATATCCAGCGCGCCGTCGGCCAACCCTTGATCAAGCATGGCCAGGCAGCGTTTCCAGGGCAGGAACTGCCACTGCACCTCAATCCCCAGACGCTGGAAGACGATCGCCGTGGTTTCGTAATCCAGTCCAAGGGCCTGGCCGTTTTCCTCGTACACGTAAGGCGCCCAGGGCTCGGTGACAATGCGCAGCTTCTCGCCCCGAGCGGCAAAGCTCAGGCAAGCAAAAAGCACGGCTGTCAGCAATTGGGCAATGACGGGCATCGCTGGAGATTACGACGAGATTTGGGCAATAGCCAGAAGCGGGTGTTGGAAGTGGGTGCTCTAGCACAAGGGATTTGGGAGTGTGACCCAAGAATGGAAAGATCGCAGCCTGCGGCAGCTCCTATGGACTATCCGTGTAGGAGCTGCCGCAGGCTGCGATCTTTTGATCTTGCCCGTACGACGTTTAACGCGGCAGTTTCAGGTTGCTCCATACCGCCAGGCTAGGTTCAGCCTGGTTCAGGGTATAGAAATGCAGCCCTGGTGCACCGCCTTGCAACAAGCGTTCACACATTTGCGTGATCACTTGCTCGCCGAAACCCTGAATGCTCTGGGTGTCGTCGCCGTAGGCTTCCAGCTGCTTGCGAATCCAGCGCGGGATTTCCGCACCGCAGGCGTCGGAAAAGCGTGCCAGCTTGCTGTAGTTGGTGATCGGCATGATGCCCGGAACAATCGGGATATCCACGCCCATCGCCCGTACACGCTCGACGAAGTAGAAGTAGCTGTCGGCGTTGAAGAAGTACTGGGTGATCGCACTGTTGGCACCGGCGTTGGCCTTGCGCACGAAGTTGGTGAGATCGTCTTCGAAGTTGCGCGCTTGCGGGTGCATTTCCGGGTAAGCGGCGACTTCGATATGGAAGTGGTCGCCAGTCTCTTCACGTATGAAGCTCACCAGGTCATTGGCGTGACGCAGTTCGCCACTGGCCATGCCCATGCCCGAAGGCAGGTCACCACGCAAAGCAACGATCCGCTTGATGCCGGCTGCCTTGTATTGAGTCAGCAGGCCGCGCAAGTCGTCCTTGCTGTCGCCAACGCACGACAGATGCGGTGCGGCAGGGACTTTGACTTCGCTTTCGAGCTGCAACACGGTGTTGAGGGTGCGATCACGGGTCGAACCACCAGCGCCATAGGTGCAGGAGAAGAAATCGGGGTTGTACGTGGCCAGCTGACGGGCAGTGGCGATGAGTTTTTCATGCCCAGCGTCGGTCTTGGTCGGGAAGAACTCGAAGCTGTAGCGGCGGTCTTGGGACATTGGAATACCCTTTAGAACTCGTAAGCCGGACGCTGGCCCCCCCGTAGGAGCTGCCACAGGCTGCGATCTTTCAAGGATCAAAAGATCGCAGCCTGCGGCAGCTCCTACGGGGAGCGGTCAGTCAGCGCTGATCAGTAGCGGTAAGCGTGCGGCTTGAACGGGCCTTCGACGGTCACGCCGATGTATTCAGCCTGTTGCTTGGTCAGTTGAGTGACCACGCCACCGAAACCGCGAACCATTTCCAGGGCCACTTCTTCGTCGAGTTTCTTCGGCAGTACTTCAACCGTCAAACGCTCGGCTTTCTGGGCTGGCGACAGGTCGGCGTACTTCTGGCCGAACAGGAAGATCTGCGCCAGAACCTGGTTGGCGAACGAACCGTCCATGATACGGCTTGGGTGGCCAGTGGCGTTGCCCAGGTTAACCAGACGACCTTCGGCCAGCAGGATCAGGTAGTCGTCGTTCTGTGCGTCGAAATCGCCAGGGCCGGTACGGTGAACCTTGTGAACCTGTGGCTTCACTTCTTCCCATGCCCAGTTCTTGCGCATGAAAGCAGTGTCGATTTCGTTGTCGAAGTGACCGATGTTGCAGACCACGGCACGCTTCTTCAGGGCTTTGAGCATGTTTGCATCGCAAACATTGACGTTACCGGTTGTAGTCACGATCAGGTCGATCTTGCCCAGCAGGGCCTTGTCGATGCTTGCTTCAGTGCCGTTGTTGATACCGTCGATGAACGGCGAAACCAGTTCAAAGCCGTCCATGCAGGCTTGCATGGCGCAGATCGGGTCAACTTCGGAGACTTTAACGATCATGCCTTCCTGACGCAGGGACTGGGCCGAACCCTTGCCCACGTCACCGTAACCGATGACCAGCGCTTGCTTGCCGGACAGCAGGTGGTCGGTACCGCGCTTGATCGCGTCGTTCAGGCTGTGACGGCAGCCGTACTTGTTGTCGTTCTTGCTCTTGGTTACCGAGTCGTTGACGTTGATGGCCGGGATTTTCAGCTCGCCCTTGGCCAGCATGTCCAGCAGGCGGTGTACGCCAGTGGTGGTTTCTTCGGTCACACCGTGGACGCGGTCGAGGATCGCCGGGTATTTCTTGTGCAGCAGCTCGGTCAGGTCGCCGCCGTCGTCGAGGATCATGTTGGCATCCCAAGGCGCGCCATCCTTGAGGATGGTTTGCTCAAGGCACCACTCGTACTCTTCTTCGGTTTCGCCTTTCCAGGCGAAAACCGGGATACCGGCAGCGGCGATAGCGGCAGCGGCCTGGTCCTGAGTCGAGAAAATGTTGCAGGACGACCAGCGTACTTCGGCACCCAGGGCAACCAGGGTTTCGATCAGCACGGCAGTCTGAATGGTCATGTGGATGCAGCCGAGGATCTTCGCGCCCTTGAGCGGTTGCTCAGCGGAGTACTTGCGACGCAGACCCATCAGGGCCGGCATTTCCGATTCGGCGATGATGGTTTCGCGACGGCCCCAGGCAGCCAGGGACATGTCGGCAACTTTGTAGTCGTTAAAACCTGCAGGCGTGTTTACAGCGCTCATGAAGAGCCTCCATTCGTAAGTATGCGAATGGGCGCCGTTGTGCGTTTAGTGTCCGGCCGATCATGGCCAGGCAACGCCCCATCCGAGCCTGACAGGTCGAACCTGCTGCAGCGCCCCTCGGACAGGTGGCGGGAAAACGGTACCCATCGAAGATGACCGTTTTGAAACGGGGGCGATTATAGCTTTCTTTGAGCGGCAAGTTGCAAGCCACAAGCGACAAGTTGCGAGTTGCAGCGACAAGTTGCAAGCGGCAAGCTACAAGAACGAGCCGATCGGCTTTTACTTGCAGCTTGCCGCTTGCCCGCTCAAAACTGCTTCTCTGGAGTAAACATGAATTTCCACACCCGCAAATGGGTAAAACCCGAAGACCTCAACCCCAACGGCACGCTGTTCGGTGGCAGCCTGCTGCGCTGGATCGACGAAGAAGCGGCGATCTATGCGATCGTCCAGCTGGGCAACCAGCGCGTGGTCACCAAGTACATTTCCGAAATCAACTTCGTCAGCGCCTCGCGCCAGGGCGACATCATCGAGCTGGGCATCACCGCTACCGAGTTCGGTCGCACCTCGATCACCCTGACTTGTGAGGTGCGCAACAAGATCACCCGTAAAAGCATCCTCACGGTCGAGAAGATGGTCTTCGTCAACCTCGGTGAAGACGGCTTGCCGGCACCCCACGGCCGGACCGAAATCCTGTACGTCAAAGACCAGTTCAAGGATGACGTCGCCAGCGAATAACGCGAGCCCTGTAGGAGCGAAGCTTGCTCGCGAAGGCGTCATTCGTGTCACCCCAAAAACCGAGGTGAACCCTTCGCGGGCAAGCCTCGCTCCTACAGAGCCGGTTTCCTCGCGGTCATCCTGGCGCGCCAGCAACTGTCCACCGAAAACACCCTGACGGCCGTGCTGCCGGTCATGACCAAACCCACGTTGAACAATTTCGGTCGGCTGCTGCGCCTGCCGATTTTCGACACCAAGACCGACCTGGCTTTCCTCGACATCGGCCGCAAGATCATGGAAAACAGCACGAGCCAGATGTTTGCCAAAGGCATCATTTCCGGCTGGATGATCGCCACCATAGTCTGGATGATTCCGTCTATGGAAAGCGCCAAGATGTGGATCATCATCCTGATCACTTACCTGATGGCGCTGGGGGATTTCACCCACATCGTCGTCGGATCGGCGCAGGTTGCATCCGGGACGTTAACGGTTGTCAGCCTCAACTAAACAACGGGAACTCTGGACCGGTCGCGTACCGGGAGGCGGAGCAAACCGTTGGCAATCGATATGCCCGTAATGATGATGGCGCCGCCAAGGCAAGTGGAAAGACCTGGCAGTTCACGTAAAAAGACCAGTGCCATCAGCGCTGCGAAAATGGGCTCACTCAACTCGATAATCTGAACTTTGGAGGGCGTCAGGTACTGAATGGCTTTGGTCGTGCAATAAAACCCCAGGATCGTCGGAAGAACCGCGAGCCCCAGTAAGCAACCGATCACGGTGTAGCTCAAGTCAAGGGAAACAGGCTGTTCGATGGCAACGGGAATGAATAAGAAGACGCTGCCGTAGATCAGCATTTGCCGAGTCAGAATCAACCCGCCCTCCAGTCCGGTTTTCTTCATGATGATAGAGAACAAACCATAGCCCGCACCGGCGCCGATCCCCAAGAGTGTACCGGTGGCGTTGAATCCCAAACTGAACTTGGTACCCAAAATAACCGACAACCCCGAGATGGCGAGCAGAGCCCCGATAACGGTGGCGACACGAATTTCTTCGCCCAGAAAAATCCTGCCCAGGACAATGGTGGTAATGCAGGCGGATGCCATCAATGCGACGACCACGTTAGCGGCTGAGTCGAAACCATAAGCCTTGGTTTCAAACATATACATGACGAATATTCCGAAGAACGCACAGATTGCAACTTGATACCACTTCGAGCCTGTCGATTTCTTGTTAAGCAAGGGCATAAGTACAATTAGAATCAGCGCCCCGATCAGGGTTTTGCAAAATGCGATGGTGCTCGGCGACAGCCCGTGGTACATCAGCACTTTACTAAAAGTGCCTATCGTGGCGTTTAGTGCGGCGGCACTTAAGGCAAAGAGCGTACCATACAAAGGAGTTCTGAGTTTGGGGTTCATATTGTTACATCCTCTATAAATTCGTAATTCGGCTT
The DNA here is from genome assembly GCF_058799675.1 of Pseudomonas sp. GW822-FHT06B12. Classification (NCBI taxonomy): domain Bacteria; kingdom Pseudomonadati; phylum Pseudomonadota; class Gammaproteobacteria; order Pseudomonadales; family Pseudomonadaceae; genus Pseudomonas; species Pseudomonas sp. GW822-FHT06B12. The sequence continues at coordinate 87,285 of NZ_JBXALR010000018.1, forward strand.
TCGCAGCAGTGTAGACCACATCGAGTGTGCGTAATTTGATGACGAGAATATACCGCCAAACGTGGAGTTTATGCTGGCGTATTCCGTGTCCTGTAGCAGTATTCGATGTGCACGTTTCAGCTTCCAGAATGGAACGCTTGGAAACAGATGATGAATCAAGTGAAAGTTTTCGCCGTGCATCCCGGTCAAAAAGTGTTCAACCGGGTGGCTGAATCGATTACGGGTGGCATAAAGATTGGATTTCGCATCGGCAACAATGGGGAAGTGCTCTGCCAACTCTATGAACCAGGTAATGGCCTGGAAAACAGTCACGTATGGCAACAACCAGTAAATTAAATAAAATTTTGCCCTGACGAAGTAGGTTCCGATAGACGCCAAAATAATATGCGAAACCACCAACGTCATGACCTCGCTCACATTGGCACCCCGAAAGAGGCGGTGAGTCAGCAAGTATTTCAAGCTGGAAAAACTGCTGAAAAAGAGAACAGGGCGTATGAAGTGTTGAAAAAGAACGCCTTCCTTGTTTTGTTTTTATAAACGCCAGATTTTAAATAAAGCGGGAAGTCGGAACGCATGGCTGTGCAATTTACTCTTCCCTGCCCTAAACTTTCCATATGAGTAAATATTAACTTACACCGCGCGGGCGCGCTGTGCAGAGCGTTATCTGCACAGGGCACCTGCGACCGGTAGTTGCTACCGTTGTTGCTTGCCTGATCGCGGTCTAGGCCACTTCGTAAGTAAAGTTATCAATGGTGGCCCTCACGGCCTCTTCAACGAGTTCGGCACTCTGCGCCCGGAACCTGAATCGAGCCAGAATGGTGTCATAGCCACCCTGGCCGTCAAAAAAGTGCCCTTCGTCAGGAAAGATCGCGGCATAGACAGTTGGGGATTTCAGTTCGCGGTCCACTTTAATGAGTTTCTTTCCCACGGGCTCAGGGAACAAAACGAATCCGGAACTGTAATGTTCACTTTCTCTGTCTCGCAGGCTTGAACGGCCACTATTGAGCAGCAGGCCGATCCACTCTTGGTAAAGGTCGATCTTGTAGACTTCGGCCATGGTGAAGGGGATTTCACCGCCACCCGCCCGGGCACCTACTTCAAGAAAATAAAGCTCGCCTTCATTGCAGATGATTTCAAGATGGAAGGCACTGTTGAATATGCCCAGCGCGGACAAACAATCTTCAGTGAATTGCTCTATTTGCCGGGAAAACAAATTGTCAGGCAAGACGTATGAACCCAGCGCCTTGCCTTGAGAAAACTCGAAGCACGTATTGACGTATTGAGACACTTTGGAGAAAGCCACGCCCGCATTGTCGGCGATGCCGTCGACATGGTAAATGACGCCCTCTAGGTATTGCTCAATCTGGGAGTCTTCCAGGCTGATCGACGCGCGAGCCTCTTCCAGCGCCTGGAGGGAGTCAATTTTCATGACGCCGATACTCGCGGCCCCATTGCGCGGTTTGATAATGAGGGGGAAACCGTACTGTCGAGCGAAGGCAAGGGCATCTTCGTAAGCGTTCAGTTCGTTATAAACCGGGGCTTTCAGCCCCGCCGCGAGAATGGTCTGCTTCATGACGACTTTATCGCGAAATTTGGCGACTTGTTCCGGGAAGTTGCCTTGGATCTTGAAGTGTTCCCGCAATTTGGCAGCGCTGATCAGATCAAACTCTGACAATGCAATCAGTCGATCGATGGTGCCCAAGGTGCTGACGGAATCATGGACGGCTTCGACCAGGCCTGCGAAATCGGTAATGTCATTAACCAGTACGATTTTTTTTGCCGCCGAAGTTTCAAGGTTCACCAGGTTGTCACGAGTGCTGATATAGACAATGTTATGAACAGAGTGATCAATATAGTTGCTGTAGCAAGAAAACTGGTCGTTCCATCTGTTGATAATTACTATGTTCATGATTTTACTCTGGGTATTTATATTAGGCGAGGCTATTGGCTGGTGATCAATGGATAGCCTGGGCTATCAGGCTTAGCGCTTCACTCATGTTTGCGTCTAGCTCTTCTCGCGTCGGGGCACTCAGCAAGATATGACCCAGTCGACCCCGGAAGTCTGTCAGTGGGGGCAGTAGTGCGCCCGGTTGATAATAGACTTCAAAATCCTGGAACCCCATGAAGGAGCGGACTATGTTAATTATTGAATGGTCAATGCCGGAATAGTGTTGAGCGTCAGACGCAAAAAAGCCAACCGAACTTACCCGTGCCTTGGGCTTTTTATAATGTTTTGGAGGTTGCCCTTGGTAGCAACGAATCATGACTTGCGGCAAAGAAACGTCGTGTGTGATTTCAACCAGCCTGTGAATTTTATCGCCACCCAATCGTGCGGCAATTTCCATCAGCACGGGGCCCGCTTCTGACAATCGCAGTTCGGCGTGAAAGACGCCAATATTCATATCGATTGCCTTCACCACGGAGCAAATATAGCTTTCTATATCCAGACGTTGTTGCGACGTGATAGCGGCATCTACCACATGTCCCATTTCGACAAAATAAGGTTCTGCACCTAAAATTTTCTCGGTGATGGCTACGATGATGGGTCCGTCATCACCGATATAACCTTCAATACTGAATTCGTTGCCCTCGACATACTCTTCCAGCAGGCACTCGGCTCCTACACTCAGGCCCATATCAACGAATGGGTTGCCCAAGAGGAACGCGAGTTCCTTCTGCAATTCCTGCAGGTCATGGATCTTTTTCACAAACAGGCTGCCGCATCCATTGATCGGCTTGAGCACTGAAGGGAAGCCCACATGCAGGGCCGCTTTGTGCGCGTCGTCAACGGAGTTGATGCTGTAAAAGCGAGGAACACGAATATCGTGTAACGCCAGTGTTTTGCGGCAGGCATATTTATTTCGGGTTTGCAGTGCGGCGTGGGCGCCCAAGTGAGGCAAACCGATTGCCGCGTTCGCAATGGATACGCTATCCACTACGTACTCGAACCCTGGAATCACCGCGGTGATTTTATCGTTGATGGCATTGACTGCCGCAACGATACTCGCCGGGTCGTTGGTTTCGACTGGTAGGGTTTTGTCAGCCATGTCCGCATAAGACGCTGGCAGTTTTCTATCATCTTTGTTTGCGGACAGAACATATACCGTTTCACCCAGGCTTTTCGCTGCACTCAGCAGCGAAAGGCCAGAGGAAGACGGCTCAACTATGACAATAGCCAAGCGGATTCTCCCGAGAGTTTATCAGTGGCGTTCGGTGACGGTGGTGTCGTACAGCTCCCGGAAGTAATCGCCGATCAGCGAGATAAAGTTCTTCAGGTACTGCTGAGCCAGTTCATAAGAACCCCAACCTTCGATTGCACGGCTGACGGCGCCCCACATCAGGTCGTCATGGTCATGGGATTCATCGAATTGAATGTGCCCGAATGAGCCTTTTACATAGTCTTTGCCGAAGTGCTTGGCGGCATTTTCGGTAATGGTTTTGTTATAACGATCAGAGTACCACTCGACGAACCAGTTCCAGATCATGGTCGGCAGCGGACCGTCTCGGTCGATACTCAGGTACATGTAACCAATTAGTTTATCTGTAGCAAAAGTCGGCTTCAGACCATTCACATCCTGAAGGGTCAGACCAAACTTTTGTACGTCGCGCATAAACATGCCTTCATGGCCATATTCTTCAGCCAGGTACTGGGCCAGCAATGCGCTAAGTTTGTTATCCTTGTCGGCGATTTTGTAGAGACCGTACGCGTCAACTTCGTTATTCAAACGGATACGCAGAATGGTTTCGACCAAATGGCGCAAGTAATAATTCTGATCGATCCACTCTCCTCGATGAAACTCTGCCGCCTTGGGAACCGAATTCAGCATTTTCTCAGTTTCTTCCAGTGCGAAAGCTTCAAGGCGTTGGCGATAATCGATGTTCATGGTCTTCCCTGTTTTGAATTTTCATTGATATATTTATTGCTCGACCCGGTCCTCGGAATCGCTGTTGCGCATACTCTCTATAAGAGTATGCGATCAACCCTCTGCGATTACTAAGGGCCAAGAGGTGAGCTAATCACAGTAGAGCGCGCATTCAGGTCAGTGCTCGGTAAGTCGGTCCAGTCCAGCACCGGGCCTTCAGTCCTTTGCTCTTGCTGAAGCGGTATAAACAATACTCGCGTCTCTAGTGATAATTCGATCAAGTAATTCTTATTAAAGTATTAACAATATTTATAAGGCGAGTCGGGGCGCACGCCGGGCGCTCGGCCGGCGGCCCGACGGGCTCGTGATTCGTGTATGCTTGCGAGCAGGAGCAATGCAATCCAGGGGCGGAAGTATGAAGCTTGATGTGAGTAATGATCTTCTTCGTACGTTTGTGACGATTCTAGAAGCGGGCAATTTCAGTAAGGCGGCGGTCAGTCTCCACCGGACCCAGGCGGCTTTGAGTCTGCAACTCAAACGGCTCGAAGACGATATGGGTGTGAAGCTGCTGGAACGATCATCAAAAGGCATTGTGACCACGGCGGCGGGCAGTGCGCTTTTGCCTTATGCCATCAAGATGCTGAGTCTCAGCGAAGAAGTTAAGCGTTTGATGGAGTCCATGAGCCAAGTGGAAACCATCCGCATCGGGATGTTGGAGGACATAGCGGTTGGGGCTTTACCCAAAGTCCTGGAACGCTTCACCAAGTCCCATCCAAGCGTTCGGCTGGAAATCATTGTCAACGACAGCAGAACCCTGTCCAAACTGCTCAACGAGTCAAAACTCGAAATCGTCATTGCCGATCCCAACTCTATCGATGCCCTCCCGAAGTTTTTATGGGATGAGGACCTGGTTTGGGTCGCGGCCAATGGATTTGAACTGCCCATCGGGCAGGAAATACCGATTATCGCTTTTGGCAGTCGTTGTCCCTGGCAAGATCAGGCCCTCAAGAAACTCGATGATCATGGCATCGCCTGGCGCGTGGTATTGAGCAGCGTTAACCTGAATGCCATTAGTTCTGCGGTTTCAGCAGGTATCGGAATATCGTTCATGCTGAAGTACAGCGTGAATATGACATCGGTTCGCATTCTGGGTGCGCAAGATGGCTTGCCGTCTGCCGAGTCCGTCAAAATCGGTATTTATCTGCGCGGTGGTTACTCCCACTCAGAGCGATTGACCGCTTTATTCAAGATCATTTCTTCGGAGCTGGCGGCAGACCGAGGTTCTCAATATATCGTTGAACGTATCAGGTCATCGTCGCATCTGGACTGGCCGGAAATACCCATAAAAGCCTCCCAATCCTGTAACGGATTCTATGACCGATGCTACTCGGACGAGAGACTCGGGTTTGATCTCGATAGCTGAAAATCTTTCCGTTGGCGGTGAACCCGTTATTTAGTTGGAAACATTGGCCGTCACTGCACTTCGGCGTTGCAGGTAGATGTAAAAAAGCGCCGTCAGTACGGTCAAGCCACTGACCAACGCGCCAGTCCACGGCAAGTCCGCCAAGTCCGCGCCACTGGCGACAACCAGCCCGCCAATCCATGCGCCGGCGGCGTTGCCCAGGTTGAACGCGCTCTGATTCAACGTCGAACCCAGGTTCGGCGCTTCATGGGCCTGATCGATGATCAACAGTTGCAGGATCGGGCACAGTGCAAAGGCGAACACCCCCCACAGCACAAGGGTGATGGCTGCCGGGATCACCGAGTGGCTGGTCTGGCTGAACGCGGCCAGTATCAGCATGACCGCGAGGGCCATGCCCACCAATGACGGCAGCAGGCGGCTGTCGGCCAGGCGCCCGCCGAGCATGCTGCCGGCGGTCAAACCCACGCCGAACAACAGCAGCATGATGGTCACGCCGTGCGGGCTGACGCCGGTGATGTCCTGCAGGATCGGTGCGATGTAGGTGAAAACGCTAAACAGGCTGGTGGACGCCAGCACACTCATGCCCAGCGCCAGCAGCACATTGGGTTTGCCCAGGACCTTGAATTCGCTCGCCAGGTTGGCCTTGTCCATGGCGATTTCTTTCGGCAGCCAGACCCACTGGGCGATGGCCGCAATCACACCAATCACCGACACCGCCCAGAAGGTCGAACGCCAGCCGGCGTATTGCCCGAGCGCAGTGCCCAGTGGTACGCCGAGCACGTTGGCCAGGGTCAGGCCGGTGAACATCATTGCAATTGCCTGGGCACGTTTGTTCGGCGCCACCAGTCCTGCGGCGACCACCGAGCCGATGCCGAAGAACGCGCCATGGCACAACGCAGTAATCACCCGCGCGGCCATCAACGTGGCGTAGTTCGGGGCCAGCGCGCAGAGGATGTTGCCGAGGATGAACATCAGCGTCATGCCCAGCAGTGTGGCTTTGCGCGGCATGTTGGCGGTGCCGACCGCGAGGATCGGGGCGCCGAACACCACGCCCAGGGCATAGCCGGTAATCAGCAGGCCGGCCTCGGGAATGCTCACGGCGAGGTCGCGGGCGACATCGGGCAGCAAGCCCATGATGACGAATTCAGTGGTGCCGATGCCGAAAGCGGCAACAGCCAGTGCAAGCAAGGCGAGTGGCATGCGCAAGGTCTCTGTCGATAGTCTTGACGCTCTGATCAGGCATACGCATGCGAACTCCCGATTCCGTGAGGATCGGGTAGCAGCAGAAATTTATTGGAATAAGTATGTGCGCAACTGAGTGCGGCGTGGTCGGTTGCAGTATAAACAGCTGCTGACATATGGCGAATCAATTCTCTGTCCCGGTCAATCTCGGTCAATGCAGGAGTTGCCGCAGGCTGCGATCTTTTGATTTTCAAGATCAAAGGATCGCAGCCTGCGGCAGCTCCGGAGGAGGTGGGGACAACATAAGGAGTGTGTCGTGCTTGCGACCGCGTTGGTGTTGGTGGCGGCGTTGTTGCACGCAGCCTGGAATACCCTGATCAAATTCAGTGCTGAACGGTTGTTGGTCGTGGCCTGCATGGACAGCGTGGCGATGCTGTTTGTCGCGCTGATGCTGGGTTTCGTAGCGCTGCCACCGATGGACATCTGGCCGTGGATTCTCGCTTCGGCGGCCTTCGAGTTGCTCTATCGCTATCTGCTGATCCAGGCCTATCGGGTCGGCGATCTCGGGTTGGTCTATCCGCTGATGCGCGGTTTGTCGCCATTGGTGGTGTTGGCGCTGACGCTGATCTTTGCCGGCGAAGTGCTGACGACCCAGCAGATTCTTGGCATTTTGCTGATCCCGTTCGGCATGCTGTGCCTGCTCTGGCAGGGCGGTGGCGGGGAGCGTTTGCCGTGGTCGATGTTGCCGGTGGTGGTGCTGATCGGCTTGTGCATCGGCTGCTACACCTTCATCGATGGGCAGGCATTACGGCGCTGGTCGCACCCGCTCGATTATCTGGTTTGGGTCACGCTGTTCAGTGCCTGGCCGTTCCCGCTGTTGGCGCTGGTGCGCAAGCGTCCGGCCTTTATGCTGTTCTGGCGTGAACAGTGGCGACTGGGTTTGAGCATCGGGTTCTGCGTGTTGTTCAGCTACGCTTTGGTGCTCTGGGCCATGCAGTTGGGGTCGATTGCCGAAGCGGCGGCGCTGCGCGAAATCAGCGTGATTCTGGTGGTGCTGTTCGGCATGCGTTACCTCAAAGAACCTTTCGGCAGGCCCAGGCTCTTAGCCTGTGGACTGGTACTGGCCGGCATGCTCGTGATGAAGTTCTGAGCGAACGTTCACAAAACTCTAAAAAGGAATCTGCAATGACTGTTGCTCTGTGGTGTGTATTGATCGCGATTTTCCTGCCGTACGTTTGCACCTCCATCGCCAAGATCGGGGGTAAGTTCGGGCTTCGGGATAATCATGATCCACGAGATTTTCTCGAGTCCCTCGACGGGTTTGCCAGGCGTGCCCACTGGGCCCAACTGAACAGCTTTGAAGTGACCCCGGCATTTGCCGCTGCGGTCATCGTTGCGCATTTGGCCGGCAATGCCGAGCTGGTGACGATCAACGTGCTATCGGTGCTGTTCATCACCAGCCGTCTGCTTTACATCATCTGTTACCTGGCGGATTGGGCGATCCTGCGTTCGCTGGTGTGGTTCGTCGGTATGGGGCTGATCGCCAGTTTCTTTTTTGTGTCGATTTGAATCTGGCCTGGGTTTTTGGTGTTGCTACAGGCCTCATCGCGAGCAGGCTCGCTCCCACAGGAGAATGCATTCCAATGTGGGAGCGAGCCTGCTCGCGATAGCAACAGTCCAGTCGACACAATGCTTAAGGGGTGGTTTTTACCGTGTCGGTCACCTGCGGGAGTTGCGGCAGCGGCGCGCCTTTTGGCCAGAGCATCCAGATTTGCCCTTGCTGTTTCATGTCGCCGGCCAGTTGCCCGGCGGCATCGCCCGTGCCCCAGAACAGGTCGGCACGAACTTCGCCGGTGATCGCGCCACCAGTGTCCTGCGCTGCGACGGGGCGTACCAGTGCGCTGCCATCAGGGCGAGTGGTGGATAACCACAACAGGCTGCCCAGCGGAATCACCTTGCGATCCACCGCTACGCTGTAACCCGAGGTCAGCGGCACGTTTAGCGAGCCGCGCGGGCCTTCGTTGCTGTCAGGATTGCGGTTGAAGAACACATAACTCGGGTTGCTGCCGAGCAGTTCAGGGATGCGCGTCGGATGGGCCTTGGCCCAGGCGCTGATAGCGCTCATGGTCACTTCTTCTTTTTTCAGCTCACCCTGATCCACCAGCCAGCGGCCGATAGGGCGGTACGGGTGACCGTTCTGGTCGGCATAACCAATGCGCAGTTGGCGGCCGTCTTCCAGTTGAATGCGGCCCGAGCCCTGGATCTGCAAAAACTGCAGGTCCATCGGGTCGGTCAGCCACGCCAGCACAGGTGCCTTGACCCCTTTGGTTTCAATGGCGGCGGCATCGTCATAAGGCTTGAGTACTCGACCTTCAAGGCGGCCGCGCAGGCGCTTGCCTTTGAGTTCCGGGTAAATGCTCTCCAGGGAGACGATGATCATGTCATCCGGCACGCCATACACCGGCACGTTGGCCACCGGGTTCTGTGTCAGGCTGCCTGGATAGACTGGCTCGTAATAACCGGTGATCAAACCATTGGCGTTGCCGCCGGAAGACCGCAGGCCGTAGACCTCCAGGTGTTCCTTGAGAAAACCGCGGATGGCGTCGGCGGCTTGCGGTACGTTGGTGGCCGCCGCGCAAGTCGCGCCCCAGACCGGGTCGGACTTCAGGCGGGTACAGGCACTACGCCAGGAGCCGAAACCTGCCAGCAAGTCGTTATCGGACACCGTCGGCAAGGCTTCCCAGGTCGCGCTGGAATAGGTAGCGATGGCGTGGGTTTGTGGTTTTGCGGTGTCGCCACTGTTGCAACCGGCAAGCAGGGCGACCATCGGAAGGGTCCAGACCAGACTGTTGCGCCAGACCTTGAAACGGCTGTTCATGCGGTACTTCCTTTACAGGTTGTCCGAGCGCTTCCAGCGTTCAAACAACCCTTATTGTTAATAGGGCTATTGGTCTTTGTCGGCGACGCGAGGATACTGGCCGCCGTTTCCCGTGACGTGAAGCCACCATGACTCTTAAAAGACTTTCTGTTGTATTGCTGGCCTGTCTGACGCTGTCCGCCTGTGGCGGTGTCGATCCGAACTCGCCGCTGGGTCAGCGCAAGGCAATCTTCAAGCAAATGCTCAAAACCGGCGAAGACCTGGGCGGCATGTTGCGTGGACGCATTCCGTTCGACGGCCCGCGTTTCACCGAAGGTGCGGTCAAACTCGACGCCTTGTCCCATGAACCGTGGAAGCATTTCCCGCAGGTTCGCGAGGACGGCAAAACCAGCGCCAAAGACGATGTATGGCAACAGCAGGCGCGTTTCCAGGACATGGCCCGCACACTTGAGGCCGCCACCGGTGAGTTGGTGATTACCAGCAAGGTTCAGCCGTACAAGGTCAGCAACCTGGGGCCGGCCGTGCAGAAAGTCGAAGACGCCTGTAGTGCGTGCCATAAACAGTTTCGTGATCACTGATTTATAAAAGATCGTAGCCTGCGGTGCTCCTACGTGAGGGCGTGTGATTCTCTGGCCGTTACTTGTCCAGCTCATCCAGCGCTTGCTGCAATTGCTTACGGGATTCGGCGAGTTTGTCTTTGCGTTTGTTGATCTTCTCGGCATCGCCCTTTTTCATGGCCTTGTCGAGGTCGGCCTGACGGAGGCTGACTTCGTGCTTGGCGTCGAGCACCTTGTTCTCGCGCTCTTTCTTCAAGGCAGCGTCGGTGCAGTGGTCGGTGACTTCGTTCAGGGCTTTTTCCAGGCCCGCCTGTTGATCGGCGTTGCCATGGGCCTTGGCCTGTTCGATCTGGGTGCTGATGGACTGGCGCTTGGCGGCGCATCCCGTGAGCTCAGGGGGTTCTTCGGCAGCCATCAGCGGTGCTGCCATGACGCCGCAAAGGGTCAGAACGGCGAGCGGTGAAAGAAATTTCATAAAGGCTCCGTTTAAAAAAACATCAGATCGGCGAGCCGATGGGCTGTTGGAGCGCATCGATACCTATTGGGTTCAAAACTGCCGGATCTCTGAACATCTAGAAACCGTCTATTCCGGCAGCGTGTAATTGTTCGCTCAAGGCCAGCACCTGCGGGTCGCGGAAAAAAGCGCTCAATTGCGCAGCGCGCCCCGGGCCGATTCCGGCTTCGGTCTGCCATTGCCCAGTGTCTCGTTGCGCTAGCTGCTGCCATGAGTCTGCAAGTCTGGCCTCACCCGTAGGCGGCAAGCCCAAGGCCTTCAGCCAGCGTGAAAAGGGTTGTTGCCGGGCGCTTTGCAGGCTATTCAGCAAACGGACACTGCTGCGCTCGCCGAAGCCGTCAATGTTAGCAAGCTCTTGGGCATCGAGGGTCAACCAATCGAGCAGCCCCTTGAGACGCCCGGCACTGATGAGTTTTTCCCAGGTGCCGGGGCCTAGATGGTGCAGCGCCAGGCCTTGCTTGCCACTGAGCCAGGTCAGCCGTGCGAGAAACTGGCTTTCGCAGCCCGGTGTCGGTTGCCAACAGCTGAGGTAATGGAAGTCTTCTGCACGGGGTGCGATCACCTCTGGTCGTTCAGTGCTGCGCAACACCACGCTGTCGAGCCGTGGGATGGTCAACCCGGCAAGACTGATGGCGACCTGATCACCAGGGCGAATATCCATATCCTGCCAACGCTGCAGCGAGCTGACGCTCACACGTTTGATCTGCCGGTCATCCAGCATGACTGGAGCAAGCTCCAGGACCGGAGTAATGCGCCCGGTACGACCGATCTTGAAATTGACCTTGCGCACGTCAGCCAGTGCCTGGGCGAAAGGGTACTTCCAGGCCACGCTCCAGAACGGCGCTTTCGCCTGCCAGCGCTCTGCCGCCGGGCGCTGGCTCTGACGCAAGACAATGCCGTCGCTGGCAAACGGCAGGGGCGTGCGATACCAGTGATCACGCCAGCGCTCGGCGTCGGCAAACGTGCTGACGGGTTGGCTATAGCGCTCACTGTCGGCGAAGCCTGAGGTTTTCAGAAAGGCCAGACGCGCCGGCAAGCTGGTCGGACCTTGCGGCCAGTCCCAGACGAACAGCCCGATCCCGTTGGCGTCCTCCGTGCTCAGCTCTTTACGGGCCATCAATCCGGCCACGGCGCTACGGGCGTTCAGGCTGCCACTTTTCGCTTGTACATGATCTGTCAGACGCCAATAGAGCTCGCCTTGTAGCAGCAGGTCCAGCGGCTGCGGCAGTTGCTGGGGGATTGCGGCGATCTTGCGCGCCGAGGCTGTCCAGTCCTGCCCATTGATCCCGTCACCACGGCTTATCGCCTGCTGCAGTTGACCCTCACGGTAAATCAGCGTGACCGCCACACCATCGACTTTGGGCTGAACCCAGATATCGTCGCGTGACTTGAGCCAGGCTTCGACGGCCCGACCGTCGATAAGTTTTTCGAGGCCTGTGTGGGGGATTGGGTGGGTAACCGTGCCGCGGGCGGTACGTAGCGGATTTTCAGCTGTTGAGGTCGGCTCGAAGCACGCCCGCCAGGCTTTGAGGCGGGCGCGGGATTGGTCGTAGAGTTCATCGGCGACCAGCGAGTGTCCCTGTCGGTGATAGCTGTCGTCCCAGCGTTCGATTTGCTGTTGCAGCACCGTGATTTCGGCTTGAGCCCGGATGGGGAGCCAGTCGGGGCAGGTAGTGGCGTGAGCGTTCAGGCCAGCAACTATCAGCCAAAAACCGATCAACAGACGAAGCGTGGGCAGCATCATGAGCATCCTTGCTCGAGTTGGATGCCTGAAGGTTAGATCAGCTGTGAAGCCTGCGAGCGCAGGTGTTTTGCAGTGTGTTTCGAGAGAGGAAGGCGTACATCTGTAGGAGCTGCCGCAGGCTGCGATCTTTTGATCTTTCCAATACCCATGAAAAAGCCCCGCACGGCGAACCGTGCGGGGCTTTTTGTGCCGCCAGGAAAGTCTTACAGACCGGCAGCGGCGCGCAGGGATTCGGCGCGGTCGGTTTTTTCCCAGGTGAAGGTGGTGAAAGTATCGTCACCCACAGTCTTGGTTTGCGGAGTACGACCAAAGTGGCCGTAGGCTGCAGTTTCCTGGTACATCGGGTGCAGCAGGTCGAGCATGGTGGTGATCGCGTATGGACGCAGGTCGAACACTTCGCGGACCAGTTTGACGATTTTGTCGTCGCTGATCTTGCCGGTGCCGAAGGTGTTCAACGAGATCGAAGTCGGCTGAGCGACGCCGATGGCGTAGGAAACCTGAATCTCGCAACGCTCGGCCAGGCCGGCAGCAACGATGTTCTTGGCGACATAACGACCGGCGTAAGCAGCGGAACGGTCAACCTTCGATGGATCCTTACCGGAGAATGCGCCACCACCGTGACGGGCCATGCCGCCGTAGCTGTCAACGATGATCTTGCGACCGGTCAGGCCGCAGTCGCCCACCGGGCCACCGATGATGAACTGGCCAGTCGGGTTGATGTGGAACTGGGTGTCCTTGGTCAGCAGTTCGGCAGGCAGCACGTGCTTGACGATCAGCTCCATCACGCCTTCACGCAGGTCTTTGTAGGAGACCTCAGGGTTGTGCTGGGTCGACAGAACAACCGCGTCGATACCGACAACCTTGCCGTTTTCGTAACGGCAAGTCACTTGCGACTTGGCGTCCGGGCGCAGCCAAGGCAGCAGGCCGGATTTACGGGCTTCGGCCTGACGCTGCACCAGTTGGTGCGAGAAAGTGATCGGTGCTGGCATCAGCACGTCGGTTTCGTTGCTGGCATAGCCGAACATCAGGCCCTGGTCGCCGGCGCCCTGATCTTCAGGCTTGGCACGGTCAACACCCTGGTTAATGTCAGGGGACTGCTTGCCGATGATGTTCATCACGCCGCAGGTCGCGCCGTCGAAGCCGACATTCGAGCTGTTGTAGCCGATGTCGAGGATCACGTTCCGAACGATGTCTTCCAGATCGACCCAGGCCGAGGTGGTGACTTCGCCGGCGATGATCGCCACGCCCGTTTTCACCAGAGTCTCGCACGCCACACGGGCGAACTTGTCTTCAGCAATGATGGCGTCCAGCACCGCATCAGAAATCTGGTCGGCGATTTTGTCCGGATGCCCTTCAGACACGGACTCGGAGGTGAAGAGGGAGTATTCGCTCATCTCGATGTTTTCCTGAATTTACCGATGGTGAGTGTCGCCAGCCGGTCGCTGAAAATGGCGGACCTGGATCTGGAAACCATTACGTAAGCCTACATAGAGGCTTTCCCCGGGAACGAGTCCCGCAGCGGTGGCCCAACGGGCCAAATCGTCCTGTTCAAACCCCAACCAAAGATCACCGCAGGCCTCCCTGGCCCAACTTTGGTTGTGGCTACATAACTCTGTCACTAACAGGCTACCGCCTGGTTGCAGCAAGCCGGCCATGTGCTTGAGCGCATCGGCTGGCGCGGCGAAATGGTGCAAGACCATGTTCAGTACAACGCAATCGGCTACCAGGCTTACGCCATTCAATGCATCGGCCAATTGCAGGCTGACGTTAGCCAGCTTTTCACGTTCGCAGACCTGACGCGCCAGTTCGAGCATCGCCGGGCTGTTGTCGAGCGCCGTAACCTGACTGAAACGGCGCGCCAGTTCCGGCAGGAAGCTGCCATCGCCGGGGCCGACTTCAATCGCTGTGGCGCCTTCGTTGAAACTCAACTTGTCGAGCAGCGCCAGCACGCTTTCGCGGTACTGCGCCAAGCCGGCGATCAAGTCTTGCTGGGCACGAAACTTTTCCGCAACCCGTGAGAAAAAATCCTGGCTGGCAGCGGCTCGTTGCCCGTGGACCTGGCTGATCCGCGCCTGCACATCGCTGGGCAGGGTCAGGTTGTCCACTTCTTCGAGCAGTGCCGCGTGCAGCTTGCCGCCCAACAGTTCGGTGTGGGGCAGGGCGCGACGATAAAAAATAGCGTTGCCTTCGCGGCGGGTCGCTACCAGGTCAGCCTGGGCCAGCACCTTCAAGTGGTGGCTCATGCCCGATTGACCGGTGGCGAAGATTTGCGCCAGCTCCAGCACGCCGAACGAATCGTTGGCCAATGCGCGCAAAACATTCAGCCGCAACGGATCGCCGCCGGCCTTGCACAGGGCCGCCAGCTCATCGCAATCGTCATGGCGAATGGAAGGCACGCGTAAGTTCATAAGGCCAGCAGTCTAGTGATGCGCTGAAATCCCCGCAAGGCCAATATCAAAAAGTTTTGATATTGCTCGATAGATGGCACTTCCTGGGCTGCGCTTCACTCTACAAACGAAGCGCGGAAAGGTTTCACCAGGCGAATCCGCATTTATCCACAGGAAAAACACCCCGGATCGACTATCTGTCATTGCCCCGAGGCGTCCGGGTGAGGGAAAATGCTCGCCTTTTTTCCGTTCCGTTTTATTCACTCTCGATTCAGAATCCGCAGGAGAACAGCGATGCCCAGCCGTCGTGAGCGTGCCAACGCCATTCGTGCCCTCAGCATGGATGCCGTGCAAAAAGCCAACAGCGGCCATCCCGGTGCCCCTATGGGCATGGCGGATATCGCCGAGGTGCTTTGGCGTGACTACCTCAAGCACAACCCGAGCAATCCATCGTTTGCCGACCGCGACCGGTTCATCCTGTCCAACGGTCACGGCTCGATGTTGATCTACTCGCTGCTGCACCTGACCGGCTACGACCTGTCGATCGATGACCTGAAAAGCTTCCGCCAACTGCACAGCCGCACCCCGGGTCACCCGGAACTCGGCTACACCCCGGGCGTTGAAACCACCACTGGCCCGTTGGGTCAGGGCCTGGCCAACGCCGTGGGTTTTGCCCTGGCAGAAAAAGTCTTGGCCGCGCAGTTCAACCGTCCTGGCCACAACGTTGTCGACCACCACACCTACGTGTTCCTGGGTGATGGCTGCATGATGGAAGGCATTTCCCACGAAGTCAGCTCCCTGGCCGGTACGCTGGGCCTGGGCAAGCTGATCGCCTTCTACGATGACAACGGCATCTCCATCGATGGCGAAGTCGAAGGCTGGTTCACCGACGACACCCCGAAGCGCTTCGAAGCCTACAACTGGCAAGTGATCCGCAACGTTGACGGTCACGACCCGGAAGAGATCAAGACCGCCATCGACACCGCGCGCAAAAGCGCGCAACCGACGCTGATCTGCTGCAAGACCACCATCGGTTTCGGTTCGCCGAACAAGCAAGGCAAGGAAGACTGCCACGGCGCCCCATTGGGTGACGCGGAAATCGCCCTGACCCGCGCCGCGCTGAAGTGGAATCACGGCCCGTTCGAAATCCCGGCCGACATCTACGCCGAGTGGGACGCCAAGGAAGCCGGTCGCGCTGTCGAAGCCGAGTGGGATCAGCGTTTCGCTGCCTACTCCGCCGAATTCCCTGAGCTGGCCAATGAGCTGGTTCGTCGTCTGAGCGGTGATCTGCCGGCTGACTTCTCCGAGAAGGCTGCGGCTTACATCGCTGAAGTGGCGGCCAAAGGCGAAACCATCGCCAGCCGTAAAGCCAGCCAGAACGCCCTGAACGCGTTCGGCCCGCTGTTGCCGGAAATGCTCGGCGGCTCGGCTGACCTGGCCGGCTCCAACCTGACCCTGTGGAAAGGCTGCAAAGGCGTCAGCGCTGAAGACGCCAGCGGCAACTACATGTACTACGGCGTTCGCGAGTTCGGCATGACCGCCATCATGAACGGTGTTGCCCTGCACGGCGGCCTGGTGCCTTACGGCGCAACCTTCCTGATGTTCATGGAATACGCCCGCAACGCCGTGCGTATGTCGGCCCTGATGAAGCAGCGCGTGATCCACGTCTACACCCACGACTCCATCGGTCTGGGCGAAGACGGTCCGACTCACCAGCCAATCGAGCAACTGGCCAGCCTGCGTTGCACGCCGAACCTCGACACCTGGCGTCCAGCCGATGCCGTTGAATCGGCCGTGGCCTGGAAGTGCGCCCTGGAGCGTAAAGACGGTCCTAGCGCACTGATCTTCTCGCGTCAGAACCTGCAGCACCAAACCCGTGACGCGGTGCAGATCGAGCTGATCAACCGTGGTGGTTACGTGCTCAAGGATTGCGCGGGCGAGCCTGAGCTGATCCTGATTTCGACCGGTTCGGAAGTCGGTCTGGCCGTTCAGGCCTATGACAAACTGACTGAACAGGGCCGCAAGGTGCGCGTGGTTTCGATGCCTTGCACCAGCGTGTTCGATGCTCAGGATGCCGGCTACAAGCAAGCGGTTCTGCCGTTGCAGGTCAGCGCGCGTATCGCCATCGAGGCTGCTCACGCGGACTACTGGTACAAGTACGTGGGCCTGGAAGGTCGCGTCATCGGCATGACCACCTACGGCGAGTCGGCGCCTGCGCCTGCCTTGTTCGAAGAGTTCGGCTTCACCCTGGAAAACATCCTGGGTCAGGCTGAAGAGTTGCTGGAAGACTGATCCAGAAGTTGTTTTGTCTGCTTTGACGCTATCGCGAGCAAGCTCGCTCCCACAGGGATGTACGCCGTCCATGTGGGAGCGAGCTTGCTCGCGATGACAATCGAACATTCAACGCTGAACTGACGGATTCACCCAGGTAATCGAGAACCCCATGCCTCAACCGCGTCCTTACAAAGTTGCACTCAACGGCTACGGCCGGATTGGTCGTTGCGTCTTGCGTGCTTTGTTCGAGCGAGGGGCGGCGGCCGGTTTTGAAATTGTTGCGATCAACGATCTGGCCGACATGGCCAGCATCGAATACCTGACACGCTTCGACTCCACCCACGGGCGTTTTCCCGGTGAGGTGAAGGTTGACGGCGATTGTCTGCATATTAAGGGCAACTGCGTGAAGGTCCTGCGCAGTGCCACCCCCGAAGGCATCGATTGGGCGTCGCTGGGCGTCGATCTGGTGCTGGAGTGCTCCGGCGCTTACCACACTCGCGCAGACGGCCAGCGTTTCCTCGACGCCGGCGCACCGCGAGTGCTGTTTTCCCAGCCGATGGCCAGCGAAGCGGATGTCGACGCCACCATCGTCTACGGTGTCAATCAGGATTGCCTGACCGGCGATGAACTGCTGGTGTCCAACGCGTCCTGTACCACCAACTGCGGCGTGCCGCTGTTACGTCTGCTGGATCAGGCCTTTGGTCTGGATTACGTGTCGATCACCACGATTCACTCGGCGATGAACGATCAGCCGGTGATCGACGCCTACCACCACGAAGACCTGCGCCGCACCCGTTCGGCGTTCCAGTCGGTGATCCCGGTGTCCACCGGTCTGGCGCGCGGTATCGAACGCTTGCTGCCGGAACTTGCCGGGCGAATTCAGGCCAAAGCCGTACGCGTACCGACGGTCAACGTGTCTTGCCTCGACATAACGATGCAAACCGTCACCGACACCGACGCCACCGAGGTCAACCGGATCCTGCGCGAGGCTGCCACCAGCGGCCCGCTCAAGGGGCTGTTGGCGTACACCGAATTGCCTCACGCCAGTTGTGATTTCAACCATGACCCGCATTCGGCGATCGTCGATGCCAGTCAGACCCGTGTTTCCGGCCCAAGGCTGGTGAACGTGCTGGCCTGGTTCGACAACGAATGGGGTTTTGCCAACCGAATGCTGGATGTTGCAGAACACTATCTGCAAACAGCTA
This sequence comes from Pseudomonas sp. GW822-FHT06B12, assembly GCF_058799675.1. Classification (NCBI taxonomy): domain Bacteria; kingdom Pseudomonadati; phylum Pseudomonadota; class Gammaproteobacteria; order Pseudomonadales; family Pseudomonadaceae; genus Pseudomonas; species Pseudomonas sp. GW822-FHT06B12. Next base: position 105,312 of record NZ_JBXALR010000018.1, read on the forward strand.
TCAAGCTCTCTGTCTCTCAGCTTTCTACTTCTCAAAAACCTGCTCTCTAAAACAGCTATCCAGGAAATGCGACCCATGACCGTGTTGAAGATGACCGACCTCGATCTGCAAGGTAAGCGCGTATTGATCCGCGAAGACCTCAACGTCCCAGTCAAGGACGGTGTTGTCACCAGCGATGCGCGAATCCTGGCCTCGCTGCCGACCATCAAGCTGGCCCTGGAAAAAGGCGCTGCCGTGATGGTCTGCTCGCACTTGGGCCGTCCGACCGAAGGTGAATTCTCGGCCGAGAACAGCCTCAAGCCAGTGGCCGACTACCTGAGCAAGGCCCTGGGCCGTGAAGTGCCGCTGGTGTCCGACTACCTGGGCGGTGTTGACGTGAAAGCGGGCGACATCGTGCTGTTCGAGAACGTGCGCTTTAACAAGGGCGAGAAAAACAACGCTGACGAACTGGCCCGGCAATACGCCGCCCTGTGCGACGTGTTCGTGATGGACGCCTTCGGCACCGCTCACCGTGCCGAGGGTTCGACCCACGGCGTGGCCAAGTTCGCCAAAGTCGCCGCCGCTGGCCCGTTGCTGGCTGCCGAACTGGACGCACTGGGCAAAGCCCTTGGCGCCCCGGCCCAGCCAATGGCGGCCATTGTTGCCGGCTCCAAGGTCTCGACCAAACTCGACGTGCTGAACAGCCTGAGCCAGATTTGCGATCAACTGATCGTCGGTGGTGGCATCGCCAACACCTTCCTGGCCGCTGCCGGTCACCCGGTCGGCAAGTCGCTGTACGAGCCAGACCTGCTGGACACCGCCCGCGCCATCGCCGCCAAAGTCAGCGTGCCATTGCCGGTCGACGTGGTGGTTGCCAAGGAATTCGCTGAAAGCGCTACCGCGACCGTCAAGCTGATCGCCGACGTGGCTGCCGACGACATGATCCTCGACATCGGCCCACAGACTGCCGCGCACTTCGCTGAACTGCTGAAGTCGTCGAAAACCATTCTGTGGAACGGCCCGGTCGGCGTGTTCGAATTCGACCAGTTCGGTAATGGCACCAAAGTCCTGGCTCAGGCCATCGCAGACAGCTCGGCGTTCTCCATCGCGGGCGGCGGCGACACCCTGGCAGCTATCGATAAATATGGCGTTGCCGGGCAAATCTCCTACATTTCTACCGGCGGTGGCGCGTTCCTCGAGTTCGTCGAAGGCAAAGTGCTGCCAGCCGTTGAAGTCCTGGAAAGCCGGGCAAAGGCCTAAGGGTCATCCATTGGCCAGGCAAAGGAGTGTTTACATGGTCAAGACGTTAGCGACATTGATCGCGACGGGTGTGCTGGCAGGCTGCGGGAGTACTCCGAAAGCCGCGCCGGAACACGAAACCGGCGCGCCAGACAAGGGCTGTTACCAGGCCGACTGGCAAGCGGAAACCAACCCTGTGCTCAACAAGCGTTCCGGGCCGGATGGCCTGGATAAATACGAGACACAGACCCCGGCCAAGGAACATGGTTGCCCCTGACCGGTCTGACTCACTAACGCCCAGTGCTGGTGGCGTGTGCCGCCAGCCGAGGAACATTGATGAAAGGCTTGATAGCCGTGGCGTCGCTGGCAGTGCTTGCCGGTTGCGCCAATATGAACCCGTTTGCCTCGTCGCCCGCGCCTGACGCCTGGACGACCTGGGTTTGCGACAGCCAGGCGCAAGTGCTCTGGCGTTACACTGACACCAGCCGCAACGCGGTTGACGTGCGCCTGGCTGGCAACGATCAGGTGTACCGCTTGAAGCTGGAGCCCACAGGCAGTGGCTCGCTGTACAGCGATGACAAACTGGCGTTTCACGTAAAAGGTGAGGAAGGCCTGGTGTACTGGGTCGCCACCAACGATTTGATCGGCCGCGGCTGTAAAGCGCAGTAAGCACACGAAATTGATACACCACAGATCCATTGTGGAAGCAGAGCCAAATGTGGGAGCGAGCTTGCTCGCGATAGCGGTCTGACAGTCACGGCACTGTTGGCGGCCAGGCCCTCATCGCGAGCAAGCTCGCTCCCACAGTGGTTCTGTGTCAGTACACGAGATTTTGGCACCACCGAATTCGCAGACCGGCCTTACCCCCGATCTGCAATAACTTGAATAGCAGTCGCCGCTACGGCAGGCTTGCACGATTAACGACCCTCAACCGGGAGAGACACACACCATGGCACTTATCAGCATGCGCCAGATGCTGGACCACGCAGCCGAGTACGGCTACGGCGTTCCAGCCTTCAACGTCAACAACCTTGAGCAGATGCGCGCCATCATGGAAGCCGCTGACAAGACTGACTCCCCGGTGATCGTCCAGGCTTCGGCCGGCGCCCGTAAATACGCTGGCGCGCCATTCCTGCGTCACCTGATTTTGGCGGCGATCGAAGAATTCCCGCACATCCCGGTGTGCATGCACCAGGACCACGGCACCAGCCCTGACGTCTGCCAGCGCTCCATCCAACTGGGCTTCAGCTCGGTGATGATGGACGGTTCCCTGGGCGAAGACGGCAAGACCCCGACCGACTACGACTACAACGTCCGTGTTACCCAACAAACCGTAGCCATGGCTCACGCCTGCGGCGTATCGGTAGAAGGCGAGCTGGGCTGCCTGGGTTCGCTGGAAACCGGCATGGCCGGTGAAGAAGACGGTATCGGCGCAGAAGGCGTGCTCGATCACAGCCAAATGCTCACCGACCCGGAAGAAGCCGCTGACTTCGTCAAACGCACTCAGGTCGACGCCCTGGCCATCGCCATCGGCACCAGCCACGGCGCCTACAAGTTCACCAAGCCACCGACTGGCGACGTGCTGGCCATCGACCGCATCAAAGAAATCCACAAACGCATCCCGAATACCCACCTGGTGATGCACGGTTCTTCTTCGGTACCGCAAGAGTGGCTGGCGATCATCAACCAGTACGGCGGCGACATCAAAGAAACCTACGGCGTACCGGTTGAAGAAATCGTCGAAGGCATCAAGCACGGCGTGCGCAAGGTCAACATCGACACCGACCTGCGCCTGGCCTCCACCGGTGCGATGCGTCGCCTGATGGCCACCAACCCGAGCGAATTCGACCCACGTAAATTCTTCGGCGCCACCGTCACCGCCATGCGCGACGTGTGCATCGCACGTTATGAAGCGTTCGGTACCGCCGGTAATGCTTCGAAGATCAAACCTGTTTCGTTGGAAGCGATGTTCCAGCGTTATCTGAAGGGTGAGTTGAACGCCAAGGTTAACTAAACCTGAGCGTTAAACAGCACTAACGAAAAACCCGCCGAGAGGCGGGTTTTTTGTAGGCTGAGAGTGACGAGGTAACTAAGTTTTTTCCGTTTTTACGCTTACTGAATAAGTTTCCAGTTTTTGTAAAAGAACCGGCGCAAGGCGAAGGCTGCTCCCGCAAACGAAGCGACGATACCGTTCAGGATAAAAGAGGCCCAGGACGGGCGCAGTATGTCGAGAAACAGGCAGTAGCGCTTGGCGTCGTTCTTGTTAAAGGAGGCGTGCAACAGGGTGTCGTCAAAGATGAACAGCGGATCGTCGTGCCAGTAGTGCTTTTGCTTCCTGACTTGAATGTACACACCGTCATGATGGGCGGCCGGCATGATGTTGTAGAGCACGCGGTACATCATGCGCAATGGCCCAAAGTGAAAGGACGTTGACTGGTTTTCATTGAAAACCGATACGCCGATGGTCTTTATATAAGGCAATTTTTTCTGAAGTGCGGGGATGTTGAGTTCGGTATCGATCGTGCGGCCATACCATTGGAAGAACAACATGCCACGCTTTTTCTGGGCCATGCGCGCGTCGAGGAATTCAATGATCTCTTCCTTGTGAGCCATGGCGGTTTCAATCACATAGTTGATATCGCGCTGATGGCTTTCGGGAAGGTCGCGCAACTTGTAAACATAGCGGCTTGGTTTGCACAGCAGATCGAAAAAAGTATTCAGCGGCGCGAGCAGCCATGTATTACGGCCGCCACCTATAAAATACTTTTTGACGATGTCGATATCGAATATGCCATTGCGCAGAAAGTCATATATACCGCAAATACAAAGCACAACAAGAAACCAAAGGGTTGCCACCGGAAAACAATAAATAATGGCTGCAATACCGAGAATGGTGATCGCCGAGACTGCTTTCTTGCGGATGACTCGAGTGTTCATGGAACTCAGTTCCCCTGAGGTGGCGCGGGTATTCGGATTGGAAAAATGCCGATAGGTTCGGCATTATATTCGCCGTCACAAGGGCTCATTCTGTAATAAATGTTTCTTATTTGTAAAGAATTCTTAAAAATGAGGTGGGCAGATTTATTGGGTCTGCCCCCCGTTTTTTGGCCAGGCTTTCAGCCATTCGCGGGCTCGTCAAACCCTCGCTGCTCAATTACCTCAAACACATCGGTAATGTCCTGAACCATCAACCGTGCCACATTGGTGACCGTGTTGATGTCGCGTTCGGCGTAGTCGGGCAGGCTGGTGCAGGCCATGAGGGTGAGGTAACTGAGGACGGCGTGCAAGCGTTCGCTGACGCAGGCATGGAGTTCGCGCAGCGGGGCGAGCCTCCTCTCCACACTGGGAGAATTCCTACGGGGTTTGCGGACGTCAAGATCAAAAGATCGCAGCCTTCGGCAGCTCCTACGTCGAGCGGGGCCCCGTAGATACTCTGTTTCCGGTCAAGCTTTCGCGAAGTGCTTTTCGCTGAAAAGCTTGGCCGTATCAAAATCCTC
>NZ_JBXALR010000019.1:0-62444 GCF_058799675.1 Pseudomonas sp. GW822-FHT06B12
TGCACCGACGAGATTAAATCCTCTCGTTTGATTCCGGTGCAACATACAAGGAGCTGCCGCAGGCTGCGATCTTTTGAATTTGCTGCTCCCAGCAAAAAGCCCCCGTTACCGCAAGGTAACGGGGGCTTTTTCGTCTCTGTGCCTTTAGTTGCTTTCAGGCCGCTGATCTTCAGATTGGGTGTTTGTGCGGGCAGGTCGCGGGGTCAGGACCTTTACCACATCATCAATCACTGCCTTACTCATTGCCGTCAGATAATGCGCGGCCCAGGCGTGGCGGTCGGTGTCTTTTGCGAAGGCGGCATCCTCGGCGAAGGATCTGGCGAGGAACAGCAGATCGGAGGCTTGTGACAATGCATCAACGATGGGGACGCCGGCGCGGACGTTGAATAAGGCTTGGTCCGAGCAGTAGATGAGGGGGGTGAGACCGATGGTTTTTAGTTCTGAAGTCGCAGAAGAATCTGTTTTGGTCATGGTGTTACTCCTGGGTTCAAGGAGCCGACACTTTCGTTTCCAAGCGAATGGGTGGCGGCTGTACGCAGGTTGGAAAACCGGGAACCAAGGAACCGGCACGCCCGAAGGCGTCCCACGCACAGCCGCCATAACACAGGATTGCAGTCGTAAAAACCTCTGCAGTCATGATGGGGGTGCTGTTGCGCTACGGTTCGACGGGTTTCCAAGCCCGATCGCTGAATGGTCAGCGACGTCCGGAGAGTATCCCGTCGAAGAAAAGCGCAACAAGGCATCAAAGTGCCCAAACGCAAGATTCGGAGTGTGCCTACAAGGTCTGCGGGCGTCATCCGATATTGCGACACCTTAAGTAAACGAAAGTAAACGCGGCTTCTTTGGGCGAATGCATAACCTCAAGGCAATGGATATCCAATGTGGGAGCGAGCTTGCTCGCGAAAGCGGTGTGTCAGTCGACATCAATGGTGTATGTCAGTCCGTCTTCGCGAGCAAGCTCGCTCCCACAAGGGATCTGCAGCGTTCGCTTGAATGAAAAAGCCCCCGTTACCTTGCGGTAACGGGGGCTTTTTTTGAGCTTGGCTCAGGTCACTGTTCAGCAACCTTGTCCTTGCTCTGGCGCTGCTTGATGGCGTCGACCAGGCGCTGGGCCAGGGCGGGGTAGTTCTCGTCGAAGTGGTGACCGCCTGGCAGTTTCATGGCTTCGCCAACAGCGGTCTTGTCGGTGCAGCCACTCTCGGCGATTTCTTCTGCGCCGTAGATGCACAGCACCTTATCGGCCGGCAGCTTGGCCATTTCCGGGCCAGTAGCAGCTTCTTTACCGGCATTGCCGAGCCAGCCGTCGACCTGAATTTCAAAGCTGCCGGTGCGGGCGAAGGCTAGCAGGATGATTGCATCGACCCGCTGTTGCTCACTTTCCGGCATGCGGTTGTAGATCGCCGGCAAGACGTCGGCGCCGAACGAGTAACCCGTCAGGATGAAGCGCTTGGTGCCCCACTTCTGGCGGTAGTGCTGCATCAGTTCGGCAAGGTCGATGGCGCTTTGCTCGGGGCTCTTGTGCTGCCAGTAGTAGCGCAGGGTGTCGATGCCGACCACTGGGTAGCCGATCTTCGCCATTTCACCGGCCACGTCACGGTCCAGGTCGCGCCAGCCGCCGTCACCGGAGAGGAACAGGGTGACGGTGTCCTTGGCCTGGCCGGCAGGCACTTCGACCACCGGGATGTTCAGACCGCCATTGCCCTTGTCGGCGCCGACGAGGATCTTGCGCAGTTCGTTGTTGAGGACTTGCGGCAGGTTGATGTCGTAGTCGCTGATGCTGGTTTCGGCATTGGGTTGATCGCGTACGAAACCGGCGCTGGTGTCGTCCGGGTTATCGTTCCAGGCGACCAGCCAATGACCGTGGGCTGCGCTTTTTGGCAGCAAGTGGGTGCAGCCGGGTTTTTCCAGCGCCAGGTCTACTGAAACGGCCTGGGACTTGTCGTCTTTTTGCTCGGCCAGCCAGCGCCAGGCCAGGACGGCGCCCGGGCCGATACCGCTGACCAGGGTCGCAGGGCCTTTGAGCTGTTGGAAGGCCGCTTGCAGGGCATTACCTTGTTGCGTGCAGTCCGTGGGCAGGACCACCTGAACGATTTGCGCGGCACCGCCACGGCTCAGGGTCATCAGTTGCTTGTCGCTGAGCTTCTGCTCTTCGTTCACCGCGACCACCACCTGGGCGCGCGGTGTGGTGCCAGGAATGACCCGGGTCATCGCCGGGCCATCGGTCGGCGTCAGCAGTTCAAGCGTGGGCTCTGGTGCTGGGCGGTTCCAGTACCAGTAACCGCCACCGAGGATCACAGCCAGCACCACCAGAGTGGTCAATACATACCGCCAGGAGCGTTGAATCATCAGCGTTTCACCAATCCAGTCAAGCCGCCCGCAATCAGGGCGGCGGTATCGGCCAGCGCCACCAGCGGATCGAGTCCGGCGGGCACGGCCATGTAACGTGGTTCCCAGTCAGGCTGGAATTTGTCTTTGAAGCGGCGCAGTCCCTGGAAGTTATAGAGCTGCTCGCCACGGCGAAACACCATCGAGCCGAGGCGTTGGGTCAGTGGCGCGCCACGGCGGGGTTGCAGACCCGACAGCGGCACCATGCCCAGACTGAAGCGTGTGTATCCATGATTTTTATAATGTTGAATCAGGCCGACCATCATGAACTCCATGGTCAGCTTTGGGGCGTCCGGGTGTGCACGCATCAGGTCGAGGCTGGCCAGGTCGTGGCTATACGTCTCGAGCAGGTTGGCGAACGCCACCGGGCGACCTTCAAAATGAATGATCGCGATCCGGAAGTGCTTGAGGTAATCGTCGCTGAAACGGCCGAGGGAGAAGCCTTTCTCGCGAACGTTCTTGCCGGTCAACCAGGCGTCGGAAATGACCTTCAGCTCATCCATTGGCGCGTGACCCGGTTCGTAGATCTCCAGCGACAGGCCGTCGCGGGTGCCACGGTTCCAGGTGTAACGCAGGTCCTTCATCTCTTTGCCCTTGGCTTCGAGATCAAAACGCAGCAGGTCGACCCGGGCTTCTTCGCCCAGCTTGATCGCGGTCAGACCGATGTCCATATAGTAGGGCAAGTTTTCGGCGCGTACCTGGTAGAACACTGGGCGGGCGTGATGAAGATCGCACAGGTCACGGAACTGCCAGATCATCTCCGCGCGTTGCTGGGTCGGGCCGATCGGGTCGTACAGGGCCACCAGGCTGCGGCCACGACGCGCATACATCAAGAACGCTTCGTCGTTAGGGTGAAACAGCAGCGCCTTGTCACCGGTCAGGGCGAGGCCGCCGTCCGGTTGTGATGAGGACATCAGAATCTTCAGCGCCTTATCCAGCTCTTCGGTGTCTGGCAAGTGAATGATCGGGCGCGCGGTGCGCAGCAGCCAGGTCAGTGACACCACCACCAGCAAGACCGCCGCGCCGAGCAGCGAGCGCAGGCCGCGTGGTGCATCGGAGTCCAGGGTGAACTGCCACCACAGTTGATGGCTGTACGGCACATCCTGATAGGCGAACAGCAGCAGCCAGATCGAGGCGCCCAATACGCACAGGCTGGCCACCAGGTACAGCGGCGAGAACGGCACCTCGGTCAAACGGCTTGGACGGTAGAAGGAGCGACGGAAGATCGCCAGCAGGCTGGCGGTCAGGATCATCAGGCAGGACTCTTCCCAGTCGAACCCCTTGAGTAGCGAAAGTACGGCACCCATCATCAGCAGAATGGTGGTCAGCATCCACGCGGCCGAGAGGCGACGACGCAGGCCTTGGGCCAGCAGCAGGCAGAGCACGCCGATCAGGCTGGCACCGAAGTGCGAGGCGTCGACCAGGCGATGGGGGATCAAAAAGCCGATGTGTTCCAGGCGAGTGTCAATTTCCGGTGTCGCGCCGGAGAACAGCAACACGACGCCAGACAGGAACACCAGTATCGCCAGCACCGGCGCGGCCATGCCCGAGGCGGCGCGCAACGATTGACGGGTGTTGAACAGGCGTTGTGCTTCATTGATCAGCAGCAGGACGCAGGCCACCAAGAGCGGCAGAACCACGTAGATCAGGCGATACAGCAGCAGGGCGGCGGCCAGTGGCGCCGCTCCGAGTTTGTCGGCAAAGGCCGCCAGCAGAATCGCCTCGAATACCCCGACACCGCCCGGTACGTGGCTGAGCACGCCAGCGGCCAATGCGATCAGATAGACCAGCAGGAAGGCGCCGAACGGTGGCGCTTCCGGCAGCAGCAGATAAAGCACGGTTGCAGCCGCTGCCACGTCCAGCGCGGTAATCACCAATTGCAGGAAGGTCAGGCGGCGACCCGGCAGGCGCAGCGTGCGTCGACCGGCGCGAACCAGCAAGTTATCCGGATAAGGTTGATCCGGCAGGCGACGGCGGTAAATGCCAATGGCCAACACAGCGCCGAGCACCAGCACGGCAATCGCGATCCCGCCCAGCAACGACTGTGACAAATTCAGCGCAGCGGAGGCGGCAGGCAGGTTGCTGAGCGTCGCCAGGGCAGCGAGCGGCGGCAAGGCGCAACCCAATGACAGGCTGGCGAATAGCGTCATGCGGGCGACTTCCGACGCCCCGAGGCCGTGACGTGCGTACAGGCGGTAACGCACCGAACCGCCGGATAGCAGGGAAAGGCCAATGGCGTTGCCGATCGCGAATGCGGTGAAACCACCCAGAATCATGGTACGAGGCGGCAAATTCACGCCAGCGTAACGAGTGGCCGACCATTCATAGCCGAGCAATATGATGAAGCCGGCAATGGTTGCGCCCAATGCACCGAGCAGGGCCGGTTTCGGCACTTCCAGAATCGAGTCGTGCAGCGCGTAGAGATCGAGTTCGCTTAATAGATGGCGACAGGCAATCAGCGCGATAGCGAACAATAGCAATGTGACCGCCAGGCCGATGGGCTGACGGTACTTGCTGACCAGATCCAGCCAATGCAGACGTGTGGCAGTGATCGGTTGTGTCGCTGTGACGGTGTCTTGTGAATCAGACGAGTTGGCGCGCATCAATCACCTCTTGGATTGTGCGCGACAGGATGGAGGTATCCAGCCAAGTTACCAATCCCTGTAGAAAAAAATAATGACAAATATTAACGCGTATCACCGAGCATCGGGGATTACGCACATTCAATCGTAGAGGGGCTTGCCTGCGACTCAGCATAGCCTGATCTGGTGGACCCTGAAGAGTGCCAAAGGTTCGTAGCACGTTGCCAGATCATTGTTGCGAAAGGACTTTTCTACAGATACAAAAAAGGCCACTCTTTCGAGCAGCCTTTTTTGATGTTTGGTTGCGGGAGCCGGATTTGAACCGACGACCTTCGGGTTATGAGCCCGACGAGCTACCAGACTGCTCCATCCCGCGTCTGTGTGGCGGCATTCTACAGGCGATCGCCTGAGTGTCAACCGTTAATGATCCGCTTGGTCAAATAAACATTAATTAGCGTCAAACGGTCGCTGGTCTTAAGTTAAGTATAAGAAGCGCAAAGGGTTTTTTCTCGGCTCTGGCGACGAGAGGGGAGCAAGAGAGACGAAAAACAGACGCGCACAAAAAAGGCCACTCTTTCGAGTAGCCTTTTTTGATGTTTGGTTGCGGGAGCCGGATTTGAACCGACGACCTTCGGGTTATGAGCCCGACGAGCTACCAGACTGCTCCATCCCGCGTCTGTGTGTCGGCATTCTACAGCGGATCGCTGGGCTGTCAATTGCTAATTCAGAAAAATCTGTTCCTGTTCAATCGCTTAGCGTATCAAGCAGGAGCTCGAATAGGGCTGTAGGGCTTGCTGCACAAGGCTTTCAGCTCTATTGGCGGGTTGGTTTCGATTGAAAAAATAAATCCAGTGAAGGCGTTTCCTACCGCTAGTAGAGAAGAATCAAAGCACTGGTGCTATATACAGTTGTCGGTGAGATACTGGCGATTCGTTTCCAGATAACCCTTTTTCCTTCATTGAACACCGCCTTATATGACGCAGCGCAAAATCATCCACGTCGATTGTGACTGCTTCTATGCCGCCATCGAGATGCGTGACGACCCGACTCTGGCGAGCAAACCGCTGGCAGTGGGTGGCTCAGCGGACCGGCGTGGTGTTATCGCCACGTGCAACTATGAAGCGCGCGCTTATGGGGTGCGCTCGGCCATGTCATCACGGCATGCCTTGAAGCTGTGTCCGGACCTGGTCATCGTCAAGCCGCGCATGGACGCCTATAGAGAAGCGTCGAAAGAGATTCAGACGATTTTTCGTGATTACACCGACCTGATCGAGCCTTTGTCGCTGGATGAGGCGTACCTCGACGTGTCCGAAAGTACGCATTTCGCCGGCAGTGCCACGCGAATTGCCCAGGACATTCGGCGCCGGGTCTCCAATCAGTTGCATATCACCGTCTCGGCGGGTGTGGCGCCGAACAAGTTTCTCGCGAAAATCGCCAGTGACTGGAAAAAGCCCAACGGGTTGTTTGTGATCACGCCGGATCAGGTCGAAGACTTTGTCTCACAGTTGCCAGTGAGCAAGCTGCATGGCGTCGGCAAAGTAACGGCCGACAAGTTGGCCAGGCTCGGGATTGTCGATTGCCTTCAATTGCGCGACTGGAACAAGTTGGCGCTGGTGCGCGAATTTGGCAGTTTTGGCGAGCGTCTGTGGAGCCTGGCGCGTGGGATTGATGATCGGCAGGTGCAGAACGACAGTCGCCGGCAATCGGTGAGTGTCGAAAATACCTACGATGTGGACCTGCCGGACCTGATCAGTTGCCTGGATAAGTTGCCGGAGCTGCTGGAAACCCTGAGCGGGCGTATGGCGCGGATCGATAGCAGCTACCGTCCGGGCAAGCCGTTCGTCAAAGTGAAGTTTCATGATTTTACCCAGACCACGCTGGAGCAAGCCGGGGCAGGGCGGGATCTTGGCAGTTATCAGCTGTTGCTGACTCAGGCTTTCAATCGGGGTGGCAAACCCGTGCGTTTGTTGGGGATTGGTGTGCGCCTGGAGGATTTGCGTGGCGGCTTCGAGCAGTTGGATTTGTTTGAGCGTTGATCGTTAAAAGCAAAAGATCGCAGCCTGCGGCAGCTCCTACGCAAGTGAAGTACGTAGGAGCTGCCGCAGGCTGCGATCTTTTCAAGTCATCAATTGGCGCCCGGATCCGCCACCAAGCGCCCTGCATCCTTGGTCAGCGACTTGAGAAACTCGCTTTGCAACTCGGGATCGTTGCGGGTCAGTTCGATCAGGCTTTGTTCCAGCTCGCTGGCTTCTTCTTCCAGACCCAACTCCGACAAGCGTTTGACCCGGTGCACCCACTGGCTCACTTCGTCGTCTTCGAGGTCGTCGTAAATCAGTGCGTGAGCTTCCAGCAGCTTGCTGCGCAAGGTGTTGCTGATCGTCAGGGATGAATCGGTATGCACATCGTCCTGAGCATCTTCGACAGTGATCTGCAGCTTGCCGATAGTTCTCAGGTCCTGCTCCGCGAACGGGCTGTCGAGCAGGTTCAGGCGCAACACGCCGTTACGGTCGGTGGTGAGCTCGAAGGTCTGCTTGCCGGCCTTGACCTCTACCGGGCGCTCGTTCCATGGCAGGCTCGAGTATTCCATGCGTTTATCGCGCTGGACTTCATCGATGCCAGCCAGGTTCTGTTGTGCGCGACCGCGGGACTGCACGTTCATGAACGGGTTGAGCCCGTCAATGCCAGTGCTGACCCAGTCCCTTGTCATGCTGTCTGGCAGATTACCGAGGGCGAACACGTTGGCGATGTTCGCGCCGACGCCAGCCACCAAAGCCACCGCACCCAGCGGGATCTCGTAGACCTTGCGCCAGGGTTGGTACGGCGTGTAGCGATCGTAGCGACGGGTGACGTCGTATTCGGTGACTTCGAAGGTCTTCTGCTCGTGAATCCGTACCCGGCGTTGCGGCAGCTCAAGCACCTTAGGCTCGCCGACATCGATCTGCAGGCTGTGATCGAGCAGTTTGCGCTCGACGCGCTCCTCGTGCTCGCTGCGTTGCGACATCTGATTGGCGCAGCCGCTGAGCAACAGGGTGCCGCACAGGGCGGCACCACCGAGGCTTAAGGTGTTTCGCTTGAACATGACTTCTCTATCTGGTGTCAGCGGCGGATACGAGCCTGGAGGAAAGACAGTACGTCAGCGACCGGCAGCGCTTGTGGCTCGGCCTCGGTACGGCTCTTGTATTCCAGGTTGCCGTCGGCGAGGCCGCGGTCACTGACCACGATCCGGTGAGGAATGCCGATCAGCTCCATGTCCGCGAACTTGATGCCCGGGCTGGTTTTCTTGTCGCGATCGTCCAGCAGCACTTCGAAGCCGGCCGCAGTCAGTTCTGCGTAGAGCTTGTCGGTGGCTTCGCGAACCAGGTCGGTCTCGTAGCGCAACGGCACCAGGGCGATCTGGAATGGCGCGAGGCTGTCGCTCCAGATGATGCCTTTCTCGTCGTTGTTCTGCTCGATGGCAGCCGCCACCACGCGGGAAACGCCGATGCCGTAGCAGCCCATGGTCAGAGTGACTGGCTTGCCATTCTCACCGAGAACCTGGCATTTCATCGCTTCGCTGTACTTGGTGCCCAGCTGGAAGATGTGCCCGACTTCGATGCCACGTTTGATTTCCAGGGTGCCTTTGCCGTCCGGGCTAGGGTCACCACTGACAACGTTACGCAGGTCGGCTACGGTCGGAACCGGCAGGTCGCGCTCCCAGTTGACGCCGAAGTAGTGCTTGTCGTCGATGTTGGCGCCGATACCGAAGTCGCTCATCAGCTCGACCGAACGGTCGATGATGATTGGCAGCGGCAGGTTCAGCGGGCCGAGGGAGCCCGCGCCAGCGCCGATGGCGTCACGCAGTTCGGCTTCGGAGGCCATGACCAGCGGGCTGGCAACGCCAGGCTGGTTGGCGGCCTTGATTTCGTTGAGCTCGTGGTCGCCACGAATGATCAGCGCGATCAGCTTGCCGGCTTCTTCGGCGTGAACCACCAGGGTCTTGATGGTTTTTTCGATCGGCAGATTGAAGCCTTCCACCAGTTGCGCGATGGTTTTCGCGTTTGGGGTGTCGACCAGGCGCAGTTCTTCGGCAGGTGCAGGGCGAGAAGTCTCACGTGGCACTGCTTCGGCTTTTTCGATGTTCGCCGCGTAGTCGGAACCGTTGCTGAAGACGATGTCGTCTTCGCCAGATTCGGCCAGTACGTGGAATTCGTGGGAGCCAGCGCCACCGATGGAGCCGTTATCGGCTTCAACCGGGCGGAATTTCAGGCCCAGACGGGTGAACACGTTGCAGTAGGCCTGGTGCATGCGGTCGTAAGTGGCCTGCAGCGATGCCTGGTCGGCGTGGAAGGAGTAGGCGTCCTTCATGATGAACTCGCGACCGCGCATCAAGCCGAAGCGTGGGCGGATTTCATCGCGGAATTTGGTCTGGATCTGGTACAGGTTGATCGGCAGCTGTTTGTAGCTGCTCAGCTCATTGCGGGCCAGGTCCGTGATCACTTCTTCGTGAGTCGGGCCGGCGCAGAAGTCGCGACCGTGGCGATCCTTGAAGCGCAGCAGTTCAGGGCCGTACTCTTCCCAGCGGCCGGATTCCTGCCACAGCTCAGCCGGCTGGGTGCTCGGCATCAACACTTCGAGAGAGCCGGCGGCGTTCATTTCTTCACGAACGATGGCTTCAACCTTGCGCATCACTCGCAGGCCCATCGGCAGCCAGGTGTACAGGCCGGACGCGAGTTTGCGGATCATGCCGGCGCGCAGCATCAGCTGATGGCTGATGACGACCGCATCGGAAGGCGTTTCTTTCTGTGTGGCGAGCAAATATTGACTGGTACGCATGGTAGGCCGTTGTCGGTTGCTGAAGACTAGAAATGACGGAGCATTGTACGGGCGAGATTTGCTGGCGTACAGGATTGCGGCCGGCGGCGTGGCTCGAAGGCGGGGAAACTCCCGCGCCTTCGAGGGTTCTTACGATTCTTCTACGGCGGTAGCAGTCTGGGCCGGCTCGGGTGTTGGTGTCGGGCCTTCGCGGCGGTTTTCCTGGAACCAGTGCAGGGCAATCAGCAGCAGGGTCGGCACGCCAAGCAGCGTCGTGATGATGAAGAAGTTGTGATAACCGTATTTTTCCACCATGACCCCCGAGTAACCGCCGATCAGTCGTGGCAACAACAGCATGATCGAGCTGAGCAGGGCGTACTGGGTCGCAGAGAACTTCAGGTTGGTCAGGCTCGACAGGTAGGCGACGAAAGCCGAGGTGGCCATGCCCGAACTGAAGTTGTCCAGGGAGATGGTGACGATCAGCATCTCCAGGTTGGCGCCCATGTCCGCGAGCATCACAAACAACAGGTTGGTGGCGGCTGAAGCGAAGCCGCCGATGAACAGAATCGGCAGAATTCCGAAGCGCACGATCAGCAGGCCGCCCATGCCGGCACCTATCAGGGTCATGATCAGGCCGAAGATTTTGCTGACGCCGGCGATCTGATCCTTGGTAAAGCCCAGGTCGATGTAAAACACGTTGGCCATTACGCCCATGACGGTGTCGGACATTCGATAGGTGGCGATCAGGCCCAGCAGCAGAAAGGCCTGCCAGCGGTAGCGTACAACGAAGTCGTTTACCGGAGTCAGTACCGGGGCCAGGCCGCGGCGGCCCATGGTAGAGAGGCACAGGCTGGTCAGGATGATGTAGAGCAGCGCCCGCAGAAAGGCTCGATCTTCCAGCAGCAGATCCAATGGGCTCATGGCGCCCGAGATCACGCTGGCAAAATCTGTGTTGTAGAGCTGGGTAAACATCGCGGGCACGGACACCAGCAAAACGATGAGTACAAATACCGACGCCAGTTGGTGCACAAAGCTGTAGCGGCCAGCGGACAGCTGGGTACGCAGCGGCACGGGAGGCTCACGCATGAACAGGGTGGTCAGCAGCGCCGGGATCATCAGCAGGCCGAACAGCGCGTAGGTGCCGGTCCAGGCGGAGTGCTTGTAATTGAAGCCTGTGGAGCCGAAGCCCTCGGCAATGAACAGTGCGCCCGCTGTCGCCAGGAGGGCAGCGACCCGGTAGCCGGACATATAGGCGGCAGCCAGTGCAGCCTGGCGTGTATCGTCGACAATTTCCAAGCGATAGGCATCGACGGCAATATCTTGGGTGGCGGAGGCGAATGCGACGAGAACGGCAATCGCAATCAGCCATGACAGGTGTTTTTGCGGGTCGCAGAAACCCATGCCGATCAGGCCGAGGACCAGCAGTACCTGCGCCAGGACCAGCCAGGAGCGTCGTCGGCCGAGTTTGCCGAGCAATGGCAGGCGCCATTGGTCGAGAAGTGGCGACCATACCCATTTGAATGCGTAGGCCAGCCCGATCAGGCTGGCATAGCCAATCGTTTCACGGGCCACGCCGGCCTCACGCAGCCAGACGGACAGCGTTGAGAACACCAGCATATAGGGCAAGCCAGCGGCGAAACCCAGCAGCAACAGTACGAGTGTCGAGGGGCTGGCATAAGCGGCGAGCGCGGCGCGCCAGGTTTTACGGGGCATGGGCTGGAGTCTGCCTCAAAATTGCGAAAACAAAGCGCGCACTCTAACCGCTGTGCTCTACCGGACGCCAGCCATGACGCTGAATATCAACACGATTGTTCAGGATACTGACACCTTCCATGCGCAAGCGTGCCCGCTGTTCATCGCCTGAAGGGCTGCCCACTGGCAAACTGAGGCGACCGCCGGCACCCAATACACGGTGCCAGGGCAGTTTGGTATCGCCGGGCAACTGACTCAGTGTGCGGCCCACCCAGCGCGCGGCCCGCCCCAGGCCTGCCAGTTCGGCGAGCTGACCGTAACTCACTACTTTGCCTTCCGGGACCTGGGCCAGGGTCAGGTAAAGCGTGGTTCGGCGCATCTGTGCCGGGGTTTCGGTTTCGCTGTTGGGGTCAGTCACGTTGCCGCTTCCTGATGAGGGTGTTGAGGCTTTCTCTAGAGTAAATCTTCAGTGGGCGAATGAGAATCTCGCCAAATTTGGTGTGGTCCGGTAAAAACACTCGGGCACAAAAAAGCCCCGCTTTTGAGGGCGGGGCTTTTTACTAAATCAGGACAAGTTAGATAACTTGAACTTCTTCAGCTTGCATGCCTTTCTGACCGCGGGTAGCGATGAAAGAAACCTGTTGGCCTTCTTTCAGGCTTTTGAAGCCGTCGGATTGGATAGCTTTGAAGTGAACGAACAGGTCGTCACCGGATTGTGGAGTGATGAAGCCGAAGCCTTTTTCATCGTTGAACCACTTAACGGTACCGGTTTGGCGATTAGACATGGTGTAACTCCTTGAACAAAGATAACTGCGACTCAGGAAGAACCCTGGCCGAGACTGAGTGCAAAGAGCAGGAAAAATTCTTGTAGATGGTTGGATCGAAATTCAACATATCGTGTAGAGATTCTCAGTGACACAAGCAGCACAGTGACGCCACCTTAACCCTTTTTCCTGAACGTGCCAATGGTCTTTGCGAAGGTTTCTCTGTTTTCATGACTGACGGTGCGCTGTATTGCGGCGAAGGCCCGGAAGTCGTGGGGGATCGGCGAGAATTGTACCCCGGACTTTGAACCGGCGGCGCGCCCCGGTAAGATGCCGGACAGAATTTTTCCACCTCGCTATTCAGGACACCCGCCATGAGCATCAAATCGGACAAGTGGATTCGCCGCATGGCGCAAGAGCACGGCATGATCGAGCCCTTCGTAGAGCGCCAGATGCGTGGCGAAGGCTCCGACCGGCTGATTTCCTTCGGCGTGTCGAGCTACGGCTATGACGTGCGTTGCGCCGATGAATTCAAGGTGTTCACCAACATCAATTCGGCGACTGTCGATCCGAAAAACTTTGATGAGAAGAGCTTCGTCGACGTCAAAAGCGACGTATGCATCATCCCGCCAAACTCTTTCGCGCTGGCCCGTACCGTCGAGTTCTTCCGTATTCCGCGCAACGTGCTGACGATCTGCCTGGGCAAGAGCACCTACGCTCGCTGCGGCATCATCGTTAACGTCACGCCGCTGGAACCGGAATGGGAAGGTCACGTGACCCTGGAATTCTCGAACACCACCACTTTGCCTGCAAAGATCTACGCCAACGAAGGCGTAGCACAAATGCTGTTCTTCGAATCTGACGAAGAATGTGAAGTGTCCTACAAGGACCGTGGTGGCAAGTACCAGGGCCAGCGTGGCGTGACCCTGCCGCGTACCTGAGTCAGCCGTCTGACAAATCGTTGGAATTCCTGAGCGGGCGTACACTCTATGGGGTGTACTGCTCCGATGCGCGCAAGGCGCATCGGGCCATCGCTCAGGAGTGCTTCATGAAGATCGATCCGCGAATAAGTGCCGAACTGGCAAGGCTTGAGCCCAATCAAGTGGGCCTGCTGGCCTGGTCATTGCTGGCCCATCCGCCTGTCACGCTGGCTGGCGGAATCCCAGGTCAACCCGACCCCGATACCCCGAACGAACAACCGACCGAACCTGGCGAGCCTGGCGAACCGACCTTGCCGGATAAGCCGCCTCCCGCGCCGGTTGCCTGATTTCCTGCATCGAAATTCAATGGCCCAAGGTTGGTTTGTTCCCTGTGGGAGCGTGGCTTGCCCGCGATGGGGGCGACGCGGTATATCTGATAAACCGCGTTATCGTTCTTCGCGGGCAAGCCACGCTCCCACAGAATGTGGGGCTACTTGAGATTGCCGCTGAGGAACTGCTTCAGCCGTTCGCTTTTCGGGTTGCCGAGCACGTCTTCGGGTGCTCCTTCTTCCTCCACCAGTCCCTGATGCAGGAACAGCACCTGATTGGACACCTTGCGGGCAAAGCTCATTTCATGGGTCACCATGATCATGGTTCGGCCTTCTTCGGCCAGCCCCTGGATCACCTTGAGCACTTCGCCCACCAGTTCCGGGTCCAGCGCCGAGGTCGGTTCGTCGAACAGCATGACTTCCGGCTCCATCGCCAACGCACGGGCGATAGCGACGCGCTGTTGCTGACCGCCTGACAGAAATGCCGGGTACTGATCCGCCACACGGGCCGCGAGGCCAACTTTGTCCAGATAACGCCGGGCGCGATCTTCCGCGTCCTTCTTGCTGACACCCAGCACCCGGCGCGGGGCCATGGTGATGTTTTCCAGCACCGTCATGTGGCTCCACAGGTTGAAGTGCTGGAACACCATCGCCAGTCGGGTACGGATCCGTTGCAACTCGGATTCGTCGGCCACCCGCATGCCGTGGTGATCCTTGATCATACGGACCGCTTGACCGTCCAGGCTCATGGCGCCGTCGTTGGGTTGTTCGAGAAAGTTGATGCAGCGCAAAAAGGTACTTTTGCCCGAGCCACTGGCGCCGATCAGGCTGATCACGTCACCGGTCTTGGCCTTGAGCGAAACACCCTTGAGCACTTCATGGGTGCCGTAGCATTTATGCAGGCCTTCGATGGTCAGTTTGTACATGGGGCATGCATCCTCAAGGCGAAAGTAGGTAGCCGGTGCGATAGGCTTCGAGGCCCGCAACATGGGCGATCACCATGCCGGCGGTGGCCATCCGACGGGTCGAACGGGCGTAGAGCAGGCCGGCGTTGGCGCAATGAACCGGGGTCACGCGGTCGCCGATCGGGTCGATGATTTCGGCGATCAGCTGTCCCGCCTCCAGATACTCGCCGGGTAGCACGCTGTACACCAGCAAACCGCCGACCGGGGTTGCAACCGGCTCTACCGCGGCCAGCGGAGTGGCAGGGTAGGGCAGTTCGGGCAGGGGCGCGGCCTCACCTTCGATGGCGCCGAAATGAATCAGATAGTCGATCAACGCCTGGCAATCGAGGCTGGCCAGTGGATGATTGACGTCGCCTTGACCACGCAATTCGACGGTCACCGAGAAGCTGCCCAGCGGAATGTCGAAGTGCTCACCGAAGCGCTCCTGCATTTGCCACCAGACCAGGGTGAAACACTCGTCGAACGAATGACCGCCGGAGTCGGTGGCGAGCAGGCTGGCTTCTGCACCGATATAGCGTGCCAGTGGCTCGACCTGTGGCCAGGCCTCGGGCGTGGTGTACAGGTGCGCAACGGCTTCGAAATCACAATGCAGGTCCAGCACCATGTCGGCGTCGCAGGCCAGTGTTTGCAGGGTCAGGCGCTGGGATTGCAGTTGAGTGCTGGCGGTCTGCCGGGCCAGTGCGTTGCGCAGGCCGCTGCGGATCAGCTCAAGGTTGTGCTGCGGATCGTCGTTCAGTTGCCCTTCGATCTCGTTGCCGATCTCTTCACCAAGATCAACGAACCAGCGGTTGAAGTTCTGTCCGCTTTCCAGCTCGTAGCGGCCCAGTGGCACGTCCATCAATACTTGTTCGAGGCCAATCGGGTTCGCCACGGGCACCAGCACGATCTCGCTGCGCAGACGGCCGGCGGCTTCGAGTTCCGCCAGACGCAGCTTGAGGTGCCAGGCCACCAGCATTCCGGGCATTTCGTCGGCGTGCAGCGAGGACTGGATGTAGATCTTGCCTTTGGCCTGGGTTGGGCCGAAGTGGAAACTGTGGATTTGTCGTGCAGTGCCCGGCAGCGGGGCTAGCAGGTCATGGATCTGGTGGCGCATTTGCTTTTGTGTCCTGAAGCTGGAGAGCTAGTGAGTCGGCCCAAGGAACGCCAGCCATCGGCGTTCGGCGAGTCGGAACAGGCCGACCAGCGCAAAGGTGACGGTCAGGTAAATCAGCGCGGCAATGCCGAACGACTGGAAGGTCAGGAAGGTCGCCGAGTTGGCGTCGCGAGCGACTTTCA
The DNA here is from genome assembly GCF_058799675.1 of Pseudomonas sp. GW822-FHT06B12. Classification (NCBI taxonomy): domain Bacteria; kingdom Pseudomonadati; phylum Pseudomonadota; class Gammaproteobacteria; order Pseudomonadales; family Pseudomonadaceae; genus Pseudomonas; species Pseudomonas sp. GW822-FHT06B12. Next base: position 15,704 of record NZ_JBXALR010000019.1, read on the forward strand.
AAATGTCCGGGACGGTGGCGGTGAAGGCCACGGTGGTCGAATGCAGCATCAGGATCACTTCGTTGCTGTAGTAGGGCAACGAGCGACGCAGGGCCGACGGCATGATCACGTAGGCATAGAGCTTCCAGCCGGTCAGACCGTAGGCCTTCGCGGCTTCGACTTCGCCGTGGGCCATGCTGCGAATCGCCCCGGCGAAAATCTCCGTGGTGTAGGCGCAGGTGTTCAAGGCAAACGCCAGGATGGTGCAGTTCATCGCATCGCGAAAGAACGCATCGAGCACCGGTTGCGCACGGACCGCGGCCAGGCTGTAGATCCCGGTGTAGCAGATCAGCAACTGGATATACAGCGGTGTGCCGCGAAACAGGTAGGTGTAGAACTGCACCGGCCAGCGCACGTAGAGCTTGTTGGAAACCCGGGCAATGGACAGCGGAATCGACACCAGAAAGCCGATGAAGATCGAGGCGCTGAGCAGCCACATGGTCATGGCCAGACCGGTGATGTGGTAACCGTCGGTGTAAAGGAACGGTCTCCAGTAGTCCTGCAGTAGTTCGATCATCGTATGGCCTCCCGGGCACCGGCGGCATAACGGCGTTCAAGCCTGCGCAGGACATAATTCGAAGCACTGGTGATCAGCAGGTAGATCAACGCCGCCAGCACCAGGAAATAGAACAGTTGATAGGAGCTTTTACCGGCGTCCTGAGCGGCTTTGACCAGATCGGCGAGGCCGATGATCGACACCAGCGCGGTGGCCTTGAGCATCACCATCCAGTTGTTGCCGATGCCCGGAAGGGCGAAACGCATCATTTGCGGGAACACCACGAAGCGGAACCGCTGGCCGCGTTTGAGGCCGTAGGCAGTGGCGGCTTCGACTTGACCCCGGGGCACGGCAAGGATCGCGCCGCGAAAGGTTTCAGTGAAGTACGCGCCATAAATGAAACCCAGGGTGATGACCCCGGCGCTGAACGGGTTGATTTCGATGTATTCCCATTCCATCAAGTCGGTCAGGGAGGTCAGCCAGGTTTGCAGGCTGTAGAAAATCAGCAGCATCAACACCAGGTCTGGTACGCCGCGAATCAGTGTGGTGTAGACCTGGGCCGGAACCCGCAGCAGTTTGACACTGGAGAGTTTGGCAGTGGCGCCGAGCAGACCGAGCAGCACGGCCACCAACAGCGACAATACCGATAATTTGATGGTCATCCAGGTGCCTTGCATCAGCAACGGGCCAAAGCCCTTCAAGCTGAAGGCAGAAAGCCCCAGGTTTTGTAATAGCTCTTCGAACATAAAATCTGCGACCTGATAACGTGAAAAAAGCGCCCATCACGAGGATGGGCGCCGGGCATTATTTGCCGCTGTACAGATTCAGATCACCAAAGTGTTTCTTTTGAATGGTCGCGTAGGTGCCATCATCGTGTAACGCTTTGATACCTTTATCGAGAAGGGCTTTGAGCTCTTTGTTACCTTTCGAGATACCGACAGCCGTTTTGGCTGGCAGCAAAGGATCGTTGACCGGCTTGCTGACTTCGTAAGCAGCGCCTTGTGGCGACTTCAAAAAGCCCAGCTGGGCTTGCAGCATGTCCTGGATCGAGGCGTCCAGACGACCGGAAGTCAGGTCAGCATAGACCTGGTCCTGGTTGGCGTAGGCCTGAGTGGTCACGCCAGCCTTGTCCAGCACGGCCTTGGCGTAGGCTTCCTGGATGGTGCCTTGCTCGTAGCCGACCTTTTTACCCTTGAGCGAGGCTACGTCAGAAACGCCGGAGCCTTTCTTGTAGACCAGTGCGGTAGGGCCGGAGAACAGCTCGCTGGAGAAGTCGATGACTTTTTCGCGGGCTTCGGTGACGGTCATGGAAGAGATCACACCGTCGAATTTATTGGCCTTGAGGCCCGGAATCATGCCGTCGAAATCGCTTTCGACCCATTTGCACTTGACCTTCAGCTCGGCGCAGATCGCGTTGCCCAGATCGATGTCGAAGCCCACCAGGCTGCCGTCGGCTGCTTTGGACTCGAACGGAGCGTAGGAAGGGTCAACACCAAAACGCAGTTCTTTGTATTCCTTGGCCAGTGCGGAACCAGCGGCCATGCACAACGCCAGTGCAGAAAGGGTCAGCAATGCTTTTTTCATTATTCAATCCCTAAGAACCAAGATGAGCGCTTGTGGCGCAGAATTATTGTTACTGGAAAGCGTAAGACCTTATGAAAGTAGCAATTTCCGAACCAGAGTCCCGAACAAGCGTTTTAAAAGATGATTCAAGACGCGTCTGGAGAGGAATCGTGCCCGAAAACGGGCGTGAACAATTTGTCGCACCAAAGTAGAGCGATCTGTGGCAAGGAAGCAAACTCCCTTGCCACAGATCCCTATCGCATTACTTGCCCGGCACCAGGGTCAGCCGCGTTTTGCCATACACCTTGTCGAAGTTCTGCGGTTGCATCGGCAAGCTCATGTATTGGCCTTTGAGCCACGGATCGATGCTGTCGATATAGTTCGGGCTGGCCGGGTTGCCGGATTGGCCGGTGCCGTTCTGGCCCATCAGCGGTTCGGCCTGGCCAAAGTCGACGATGAAGCGCATCGCCGGCACCAGTGTCACGTTGAAATCCTGACCCCAGGTGTAGGCGGCAGCGTTCAACGTGGTGTGGTCACCTCCGGCAGACATGGCACCGCGCACGGTCTGGCCGCGGGTGTTTTTCCATTCGTAGTGGTGCAATTTGCCCCACTGCCAGGCTTTGTGGTCGGCGCCCATCTGGCTCTCGCCGGCCGTGATGGCCGCGGCCAGGCTGCGGGCGAGAATCGCCGGTTTGTCTTCTTTCTGCGGCGTGCGGATGTCATCCCAGAACGGGCTGTCTTCGCGACCCAGCAAATGGTCGGCCTGGGCCGAGTAGGACAATTTGCCGTTGGCGACGAAGGCCTTCCACGTCGGGCTGGATTCCGGGCCGAGTTCGTCGAGGAAGATCTGCTTCATGCTCTCTTGCAGGAACAACTCGTAGATCGCGGCATCGGTCGAGGTCGGGCCGAGCTTGCCGTCGAACGCCATCAAGCGGTCGAACGCCTCGCGCGCTTTGCCGGCTTCAGCGGCTGGCAATGCGTTGATTGCCTGTTTGAGTGGCTGGGACATACCTGGTGCTTCAAACATCTTTTTCAGTTTGGCGGCGAACAGCGTGGTCTGGTCGTACTGCATGGCAATCATGCTGCGGCTGTCGTGCTTGCCGGCACTCGCCAGCTCGGCGATACGCTCGCCGCGCTCAGGTGCGGCCCAGGAATTGGACAGCTGCATGCCGTAACCGTGGGGGATGACCCGCTGGTTGGCGGTACCGACCCAGCCCTGGGCCGGGTCCTGGTCGTAAGGGTGAAGCATCGGGTCGGCATAGCCGTCCCAGTCATAACGACCTTCCCAGCCGGGCGATGGCAGCAAACCTTCACCTTCGCGGCGGTTCGGGAAACGCCCGGTGACTTGCCAGCCGATGTGGCTGGCGTCGGCGAACACCATGTTCAAGGCAATGGCGCGGATCTCACGGCTGGCGTCCGAGGCTTTCTCTACGCTCTGCGCTCGTGACAGGTCGAAGAAGGCATCCAGGCTCTTGTCGTCCGTAAGGTTCGGCATCTGCAATGCCAGACCGAAACCATTGTCCAGCGCACTGCCTTGGGCACTGTTGAGCAGTGGGCCGTGGCGGGTTTCGTACACGACTTCGCGAATCGGCCGCTGACCTTTGACGAAGTAGGTTTCGTTGCGAACCATCGCTGGTTGCCATTTGCCTGCGACTTCGTAGGCAAGGCCATTGCCCTGACGCTTGAGTTTTTCGAGGAACAGGTCCTGGTTATCACCCATGACCGCGGTCATGCTCCAGGTCACCTTGCCGTTGAATCCGCCAAGGACCATCGGAATACCGGCAATGGAAACTCCTGCAGCCTGGTACTTAGGCGCACGAATTTGTACGTAGCTCCACAGCGACGGCACGCCAATCGGGAATTGGCTGTCGCTGGCCAGCAGGCTTTTGCCGCTGCGGCTGCGCTGCGGGGCAATCGCCCAGTTGTTCGACGCCGTGGCGCCGAGCAGATTCAGCGCGGACAACTGGTCGCCGGCTTTGCTGAGTTCGGTCAGGCCCGGAATCGTACCGTTGAGCTTCACGCCTTTAAGCTTTTCAGCTTCGGCCAGTGGCAGCTTTTCATCCGGATAGGACGGCGACAGCCACGCGAGTTTGTCTGTAGAGACGGTTTGCGCCAGCACCAGCGAGGCGATTTCTTGCGGCAGGTTGGCTGACTGGCTGAAGTTTAGCAGGCAGAACATCAGTGCCGAATCTTCCGGTTTCCAGTATTCCGGCTTGTAGCCAGTGGCGGCCAGGTCCGACGGCAGCTTGTCGCGATAACGGAACAGGTAGGCGTTGACTCCGCGTGCATAGACTTCGAAGAAGCGTTGCAGGCGGGGTGAGGACGCTTTGTAGAGCTCGTCGGCGCTTTTCTTCAGGTTGACCGCGCGCATGTAGCGGTCAGCGTCCAGCAGGTCTGGACCGGACATTTCCGACAGGCGACCCTGGGCCAGCAGGCGCAGGGTGACCATCTGGCTGATGCGATCACTGGCGTGTACGTAACCGAGGGTGAACAGCGCGTCGTGGAAGGTGTTGCTCTCGATCAGCGGCATGCCCATGGCATTGCGGCGCACTGACACATTCTGCGCCAGCCCTTTGAGCGGTTGCACACCGGAGGTAGGTGGCAGGCTGTCCTGGGTATTCCAGGTCTGGCAACCGGTGAGGCTGAGCACACTGGCCACTGCTGCGGCAACGCCGAACCGGGGAAGAAAAGATGTAAGGGCTGGCGAGGCCATGGCAAAGCTCCTGCGGGGGTAATACCAATAATGGCGCTACGTTAGTGAGCAGTAGAGGGTCGCGCAAGCGGGGGCCAATCTTATTTCAAGGTTTGTCCGATAAATCACAGAAAATGACGCTGTACCTGTGGCGAGGGGATTGGCGATCACGATGACTTGCCTATCGAAAGCGGTGATGCTCAAGTGTGGAAAAATCAATGACTCGTGCAAGAGAAAACTCGCCATGGAACTTCAGGCCAACGCAGCGCTTATCCTGATCGATCAGCAAAAAGGCATTCACCATCCCAAACTGGGACCGCGCAACAACCCAGACGCCGAGGAGCACATGGCACAGTTGCTGAGCGAATGGCGGCGCATGGCGCGGCCAGTGATTCATGTGCAGCATTTGTCCCGCTCGCCAGAGTCGGTGTTCTGGCCGCAGCAGTCGGGTGTCGAGTTTCAGGTCAGGTTCGAACCGCTATCGGGTGAGCAGGTGATTCAGAAACAGGTCCCTGATGCGTTCAGTGGGACGACGCTTGCGGCGAGTTTGCGTGAGGCGGGGATCGAGCAACTGATCATTGTCGGCGTGGCGACCCACAACTCGGTCGAGTCCACGGCGCGTACGGCGGGCAATCTGGGGTTTGAAACCTGGGTGGCGGAAGACGCCTGCTACACCTTCGACAAGGTCGACTTCTTCGGCAAAGCGCATTCGGCGCAGGAGGTGCATGCCATGTCGCTGGGCAATCTGCACGGAGAATATGCGACGGTGGTTCGCACCACAGATATTTTAATGGCTGATTAAAACCTGTGGGAGCGTGGCTTGCCCGCGAAAGGGGCGCCTCGGTACATCAGGCAGACCGCGTTATCGACTGTCGCGGGCAAGCCACACTCCAACAAAGGGATGCGTGCAGCTAAAAAATCAAGCGCCGTGGCACTTCTTGAATTTCTTGCCATTGCCGCATGGGCAAGGGTCGTTGCGGCCAACGTCTTTCAACGCGTTGCGTACTGGCTCCTGGTGAGCGTGGCCGCAGTTCGGGCCGTGAACATGGCCATGGTCGTGATCATGGTGGTCGTGATGGTCATGATCGTGATTGCAGTCAGGGCCATGGACATGGGGTTGCTGGGTCATCGAGGTTACTCCGGAATAAAATCGCCGGGAATTATCTCGCCATATCGGGCCTGGTGCACGTCATTGCCGAACAATAATCCGGTTTTCAACTCCCCTTCCAGACGATAGGGGATTGGCTGGTCGGGTTTCTTCAGCATTTTCACCACGTCGCGCAGGTGCTGCCAGAGGTTGGTACGAATCGGCACCTGAAAATAGCTGCTGCTTTTCGGATCGACGGTGAACCAATTGCTGGACTCGCCTTCGGCCAGCAGGAACTCGCTCAAATGAATCCGGTACACCAGCCCGCGAACCGTCAGGTCGGAGTCGTTGGGGTTGTCGACGCGAAAATACAGCATGAATTTCTGCTCAAGGAGTTTGGCGCGCACGACTTCGACTTTGAGCAGATGGACTTGCGGGTCGAGGGTCTCGTCAGCGAACCAGGATGCGCAGCCGCCGAGGCTCAGGGCGATGAACAGGATGAGGATTTGTAAGGCGCGCCGCTGATGGGTCATGGTGGTATTTCTCCTTGAACCCCAGTTTAGCCGCAAAAGATCGCAGCCTTCGGCAGCTCCTACGACGGACGCATTCCCCTGTAGGAGCTGCCGAAGGCTGCGATCTTTCAGGGCTCACCTCAAGCAGTGAAATAACTCGCGCAGCATTTCTTGAATTTCTGCCCGCTGGCACAGGGGCATGCATCATTGCGCCCGGCCTTGAGCTGCACGGTCGGGTCGATGAAGTACCAGCGCCCGGCGTTTTGCACAAAGGATGAACGTTCGCGGTGGCAGTGCTCGCCGGTGCTGTCGTGCCAACGTGCGGTGAAGGTGACGAACGCATGTTCGGGCTGGCCGCCGAACACCTCGGAACTTTCCACTTCAAGGCCGAGCCAGGTGCTTTGCGCGCTCCAGTCGCTGATCGACTGGCGATCCAGGCCTGCCTGTTGGGCGGGCAGGGTGGTAGCCACCAGATAGTCGATCAGGCCCAGCACATAGGCGCTGTAGCGCGAACGCATCAAGGCTTCGGCGCACGGCGCCGGGTGGCCGGCGTGGTAGTGGCCGCAGCAGGCATCCAGCGGGGTGCCGCTGCCGCACGGGCAAATGGACGTACTCATCGTGTTACCACCAGTATTTTCCGAAATTTTCCGGATTGGCCCAGAACCGTGAATTGAGCCAGTCGGGTACTTGTTTGTAGTCAAGCAGATCGTAGGTAAACAGTGTCAGGACCTGTTCGTCGCGCTGGAAGCGTTCGCTGGATTGCAGTGCCAGGGAAAAGAAGTCGGTTTCTTGCCAGCCACAGGCTTTCAGATCTGCAAGCACGGCAATGCGGCTGGCGTTGAGGTTGCGAATCCCGCCGAGCAGGTTCAGGCCATCGCGTTTGGGCAGATGCTCAAGGCAATCGAGTGCCAGTGCCAGGTCAAACCGCTGGGCCGCGAACTCGGCTGGCAGCGGACCGGGTGCGACCTGAGCGACGCAGGCATCCGGGTGCGCGAGCTTGAAGGCTTCCAGCGCCGGGAAGTCGCTGGCGCCGATCAGCAACAGACGTTGTGGCGCATAACGGTCGAGCAAGGCGGCGAGGGCTTGCTGGGGCGTGCGCGAAGAAATACCTGCGGTCATCGAAGATCCTCAATCAGATAGGCGAAGACTAGCCTGCCCGAACGTCCGGGCCTAGGGGCTGTTGCAGGCAATGGCGGGATCTGCCGTAAATACGCGGCGAAAAGCCGTCGGGTCGAACGGGTGATGAGCCGCTGATCGACAGTTGCGACGCTCTAAACCGCCCGTTCAGAAGAATTTTCGCTGGCCTCTGGCTTATTCCTTGTTGAAGTCGGTACTGTGCGCGCAAAGAACAATGATCTGCGGGGGCGTACATGAAGGTGCTTTGGGGCTTGGGGAAGGGATTGACCCTGTTGTTCTGGCTGGTGGTGCTGGTCAATCTGATCAGCCCGTTGATCAGTCCGTTTCATCTAATGGTCAATCTGGGCGGTAGCCTGTTGCTGATGACCCATCTTGTGGAGCTGGTGCTCTATCACCGCAACCTCAGCGAGCGTGCTCATCCGTGGCGTGATCGCTTGCAGATCCTCGTCGTCGGTATCTTCCATTTGCAAACCATTGCGACCCCTTCGGCTGCGGAGGTTCGCCATGCGTAAACTCTGCCTGCTGGCCGTCTTGATCAGCCCCTTGGCGATGGCCCAAGTGGTTACGGTCGAAACCAACTCGCTGCTGCGTTTGCCCAATACCGCCAGCACCTTGCAACTGGAGCGCCTGGAAGTCGCCGACTATGGCACGTTGCTGATCCCCTCCAATGTGACCGAATTGAGCGTTGGCGAGTTGCGTCTGGGGCGCGAGGCGCGGATCGCCATCGTCCCGAGTGAACAAAGCCTGCAACTGAAGATCAACCGTGCGCAGCTTTCCAGTGGCAGTCAGATCACCTCGCGAGGTGCGCCGGGCACCTATCTCAAGGCCGCTGGCGCCGGGCGCAGCCTGAATTTGCGGATTGCTTCGCTGAACGCTCCCGAGTTGTCAGTGGATGCACGCGGCGGTGCGGGTGCACCGGGTTACGTCGGGCTCGATGGGGGCAATGGCGAGGAACCAGGCTGTACATGGGGCCAGGCCGGACAGGGTGCTGATGGCGACAACGGCGGTGATGGTCATGCCGGGGCGCCGGGCGCGCAGGTGCGTGTGGAATTGCCGCGTGATTACCCGGCGCAGCAGATCAAGGTGCTGGTCGACGGCGGTGCCGGAGGCGTGGCCGGTGCCGGTGGCAAACCGGGTGCGGGCGGCAAGGCCAAAGGTTGCTTCGTCTACCGTACCGACGGCGGCAAGAGTGGCCGGGCGGGTGTGCAAGGCCAGCCAGGCCCTGCCGGAGCAGCAGGTGCGGTGACGGTGCAGCGGTTGTAAGCACTGGCGAGGGGGCAGCACGATCCGTAGCAGCTGGCGAAGCCTGCTGCTACGGAGGAAACCTCTAGAACATCGGCCGAGCCGAAGCTACCGCCACCAGCAACAACCCCAGCAGCAAGTTGATCCCCACCAGACGCCGAATCTTGCCCAGGGTCGCCGCACCCGTCGGCCAATCCTCGGCCAGCACTGCGTTACGCAACTCCGGCAGTTTCAGCGCCTGAATGCGAATAAACAGCGCGGTCATCACCAGATACAACCCCATCATGATCTGCACATAACGCGGCGCGGTTTCAAAACCGCTGAAGCGCAGATGAATCATCCCGACGCCACTGATCGGCAAGATCACTACGGCGATCCAGACCCAGACAAAAAAACGTTGAAACACTTCTACCCACAGCTTCAGTCGCGCAGGCCCCTCAAGTGCCTTCATCGCGGCGGGGCGCAGGACTATCCACGCGAAAAACATGCCGCCGACCCAGATCAGGGCAGCCAGCACATGCAGGGTATAAATGAAGGCGAAAGGTGTCATCGGGGTACTCCGTTCTGCGCGGGATTAATTAGCGGGGTATGATAGCGGCCGAACCGAACCACTGAAAATTTATCCAGCGTTTTTTGCGCCCGACAATCCATGATCAGCACTGAACTCAAAACCACGATCCAGGGCGCCTACTCGCGTTTTCTCGAAGCCAAGAGCCTCAAGCCGCGCTACGGCCAACGCCTGATGATCGCCGAAATTGCCAAGGTCCTCGGTGACATCGACACCGACGACGAAGGCCGGCGCAGTGGCGACCCCGCGATTGTCGCGGTGGAAGCCGGCACCGGTACCGGGAAAACCGTGGCCTACAGCCTGGCGGCGATTCCGACCGCCAAGGCCGCCGGCAAACGCCTGGTGATCGCCACCGCGACCGTCGCCCTGCAAGAACAGATTGTCTACAAGGACCTGCCGGACCTGATGCGCAACAGCGGGCTGAATTTCAGCTTCGCGCTGGCCAAGGGCCGTGGCCGCTACATGTGCCTGTCCAAGCTCGACATGCTGTTGCAAGAAGGCCACGCGCAAACCGCTACCGCGCAGCTATTCGAAGAAGAAGGCTTCAAGATCGAGGTCGATGAGGCCAGCCAGAAGCTTTTTACCAGCATGATCGAAAAGCTTGCCGGCAATAAGTGGGATGGCGACCGCGACAGTTGGTCCACTGCTCTTGAAGATGCGGACTGGGCACGCCTGACTACCGATCACAGCCAGTGCACCAACCGTCATTGCCCCAACTTCGGTCAGTGCGCCTTCTACAAGGCCCGCGAAGGCATGGGCAAGGTCGACGTGATCGTCACCAACCACGACATGGTCCTGGCCGACCTGGCGCTGGGCGGCGGCGCCGTCCTGCCTGACCCGCGCGATACGATTTACGTGTTCGACGAAGGCCATCACCTGCCAGACAAGGCGATCGGCCACTTCGCCCATTACACGCGCCTGCGTTCCACCGCCGACTGGCTGGAAGCGACGGCCAAGAACCTCACCAAATTGCTGGCCCAGCACCCGCTGCCCGGCGATCTGGGCAAGTTGATCGAGCAAGTGCCGGAGCTGGCCCGGGAGATCAAGACCCAGCAGCAGTTCATGTTCACCGCCTGTGAACAGGTTGCCGATTTCAAGCCCGGCGAAGACGTCGAAGGTCGTGAGCGGCCGCGTCATCGCTTCGTCGGCGGGGTGATTCCCGAGCATATGCGCGAGATGGGTATCGAGCTGAAGAAAGGCTTTTCACGCCTGACCGATGTCTTTACCCGGCTCACCGAGCTGCTCAAGGAAGGCATGGATGGCGAGGTCAACATTGGCATCGCCAGCAATCAGGCCGAAGAATGGTACCCGCTGTTTGGCAGCCTGCTGTCCCGTTCTCAAGGCAACTGGGAGCTGTGGACTGCATTCACCGCCGAAGACCCGGAAGACAACCCGCCGATGGCGCGCTGGCTGACCCTGGCCGAAAGTGGTTCGCTGTTCGACATCGAGGTCAACGCCAGCCCGATCCTCGCGGCGGAAATGCTCCGACGTAACCTGTGGAATGTGGCATACGGTGCGCTGGTGACTTCGGCCACCTTGACCGCACTCGGCACCTTCGACCGTTTCCGCATGCGCGCCGGTCTGCCGAAAAAAGCCGTGACGGCCGTGGTGCCGAGCCCGTTCCACCATGCCGACGCTGGCGTGCTGCGGGTTCCGGACCTGCGCGCCGATCCGCGGGACGCGGCAGCCCACACCGCGGCGATCATTCGTGATTTGCCGGAACTGGTCGAAGGCTCGCGCGGCACACTGGTGCTGTTCTCTTCGCGCAAACAGATGCAGGACGTGTTCGATGGCCTGGACCGTGACTGGCGCAAGCAAGTGTTCATTCAAGGCAACCTGTCGAAACAGGAAACCCTGAACAAGCACAAGGCGCGCGTTGATGGCGGTGACTCCAGCGTGCTGTTCGGTCTGGCGAGTTTCGCCGAGGGGGTCGACTTGCCGGGTGCTTACTGCGAGCACGTGGTGATCGCCAAGATCCCGTTCTCGGTCCCGGACGATCCGGTCGAAGCCGCGCTGGCTGAATGGATCGAAGCCCGGGGCGGCAATCCGTTCATGGAAATCTCTGTGCCGGACGCCTCGCTCAAGCTGGTTCAGGCCTGCGGGCGCCTGCTGCGCACCGAAGAAGACCGCGGCACCATCACCTTGCTTGACCGGCGTCTGGTCACGCAACGCTACGGCAAAGCGATCCTCAATGCGCTGCCGCCGTTTCGCCGCGAAATATCTTGAGACACGGTGGGCGAAATCGCCCACTTCGTTGTCTATCCCCCGTCACCGATTCCACACAGGCCGTAAATTGGTCGTTAGGGAGAACCTGGTTCATATGATTCGCCGTTCGTTACCCGCTGTTTTTGCCCTGATGTTCGCTGCGCCACTGCTGGCGGCTCCGGCCGGACAACAGACGCTGTTCAACTTTGTCCGGCCCGCCGATGTGGTCCAGGTGGCGACTCAGGACGCCAGCCTGCCGCAATCCAATGCAGAGCAAACAGCTGAGGGTGAAGTGCTGCGTCGGGTGACCTTTAATCCGGCGACGCAACCGAATCTGCGCCTGACCCCGCAAACCGGCGCCTGGGACTGGTCGCAGTCGGGTGTCATGAGCTTGCGGATCCAGAGCGCGATGAACTGGGCGGTGACGCTCTACGTGAAAATTCAGAGCAACGACGGCAAGACCCTGGTCAGCCGCATCGATCTGCCGGCCGGCCCTGCGCAAACCTTGCTGGTGCCGCTGACACCGAGTTCGCCGCTGAGCCAGGGCATGAAAGCCGGGCCGCCGATGCCGATGACTGTCGAAGGCCAGCGCGTATTGCTGACCAGCAGCGCGGGTGAACTGGATCGTAGCCAGGTGGTGTCGGTCACGTTGTCGATGGATCAGCCAAAAGTCGCCCAGAGCATCATGCTTGAGCGCTTTGGCGTGCAGGACGGCGAGGCGGTATTCAACGCCGTCTACGGCTCGTTAGTGGACGCTTATGGTCAGTCCACTCGTGCGAAATGGCCGGAAAAAGTCGCCAGCGACGAGCAGCTCAAAGCGGCAGCGAATAAAGAACAACAGCAACTGAAAACCTGGCTGGCCGAACGCGAGCGCTCGTCCCTGGACAAGTTCGGCGGCTGGAACAAAGGCCCGGCGTTCAAGGCCAGTGGCTTCTTCCGCACTGAAAAACGTGATGGTCGCTGGTATCTGGTGACGCCGGAAGGTCACCCGTTCTATTCGTTGGGGGTCAATGCGGTCACCGCCGACGCCAGCCAGACCTATGTCGCCGGGCGCGAAGCGATGTTCGAGTCGTTGCCCGACAACAACGAGCCATTGGCCAGCCATTACGGTGAAGGTGACAACCGCGGTGGCAATGGTGCCGATCAGGGACGTGGATCCAACGCCGGCCGCTGGTATGACTTCTATGGCGCCAACCTGCAACGCACCTATGGTCAACCGTGTGCGGTGGTGAGTGAAACCAAGGCGGACGAAGCCAAGGCCGACACCGCTGCAACACCATGTGCGTCCCATACGTTCGACGAAAAACGCTGGACCAGCCATACCCTCGACCGCCTGCAAGCCTGGGGTTTCAATACCATCGGCGACTGGAGCGCCCCGGCATTGGGCCTGAATGACCGTGTGCCGTACACCTTGCCGCTGTCCATCGTTGGCGATTACGCGAGCATCAGCACCGGCACCGACTGGTGGGGTGGTATGCCCGATCCGTTCGACCCGCGCTTCGCCATGGCCACCGAACGTGCCGTGGCCATTGCTGCACGCGACCACCGCGACGACCCATGGCTGATCGGTTACTTCGCCGATAACGAACTGGCCTGGGCCGGTCCCGGCGATGACCCGAAGGCCCGTTATGCGTTGGCGTACGGCACTTTGAAAATGACCACCGACGTGCCGGCCAAACGGGCGTTCCTCAAGCAATTGCGCGACAAGTACCGTAACCAGGAAGGGCTGTCGAAAGCCTGGGGCATTGATCTGCCAGCCTGGGAATTGATGGAGGACCCGGGCTTCGTGCCGCCGCTGCCAAGTCCTGAGCACCCGGAGATCGAAGCCGACTTCAAATATTTCCAGAAAGTCTTCGCCGATACCTACTTCAAGACCATTGCCGATTCGCTGAAATGGCACGCGCCCAACCACCTGCTGCTGGGTGGCCGGTTTGCCATCAGCACGCCTGAGGCTGTCGAGTCCTGCGCGCAGTATTGCGACGTCCTGAGCTTCAACCTGTACACGCTCAAACCTCAGGACGGTTATGACTTCGCCAAGCTACAGGCGTTGGACAAACCGGTGCTGATCACCGAATTCAACTTCGGCTCGCGCGATCGCGGCCCGTTCTGGGGCGGTGTGACGGAACTGGCCAAGGAAGAGGACCGTGGGCCGGCCTACGCCAATTTCGTCAAGCAAGCGGTGAGTGAGCCGTCGATTGTCGGCGTGCATTGGTTCCAGTACCTCGATCAACCGGTGACCGGCCGTCTGCTGGACGGTGAAAACGGTCATTTCGGTCTGGTCGGGATCACCGATCTGCCGTTCCAGGGCTTTGTCGAGAGTGTGCGCAAGGCCAACTTGCAGGCCGTCGACCAGCTCGGCAAAGCAGCCGAGAAGGCCAAGGCTGCAGCCGATAAAGCCGACAGTGCCAGTCATGACGACGCTGGAGGGAAAAAAGGCCACGACAGCAAGGGTGCAGGCCATACGGGTGGGCATTCCGGTAATGGCCATTAAAGCCCGCAGCCTCCGATCTTTTGATCGTTGACCGATCAACGATAAGGGCAACCGCCGAGCCCGCCCCTGTTCCCAAATCCCTCAAGGGCTGGAACAATGCAGGTCATTGTGTCGAAACGTTTTTCTGGAGAGTTACGGGTGCTGATTCAGGGTCATTACGAGCTTAAATTCGAAGCCGTGCGCGAAGCCTTCGCTGCGCTCTTCGACGATCCCCAGGAACGCGGCGCGGCATTGTGCATTCAAATCGGTGGCGAAACCGTCGTCGACCTCTGGGGCGGTACCGCCGACAAGGACGGTCGCGAGGCCTGGCACAGCGATACTATCGCCAACCTGTTCTCCTGCACCAAGACGTTTACTGCCGTCACCGCTCTGCAACTGGTCGCCGAAGGCAAGTTGCAGCTCGACGCACCAGTCGCCAGGTACTGGCCGGAGTTCGCCGCTGCCGGCAAGGACGCGGTCACCTTGCGCCAGTTGCTCTGCCATCAGGCCGGTCTGCCGGCCTTGCGCGAGTTGCTGCCGCCCGAGGCCCTCTACAACTGGCAAACCATGGTTGATGCGCTAGCCGCCGAAGCCCCTTGGTGGACGCCGGGCGAAGGCCATGGTTATGCGGCGATCACCTATGGCTGGCTGGTCGGGGAGTTGCTGCGTCGCGCCGATGGCCGTGGTCCGGGCGAGTCGATCGTGGCACGTGTTGCACGGCCGCTGGGGCTGGATTTCCATGTCGGCCTGGCGGATGAAGAGTTTCATCGCGTGGCGCACATTGCGCGCGGCAAGGGCAATGTCGGCGATGCGGCGGCGCAGCGCTTGCTGCAAGTAACCCTGCGTGAACCGACGGCCATGACCACTCGGGCTTTTACCAACCCGCCGTCGATCATGACCAGCACTAACAAGCCCGAATGGCGTCGAATGCAACAGCCGGCGGCGAATGGCCACGGTAATGCTCGCAGCCTGGCCGGGTTTTACAGCGGCCTGCTCGATGGCAGCCTGCTTGAAAGTGAAATGCTTCAGGAACTGACTCGCGAGCACAGCCTGGGCGAAGACAAGACTTTACTGACCCGGACCCGTTTCGGTCTGGGTTGCATGCTCGATCAACCGGACGTACCCAACGCAACCTTTGGCCTCGGCCCTCGAGCGTTTGGTCATCCGGGTGCTGGCGGCTCCATCGGTTTCGCTGACCCGGAACACGATGTGGCCTTCGGTTTTGTGACCAATACCCTTGGGCCATACGTGTTGATGGATCCGCGTGCGCAGAAGCTTGTGCGGGTTTTGGCCGCTTGTCTGTAAAGGGTGGCTGTAAGGCATTTTTTCGAAAAAAACTTGCCCAATGGTCGCAGGACGGAACCCTGTGGCTTCTATAGTTTCATAGCGTCTGTTTTATACGGGTCGTAGTGACCCACAGCTTTCTATCTCATTTTGTGGATATCCCCCATGTCACCGAACAAATCTCTAGCCTTGGCCCTGTGTCTCAGCATTACCGGTTGCGCACAGACCCCACAAAATGATGCCGACGGTGGCCACTGGTGGTCATTCGGTTCCGGTTCGGACAAGGTGGCGAGCAAAGACGCCACCAAACCGGACGTTAAACCGGATGCCAAGGCGGCTGAAGCCGCTGCCGCCGCCAAGGCCAAATCGACCGCAAGTGCTACTGCGCCAGCTACCCCGGCTGCAGTTCCAGGCTCCTCAGCTGCCGCAGCCGCCAAAGCCGATAGCGAAAGCAAATGGTGGTGGCCGTTCGGCGACCAGCCAAAGGCCATAACCAAGGCCGATATCAAAGACGTGCCAATGCCTGATCCGAAAATCACCCAGGCCTGGCTGGACAGCCACGAGCCAGGCTTGCGGGCTGCGGTCCAGGACGGCCACTCGACAGTGGAACGTCGCGAGAGCGTGCTGGTGGTGGTCGTGCCGGTGGATGACTCTTTCAACCCGAAACGTCCAGCGATGTTGCTGCCGTCGGCCTTGGGTCAGTTCACCAAGATCGCCAAGCTGGTTGAGAATGACCCCCAGACTTCCATCCTGGTACTCGGCCACGGCGACACTACGGGCACAGCGTCTGAGACTCAACAGCTGAGCAAGGACCGTGCGACTTCCGTTGCGTCGATCTTCAGTCTCAGTGGCTTGAAGCGTGATCGTCTGATGTTGCGTGGTATGGGTGACTTGATGCCGCGTGCCGCGAACGACAGTGCCCAGGGCCGTGCCTTGAACCGTCGTGTGGAAATCATGCTGACCCCGCGCACCACCATGCTGGCATTGCTGAACAAGTACAGCCAGCCGACCCCACCACCGGTGGAAGTGGTTGCAGCGCAGGCCGCGAAGCCGGCAGCACCGGCCGCGACCGAGAAAAAAGCGACTTCGAAGAAGAAAGGCGCCGCCTCGAAAAAGGCTCCGGCGAAAAAAGCGCCAGCCAAAAAACATCCGGCCAAAAAGCCTGCTGCAGACAAAGCGGATACAGCGGCAAAAAGCACCAGCGGCCAGTAATCAGGCCAGGAACTGATTGATCAAGCACAAGGAAAACGCCATGACCCGGGCTCTGGCCGATATGCGTCGTGATTACACTCGCGATGGTTTGACCGAGGCTCACGCCCCGGCCGAGCCATTCGCGCTGTTTCATCAGTGGTTCGCCGAAGCGGTGAAAACCGAACAACCTCCGGTCGAGGCCAATGCCATGACCCTGGCCACTGTTGATCCGGACGGTCGCCCGCATTGCCGGATCCTGTTGCTCAAGGGGCTTGATGAGCAGGGATTTACCTTCTTCACCAACTACGACAGTGCCAAGGGTCAGCAACTGGCGGCAAATCCGTTTGCTGCCATGACCTTCTTCTGGCCGACCCTGGAACGCCAGGTGCGCATTGAAGGACGGGTGGTGAGGGTCACGCCGCAAGAATCCGATGCCTATTTCCAGGTGCGGCCTTTGGGCAGTCGCCTGGGGGCCTGGGCGTCACCGCAGAGTCAGGTAATTGCCGATCGTGCCGAGCTGGAAGGGTTGCTCAAGACTACCGAGCAGCGCTTTAGCGATAGTCAGCCGCATTGCCCTGAACACTGGGGCGGCTATCGTTTGCTGCCAGAACGCATCGAGTTCTGGCAAGGTCGAGCGAGCCGTTTGCATGACCGTCTGAACTATCGTCTGCAAGGCGCCGACTGGAGTCGCGAGCGTCTGGCGCCGTAAACCGGTTACACAGTGGGGTAGGCGGCAGCAGCCGCCTCCAGCCACTGTGGCAGGTCCCTGCGTTTGATATTCTGCTGCCGGGCACTGGCCAGTTGTTGCAGCATGAATGCCTTTTTCCGCTCATCATTGCCGGCAAGTGCCAGCGCCAGATCACGGTCCATCCAGCGTTTGATCCGCACGTACAGCCACCAATGGAAGTACAGTCCGGCAACGGTAGTGACGACAATGATAAAGTAATCCATGGAAATCCTTGGGGCGGTGGCGCAGGTTCTGTAATTTGGCGCTACTGTGTGATGAGTTCTCAAGTGCGACTGTACTGCACCTGAATCAAACCAATTTTATCCGGGCGGTGCCGTGACAGGCGTCAAGCTGCGGAGTTTAATGAATACCTGTCCTTTGGAGTTGATGCTATGCGTAAGTCTGTTTTGCTGGTTGCTTCTTTTTCTACGATGGCGATGTTGCTCACTGGTTGCCAATCGAGCCTGACCGGTGACTCCTACTCCCGTGACGAAGCACGTCGGGTGCAGACGATCCGTATGGGTACCATCGAATCCCTGCGTCCGGTGAAAATCGAAGGCACCAAAACCCCGATCGGCGGCGCAGCCGGTGCGGTCGTTGGCGGCGTTGCCGGTAGCTCCGTGGGTGGTGGCAAAGGCAGCATCGTCGCTGCGGTGATCGGCGCAGTGGCCGGCGGTCTGGCGGGTTCTGCCATCGAAGAGGGCGCGACCCGTACCCAAGGCGTGGAAATCACCGTGCGCGAAGACGACGGCAGCATGCGCGCCTACGTTCAAGAGGTTCAGCCAAACGAAGTATTCCGTGTTGGCGAACGTGTGCGCATTTCCACTGTTGGTGGCACCAGCCGCGTTTCACACTGAGTTTTACGCGGTTAAAGCAAAACCCCGATCAGGTAACTGGTCGGGGTTTTGTGTTTTTGGCTGGAATTTTATGGACTACACATTACAGCTGAGTTGATAGAGGTACGCTGGGTCGCAGATCTTCTTACCCAGTATTTCCTCTATGGCTGAAAGCTGAGAGCTCGAAAGGTCGTATCCCTCCCAACCTTGTTGATCTGTAGTCCAGCCCATAATTGCTCTTAGCTGTTCATCGCATCCCTTCGGTAGTTCTTCCTCGAAAACCAGAAGCTCCGTTACTTTGTCGTAAGCTTCTACGAGATAAATCATGGTTCAACACTCCTTGTGCTATCCACGGGTTTAGTCTGTTTCCCTGTCATCGGGTCATATTCACCGAGGTGCTTCCCTCGCTTGTCATACATTTCGACAGTCCCGTGTTGCGAGTCCCATTCATAAATTATCCCTTTAGGGGTTTTCCACCGTTTTCGAAGTCCACCGCCGCCTTTCACCGGAGTCTTACGCGTCGCTTTTGTTGCATCAGGAAAAGCCGTAAGGCCTCCCGGCGCAGGATGATATTTATGGTCATTAACACTCACCACAATATAAACCGGCAACACCCCCGAATCCGCCGGGAACACAAGAATGAAGTCCTTGTACTCAGGCGGATATACCGGGTCGACGATGATGCTGTCGGCGGCGGGTGTTGGCGGGTAGACCCAGATGTGCGGTGCCTGGGGCGCGGCTTCCAGGGCCGGGATGCCAAGGATGTCCGAGGGATCCATGGCGGGGGTCCAGATCAGCTCTATACCATCGCCCAGGTCGGCGACCTGCTGAGAGCCATGCAGTTTGAACTGCACGACATCGACCATTTCCCAGTCGCGGTTCTTGCCGGTGTAAAAACCGTAACCCTTGAGGCTGCCGTCGGCTTGTTGCTCGACGCGCAGACGAACCCGGGTGCGGGCCTGTTTGAGGCCGAGTAACTGATCTTCGGTGTAAAGCGAGCTGTCACCGAGGTTTGATGGCCAGACCAACGCCACTAACCCGGCCAGTGCGCCGGCAACGACACCGCCAGTTGCTACCGATACGGAACCAAAAGCAGAGCCACCAAGGGCCAGGCTGCCAATGCCGGCTGGTATTGCTCCGCCACTGATTTTCTGAAGAGGTACCCGGCCGGATTCATCCGCCTCGCGCGCGCCGAGAAGGATCAGCTCGCCGTAGTCTTTCAGGCTGTCGGTGGGCACCATTCCCGAAGGATTCGAGTAGTCGATGATGGCATTCGGTAGCTTGCAGGACTTGGCGAAGACGCATCCTGCGCGGACCGGATTGAGTTTTTTTACAGAGTCTTGACGACCCCGTTCGAAGGCTGCTTGCCTTGCGAGCATGTCGTCGTAGGATTTTTGTCGTGCATCACGGTCTGCCAGCTCGGTGGCCGTCATATACCGTTCGGTGACGTGGTGTCCATCGCCTGATGGTGGATTTCGAACCTTGGGAATGTCCTTGTTAACAGCCACTGATTGTCCTTGCTCGGTTTGTCCATCGGCAGCCCTGTGAAGGGCTGCACGACGTTATCGAACGTGGCTGATCGTGGCTGTAGGACTAGTCTTGAATGTGCCCGGGTTCTGTCTTTGGTGATTAAGAGGTGAGCGCCGCGTTCTTGCGGCTGGCCCCAGCCATCAAGGCGTAGCCGATCAATGCGGCGAGGATCGAACCGGTGAGGATGCCCATGCGGTCCATGCCGGCGTATTCGCTGCTGCCCGGTACAAAGGCCAGGGAACCGACAAACAGGCTCATGGTGAAGCCGATACCGCAGAGAACCGCCACACCGAGTACCTGACCCCAATTGGCGCCAGCGGGAAGGGCCGCGATACCTGTTTTGATGGCCAGCCAGGTCAGGCCGAAGACACCGACGGTCTTGCCCAGCAGCAGGCCGATGGCGATACCCATTGGTACGTGGTGAGTGAAGCTTTCGACAGTCACGCCGGTCAGCGACAGGCCGGCGTTGGCAAAGGCAAACAGCGGCAGGATGCCGAAGGCTACCCACGGATGCAGCGCGTGCTCCAGGGTCAGCAGCGGCGAAGGCTCGGCATTCCGGGTACGTAACGGGATACAGAACGCCAGGGTTACACCAGCCAATGTGGCGTGGACACCGCTCTTGAGCACGCAGACCCAGAGGATCAGGCCGATGATCATGTACGGCCCGAGCTTGACCACGCCGAGGCGGTTCATCGCCACCAGTGCGACAATGCAGGCGGCGGCCAGCATCAGCGACAAGGTCGACAGTGCGCCCGAGTAGAAGATCGCGATGACGATGATTGCACCCAGGTCATCGATGATTGCCAGGGTCATCAAAAACAGCTTCAGCGAGACGGGCACACGCTTGCCCAGCAAGGCGAGCACGCCCAGTGCAAAAGCGATGTCAGTAGCCATCGGGATCGCCCAGCCGCTCAGGGCTGGTGGGTTGTCCTTGTTGAGGAACCAGTAGATCAGCGCCGGCACGACCATGCCGCCGATGGCCGCCGCACCCGGCAGGACGATCTGCGACGGTTTGGACAGATGGCCTTCAAGGATCTCGCGTTTGACCTCAAGACCGATCAGCAGGAAAAACATCGCCATCAGACCGTCGTTGATCCATAACAACAGGGGCTTGGCGATTTTCAGGGCGCCGATCTGGGCGACCACGGGAGTGTCCAGCAGGCCGTTGTAGAGCCAGGACAGCGGTGAGTTGTTGATGATCAGGGCAAGAGCTGCGGCGGCAATCAATAACAGACCGCTGGCAGCTTCCAACTGAAAGAAACGCGTGAAAGTGCTACGCAGAGGCAAGGTCGCTCTCCATCTATCGATTCAAAAGGTGGACCACCCTAACCCGTACGGTTAGTTGTTAAAACAAAAGTTATATTCTTTTTTGTTATATGCCGTTACAACGATGACTGCCGGACTTGGACTGAGCCTAGCAGTTGACTGGCGTATTGAGCCTCAGCTGTACCTGTGCGTTATGCAGGTTTTTTCCTAAGCTTACTGATTGAGCCTTTCGACAAGGTCAATCCGTTGCCTGTTGTCACCGCCAGGTTTCCTTACGCCTAATCGATTCAACGAGAAAAAGACCATGAGCGACAACCGTCAGTGGGCCCGCGAAGCCATCCGGATCATTGAAGCCGACTTCCAGCGCAGCGCCGATACGCACCTGATTCCTTTGCCGCTGCCGGGATTGCCGGGCATCGAGTTGTACTTCAAGGATGAATCCAGTCACCCCACCGGTAGCCTCAAACATCGACTGGCGCGTTCGTTGTTTCTCTATGCGCTGTGTAACGGCTGGCTCAAGCCGGGAGCGCCGGTGATCGAGGCGTCCAGCGGTTCGACGGCGATTTCCGAAGCGTATTTCGCCCGCTTGCTCGGTTTGCCGTTCATTGCTGTGATGCCGGCCACGACCTCCCGGGAAAAAATTGCGCAAATCGAGTTCTACGGCGGCAAAAGCCATCTGGTGCAGGATCCGACGCAGATCTACGCCGAGTCCGAGCGTCTGGCCCGGGAGCATGATGGTCATTTCATCGACCAGTTCACCTATGCCGAACGCGCCACAGACTGGCGAGCCAACAACAACATTGCCGAATCGATTTTTCAGCAAATGCGTTTCGAACGTCATCCTGAACCGAGCTGGCTGATTTCCAGCCCTGGAACCGGCGGCACCACCGCGACCTTGGGGCGCTACGTGCGTTATCGCCAGCATTCCACCCGCGTGCTGTGCGCCGATGCCGAGCGTTCGGTGTTCTTCGAGTACTACCAGACCGGCGATGCGAGCTTGCGTCTGGACTGCGGTTCGCGGATCGAAGGCATTGGCCGGCCGCGGGTCGAGGCATCGTTCTTGCCGAAGGTCATCGATGCGATGGTCAAGGTGCCGGACGCGCTGTCGCTGGCGGCCATGCATTACCTGGCTCAGCGTCTGGGCCGGCACGTGGGCGGTTCCAGCGGGACCAATCTGATCGGGGCCCTGATGGCTGCCCAGCAGATGATTGCAGCGGGGGAGAGTGGTTCGATCGTGGCAATTCTGTGTGATAGCGGCGAACGCTACGCGACCACCTATTACGATCAGGACTGGCTGAAGGCTCAGGGGTATGAGTTGAGTGGTCTGATCGCGGCCGTTGCGGCCAGTGTCGAACGCGGCGAGCCGCTGCCGGCCAGCGTGTTGCGCGCAAACATCTGAAACCGCTCAGACGCTGAACATTCCTGTGGGAGCGAGCTTGCTCGCGATAGCGGCGGATCAGTCAACATCTCTGTTGAATGTTAATCCGTCATCGCGAGCAAGCTCGCTCCCACAGGGTTTCGGTCAGGCCTCGATACCGAGCATATCCCGCGCTACGGCTTCGGCAATACGAATCCCGTCGACACCCGCCGACAGAATCCCACCGGCATAACCGGCGCCTTCACCCGCCGGGAACAGGCCTTTGACGTTCAGGCTCTGCATCGACTCGTTACGGGTAATGCGCAGCGGCGAAGAGGTGCGGGTCTCGATCCCGGTCAGCACCGCGTCGTGCAGCGAGTAGCCGCGGATCTGCTTCTCGAAGGCTGGCAAGGCTTCACGAATGGCGTCGATGGCAAACGCCGGCAAGGCCAGCGCCAGATCACCCAGCGCAACCCCGGGTTTGTAGGACGGTTCGACGCTGCCCAAGGCTGTCGACGGCTTGCCTGCGATGAAATCACCGACCAGTTGCGCCGGTGCTTCGTAGTTGCTGCCTCCCAGCACAAAGGCGTGGGACTCCAGACGCTCCTGCAACTCGATCCCGGCCAGCGGGCCGCCCGGATAGTCGACTTCCGGGGTGATGCCCACAACAATCCCGGAGTTCGCGTTACGTTCGTTACGCGAGTACTGGCTCATGCCGTTGGTGACCACACGGTTTGGCTCGGAAGTCGCCGCCACCACGGTGCCGCCCGGGCACATGCAGAAGCTGTAGACCGAGCGACCATTCTTGGCGTGGTGCACCAGTTTGTAGTCGGCGGCACCGAGTTTCGGGTGACCGGCGTATTTGCCCAGGCGCGCGCTGTCGATCAGCGATTGCGGGTGTTCGATACGGAAACCCACCGAAAACGGCTTGGCTTCCATGAACACGCCACGACCGTGGAGCATGCGGAAGGTATCGCGGGCGCTGTGGCCGAGGGCGAGGATCACGTGTTTCGAGTGAATCTGTTCGCCGCTGGCGAGCTCGATACCGGTCAGTTGACCGTCTTCGATCAGTACGTCGGTGACGCGTTGCTGGAAGCGTACTTCACCGCCCAGCGCACGAATCTGCTCACGCATGTTTTCGACGACGCCGGTCAGACGGAACGTACCGATGTGCGGCTTGCTGACGTAGAGGATCTCTTCCGGCGCACCGGCCTTGACGAACTCGTGCAGGACTTTGCGGCCGTGGTGCTTGGGGTCCTTGATCTGGCTGTACAGCTTGCCGTCAGAGAATGTCCCTGCGCCGCCTTCACCGAATTGCACGTTGGACTCAGGATTCAGCACGCTTTTGCGCCACAGCCCCCAGGTGTCTTTGGTGCGCTGACGTACTTCCGTGCCGCGCTCGAGAATGATCGGCTTGAAGCCCATTTGCGCCAGCAGCAGCCCGGCGAAAATCCCGCACGGGCCGAAACCGACCACGATCGGCCGTTGGCTCAAATCCGTCGGGGCCTGGCCAACGACCTTGTAGCTGACATCCGGTGCCGCATTGACGTTACGGTCGTCGGCGAACGTGTGCAGCAACTTCGCCTCGTCGCGCACGCTGAGGTCGATGGTGTAGATGAAGCACAGTTCGGAAGATTTTTTGCGCGCATCGTAGCTGCGCTTGAACAAGGTGAAGTCGAGCAGGTCATCACTGGCGATGCCCAGGCGCTGCACGATGGCAGGCCGCAGGTCTTCTTCGGGATGGTCGATCGGCAACTTGAGTTCGGTGATTCGTAACATGACGGGATCCGGTTCGCGGGGGGCGCACAACTGCGCCAAAGGCGTTTCACAAACCGGCGATTATAAGCCTCAACGGCCCGTTCCGGTGAGGCTAAAACAGCATCCTGTCGAATCAGTCGTTACGTGAACCGCCGAAATACGCGCAGCCACGTTGTACCTGGCCGTTGACCCGCAGTTCGGCGCTCATGAATTGAACGCTGCCACGGGTGCTGTCGACGCAGCGTTGTGGCGCGATCCAGAGTTCAACGTGTTGGTCATTGGCTTCGCTACTGAGGCTGAAACGCCCGTCACCGAGTTGTTCTTCCAAAAACGGCAAAGCCAGCGCTGGCTGGCCGGCGCGCTCGACCACCATGCCCTTGGTGTTGACCTTGACGTTCCAGTCAGGCGTGTTGCCGCTGGCGCGCAGGATCAGCCGCTGGAAGTTGGGGTCTTCACAGGCCGTGCCCGAACGTTCGACGCGGTATAACTGCTGTACGTCGAACTGGGCAGCAGTGTCGGAGGATTTGCCAGCGGCAACCCGACCACGCACATCGGCGAAAATCTTGTGCTGTGCGCCCGCCAGTGTTGCGGCTTCCTGCAGGATGCTGGTGCTGCCGGCGTCATTGACGACATACAGCTTGTTTTCCTGGCACGGCTGAAACATCAGCTTGCCGTTGGCCATGCTGAGTTCGCCCTGCATGCGGGTCTGGCCCGCCGTGGACGGTTTCTCAGGCTGGCTCTGCAGCAGCTGGCAACCGGCGAATACAGGAAGCAGGGCGACAAACATCAGGGAACGGGCAGCACGCATCGTTGGGTCTCCAGACAAGTGCCGCCACGTTACTCAGCCTGACCGTTCATCACAACCCTGCAATGCATCTGCGTTCTGTAGGAGCTGCCGCAGGCTGCGATCTTTTGATCTTCGGTATTAAAAGATCGCAGCCTGCGGCAGCTCCTACAAACCGTGTTGGTCTTAGCCGACGTTGTAGGTCTGGCCGGTCTGCAAGCCTTCGACACTTTTCGCGTAGGCCAGCGCCACATCGGCGGCCGGAACCGGTTTGAATCCACGGAAGTACGGCGCGTAGCTGCCCATGGCTTCAACCAGCACGTTCGGGCTCACCGAGTTGATCCGCAGACCGCGCGGCAATTCAATCGCCGCC
Organism: Pseudomonas sp. GW822-FHT06B12; assembly: GCF_058799675.1. Lineage (NCBI taxonomy): Bacteria > Pseudomonadati > Pseudomonadota > Gammaproteobacteria > Pseudomonadales > Pseudomonadaceae > Pseudomonas > Pseudomonas sp. GW822-FHT06B12. The sequence continues at coordinate 40,821 of NZ_JBXALR010000019.1, forward strand.
GCTTTAACGAAGCTGTCCAGGGCACCGTTGACCATGGCTGCCGAGCTGCCGGTACGAATCGGGTCGTGGCTGAGAATGCCGGTGGTGAAGGTGAATGATGCACCGTCATTGGCGAATTCACGGCCGATCAGCAGCAGGTTGACCTGACCCATCAGTTTGTCCCGCAAACCCAGCTCGAAGTCTTTTTCGGTCATGGTGGCCAGCGGCACGAAGTTGACGCTGCCGGCGGCGCAGATCAGCGCATCGAAGCTACCGGTCTGTTCGAACAGTTTGCGGATTGACTTGCTGTCACTGATATCCACCTGAAAGTCACCGCTCTTGCGACCAATGCGGATGATTTCGTGGCGCGGTGCCAGTTCTCGATCAATGGCTGAGCCCACAGTACCGCTGGCGCCAATCAGTAGAATTTTCATCGTGCTGCTCCTTTATGGGTTGGACTAAGTTTCAGTTTAGTGTGGTTTTTTTCATTGATAAGCGCGCTAATTGGCAACCTTTGGTTTTCAAATGGAAACAATCCATGAGCGAAATGGATGATCTGGCGGCGTTCGCAGTGTTGATCGAGGCCGGGAGTTTCACGCTGGCAGCGCAGCAATTGGGCTGTAGCAAGGGGCAACTGTCCAAGCGCATCAGCCTGTTGGAAGCACGCTTCAGCGTGGTGCTGTTGCAGCGCACCACCCGACGCCTGAGCCTGACGGCGGCTGGTGCGGCGTTGTTGCCGCAAGCTCAGGCGCTGGTGATTCAGGTTGAGCGGGCGCGTCAGGCCCTGGCACGCCTGAAGGACGATGTGGCGGGGCCCGTGCGAATGACGGTGCCGGTGTCGTTGGGAGAGACTTTTTTCGATGGGCTACTGCTGGAGTTTTCCCGGGAGTATCCCGAGGTGCAGATCGAACTTGAGCTCAATAACAGTTACCGCGACTTGTCACGGGATGGTTTCGATCTGGCGATTCGGTCAGAAGTGGCCAATGACGAGCGATTGGTGGCCAGGCCGCTGTTGGCCTGGCACGAGATGACCTGCGCCAGCCCGGCGTATCTTGAACAGTTTGGTGAACCGCAGACACCTGCGGACCTGATCAATCATCGTTGCCTGCTCAACAGTCATTACAGCGGCCGGGAAGAGTGGCTCTATCACCAGCAACATGAGCTGTTGCGGGTGCGGGTCTCGGGGCCGTTTGCCAGCAACCACTACAACCTCTTGAAGAAGGCCGCGCTTGCCCATGCGGGAATCGCACGCCTGCCTTCTTACTTGCTCCAGGCTGAACTGGCCGATGGCCGTTTGCGCTGGCTGCTGCGCGACTATCAGACCCGCAGCATGCCGATGTATCTGGTGCACCCATATCAGGGCGGTTTGCCCAAACGCACGCAGGTGTTGGCCGACTACCTGATAGGTTGGTTCAAGCGCAGCGGCGAAGCGCTGGATCGGCTTCAACGATAACGTCTGGCGATCAGTTGATCGATCGACAGCACGCCCGGACCTCTGGCCATCAAGTACAACAGAATCGCCGCCCAGGTGCCGTGAGTCGGGTAGGCGTCAGGGTAGACAAAGGTCTGAATGGTCAGGGTCATGCCCAGTAGCGCCAGGGCCGAGAAGCGTGTGGCGAAGCCGACGAGGATCAGGATCGGGAAGCAGTGCTCGGCAAAGGCCGCCATGTGCGCCGCCAGCTCCGGGGACAGCAGCGGAACGTGGTATTCGCTCTGGAACAACGGAATGGTCGAGTCTGCCAGGCGCGGCATCCCCAGCTCGAAGGTCCCGGAAATCAGGTCCACGGCAAAGCCCTCGACCTTGGTCTGGCCGGACTTCCAGAACACCGCCGCAATGGAGAAACGTGCAACGAAGGCAATCAGGCTGTGAGGGATCATCTCGAAAAGTTCGATGATCCGTTCGATCAGGCGGGCGATGGCGTTTGGCTGTTCGGTGCGCGCGTTCATGGCGATTCCTTGTCGTGATGCAAGCGGGTAATGGCGTTGTGGCCAATCAGCAGCGCCAGGCACTGGCTCAGGTCAAACGCCGGTGCGGCATTCAGGGCATCGGCCACGGCCTGCCCCAGAGGACGGTTGTTGTGCAGGCTATGGATGAAGGTCGTGGTGCCGACATCGATGGCAAAGACCTCGACCGCAAGACCGTTGCGTAGCACCAGCGCACTTTGCGGGTGATACGGCTCAAGGTTCCGGGGCGGGTCGTCAGCCTGATGGGCCGCCCATAGCGCAACCACGGCATACGCCGAGTTCAGCGTGAACGTTGATGGATGCAAATGAACGTGTAGCGCTGCGAGCGTTTCGGGCTCGCTCATGGCGGCAGCAATTCGCGCGGGTTCGACGGTGCTTGCATCCGCCGCGTGATAGGCCCTGACTCGCAAGCGCTCCAGCCGTGCAACGTCCGCGAGATACGGCACTGATGCGGCCGGTGCAAAGTGCTCAATGAAACTGGCGAAGTCGCTGCCGTAGTCGTTGATCAGCGCACTGGTCGGTGGGAAATCCCGCACATGGAACTGGGCCATGGCCCGGAAGAATTCATCGCCGACCAACTGCGAAACCACCGGATAACTGTCGGCCAAAGCGTTGATCAACGAACTCTGCACGTTATTGCGATACACCGCGAAACGGCTATCCGGATCAGCCCCGTTGGCGCTGAACAACCCGTCAGGGCAGGGCCGTTGAGGATCAAGCAGGGCGGCGGCGAAATCGGCTTGAGTGCTCATTGGCGAACCCCGGTGTAACCCAGCAACTCATCGGCCTGACGGGCCTCGGCGTGCAGCACGGAAAATGCAGGTATCTGATTGTCGCGCTCAATCAACGTGGCCACCGGGCCGATGCGTTCCAGAACGTGCGCGTACAACGCCCATACAGCGTTATCGATGGCTGCGCCGTGATCGTCGATCAGCAGGCGATCGCCGAGGTTGTCGGTGTCTTCGGCAAATCCGGCCAGATGAATCTCACCCACGGCGTGCAGCGGCAGTGCGTCGAGGTAGGCCAGCGGATCGCGCTGATGATTGATGCAGGAGACGTAGACGTTGTTCACATCCAGCAGCAAGCCGCAGCCAGTACGGCGAATGACTTCGGCGATGAAGCTGGCTTCTTCCATGCTGGAGCGCTGGAATTGCAGATAAGTCGCCGGGTTTTCCAGCAGCATGGGGCGTTTCAGACTGTGCTGGACCTGGTCGATGTGCTTGCAGACACGCTGCAGTGTCGGTTCGTCATAGGCCAGCGGTAGCAGGTCATTGAGAAACACCGGGCCGTGGCTCGACCAGGCCAGGTGTTCGGAAAAGGACTGGGGTTGATAGCGTTCGATCAGTTTGGCGAGGCGGGCAAGGTGCTCGGTATCCAACGGGCCTTCGGCGCCAATCGACAGGCCGACGCCATGCAGCGACAGCGGATACTGCTCGCGGATCAATCCCAGGTAGTGATGAAACGGGCCGCCGGCCACCATGTAGTTTTCGGCGTGGACTTCGAAGAAACCGATGTCCGGGCGGGTGCCGAGTACTTCACCGAAGTGCCCGGTCTTGAGCCCCAGCCCCGCGCGCGGCGGGAGCTCGGATGCCAACGCCTGAGTGTGAGGATGTACGTTGTGCAGCGATGAAGTGGTCATCATCAACACTCAGGCAGAGGTGGGGTTACGACTTGGCTTTGTAGGCGGCCAGTTGACCGAAGCCGGTCGGTGAGGTCGGGCTCGGAGTCTTCTCGCAAGTGCCTTTAGGTACCAGCTTGAAGTGATTGCTCTCGTAGTCGACTTTCGAGGTGCCGGCACAGGTGGTGCCTGCGCCTGCGGCGCAATCGTTCTTGCCTTTCATGGCGACGCCAAAGCATTTTTCCATGTCGGTGGCTGCGGCATGGGCGGTGGTCGGCAGAGCCGCGATGCTCAGGGCAGAACCCATGGCCAGGGCGAGGGCGGCGGCGGACAGGGTGCGAGTGGTAGCGGTCATGATGTTTCTCCAGTTGTGGGCGTGGTCAAGAAAGCGTTTGTGCTTGCTTACCCTAGTAGAGATGGGGCATTCGGGTTCGTTACAGCATGGCAAAAAATAATTGGTTCACACAAAAAAGTGTGGGAGCGAGCCTGCTCGCGATAGCGGACTGTCAGGCAACATCAATGTTGACTGCCAGACCCCCATCGCGAGCAGGCTCGCTCCCACACAGGCCGTTTTTTGTTGCAGCAGTGCTTAGCCGCCCAGGTACGCGTCGCGCACTTTAGGGTCGTTCAGCAACGCTTCACCGGTGCCTTGCATCACCACCCGGCCGTTTTCCAACACGTAGGCGCGGTCGGCGATTTTCAATGCCTGGTTGGCGTTCTGCTCTACCAGGAACACCGTCACACCATCCTTGCGCAGCTGTTCGATGATGTCGAAGATCTGCTGGATGATGATCGGCGCCAGACCCAGCGACGGCTCGTCGAGCAGCAGCAGCTTGGGTTTGCTCATCAGCGCCCGGCCGATGGCGAGCATTTGCTGCTCGCCGCCCGACATGGTGCCGCCGCGCTGGGCGAAGCGTTCCTTGAGTCGCGGGAACAACCCCAGGACCTTGTCCATTTGCTCCTGGTAATCGCCCTTGTCGGTGAAGAACCCGCCCATGGCGAGGTTTTCTTCCACGGTCAGACGAGCAAACACCCGACGACCTTCCGGGACCACGGCGATGCTTTTACGCATGATCTGCGCGGACTCCTGGCCGACCAGTTCTTCGCCCATGTAACGGATACTGCCGCTATGGGCCTGCGGCGAACCGCACAGGGTCATCAGCAGGGTGGACTTGCCGGCGCCGTTGGCACCGATCAGCGTGACGATCTCGCCCTGACGGACTTCGACGTTGACGCTGTGCAGGGCCTGGATCTTGCCGTAGAAGGTGGAAACGTTTTCGAACTGCAGCATTTACGCTTCCCCCAGGTAGGCTTTGATCACTTCAGGATTGTCGCGGATCTGTTCCGGCGTGCCGTTGGCCAGAGGCGTGCCCTGGTTGATCACGAAGATGTGGTCGGAGATGCTCATGACCAGTTTCATGTCGTGTTCGATCAGCAGCACGGTGACGTTATGCTCTTCACGCAGGGTGCCGATCAACGCCTTGAGGTCGTCGGTTTCCCGTGGGTTGAGGCCGGCGGCCGGTTCATCGAGCATGAGGATGCTTGGACGGGTCATCATGCAGCGGGCGATTTCCAGGCGGCGCTGCTGACCATAGGCCAGGGTGCCGGCCGGCCGGTTGGCGAACTCCTTGAGGTTGACCTTGTCGAGCCAGAACTCGGCGTAATCCATGGCCTCGCGTTCGCTACGGCGAAATGCCGGAGTCTTGAACAGACCGGCCAGGAAGTTGGTGTTCAGGTGCCGGTGCTGAGCAATCAGCAGGTTTTCCACGGCGGTCATATCCTTGAATAACCGCACGTTCTGGAAGGTCCGCACTACGCCTTTACCGGCGATCTTGTGACCGGGCAGGCCTTCGATCGCTTCACCGTTGAGCTGGATGGTGCCGGCGGTGGGCTGGTAGAAACCGGTCAGGCAGTTGAACACGGTGGTCTTGCCGGCGCCGTTAGGGCCGATCATCGAGACCACCTGTTTCTCTTTCACGCTCAGGGCCACGTTATTGACCGCCAGCAAGCCGCCGAAGCGCATGCTCAGGCCATCTACTTTCAGGATCTCTCTGCTCATTTACGCAGCTCCATGTGAGGACGTTGCATGGGCAGCAGACCTTGTGGACGCCAGATCATCATCAGCACCATCAAGGCGCCGAACATCAACATGCGGTATTCGCTGAAGTCACGCATCAGCTCGGGCAACAGGATCATCACGACTGCTGCGAGGACCACGCCCAACTGTGAGCCCATGCCGCCCAATACCACGATGGCGAGGATGGTGGCCGACTCGATGAAGGTGAACGACTCCGGCGTCACCAGCCCCTGCCGTGCGGCGAAGAAGCTGCCGGCGAAACCGGCGAAGCAGGCACCCAGGGTGAAGGCCGACAGCTTGATCACGGTCGGGTTCAGGCCCAGTGCACGGCAGGCGATTTCGTCTTCACGCAGCGCTTCCCAGGCACGGCCGATCGGCATGCGCAGCAGACGGTTGATCACGAACAGTGCGAACAGCGCCAGCAATAGCGCCACCAGGTAGAGGAAAACCACCTTGCTGACCGGGTTGTACGTCAGGCCGAAGAACTCGTGGAAGGTCTGCATGCCTTCGGCGGCCGTTCTGTCGAAGCTCAGGCCGAACAGCGTCGGTTTGGGAATGTTGCTGATGCCGTTCGGTCCGCCCGTGAGGCCGGTCAGGTTACGCAGGAACAGCCGGATGATCTCACCGAAGCCCAGGGTCACGATCGCCAGATAGTCACCGCGCAGACGCAGCACCGGGAAGCCCAGCAGGAAGCCGAAGGTCGCCGACATCAAGCCGGCGATGGGCAGGCAGATCCAGAAGCTCAGGCCGAAGTAGTGCGACAGCAGCGCATAGCTGTAGGCACCCACCGCGTAGAAACCGACGTAGCCCAGGTCGAGCAGACCCGCCAGGCCGACCACGATGTTCAGGCCCAGACCGAGCAGCACATAGATCAGAATCAGCGTGGCGATATCCACCGCACCGCGCGAGCCGAAGAACGGCCAGACCAGAGCGACGACGATCAATCCCATGATGACCCAGCGCTGGGTGCTGGGCAGGGTCAGGAACTGGCTCGCACCGGCCGGGATCAATTTACCTTTGGGCACGGAGCGCATGGCGGTCGTGTATTGGCGGTCGAATATCACCCGCAGGAACATCAGCACCGAACAGACGGCGATGATGATCAGCGTGGAAGTGCTGGCACCTTGAACTTCGAGGTTGATGCCGGCGATGGACAGTTTCAGACCGAGTACCGGGTACGCCACAGCCCAAACCAATAGCGCGCTGAAAAGCGCCTGTTTAAGATTCCGAATCATACTTTTTCAACCTCCGGACGGCCCAACAGGCCGGTTGGCCGGAATAACAACACCAGAACCAGAAGGCCGAAAGCCACCACGTCCTTGTACTGGTCACCGAATATATCGGCGCCGAATGCTTCGGCCACCCCCAGCACCAGACCACCGAGCATGGCGCCCGGAATGCTCCCGATGCCGCCCAGAACCGCTGCGGTAAAGGCCTTGAGGCCCACCAGGAATCCGGCGTTCGGGTTGATCACGCCATACTGCATGCTCAGCAGTACAGCCGCCACGGCCGCCAGGGCGGCACCGATGACGAAGGTCAGGGCGATGATGTTGTTGGTGTTGATGCCCAGCAGGTTGGCCATCTTGATGTCTTCGGCACAGGCCCGGCAGGCACGACCCAGACGTGAACGCGAGATGAACTGGGTGAGGCAGAGCATCACCACCAGGGTCACGACGAACACCAGGATCTGCATGTAGGAGATCAGCACTTCCTGTGCGCCGCCCGGACCGAAGCTGAAGCTGCCCGGAATCAGGTTGGGGATCGATTTGTCCTTGGAGTCCTGCGAGAGCAGTACGGTGTTTTGCAGGAAGATCGACATGCCGATGGCCGAGATCAGCGGGATCAGGCGGTTACTGCCCCGCAGAGGGCGGTAGGCGATCCGTTCGATACTGTAGCCGTAGGCACTGGTAACAACGATGGTCGCCAGGAATGCGGCGGTCATCAACAGCGGTAGAGAATGGATACCCAGCATGGCCAGTCCGGCAAGGACGATGAAGGCCACGTAGGAACCGATCATGTAGACCTCGCCATGGGCGAAGTTAATCATTCCAATGATGCCGTAAACCATCGTATAGCCGATGGCGATCAGGGCATATGTGCTGCCAATGGTCAGACCATTAACCAGCTGTTGGAAAAAGTGATAGATCTCAGGCATTACAGCGCTCCTAAAAACCTGATACGCATTTCACTGGTGGAGTCATTTTCCCGCTCAGGCCCCGTGGATCTGCATCCACTTCGAACGTGAGGTTTGCCAGCGAACCGCTGATGACGGTTTTGAGATTTTCAGGTGGGGAGGCTTCCGGATCACGGAGGCACGGCCCATTACCTCGTAAAACAAAGCCCACGGCACGCCGTGGGCTTTATTGGCAGTCAGTCAGGCAGCGCCTTACTGAGGCGAAACTTCGGTTTTAGGTTTGCCAAAGTGCCACTGGTAAACCACGAACTTGAAGTTCTTCAGGTCGCCCTTCGAGTCGAACGACAGGTCACCGGTCGGGGTCTTGAAGGTGCCAGCGCGGATAGCCGCGGCTACTTTGGTGGTGTCTTCGCTCTTCGCTGCCTTGATGCCTTCAGCGATCACTTCGACTGCCGAGTAGGCCGGGAACACGAACGGACCGCTCGGGTCCTGCTTCTTGGCGGCGAACGCGTCAACCAGTGCCTTGTTGGCCGGATCCTGGTCGAAAGATTTCGGCAAGGTCACCAGCAGGCCTTCGGAAGCGTCCTGGGCGATCTGCGAGATGGAGTCGTTGCCGACGCCTTCCGGCCCCATGAACTTGGCGTTCAGGCCTTTTTCCTTGGACTGACGCAGGATCAGGCCCAGTTCCGGGTGGTAGCCGCCGTAGTAGACGAAGTCGACGTTGGCTTGCTTGAGTTTCTGGATGATCGAGGAGAAGTCCTTGTCACCGGCGTTGAGGCCTTCGAACACGGCAACCTTGACGCCTTTGGCTTCGAGGGTTTTCTTCACGGCGGTGGCGATGCCTTCACCGTATTGCTGTTTGTCATGCAGAACAGCAACGATTTTCGGTTTTACGTGATCGGCGATGTAGTTACCGGCGGCAGGGCCCTGGGCGCTGTCCAGGCCGATGGTGCGGAACACCATTTTGTAGCCACGGTTAGTGATGTCCGGGCTGGTGGCGGCAGGGGTGATCATGATCACGCCTTCGTCTTCGTAGATGTCGGACGCTGGCTGAGTGGAGCTGGAGCAGAGGTGACCGACCACGAACTTGACGCCGTCGTTGACCACTTTGTTGGCGACGGCAACGGCCTGTTTAGGGTCGCAGGCGTCATCGTATTCTTTGGCTTCGAGCATCTTGCCGTCGACACCGCCCTTGGCGTTGATCTGCTCGATGGCCATTTTAGCGCCGGTGAACTGCATGTCACCGTACTGGGTCACTGGACCGGTTTTAGGGCCGGCGATGCCGATCTTGATGGTGTCAGCTGCGAACGAATGGCTGGCGACTCCGGCCAGAACCATAGCGGCAAACAGTTTGGAAATCTGCTTAGTAGCCTTATTCATAGTGCTCCACTCTTACTGTTGTAATTTTTATAGTCCTGGCGGCCAGAGCCACAGAACCGGATCGATATCCTGGATATCCTCCGGAAATGCCCCCCGGCAACTGTACCGGTACAGTGTAGAGCGCCGGTTGTTCGCTTGGAAAGCTGGCGCTCAGGGGCAAAACCTGAGGGTGTCGCATTTTTGAAAGAAAAAGACAGAATTGCGGCGGGATTTTGGCTGGGTAGTGGCCTGATTCAGCGGCTATCCTTGCTTTCCTGCAGTTCTCGATCAATGACTCTATTGCATCCGGGTTTTTCTGCCAGGGCACCGACGTTATGATTGCGCCGATTTCTTTTCCGGACAGGGCCCATGACTCAAGAACCTAGCACCCTCTATGCCAAGCTGCTTGGTGAAACCGCATCTATTACCTGGAAGGAACTCGAACCGTTCTTTGCCAAGGGTGCCCTATTGTGGGTCGAGGCCGATCTGGATTTGATCGAAGCAGCCGAAGCCGTGGCCGAGGATCAGGGCGAGAAAGTGGCTGCCTGGCTGGCTGCCGAGAAGGTTGCCAAGGTGTCTGCGACGCGGGCGCTGGATTTGGTCGAACGTGATCCGCAGCTCTGGGCGGTGGTGGTTTCGCCGTGGATTCTGATCCAGGAAAGGGCGCAGGCCTGACGGTTTGCACCGATTTGGTGCTGGCTGCGCTCGGGCAAAAGTGTGTAGCCGAGTAGCGTGATGGCAGGTTGCCGTAGAGAAATGCCACAGGCTGGCGGGGGGAAGGTTACGTAAACGTAACGGGAACAGTTGAGAGAGCAGCCGAACGGCTGCTTAATTGTTTCTGGATGTTGGATATGTGCTGGATGTGAGGACGCCATCGCGAGCAAGCTCGCTCCCACAGGATTCAGTGGCGTTCACAGAGTTTGTGTTCGACACCGATCACTGTGGGAGCGAGCCTGCTCGCGATTGGCCGCGACGCGATCAGACCGTCTTGCCAGTATGGTTATTCAGCGAAATGACCTTGGTCTTGCCGATGCGGTGACGGTAGATCTCGCGCAGGTACTTGATGGCTTTTTTCACGCAATCGCGCGACAGGCGGATGTCGTTGATCGAGACGAATTTGTCTTTGTCGTTGATCAGCTCGCGGTACTTCTTCTCGTACATCGGCTTGATCGCGTACCAGTTGGTGTCGAGGATCTTCGCCGGGTTTTCGAACTCGTTGAGCAGTTCGTCGATTCTGGCCTCGTCGAAGTCTTCATGAATGATGAAGTCGAGGATCGAGTTGTCCAGCGTTTCGTCGAAACGGTACGGGTTGCGTGCAAAGCAGCGTTTGATGAACGCCACGATCAAGGTCAGGAAATCGTCTGACAGGCACGGGCTCTTGGCGATCAGGGTGGTCAGCGAGAGGTTGGCCGAGGCGCCGATCACCAGTGCATAACGCTTGAGCGTGGTGTTGGGGAACAGGCTGTTGAGGTGAGTCTTCAACCGGTTCAGGTCCATATAGGACAGCTTGTAATCCTTGGGCAGCGACACGATCGACACGACCGACGAGCAGTTCTTGAAGAAGTGCAGGTCATGCAGGGCAGCAGCGTCGTAACCCGAGTTCTTGTATTGCTCCAGCGATGCGCGATAACGCTTGGACTCGATCGGCAACAGGCTGATGCCTTCGATGGCCTGGGTCACCTTATTGAAGTGCGGCAGGTCGATGGAGCGGAAGAACAGGTCGTCGATGTTCAGGCGCTGCGGCTCTTTGTCGAACACCTTGAACTTGTCACTGCTCGGTGCCGGTTGCTCTGGTACCACCGATTCGGCGTAGGCAATCGCCACTGGCCCGGCCAGACTCATGAACAGGTCGTTGGCGTCCAGGCGAATGGTTTCGCCGATATCGATACCGGCCCGACGGAAGTAGTTCTGGTCGTAGTCGGTAGTGACGGCCTGGGCCGTCAGAATGTTGAAGATCTGCTGCGAGATGTACTGGTTGGCGTGCTTTTCCATGGCATTGACATCAATGTTCTGGATATTGCCGTCATCGTTCTCTTCGGCGTAACGCATGATGTCGTTGGAGATCAGCATCATCGCATTCCATGGACGGATACGGCCCATGACGCTGGCTTCGCTGCTGTCTTCGTTGGCGAAGTTGTACGAAAAATCCCATTCTTCCGACAGGTACTTGCACAGCAGGCGACCGGCGTTGATGTGCAGAGCCTCAGACATTTCGCTGCGGTGATCGGAAATGTTCGGCAGTACGCAAATGCCGCTGGTGAAGATCGGCTCGAAAACGAAGGAGTGGCCGCTCTTGCTGTCGTGCTCGTCCACCGGTTTGGTGTCGAACGTCTTGTTCATGTACGAGTGCTGCTGGGCCAGGCCGAACTCCGAGGCCATGCCCGAACCGGTACCGCCGCCGGCGCTGAAGATCGAGAAGTACAGGCGCGACTGGTTGGCCTTGATGCCGCAGCTGTCGATCAGGTACGAATGAATCATCTTCCAGTCAGGGCTGGAGAAACGCTGGGTGTCCTTGTTCAGGATGATCTTCGCCAGGTACTGGCCGAGGATCGGCGCGTTACCGGCGCCACCGGCGTGGACTTCCGAGAGGTCCATGATCTTCATTTTGCTGTAGTCGCGCAGGAAGCCGCTTTTTTCGCCCTTGCGCGAGAAGCGGATACGTCCGGCGATGTCTTTGTCCAGGTCGCCGAGCATCACCAGCGGCTCGACCAGGAACACCGGTTTGGTGGCCTTGCCGGCACCCAGTTTCAGGTTGTTGCGAATCCATTGCGCAGGGCTGTAGCCTTTTTCAGCATAGGGCTTGTCTTCGTTGTTGAACTCGTTGAGGTAGAACTTGCGGGCGTTGTACACCAGCTCCGCGACGTCCAGCGCAATGTTCGAACCGCAGCGACCCAGACCGATCAGGCAAACCGAGGGAAACTCCTGCTGATGCAGTTCGTGGGTGTCTTCCAGGTGCGGCGGCTTGGGGAATACCAGATCGCGCAGGCCGTCGAGGTTGTCGAGGATGCGATCGGTGTTGGTCTCGGTGAAATACAGATACTGCTGAGTCGCAAGCGCTCGTGTGCTGGTCAATGGCTTCGGGACTGGAGGTTTATCCGTGGCGGCGGTGAGCGTCAGTTCGGATACCGCAGGGGCAGGATTATTTTTAGAAGTCATTGTGCGCCATGTGCCTGGACTGGTTGGTTTGGCGGCGAGATATCATCAAGCCATCACGAATAAAGAACTCGCGACTTTACATCGCGATAGTGTCCCCAGCGATAGGGCTTTACCTGAGCGTCGCTAGGGGGAATCCTTTCCTGATTGATGATGAATCGGCCAATATTTGGCGATCTTTAATCGAACAGAGGCAAATTGATGGCAACGTTACCTTCACTCGCGTTCGCTGGAATCGGCTTGATGGGTTTGCCGATGTGTCGGCGCCTATTGGCGGCGGGTTACTCACTGACGGTGTGGAATCGTGATCCGGCCAAGTGCGCACCGTTGGTCGAGGCCGGGGCGCGACAAGTGGCCACGCCTGCCGAGCTGTGTCAGCACGCCGATCTGGTGATGTTGTGCCTGGCCAACACCGAGGTGGTGCGCGAGGTGGTGTTCGGTGCGGCAGGCGTTGCGTTTGGCGCGAAAACCGGTCAGCTGCTGGTGGATTTTTCCAGTCTGGAACCCACGGCGACGCGGGAAATGGCTGCCGAGCTGGCCAGCCGTACCGGCATGGGTTGGCTGGATGCGCCGGTATCCGGTGGTGTAGCGGGTGCCGAAGCCGCCAGCCTGGCGATCATGGTCGGCGGCACATCTGCGGATGTTGAGCGAGTGCGCCCGGTGCTGTTGAGCCTCGGTCAACGGGTCACGCACATGGGCGCGGTCGGCGCAGGGCAGGTGACCAAGGCCTGCAACCAGATGATTGTTGCCTGCAATGCGTTGGTCATTGCTGAGGTGGTGGCGCTGGCCGAACGCTCAGGCGTGGATGCGAGCCTGCTGGCCGAAGCATTGAGCGGCGGGTTTGCCGACTCGAAACCCTTGCAGATACTCGCCCCGCAAATGGCCGAGAGCCGTTTCGAACCCATAAAGTGGCATGTTCGGACGCTGCTCAAGGACCTGGATGGTGCAGTGAAGTTTTCCCGCGAGCAGGGCTCGGCGACGCCGATCAGTGGACTGGCCGCACAGTTGATGCGCCTGCATGGTGGTCAGGGCTTTCTGGAAAAAGATCCCGCGACACTAATCCATCTATACCGCGAGCCAGACTTAAAGGACTGACAGGGTGTGGGTGTTTACGCTGGTTGATCTCGTTCAGTACCGGGCGCAATTCAGCCAGCGGTACCGGGCGGCTCAACAAGTAACCCTGAATAAAGTCGCAACCGAAGCGTTCGAGAAACTGGTATTGCTCCAGGGTTTCGACCCCTTCGGTGACCACCTGCAAATGCAGGGTATGGGCCATGACGATAATAGCCTGGACGATCTCCATGTCCTGGGTGGCCTTGGGAATGTCCAGGATAAACGAACGGTCGATTTTCAGGGTGTTCAGAGGCAAACGCTTGAGGTAGGCCAGCGACGAGTAACCGGTGCCAAAATCGTCGATCGACAACGAAACACCGAGTGCACGAATTTTGCGCAACAGCACCAGCGTATTGGCGATGTTGCCCATCAGTGCGTTTTCCGTAACCTCCAGCTCCAGCCTCTGCGGCGCGACGCTGGCCGCTCGCAGCGCACTTTCGACTTCTTCGGCGAGCTCTTCGCGAGCGAGATTGAGGGGCGAGCAGTTCACGGCGATTTTCAACGACTCGCAGCCGTGCCTGGACAGCTCGCTCAGGTCTTCGCAGGCTTTGCGCAGCACCCAGTTGTCGAGTTCGGCGATCAAGCCATTGGCTTCGGCAATCGGGATGAAGCGGTCGGGTGCGAGTAAACCGTGCACCGGGTGCTGCCAGCGAATCAGCGCTTCCAGTTTGGTGACCTGGCCGCTTTTGAGGTCATAGATCGGCTGGTAATAAAGCATCAATCCGTCTTCGTCGCGTAAGGCATTGCGCAGTTCTTCTTCGAGTTGCAGCGCCATCGTCGCCTTGGTTTTCAGGTTGGAGCTGAAGAAGTGCAGGCCGTTTCGGCCGTTGCCCTTGGATTGGTACAGCGCCAGGTCGGCGTGTTTCAGCAGTTCCTCGCAGGTTTTGCCGTCGTCAGGGAACACGCTGATACCGATGCTGGTGGTCATGACCATGCGCCTGCCGGCCAACTCGATCGGCTCCTTCATCTTTTGCATGATGCGCTGGGCCATGTGCCGTGCTTCGTCGCGCTCACGCAGGTTGATCAGAATGCAGAACTCATCGCCGCCAAACCGCGCGACCACATCATCGTGGCTGCGGGTCGAGCTTTTGATGTGGTTGGCGAGCACTTTCAACAGTTCGTCACCGGCGTCATGACCGAGGCTGTCGTTGATCCGCTTGAAGTGATCGATGTCCAGAAACATCACCGCCAGCATGCCGCCATGGGTGCTTTTCTCGATGAGCTTTTCGGCGAAGATCTGATTGAACCCTCGGCGGTTGATCAGGTTGGTCAGGGGGTCGTAGTGCGCCACTTGTTGCAGCGACATGCGCGCCTGATCCAGTTGACTGAGCAGCGCGTTGACCCGGCGCAGGTCATGGTCCTTGTGCTGCAGCTTTTTGTCGGCGAGGGCGGCGCTGATGCTGCTGCCGATGACCACCAGCGCGATCAGCGCAATCGTCAGCGCCAGTTGCAGGTGGTCGTCGTCGACCGACAGTTGCATGGGGACACCGGTCGGCAATACCAGGCTCATGGACTGCATGCCGGTGAAGTGCATGCTCACGATGCCGGCGCCGAGTACCAGGCTGGCGGTGTATTTGAGTACTTGATGAGCGATGCCGCCGCCGTTGCGCAGACCATGCGACAGCAGCAAGGCAATGGCGCTGGCACCGATGGCAATCAGGACCGACAGGCCGAACATGATTGGCTGGTAGTGGGCCACGGCGTTCGAACGCATCGCCGTCATTCCCACGTAATGCATGGTGGCGATGCCCAGTCCGATGC
Organism: Pseudomonas sp. GW822-FHT06B12; assembly: GCF_058799675.1. Classification (NCBI taxonomy): domain Bacteria; kingdom Pseudomonadati; phylum Pseudomonadota; class Gammaproteobacteria; order Pseudomonadales; family Pseudomonadaceae; genus Pseudomonas; species Pseudomonas sp. GW822-FHT06B12. The sequence goes on from NZ_JBXALR010000019.1 coordinate 55,980, forward strand.
AAATCGAGGTTTGCACGTATTGCCGCACGTTCAGTTGAGCATTGCTCAGGGTGTTCATCGCTACAAAGGCTGCGATAAAGGCGATCAACAGGGAAAGCAGGGTGGCCGGCAAGTCGTAATGGATGTCGATGGGGGCCTGGAACGCCAGCATGCTGATGAAGTGCATGGCCCAGATACCGCCCGACAGGCAGCAGGCACCGACCCAGCGCCAGAGCCTTTGAGAGGCAGGATTTTCGGCATGACCGACGCGTTCGGCCATGTCCAGCGTGGCGAAGCTGGCTGCACAGGCAACCAGATAGGCCAGTAGCACCAGAAAGGGGTTATGAGTGCAATTGAGGACGACTTGCCCACTGCTCTCTGGCAGCTCGGTAATGAAATGCAAACCAAGCCACTCCATAGCATGCCCCGTCTCTGAGTCATCCAGCACCGGCGCCATGAACGCTGGCGAATGCTTGGAGTATAGAGGCCATGCGCAGAGTGCAAGGGATGGTGGCACATTGATTCTAACCATTTCGCAATAAGCCCAAGAACGTTTGGAAATAAATCGTCACGCGCGGGGGCTGGCCGTCATGGGCGGGTATCAGCCTGACGAATAATGACAGACAGCGGCCATGGCGCTGACTAGATTGCGGGTTCCGGGCTCGAATGCCGTCGGCAGTGAAGCCCTCATGACAATAAAAGAGACGGACTCATGCAGAACTCGACCCAAGCGGCGAATGCCTGGCGCATTCTGTTCCTGCTGTTCCTGGCCAATCTGTTCAACTTCTTCGACCGTACGATCCCGGCGATCATCATCGAGCCGATTCGTATGGAATGGCACCTCAGTGACTTTCAGCTGGGGATTATCGGTACTGCGTTCACCATCGTTTATGCCATTGCCGGTCTGCCGTTAGGGCGCATGGCCGACACGGGTTCGCGCAGCAAGCTGATGGGGTGGGGGTTGGCGGTATGGAGCGGGCTGACGGCGGTCAACGGTCTGGTGGGGAGTTTCTGGAGTTTCCTGATCGTGCGTATGGGGATCGGCATTGGTGAGGCCAGCTATGCGCCGGCCGCCAATTCGCTGATCGGTGATCTGTTCCCGGCGCACCGTCGGGCGCGGGCCATGGGTATCTTCATGTTGGGGTTGCCGCTGGGCCTGTTGCTGGCGTTCTTCACCATCGGCGCGATGGTCAAGGCGTTCGACAGCTGGCGTGCGCCGTTTTTCATCGCGGCGATACCGGGTTTGATTCTGGCGATCTTCATGTTCTTCATCAAAGAGCCCAAGCGCGGTGCGGCGGAATCGGTGCAAGTGTCCCAGGAGCGGGTGGATCGGCCGATTCGCCGGGTGCTGGCGATTCCGACCTTCCTCTGGCTGGTAATGGCGGGGCTGTGTTTCAACTTCGCCACCTATGCGTGCAACTCGTTTCTGGTGCCGATGTTGCAGCGCTATTTTCAGCTGCCGTTGCAGCAAGCTGCGGTAGCGACCGGGGTAATCGTCGGCGTGACCGGCTTGTTCGGTCTGACGCTGGGCGGTTGGGTGGCCGACAAGATTCACCAGCGCGTGGCCAACGGTCGACTGCTGTTTGCCGCGTTCAGTCTGATCATCTCGACCCTGTGCACGGCTTGGGCACTGCACGCCGGACGGATTGAAATCGGTGTGTTCGTCGTGGCGTTCAGCGTCGGTTGGTTGTTTGCCTACAACTTTTATACCTGCGTTTACACGGCCATTCAGGACGTGGTCGAACCGCGCCTGCGTGCCACGGCGATGGCGTTGTTTTTTGCCGGTTTGTATTTGCTGGGCGGCGGTCTTGGGCCGGTAGTGGTGGGCGCTTTGTCCGATCATTTCGCCCATGCCGCGATGCTGGCGGCCGGTGCCGGGCAAATGAGCGAGGCGTTCAAGGCGGTGGGGCTGCATGACGCGATGTACCTGATTCCGGTGGCGTTGTTTTTCACCATGGTGTTTCTGTTCCTGGCTTCGCGGTGTTTTGTGAGGGATGCGAAGCGGATGAAGGAAGGGCTGGTTGCTGTGGTTGGGCCTGGGGTTTCTGCGGCGACTGCATGATCGCCATCGCGAGCAAGCTCGCTCCCACAGGGGGGGGCGTCGTCGAGCACAAATGTTGCGTCATTGAAAATCAAATGTGGGAGCGAGCTTGCTCGCGATGAGGTCATCAGCAACAACACAACAATCAAGTATAAAAAAAGGCCCGCATCGCTGCGGGCCTTCTTTGTTTTAGCAGTGGAAGAGGAGGGATTAACCCGCCACCAGCACCCGGATCGCTTCCAGTCGCAGTGCCGCTTTGTCGAGCATGGCCAGGCCTTGCTCGCGCTGCTGACGCAGGGCAACCAGTTCGCTGTCGCGTACCGTCGGGTTGACCGCTTGCAGGGCGGTAAGGCGCGCCAGTTCTTCTTCGGTGTCAGCGGCCAGACGGCGCTGCGCTTCGGCCACACGTTCGGCGTGGCGCGGGGTGATCTTCTCTTCACCGGCATTGATGCGCGGGGTCAGTTGATCACGCTGGGCCTGGACAAACTTGTTGGCGCTGGCGCGTGGCACGCTTTCGAGCTGGTCGTTGAGGGTTTCGAACGAGACGCGGCCCGACAGGTCGTTGCCGTTGGCATCAAGCAGGCAGCGCAGGGCGGCCGGCGGCAGGTAACGGCCCAGTTGCAGCGAGCGCGGAGCAACCACTTCGCTGACATAGAGCAGTTCCAGCAACACGGTGCCAGGCTTGAGTGCCTTGTTCTTGATCAGCGCGACGGCGGTGTTGCCCATCGAGCCGGACAGGACCAGGTCCATACCGCCCTGAACCATCGGGTGCTCCCAGGTGATGAATTGCATGTCTTCGCGAGACAGCGCCTGGTTGCGGTCGTAGGTGATGGTGACGCCTTCGTCGTCGCCCAGCGGGAAGCTGGCGTCGAGCATTTTTTCGCTCGGCTTGAGGATCAGTGCGTTTTCCGAATGGTCTTCGCTGTCGATGCCGAACGCGTCGAACAGGGTTTCCATGTAGATCGGCAGGGCGAACTGATCGTCTTGCTCAAGGATCGCCTCAACCAGCGCGTCACCTTCGCCTGCGCCACCGGAGTTGAGTTCCAGCAGACGGTCACGGCCGCTGTGCAACTCGGCTTCGAGGTTTTCACGGGTGGTCCGGGCTTCATCGATCAGCGCTTGCCACTCGCCGTCATCGGCGTTTTCCAGCAGCGGCAGCAGGCGTGGGCCGAACTGATGCTGCAAGGCGTTGCCGGTCGGGCAGGTGTTGAGGAACGCGTTCAGCGCTTCGTGGTACCACTGGAACAGACGCTCTTGCGGACTGGTTTCCAGGTACGGCACGTGCAATTCGATGATGTGCTTCTGGCCGATCCGGTCCAGACGACCGATCCGCTGTTCCAGCAGGTCCGGATGCGATGGCAGATCGAACAGCACCAGGTGGTGGGAGAACTGGAAGTTGCGACCTTCACTGCCGATTTCCGAGCAGATCAGCACTTGCGCGCCGAACTCTTCGTCGGCGAAGTAAGCGGCGGCGCGGTCACGCTCAAGGATGTTCATGCCTTCGTGGAACACCGTGGCCGGGATGCCGGAACGCACGCGCAAGGCGTCTTCCAGGTCCATCGCGGTTTCGGCGTGGGCGCAGATCACCAGCACTTTGGTGCGCTTGAGCATTTTCAGCTGGTCGATCAGCCACTCGACCCGTGGGTCGAAGCGCCACCAGCGTTGTTCTTCATCTATATCCGGTTGCGCCTGGAAGCTGACTTCCGGGTACAGCTCGGCGTGTTCGCCCAGCGGCAGTTCGAGGTATTCGTCTGGGCACGGCAGCGGGTACGGATGCAGTTTGCGTTCCGGGAAGCCTTGCACCGCGGCGCGGGTGTTACGGAACAGCACGCGGCCAGTGCCGTGGCGGTCCAGCAATTCGCGCACCAGACGGGCGCTGGCTTCAGCGTCGCCTTCGTTGACGGCGGTCAACAGCGCTTCGCCTTCGTCACCGAGGAAACCCTGGATGGTTTTGTGCGCGGCCGGGGACAAACGCCCCTGGTCCATCAGTTCCTGAACGGCTTCGGCTACCGGGCGATAGTTCTCGCTCTCGGCGCGGAAGGCTTTCAGGTCGTGGAAACGGTTTGGGTCGAGCAGGCGCAGGCGGGCGAAGTGGCTGTCCTGACCCAGTTGCTCTGGGGTCGCGGTCAGCAGCAGTACGCCGGGAATGGTTTCTGCGAGCTGTTCGACCAGCGAGTACTCAGGGCTGACCTGATCTTCGTGCCACACCAGGTGGTGCGCTTCGTCGACCACCAGCAGGTCCCAGCCGGCAGCGAACAGCGCGTCCTGGGCTTTTTCGTCGTCCACCAGCCATTCCAGAGCGACCAGCGCGAGTTGGGTGTCTTCGAACGGGTTGCTGGCATCGCTTTCGATGAAACGTTCTTCGTCGAACAGTGCGACTTGCAGGTTGAAACGACGGCGCATCTCCACCAGCCACTGGTGCTGGAGGTTTTCCGGAACCAGGATCAACACGCGGTTGGCGCGACCCGAGAGCAGTTGGCGATGGATCACCAGACCGGCTTCGATGGTTTTACCCAGACCGACTTCGTCCGCCAACAGAACTCGTGGCGCGATACGGTCAGCGACTTCACGGGCAATGTGCAATTGGTGGGCGATCGGTTGCGCACGCACGCCACCCAGGCCCCAGAGCGAGGATTGCAACTGGCGGCTGGTGTGTTCCAGAGTGTGGTAACGCAGGGAGAACCAGGCCAGTGGGTCGATCTGCCCGGCGAACAAACGGTCGCTGGCCAGACGGAACTGGATGAAGTTCGAGAGTTGAGTCTCAGGCAGGGTTACTACTTCGTTCTGCGCGTTGAGCCCGTGGTAGACCAGCAGGCCGTCGACGTCGTCGACTTCGCGCACGGTCATTTTCCAGCCTTCGAAGTGAGTGATCATGTCACCCGGCGAAAACCTCACACGAGTGAGGGGCGCATTCCGTAGCGCGTACTGGCGAGTGTCGCCAGTGGCCGGATAGAGCACGGTCAGCAAGCGACCGTCCTGTGCCAGAACGGTGCCTAAACCTAGCTCGGCTTCGCTGTCACTAATCCAGCGTTGCCCCGGTTGATACTGCTGCGCCATGCTGCCTGACTCCCGCCTTGAAAAAGCCGACTATATTAACGGATGCAGGTGCCGAGGCCAAAGGGTTACTCAGTAGGAGCTGCCGAAGGCTGCGATCTTTTCAGGCTTTGAAGATCAAAAGATCGCAGCCTGCGGCAGCTCCTACGTGTGTGTTGAGTTGCAGTTTGCGACCGGTGGTTCAAGTCGCGGCCTCAGCAGCCGACAGCCTGCCGTCAGGAGACTAATACTATGCTGCCACCGATGCTCCCCTTGAGTGCCGTGCCGATCACTTCCCAGCAGGACCCGATTCGCCAGCGGCCGGATATTCCGCCGGTGGTGCCGGTGGAGGCGAGCTCCAGTGAAAGCACGATCGACCTGCACAAGCGTCATGCCGAAGAGTCGGCGCTGTTGTTGCGCGAAGAGCAGCGGCGTCAGCAGGAACGCGACAGGCGTCGTCGTGAAGCCGAAGAGGATCCTGAGGAGCACCTGGCCGTGCCGGGTGACGAGTTGAACGCCGACAATACGGTACCGGTGGTCCCGTTGATGGACGATCAGCCGCGTCAGGGGTTGTGGGTCGATATCGAGGTCTGATGCTTGCACACTTTTTGTTGCGCTCTGATGCTGCGGGCGGCTGGTCAGCGCCAGCCATTGGCCGCATTATTGGCAAACCTTGAGCGGGCAGGGTGACGGTGGTCGCTGTGCTTCGCCTGTATTGACCTTGAAGATGTAAGCCACGCCATGAGCCAAGACGACAAGCTGATCGACCTCAACACCGAGCGTGCCAAGCGCGTGCATGACCTCAATGAAAAGCGCCTGAACGAAGTGCGTCAGGCTTTCGAACAGGCCATGCCTTTGGGCAAAACCAAAAAAAAGCCGAAAAACAAACCGAAAAACAAACCGAAAAAGCGTTGAGCCTCCTGCATCTGTTGATGCAGGTCAGTTATTTCCCCTCCTTTATGCCCTGTCTTGGGCGGTATTGATCCCGGTCAATTTTCTTTCGTGCCTGATTGGTTAACTTAGCCCCATCGCAACAGGGCAAGTGCAGGAGGCCAGTCATGTTTTTCGATAATGTGGTGATCGCCGGAGTGCTGACTGTCGGCCTCATGGTTCTGTTTTTTGCCGGGTTTGGATTCTTTATCTGGAAAGACGCACATAAGCGCAAAAAGCCTTAGGTCTTTCTGGAAGCACGAGCACGCAAGGCATTTTGGGCGACTTCGGTCGCCTTTTTTTTTGCCCGCAATTCCCCGTAGGAGCTGCCGCTGGCTGCGATCTTCTGATCTTGGCGGCCTGATAGCCGGCCAATCTCTTGCAGATGTACACAGTTCAACTGTGTGGCTTGCCTGCGATGGCGGCCTGACAGCCGACCAATCCCTTGCGGATGTACATAGATCTACTGTGGGAGCGAGCCT
>NZ_JBXALR010000020.1:0-51690 GCF_058799675.1 Pseudomonas sp. GW822-FHT06B12
GAGGATTTTGATACGGCCAAGCTTTTCAGCGAAAAGCACTTCGCGAAAGCTTGACCGGAAACAGAGTATCTACGGGGAGCGCGATCTTTTCGGGTTTCAAGGTTTGCCCGTCTCTTCCTCAAGCTGATCCGCCTCGAACAGCCGTGCCAGTTCGGTTCGGGCTTCCTGGGCGGTCTGCATGACTTTCGCGGCATCGTCGTAGATCGCGTGCTGGGCTTCGAGCACTTGTTCGTCGTGATGCTTGAACGTCTCGATGCGGGCATCCGCCTGGGTCTTGCTCAGGCCCAGACCGAGCAGGGTCCGGCGACTCATTTCCAGGCTGGAATAATAGGTTTCCCGGATCGCCTCGGCACTGAGGTCGACCAAGCGGTGCACATGCTGACGGTTACGCGCGCGGGCGATGATTTTCATGTGCGGGTAGAGCTTGCGCACCAACTCGGCAGTCTTGATGTTGGTGTCCGGGTCATCGGTGGCAATCACAAAGAATTCCGCCTGCCCAACCTTGGCCGCGCTGAGAATTTCCGGGCGCATCGGGTCACCGTAGAACACCGGTACGCCGCCAAAACTGCGCGACAGTTCGATGGTTTCCACCGAGGTGTCGAGGGCGACGAACTGGATTTTCTGCGCCCGCAGGATCCGCGCCACGATCTGTCCCATCCGGCCCATGCCAGCGATCACCACGCGGGGTGCGTCGGTGTCGATTTCACGCAAGTGCGGCGGTACGGCGACGGGCTGGATTTTCGATTTCACCAGTCGGCCACACATCAGCAGCAACAGCGGTGTCACGGCCATGGACAGGGTGATGGTCAGCACCTGAAGGTCGTACATCCGTGGGTCGAACAGGCCTTGATCGCGGCCGATCTTGAACACCACGAACGCAAACTCACCGCCCGCCGCCAGCACGATACCCAGGCGCAGCGCACTCAGCCGACTCAGACCTCCGGCCAGCCGCCCGACGACAAACAGCAGCGGCAGCTTGAGCATGATCAACAGCAGGGTCAGGCCCAGCACGGTCGCCGGGGCGCTGAACAACAGGCTGATATTGGCGCCCATGCCGACACTGATGAAAAACAGCCCCAGCAGCAGGCCCTTGAACGGTTCGATTTGCGCTTCCAGTTCATGGCGGTACTCCGAGTCCGCCAGCAGCAAGCCGGCGAGGAATGCCCCCAGCGCCATCGACACGCCGACCAGGTCCATCAGCCACGCAGTGCCGATCACCACCAGCAGCGCAGTGGCGGTCGAGACTTCCGGCAGACCGGTTTTGGCGACGATACGAAACACCGGTCGCAACAGGTAACGGCCACCGATTACCACCACCGCGATGCTACCCAGCACGCGCAGGACATGGTTCAAATCTTCAGCGGCGGTCGTGGTGTGATCACCGCCCGCGAGCAGCGGCACCATGGCGATCAGCGGGATCGCCGCGATGTCCTGAAACAGCAGAATGGCAAACGCCAGCCGCCCGTGAGGGCTGGTCAGTTCCTTGCGTTCGGCGAGGCTTTGCAAGCCGAATGCAGTGGACGACAACGCCAGCCCCAGACCGAGCACGATCGCACTGTTGAGTGCCTGGCCGAACACGTAGAACGCCAGCACGCCGATCACCGAACCGGTCAGCAGCACCTGCGCCAGACCGACGCCAAACACCGCTTTGCGCATCACCCACAGCCGTCGCGGCGACAGCTCAAGGCCAATGATGAACAGCAGCAAGACCACGCCGAGCTCGGAAATATGGCTGACGCTTTGCGGGTTGCCGATCAATCCCAGCACCGATGGCCCGATGATTACCCCGGCCAGCAGATAGCCCAACACCGCACCCAATTGCAGGCGTTTGGCCAAAGGCACGGTGAGCACCGCCGCGAACAGAAAGACGACAGCGGCTTGCAACAGGTTGCCTTCATGGGGCATGGCTTACTCCTGGGAATACGAAGACGTAGAACGACACACATTGCGGACAATCATGGGCCACAAGGGCGGACAGGATAAAGGCTGGGGTGGCATCAGTCAGTCATGAGTGCCGGCTATCGCGGATTAGCGCGTTACAATTTGCATCAATTTGTTACATTCATAGGATAAGCTGATCAATTCGTTTGCCGGTGAGTGTGCGTCATGGCCATCAATTTCGACCTGAATGACTTGCAGGCATTTCGCGCGGTGGTCGAGCAGGGCAGCTTTCGCAAGGCCGCCGACGCGGTGCGTATCTCCCAGCCAGCGCTAAGTCGACGGATTGAAAAGCTCGAAGACGCACTCGGGGTCAAACTGTTCGAACGCACCACTCGCCGCGTTAGCCTGACCCAGGCAGGGCGCGCGTTTGCGCCCAGTGTCGACCGTTTACTGGATGACCTGGATGTGGCGTTGCTGGGGATCAGCGACGTGGCGTCGACCCGTTTGGGTTACGTCACCGTGGCTTGCGTGCCTTCGGCGGCCTACTACTTCATGCCGCGAGTGGTTGCCCAATACCATCAGCGCTTTCCGCGAATCAAGGTCAAGGTCCTCGACTCCAGCGCCCATGACGTGTTGAGTGCGGTGGTCAATGGCGAGGCGGATTTCGGCTTGAGTTTCATGGGCACGCTGGAGGCCGAGGTCGAGTTCGAACCGCTGGTGCAAGAGCGTTATGTGGTCGCTTGCCGGCGCGATCACGCCTTGGCCAGTCGCGCAAGCGTGAGCTGGAGCGAGCTGTACCAGCAGGATTACATCTCCCTCGACAAAACCTCGGGCAATCGCTTTCTGCTGGATCAGGCGCTGAGCGGGATCGTGCCGGCGCGTCAGAGCATCTGCGAAACCCGTCATGTCACTACGATGATCGGCCTGGTCGAAGCCGGGCTGGGTATTGCCGCGGTGCCGTTGATGGCGATGCCCGGCAGTGACCATCCGATTTTGACTCATGTACCGCTGACCGACCCGCAGGTTATGCGTAGCGTCGGCCTGCTCAAACGCCGGGGGCGGACGTTGACGCCGGCGGCGTTGGAGCTGGAGCGGTTGATCGTTGAAATGAAGGTCAGCCAACCGCCAGAACCGGTCTCAGCGTAGATCGGCTGAGGCCGGCGGCAGGCTTAGCGGCTGACCGAGTCGAGTCCGGTTGCCGTGACATCCGGCTGGGCGGCCGGGGAGGCGAGGTAGTCGAGCAAGGCCTTGGCTTGCACCGGGTGTTGCGCGCCGACGGGGATGCCAGCGGCGAAACGCGTCACTGACTGCACGGATTCCGGAATCTTGCCGACGAAGGTCACGCCGGGCACCGGGAGCAATTCACTGACCTGCTGGAAGCCCAATTGGTACTCGCCGCTGGCAACCACAGAGCCCACCGGGATTTTAGGCACCATGGTCGATTTGGCTTTGAGCTGCGGCTCGATACCCAGGCGCTTGAACAGCTGATCCTGGATGTACACGCCGCTGGCGCTGTCGGAGTAGGCCACGGACCGGGCGTTGAGCAAGGTCGCCTTCAGCCCCTCGACCGAGCCGATGTCCGGCTTCGCTGCACCCTCGCGCACCACCAGACCAATCCTCGAATCGGCCAGTTCAACCCGCGACCCGGGCAAGACCTTGCCTTGCTTGATCAGTTCATCCAGCGCATAGCCAACCATGATCACCACATCGGCGTGCTCGCCACGGGCCAGCCGGTTGGGGATCGCTTCAGGCGCCTTGCCCATCGACGGGCCGAGTGCCGTGTCGAGGGTGTTGCCGGTGGCGGCGGCGAACTTCGGACCGAGCACTTTATAGGCGGCAGTGAAGCCACCGGAGGTCATCACCCGAAGTTCGTCAGCCTGCGCCACGGTGCTCAAACCCATGACGCCGATCAGGGTCAACGCCGCGAGGTTCAGTAATTTCTTCATCGACATCTCTCTGTCAGGGATTGGCTTATTGCACGGCGGCTTGCAAACGGCCGGTCGAGCGCCGGTACAAGTAAAGCGTTGCGCACAACGCACACAGCGCGGCGAAACTCATCCAGTAACCGGGGGCGGCCTTATCGCCTGAGTATTGAATCAAGAAGGTCGAAATCGCCGGGGTGAAGCCGCCGAATACCGCTGTCGCCAGGCTGTAGGCCAGAGAGAAACCGGCCACGCGAACTTCCACCGGCATGATTTCAGTCAGCGCTGCAACCATTGCGCCGTTGTACAAACCGTAAATGAACGACAACCACAGCAGCACCAACAGCATGTTGATGAAACTCGGTGCCTGGACCAGGTATGACAACGCCGGATAGGCCGTGGCCAAGGTCAACAGAGTCATGGCCAGTAACACCGGACGCCGACCGATGCGGTCCGACAGTGCGCCGCCCAGTGGCAGCCAGCAGAAGTTCGACACACCGACCAGCAAGGTCACCAGCAACGCATCGGCGGTGCTCAGGTGCAGCACGGTTTTGCCGAAGGTCGGTGCGTACACGGTGATCAGGTAAAACGCGGTGGTGGTCAGCGCCACCATCAGCATCCCGGCGATTACGATCTGCCAGTTCTGCAGCAGCGTGCCGAACACCTGACGCATACTTGGGCGGTGGCGACGGGCAGTGAACTCTGCGGTTTCTTCGAGATTGCGCCGCAGCAGGAAGATGAACGGCACGATCATGCAGCCGACGAAAAACGGAATGCGCCAGCCCCAGTCGGCAATCACTGTCGCCGGCATCCATTGATTCAGCGCATAGCCCAGCGCGGCGGCAATGACGATTGCCACTTGCTGACTGGCCGACTGCCAACTGGTGAAGAAACCCTTGCGGCCCGGTGTGGCGATTTCCGCCAGGTACACCGACACGCCGCCCAGTTCCGCGCCTGCGGAAAACCCCTGAAGCAGGCGGCCGATCAACACCAGTGCCGGGGCAAACAGGCCGATGGTCTCGTAGCCGGGCACCAGCACAATCAGAATCGTGCCGCTGGCCATGATCGACAGGGTGACGATCAAACCTTTGCGACGACCGACGTCATCGATGTATGCACCGAGAATCACCGCGCCCAACGGCCGCATCAAGAAGCCCGCGCCAAACACCGCGAAGGTCATCATCAGCGAGGCGAATTCGCTGCTGGCAGGGAAGAACGCCGCGGCAATATACGTGGCGTAGAAACCGAAGAGGAAGAAGTCGAACTGTTCCAGGAAGTTGCCCGAGGTGACCCGGAAAATCGCACTGGCCTTGCTGCGAACGGATGTCGCTGGCGGATGGGTTGTAGCCTGCATGTTTTGTCTCCCGCGCTTTTTATGACATGCGCAACGTGGCGCATGGATCTTATTAGGGCGGGATACTGGAGCAGGTCGATCGATATGATAAGTGCATATTTAACATCTATTGATGCGTGCAGATTATCACTGGGGCGAAGCTTCCCAATGACTCACTGCACACGTTGCCGCGTGGTGTTTTATCCAGGTGCAGTCAGACAGCCGCCTGCATCGCGGAGTGGATATGCGACAGCGCTCGCGTCACGTACTCGTCCTTTTCGCCCACCGGGGCGAAATAGTGCAGCACCTCGCGGGCGGCTTCGTGGCTCTTCAGGCGGGCGATCAGCCAGGCCGAGAGGTACTGAGCCGACAGACAGCCGCCCGCCGTGGCGATATTGCTGTCGCTGTAGAACGCCTGATTGATGATGTTGATTCCGGCGGCCACCACCCACGGTTTGCTGGTGGTATCGGTGCAGGCCGGTGCGTGGCCCAGCAATCCAAGCCTGGCCAACAGAAACGTGCCGGAGCATTGCGCCGCCAGCAGTTGGCGGGTCGGGTCCAGTCGTAGTTGGTCCATGATCGCCGGGTCGTTGGCCACCTCGCGGGTTCTCATCCCGCTGCCCACTAGTACCGCATCGGCCTGACAGGCTTGTGCAAGGTCGATGTGGGCGTCGATGGTCAATCCGTTCATGGACGTCACTCGCGGAGTTGGCGAGGCAATGCTCACGCGCCAGTCTTTATCTCCCAGCAAGGAAATCCGGCTCAACATGCCGAAGGCAATCAAGGAGTCCAGTTCGTTGAACCCTTCAAACGTCAGAATGGCGATGTGCATGGCAATCATCCGGCAGGGCCCGCTCAGGCAGGCGCGATAGTGTTGTCAGCAGACTACTCTGGTCTTTGGTGACCGCGTCGGTACAGTCAAGCGCAGAATCATCGCTACAGTGAGATGTGAGCGTTTTGAATGACTGGACGCAATCGCGGTCCCAGAGCGGGTGCCACGAATTCACTGGAGGAATACCGATGCTGCATAAAGAAAACCTGGCTGCCATGGTGGTGTTTGCGAGTTTTGTCGTCGTCTGCCCGATGGTCCTGGCCGATGATCCCGTGCAAGCCAGCGTCCAGGCTTCGCCGATCAATGCACGTAACCTGCAAGTCGGCGATCATGCGCCGGAGATCTACAGACGCTATGAAAAAGCCCTGGTCAACTGGAAGAGTCACGGCTTGAAAACCCCGCCAAGCCAGAGCCAATGGGTGCAAGTCAACGACAAGTACATGCTGGTGCAGACCACCAACGGGCAGATTCTGGCGGTCATGCCGATCGAGCGTTGAGCCGCTGCCCGCACCAGCGTCTTCAACAGCATTGCCCTGCGAGGCGAAATCTGAGAAAACGCGGTCCGTGTTTGGGGTCATCGCTAATGAGAGAGCAGTAATGAACGAAGAATTGCAGGTCATCGACCTTGAAGTGGGCGATGGCAAAGCGGCCGTCAAAGGCGCCTTGATTACCACCCAGTACCGCGGCTTTCTGGAGGACGGCACACAGTTCGATTCTTCCTGGGATCGCGGTAAACCCTTTCAATGCGTGATCGGCACTGGCCGAGTGATCAAGGGCTGGGATCAAGGCCTGATGGGGATGAAGGTCGGCGGTAAGCGCAAATTGCTGGTGCCGGCGCATCTGGCCTATGGCGAGCGCTCGATGGGCGCCATCACGCCCAACTCCAACCTGATTTTCGAGATCGAATTGCTCGAAGTGCTGACGCGCGACGATTGACGGCTGTTACGCCTGGAACCCCGGTAACTGGCCGATTCGCTCGCTGAGAAACTCTGTGAGCAACCGTGCGCGCAACGCTCGGTAGCGGCGCTCCGGATAGAGCAGGAACGCTTCGTTGGCCGGGCCGCTCCACAGCGGTAGCACGCGCACTAACTGACCGCTTTCCAGCAGATCGCTGACGAGCCAGGCCGGCGTGATGCACAGCCCAGCGCCCAGCAACAGACCATCGCGGATCGCCAAAGAGCTGTTGGCTCGATAGCGTCCTTGAGCGATGACCGTTGCGCGCTCACCGTCGGGGCCGCTCAATTCCAGTTGATCGCCAGTGGTCAGCCAGGCGAAGCGCAGGAAGTTGTGTTGGCCCAGATCCGTCGGGTGCGTCAATGGCGGATGCTTGCGCAGGTACGCAGGCGCCGCCACCAGCATCCGTGGCGAGGTTGCGACGCGGCGGGCGATGACGTTCGGCGGTAGTGCACCTCCCAGACGCAGGGCCAGGTCGACGTTTTCTTCGGTCAGGTCGACAAAGCGATCATTGAGGATCAACTCGACCTCGATCTCCGGGTACTGCGCCATGAATTCCAGCAGCAAGGTATTCAGGCGCAACACCCCAAGGCTGACCGGCGCGTTGATGCGCAGCAGTCCTTGGGGGCGTTCGGTCAGGCCTCTGACATCGGCGAGCGCTTCGTCGTATTCCTCAAGAATCCGTTTCGTGCGTTCGTAGAAACGCTTGCCCGGCTCGGTCGGCGTCAATCCGCTGCTGCCACGGGTCAACAGGCGCGCACCCAGTTGTTTTTCCAGGGCGGCGATCAGCTTGCTGACGCTGGGTTGAGTGGTTTCCAGCTCACGGGCGGCAGCGGACAGACTGCCGAGCTCGAGCGCACGGACAAAGCACTGCATGGCTTTCAGATCATTCATGGCATTCAATTCTGGAATGGGCTGTATTCGAATTAACCTTCTACCACGTCTTTTTTGAATGGAACACGCTGACCTCCTCGAAACGCTTCCTCAAGGAGATTCAGCATGAAAAGCCTTCACAGTGCATTGCCAGTGATTCTGTCGTTGAGCGCCTTGTTCGCCATGGCGCCAGTCAACGCCCAGGAGCATTGGGTCAGCACCTGGACCGCCAGCCCTCAACCGATCTGGGGCCATGAACTGCCACTGCCCACGCGCATTCCCGAAACCCTCACCGACAGCACCGTGCATCAGCAGTTGCGGATCAGCAGCGCGGGGGACCGGGTGCGCGTGGTGATTTCCAACGAGTATGGTCAGCAGCCACTGGTGATCGGCGCTGTACGGCTGAAGCGGGTTGAGGAGAGCAATGCCGGGCAGCCGCTGACCTTCAATGGCCAGACGCAATTGCGCATCGCCCCCGGCGAAAAACGCACCAGCGACCCGATTGACCTCCATGTCCCGGCCCTCGCGGAACTGCTGGTCTCGTTGTACTTGCCGCAACGCACGCCGCTGACCACCTTCCATTGGGACGGCAAGCAAACAGCCGTTATCAGCCCAGGTAATCAGACCCAGGCCATACAGCTGAAGGGCAATAGTGAGGTCGAAGCGCGGCTGTTCCTCAGCGAAGTACTGGTCGACGCGGCGCCTGAAACCCGTGGCGTGGTGGTGCTCGGGGATTCGATCACCGACGGTCGTGGCTCGACGTTGAACGGCAACCGGCGCTGGACCGACTTTCTTGCACAACGCTTGAGCACCCAGCCTGTCGCCGTGCTCAACGCCGGGATCTCCGGCGCGCGGCTACTCGACGACGGCATGGGCGAGAGTGCGGCCAAGCGCTTCGAGCGCGACGTGTTGCGCCAGCCTGGCGTCAGCAGTGTGGTGCTGATGCTGGGGATCAACGACATCAGCTGGCCGGGCAGCACCTTCGCGCCGAATACGCCGATACCGACACTGGAGACGCTGATCGCCGGTTATCAGCGCCTGATCGCCCAGGCGCGGCAGCATAAAGTGCGGATCATCGGCGCGACCCTGATGCCGTTTGAAGATGCGCTCCAGGGCACGCCGATCGAACACTACTACAGCGCCGAGAAAGACCAACTGCGTCAGGCACTCAACCGGTGGATTCGCAGCAGCGGGGCGTTCGAGGCGGTGATTGATTTCGACCGAATCATGCGCGACCCACAGCATCCGACACGGTTTCTGCCGGCGTACGACTCGGGTGATCACCTGCATCCGGGGGATTTCGGAAATCAGGCGATGGCAGAGGCAGTTGATCTCGAGGTCTTGTTTTAGAGTTTTTTGCGAACTCCGTTTGTAAGAAACTGGGGTACGGCGAGGCACGTCAGTGCGCAAACGCTTCAGGGTATTTGTCCAGATAGGCATCATTGAGCTGCGTATCCTGGGAGCGCATGAAAGTTTTGAAGTCGGGTACCAGAAAGACCAGCAGAGACAACAGCAGCACCATGACGCCCAGCAGCGTGATTGTCAGTGCGACCCCCAGATAGGCGATCAGGGTATTCATCGCGAAACTACCCAAGGGGCTGGCCGCCGCAGACAGAAATGAAACCGTGGCAAAAATCCGGTTGCGATGGAGCTTGGGCGTCGCCAGCAACCTCACAGCGGAGGTGGGGATGTTGATCAACATCAGGCCGACACCGCCGCAGAAAAAGGCCGCGGGTACGATGAGCGACGATGAAACGGTGCCGGCCATCACCAGGTTGCACCCCAGTAATGCAAAACCTGCAGACACACACATGTCACGGGGGACCCGGTCGGATAACCAGCCGATGATCTTGTAACTGCCCGCCAGAATGCCCAGCCCGAAGCACGAATCCAGAAGACCGATGTAAGTGACCGGGTACTGGATGACGTCCTTTACGTACAGTGGGATCAGGATGGTGAAGAACGGAAACAAGGCAAAGTTGATCAGCATCGCAATGATGGCCAGGTAAAATTCGACTTTCACTCCGTAAACCACTTTGAAGCCGGAATAGATCATGCTGAAGCCGCTGGCACCCGGGGCTTTTTCGCCTCGGCCAGTGGCACCGATGTGGCTCGGGATGGTCGCGATCAACGCCCCGGCGATGAGAATCGCAAAAAAATCAGCGGCAAAGGCGAACGTGATACCGAACCCGTAAATCAACCCGCTGGCCAGTACCGGCCCCAGCAGAATGGAAAAGGACGACATCACGCTTTTGGTCCGAAAGGCCAGGGAGACTTTATCGTCGTCTGCAAACAAAGGAATGATCGACGCCTGGAGAGGGTCGCGTACGCCGACGATCGCACTGCTGATCATCATCAGCGCGCCCACCGTCCAGGGGTTGAACGACCCCGTGGCGGACAGCACCACCATCAACAGCGCTGTCAGCAGGCTGATCCATGAGGCCAGCTTGATGATCAGGATTTTGTTGTACGTGTCCCCCAGCCATCCCAGCAGAGGTTTGGCTAACACTTCCGCCGCGATGGAACAGGCAATCATGTTGGCGAAATAGAGTGCAGAGCCTGTTTCCTGCAAGGTCCACCAGGCCACCGCCAGTTGATTGCACCGTCCCCCCAGAACCATCAGTAAAAAGCTGAATTGCACTTTCAACAGACGCCGGTCGATGCCGGGAAAGCCCCACGTAATGCCCGAAAAATTTGCACTCATTGACATTCCTTTGATCCGGATAGGGCGACTGCGCAAGCAGGTGCGCTCAAGAGTACAGGTCGACGCGGCGAGGCGGTTGATCCGAGCGCCTTGTTCTAGCGCTGTTCCGCGGCGTATCCCATAACCATTGGGTGAATGCAGGGTTGCCAATGTTGAGGTGATCGGCGACTATCCTTTCCGCAGATAGGTATAGGGGGTATAGGTATGTCGCACATTCACGAGCACAAAGACGATCTGCTCAAGCGGGTTCGTCGTATCGCCGGCCAGGTTCAAGCCGTCGAGCGCGCATTGGAGTCGGAGGCTGACTGCGCCAAAACCCTGCATTTGGTCGCGGCGATTCGTGGTGCGGTCAACGGCCTGATGGATCAGTTCATCGAGGCCCACGCCCGTGAGCACGTGGCCAGCCCCGAGCTCAACGATCAAGAGCGTGCCGAGGGCCTGGAAGAGTTGCTGCAAGCCATTCGTCGTTATTCAAATTGAAGGTCATGCAACCGATGAGCAGTTCACCTCAGGTTTCACGTTACTCCCACGATCACATGTTTCTGGGCGCCACCCACGATGACAATGCCAGACGCACACTGTGGGTCGTTGCGCTGACGTTCGTCATGATGATTGGCGAGATTGCCGCCGGTTACATCACCGGTTCCATGGCGTTGTTGGCGGATGGGTTTCATATGGCCACCCACGTCGGTGCGCTCGGCATTACCGCGATCGCTTACGGGTTTGCCAGACGCAACGCCGGTAATGCGCGCTACAGTTTTGGTACGGGCAAGGTGGGGGATCTGGCGGGTTTCGCCTCGGCCATGGTGTTGGGGTTGGTCTCGATCGTCATTGCCGCAGAGTCGATCATGCGGTTGTTTCAACCGACCACCGTGGCCTTCACTGAAGCGACACTGATCGCAGTGGTAGGTTTGGCCGTGAACATCGTCAGTGCGCTTTTACTGGCCGGCAACTCTGCGCATCATGACCACGGTCACGGTCACGGTCACGGCCATGAGCATCATCACGACAACAATCTGCGTTCGGCCTATGTCCATGTGCTGGCCGATGCGATGACTTCCGTGCTGGCAATCGCTGCGTTGTTGGCCGGTCGCTATCTGGGCTGGGTCTGGCTGGACCCGGTGATGGGTATCGTCGGCGCAGTCGTGATCGCCAATTGGGCTTATGGTTTGATGCGAGACAGCGCGGCAGTGCTGCTGGATACGACCGATGAACACGTCGCCGCCGAGGTGCGTGAACTGCTTGAGTCGACAGGCGATGTCAGCATCACCGACCTGCATGTCTGGCGCGTAGGCCCACAGGCCCGGGCAGCGATTGTCAGCGTCGTGACCACGGCAGCCGTCACGGCCGATGCCATCCGCGAACGGCTGGCACCGGTCCATGAGCTGTCACACCTGACTGTTGAATATCGCAACGCTTGAGCAGTCGCTGGCGATCATCGCCAAACCTCCAACCGCTCGCGAAACACCGGAATACGCCCGTTCAGTGACGGACGGTAATCCCAGGCAAGCTGATCCAGCGCGCCGTTGTGCGTCATGATTTCGCTGAGTGTGGCGCTGGCGATGCTCAGGGCCAGTGTCTGGCCGGGGCACTGGTGGCGGCCGGCGCCGAAGGTGAAGCTGCGGCGGGTCGGGCGGTCGAGGATCAAGGCGTCTGGATTGTCGTTGAGTTGTGGGTCGCGGTTGGCCGAGGCCAGCAGCACCAGAATGACATCGCCGGGCTTGAGACTCACGCCGTGGATTTCACAAGGCGCGGCGACGAAGCGACGGGTGTTCTGGACCGAAGGATCATAGCGTTGGACTTCCGCCAGCAGGTCACTGATCCGCGTCGGGTCGCGCTGCATTTTACCCTTGAGGTGCGGGTTGCGGATCAACGCCAGCACGGCGTTGCCGATCAACCCGGCGGTGGCTTCGTAGGTCTGGGAGAGCAGGCCTATCAGGTTGGCGAGTAGGGTTTCGTGGTCTGTCAGGCGTTGGCGAATCCCTTCAAGTAGAGGGCTTTGGTGGTCCTGCGCGCTGAGGCGTTCTACGAAGTAACCGTTCAGGTGTTCCGCCGCTGCATGGGCTGTGTCCAGTTGGGCCGGGCTGCTCAAGGGCGACAGGCACGCGACGAAATCAGCCGTCAGTTCGCTTAGGGTTCGACCTTCTGCTGGAGTAAATCCGAGCAGCGAGGCGACCACGCAAACCGGACCCATGAACATTGCCTTGTGCAGCCCATCGGCGGACAGGCTGATCAACCGGGCGCGGACCAGTGCGTTGACCTCATCGGTATCGATCATTTCCAGTCCCGGCTGTATGGCTGATCTCGGGCAACGCTGGCGCTCGCCGTCGTTCATCCGCATTAACCGGCCAAACACCTTGCCGGCGTAACCCTGTGCAATGGCGTTGGGCACCGGTTCGTGGGTCGGCCGGACCTTGCAGTCGGGATGAGCCAACACGGCTTCGACGGCCTGGGCGCTGCTGGCTACCCAAAACCCCAGTCCCTGATGAAATGAAAGGCCACCATCGGCCCGCAGGTTGGCGTAATAAGGGTTGGGATCGGTATGGGTCGCGGCGATGATCGGGTCCATGAGGCGCTGCCTTATTCGTCGGTGGAAAGTGTTGCTACTATCTCCAGTCGGACAGGGCGACGATTCGTCCGGGAGCGAAATATGAACGTTGAACAACACGACATCGGCGTATCGCAAGTGGCGGCGGCGATTGCCGAGCCGGCCCGGACGAAAATCCTCTGCTCGCTGATGGACGGCCACGCGCGCACCAGTACCGAACTGGCAGTGATCGCCGACGTCAGCGCCTCCACCGCCAGCGCCCATCTGGCGAAACTCAAGGAACTCGCCTTGGTGCGGCTGCATGTTCAGGGTCGTCATCGTTATTACAGTCTGGCGGATCAACGGGTCGCCCAGGCCCTTGAAGCGCTGATGGTGATCGGCCAGAACGCCGCGCCGACGTTCAGTCCGCGCACCCCGGATCGCCTGCAATTCGCCCGCACCTGCTACGACCACATGGCCGGCACGTTGGCGGTGTTGCTGCACGACCGGATGCTGGAAACGGGTTGGTTGGCAATGTCGGAGTCGGGTGATCAGCAGTACGCGCTGAGTGAAACCGGTGAACGGTTTTTCGAAGGGCTGGGCATCGACGTGAAATCCTTGAGCAGTCTGCGTCGACGTTTTGCCTGTTCCTGCCTCGACTGGAGCATGCGCCGCCCGCACCTCGGCGGCTCATTGGGCGCGGCGTTGCTGCAAACGGCAATCAAGCGCAAATGGCTGACACAGGATCTGGACAGCCGGGCGCTGGCGTTGACGGCGACCGGGCGCAAAGAGCTCAGCAGCCGATTTGCGGTTGAACTGCCGGTTCGGGTCGTGACAGTACAACCCGGTTCTATCGAGACAAGGCGCCGGGCGATCGTCAGCTCTTCGCCTTAGCGGCTGGCCGAGGCCATGAGCAGGCCGAATCCGGTGAAGGTCACGCCTGAGATTTTCGCTGCCAGCCAGGCACCCTTCGGACTCGACAACCAGCCTTTGGCGGCATTGGCGAGCAAGGCATAGCTGCTATGGACCACGATCACCACCACGCCGTAGGAGCTGACCAGTTTGAAGAATTGGGCGTAGAAGTGCGCCGAGGGGTCGATGAACTGTGGAAATACCGCCAGAAAGAAGAACACCGCCTTGGGGTTCAAAAACTGGATTGAAGCTGCTTCTATGAAGCGATATCCAGGGCTGGTGGGGCGTGTTTCAAGTAGCGTACTGAAACGATCCGAATGCCAGCTTTTGTAGCCCAGGTACAACAAGTAGGCGGCCCCGGCGTATTTCAACGCGATAAAGGCGTTTGCGGACGTGGCTAGAATCAGGCCAACGCTGGTGGCGCTGATGGCGGCGACGACAAACGCCCCTGATGCGATCCCCAGAATCCCTGGCAGTGCGCCCGTCCAACCATAGCGCAGCGCGTTGGTCAGCGTCAGCAGCACACCTGGCCCGGGGCTCAGAATGGTCAAGGTGGCAAACAGTAAAAATAATCCGTAGCTATTCATCTTTCACTCCAACAGGTGGCACTGGCTGCGTGCCCGCAGATTGGCCTGACGAGGAGAGTGTGACAAACGCTTTAATTGCGCCGCATATGTGACTAAATTAGACGCATGATTAATCAACTCCCCCCCTTGAATGCTGTTCGCGCTTTCGCGGCCGCCGCTCGTCATCAGAGCTTCAGCCTCGCGGCCGAGGAGCTGCATGTCAGCCACAGTGCTGTCAGTCGGCATATCAAATTGCTTGAGGAACACCTGGGCGTGCTGCTGTTCGAGCGGCGTATCCGGCAATCGGTGCTGACTCCGGCAGGACAGAGTTTCTTTGAGCAGGTCAGCGCCGGGCTGTCACAGATTGCCAACGCCGCAGCGGTGCTCAAACAACAGGCTTCACTGCGCACAGTGAAGATCAATGTCCGCCCGACGTTTGCCCAGCGTTGGCTGACGCCCAGGCTGGCGGATTTCATCGCGCTGCATCCAGACATAAAACCTGTGGTGGTCACTTCCACTCTGGCGCCCGATCACGCACGAGACGGGTTCGACATTGTCATCCGACGTGGCCGCGACGGCTGGGCGCCCGACATTCACGCTCAGGTACTGTTTGAAGACGAACTGCTGCTGGTCGCGGCGCCATCGCTGATCAAGCGCCTACCGCTCGACGACTTGAACGCCCTCAGCCGACATACCTTGCTGACCGCCAAGACACGTCGCGAGGACTGGCACAACTGGGCCTTGCTGTTTGGCGAAACACAGTCAGCGACTCAGACGACGCTGCAGTTCGATCATATGCATCCGGTGCTTGAGGCCGCCGTGGAGGGACAGGGCATTGCCTTGTGTCCGGCCTCCTTGCTGGGCAGTGACCTGTCGAGCGGCCGTCTGATCTGCCCGTTGCCCGAACTGCGGATGCCGTTGCCGCGTTATTACTACGGTGTTGCGCCGGACGTGACGGCGCAGACTCAGGTGTTTCTGGAGTGGTTGTTTGCCTGGATCGACGTAGATGCCGGTCAGGTAGGGCGATTGATCGCAGGGTGATTTTAAGATCAAAAGATCGCAGCCTCCGGCAGCTCCAACACCCGAGGTGGTGTACGCCCGTAGGAGCTGCCGAAGGCTGCGATCTTGACGCTTTCACTGGCGCTGAAAATCAAAAGCCCACCCACCGCGTTAGCGATGGGTGGGCTTTTTAGTGCCGCAAGCGCTGGATCAGACCTTGACGATCCAGCCCTCTGGCGCTTCGATGTCGCCGGTCTGGACACCGGTCAGCTCTTTGTAGAGCTTCTGGGTGATCGGGCCGACTTCGGTTTCGCTGTGGAACACGTGCAGTTTGCCGTTGTACTCGATGCCGCCGATCGGCGTGATTACCGCAGCAGTACCGCAGGCGCCGGCTTCCTTGAAGTCGCCGATCTTGTCGATGAACACGTCGCCTTCAATGACTTCCATACCCAAACGCGATTTTGCCAGCTCGATCAACGACAGGCGGGTGATGCCTGGCAACACCGAAGGGGATTTCGGCGTAACGAAGGTGTTGTCGTGGGTGATACCAAAGAAGTTGGCCGAGCCGACTTCTTCGATCTTCGTATGGGTCATCGGGTCCAGGTAGATGCAGTCGGCGAAGTGCGCCTTCTTGGCCTCGGAGCCGGGCATCAGGCTGGCAGCGTAGTTGCCACCGACCTTGGCAGCGCCGGTGCCTTGTGGCGCCGCGCGGTCGTAGCTGGAGATCAGGAAGTTGTGCGGGGTCAGGCCACCCTTGAAGTAGGCGCCGACCGGGATGCAGAAGATCGAGAAGAGGAACTCGGGAGCGGTACGCACGCCGATGTTGTCACCCACGCCAATCACGAACGGACGCAGGTACAGCGCGCCGCCAGTGCCGTACGGCGGAATGAAACGCTCGTTGGCACGGACCACGGCCTTGCAGGCTTCGATGAAATCTTCGGTTGCCACTGGTGGCATCAGCAGTCGAGCGCAGCTGCGCTGCATGCGCAGGGCGTTCTGGTCGGGGCGGAACAGGTTGATCGAGCCGTCCTTGCAACGATAGGCCTTCATGCCTTCGAAGCATTGCTGGCCGTAGTGCAGGGCGGTCGAGCCTTCGCTGATGTGCAGCACATTGTCGGAGGTCAAGGTGCCTTTGTCCCAGGAACCGTTGCGCCAGTACGACAGATAACGCTTGTCTGTCTTGATGTAGTCAAAACCCAGCTTGTCCCAATTGATGCTTTCGTTACCCATGACACCCTCTATCACTTAACAATCGCCTGAACGGTTCAAGGCTTCTGACGTTTTTCTGGATGGGGACAACAATACTTCATTCCAACGCTAAATCGCAGTGTCAAAAACCTAAAAGATCGCAGCCTGCGGCAGCTCCTACAGGTTCGACGAACCCCCCGCAGGCTGCGATCTTTTGATCTTTACAGGTGCAACGCGTGCCCCAATGCGCGCAACGCCGCTTCCTGCACCGCTTCACCCAACGTCGGGTGGGCGTGGATAGTGCCGGCGATATCTTCCAGGCGTGCGCCCATTTCCAGGGACTGGCCGAATGCTGTCGACAACTCGGACACGCCGACACCGACCGCTTGCCAGCCGACAATCAGATGATTGTCACGCCGAGCGACCACCCGTACGAAACCGCTTTTCGACTCCAGGGTCATCGCCCGGCCATTGGCGGCGAACGGGAAGCTCGACACGATGCAATCCAGGCCAGCGGCCTGGGCTTCGTCCGGAGTCTTGCCGACCACCACCAATTCCGGGTCGGTAAAGCACACGGCGGCGATGGCAGTCGGGTTGAACTCGCGGTGTTTGCCCGAGATCAGCTCGGCGACCATTTCACCCTGTGCCATGGCGCGGTGGGCGAGCATCGGCTCGCCGCTCAGGTCACCGATGGCCCAGACGTTACGCATGCTGGTCGCACAGCGGTTGTCGATCTTGATCGCCGAACCGTTCATGTCCAGGTTCAAGGCTTCGAGGTTCCAGCCCTGGGTGTTGGGTTTGCGTCCGACGGCCACCAGTACTTGATCGGTGACCAGGTTCAGGATTTCACCATTCGGGTCGCGCACTTGTAGGGTATTAGCTTGTGAATCAAAGCCTTCGACGCTGTGCTTCAAGTAAAGCTTTACGCCGAGTTGCTTGAGGGCTTCGTTCACCGGTTGAGTCAGTTCGGCGTCGTAGGCTGGCAGAATGCGATCCTGTGCCTCGACCACGCTGACCTCGGCGCCGAGCTTGCGGTAGGCAATGCCCAGCTCAAGCCCGATGTAGCCACCACCGACCACGATCAGCCGTTTTGGCACGCTCTTCGGCGTCAGGGCTTCGGTGGAGGAGATGATCGGTCCGCCAATCGGCAGCATCGGCAGGTTGACGCTTTTCGAGCCAGTGGCCAGCAGCAGGTGCTCGCATTGGATCCGGGTGTCGCCAACTTCGACGGTTTTGCCATCGATGACCTTGGCCCAGCCTTGAATGACCTGGACCTTGTGCTTTTTCAGCAGCGCCGCGACGCCGGTGGTCAGGCGATCAACGATGCCGTCCTTCCACTCGACGCTTTTGCCGATGTCCAGGGTCGGCGCCGAGACGTTGATCCCGAGGGCCGAGTGCTGGCTGTGGTGCTGAGTCTGATGGAACTGCTCGGCAACATGGATCAACGCTTTCGACGGAATGCAGCCGATGTTCAGGCAGGTGCCGCCGAGCGCCTGGCCTTCGACCAGAATAGTGCTGATGCCCAGTTGGCCGGCACGGATCGCCGCCACATAGCCGCCAGGGCCGCCGCCAATGATTAGCAGCGTGGTGTTCAGAGTCTGTTGCATGCCTTGCTCCACAAATGCTTATTCCACAAACAGCGTGGCGGGTTGTTCGAGCAAGCCACGGATGGCCTGGATGAATTGCGCCGCGTCCATGCCATCGACCACCCGGTGATCGAAAGAGCTGGAGAGGTTCATCATCTTGCGAATCACGATCTGGCCTTTGATCACCATCGGCCGTTCGACGATCTTGTTCACGCCGACGATGGCCACTTCCGGCAGGTTTAGCACCGGGGTGCTGACGATGCCGCCCAAGGCGCCGAGGCTGGTCAGGGTGATGGTCGAGCCGGACAGCTCATCGCGGCTGGCCTTGCCATTGCGCGCAGCAGTGGCCAGACGGGAGATTTCCGCGGCGCTGTCCCACAGGCTGCGAGCTTCGGCGTGACGTACCACCGGCACCATCAAACCAATGTCGCTTTGGGTCGCAACGCCGACATGCACGGCGCCGAGGCGGGTGATGACCTGGGCTTCGTCGTCGTAACGGGCGTTGATCTGCGGGAAGTCGCGCAGGGCGACGACCATGGCGCGGACCAGGAATGGCAGCAAGGTCAGCTTGCCGCGAGTGGCGCCATGCTTTTCATTCAGATGCGCACGCAGTTCTTCCACCGCAGTCACGTCGATCTCTTCGACGTAGCTGAAGTGTGCCGCACGCTGAGTCGCGTCCTGCATCCGCTGGGCGATCTTGCGACGCATGCCGATCACCGGGATCTGCTGTTCGTCGTTGCGTTCGGCATAAGCGGCTACAGCGGTCGATGCGTTCGACTGACCTTGTGCCAGATAGGCGTCGAGGTCTTCGTGAAGAATCCGCCCGGCAGGGCCGGTGCCGCGCACCAGGCGCAATTGAATGCCGGCATCCAGCGCGTGTTTGCGCACGGCCGGGGAGGCCAGTGGGCGTTCATCAGCGTCGCGAGCGACCAGCGGGCCTTGCGGCACGACAGGGCGAACCGGTGCGGCGGGTTTGCTTTCAACCACGGCTTCGACTTTCGCTGCGGCAACTGGCGAAGGCTTCGGTGCTTCTGCGACCGCCGCAGGCTGAGACGACTCTTTGACGTTGCCTGCGCCTTCGACTTCGATGCTGATCAAAATGCTGCCGACGGCCATGACTTCACCTGGCACACCGCCGAGGGAGATGACCTTGCCATGCACCGGGGACGGGATGTCGACCATCGCCTTGTCGGTCATCACATCGGCCAGTACCTGATCTTCGACGACCATGTCGCCGACCTTGACGTGCCACACCGACAGTTCAACTTCTGCAATGCCTTCGCCAATGTCCGGCATCTTAATAACGTGCGTGCCCATTCAGACCTCCATGACCCGTTTCAAAGCCGCGCCCACACGGGACGGACCAGGGAAATACGCCCATTCCTGCGCATGCGGGTAGGGAGTGTCCCAACCGGTCACACGCTCGATCGGCGCTTCCAGGTGATGGAAGCAATGTTCCTGAACCAGCGACACCAGTTCGGCGCCGAAACCGCAGGTGCGGGTGGCTTCGTGAACGATCACGCAGCGCCCGGTTTTCTTCACCGACTTGACGATGGTTTCCAGATCCAGCGGCCACAGGCTGCGCAAGTCGATGACTTCGGCGTCGATGCCGGTTTCTTCAGCGGCGACTTGCGAGACATACACCGTGGTGCCGTAAGTCAGGATGGTCACGTCCTTGCCCGGACGGGTAATGGCGGCGACGTCCAGCGGCACGGTGTAGTAACCGTCCGGAACCTGCGCGGCCGGGTGTTTCGACCACGGGGTTACCGGGCGATCGTGATGGCCGTCGAACGGGCCGTTGTACAGGCGTTTTGGCTCAAGGAAGATCACCGGGTCATCGTTCTCGATGGAGGCGATCAGCAGGCCTTTGGCGTCGTAAGGGTTGGACGGCATGACCGTGCGCAAACCGCAGACCTGGGTGAACATCGCCTCGATGCTCTGGCTGTGGGTCTGGCCACCGTAGATGCCGCCGCCGCAAGGCATGCGCAGGGTCATCGGGGCGGTGAACTCGCCGGCCGAGCGATAGCGCAGGCGTGCGGCTTCGGAAATGATCTGGTCCGACGCCGGGTAGACGTAATCGGCGAACTGGATCTCGGCCACTGGCCGCAAACCGTAAGCGCCCATGCCGACGGCGACGCCGACGATGCCGCTTTCGGAGATCGGCGCATCGAACACCCGAGAGGTGCCGTATTTGCTTTGCAGGCCTTCGGTGCAACGGAACACGCCGCCGAAGTAACCGACGTCCTGGCCGAACACCACGACGTTGTCGTCACGCTCAAGCATCACATCCATGGCCGAGCGCAGGGCCTGGATCATGGTCATGGTGGTTGTGGTCATGGCGGTTTCCAACTGAATATTATTGTTGTGATCGTTCATGTCAGATCCCCAACTCTTGACGCTGGCGCTTCAAGTGCTCCGGCATCTCTTTATAGACGTCTTCGAACATCGTCGCGGCGCTCGGAATCTGGCCACCGGCGAGGGTGCCGTACTGCTCGGCTTCTTTTTGCGCGGCAATCACTTCGGCTTCGAGTTCGGCGCTGAGGGCCACGTGTTCCTCTTCGGACCACTGACCGATTTTCACCAGATGCTGCTTGAGGCGCGCAATCGGGTCGCCCAACGGGAAGTGGCTCCAGTCGTCGGCGGGGCGGTACTTGGACGGGTCGTCGGACGTCGAGTGCGGGCCGGCGCGGTAGGTGACCCATTCGATCATGGTCGGGCCGAGGTTGCGGCGGGCGCGTTCGGCGGCCCAGGCAGAGGCCGCGTAGACCGCGATGAAATCGTTGCCATCGACTCGTAGGGAGGCGATGCCGCAGCCGACGCCACGACCGGCGAACGTGGTGGCTTCACCGCCAGCAATCGCCTGGAAGGTGGAGATTGCCCATTGGTTGTTGACCACGTTGAGGATCACCGGCGCACGGTAAACGTGAGCGAAAGTGAGGGCGGTGTGGAAGTCCGATTCAGCGGTGGCGCCGTCACCGATCCAGGCCGAGGCGATCTTGGTATCGCCCTTGATCGCCGAAGCCATGCCCCAGCCCACGCCTTGCACGAACTGGGTGGCGAGGTTGCCGGAAATGGTGAAGAAACCGTGATCGCGTACCGAGTACATGATCGGCAACTGACGGCCCTTGAGCGGATCGCGCTCGTTGGACAGCAGTTGGCAGATCAGGTCCACCAGCGGCACTTCGCGGGCCATCAGAATGCTTTGCTGACGGTAAGTGGGGAAGCACATGTCGTCGATGTTCAGGGCCAGGGCCTGGGCGCTGCCGATGGCTTCTTCGCCAAGGCTTTGCATGTAGAACGACATCTTTTTCTGACGTTGGGCGACCACCATGCGGTTGTCGAAAATCCGCGTCTTGAGCATGGCGCGCATGCCTTTACGCAGAATCTCCGCCGGTACGCCTTCCGCCCAAGGACCCAGGGCATTGCCCTGATCGTCGAGTACGCGAATCAGGCCCTTGGCCAGATCAGCGGTGTCGGCAGGTTCTACGTCGATTGGGGGTTTGCGCACCGTGCCGGCATCGGTCAGATGCAGGTAGGAGAAGTCGGTTTTGCAGCCGGGACGGCCCGAAGGTTCGGGAACGTGCAGGCGCAGCGGTTCGTACGCTTGGTTCATGGCTTCTACGCTCGATCTTGTGAATTTCTTGTAGTGAGCTGACCGTCATTCTTCGATAAAAGAAATCTTGTCCTACAACAATCATAGGCCGGGCCAAGAAGAATATTTATCTCTGTTTCGTTGCGCTTAAGGTCATTTGAGGATAAAAAATCTGCATAAACATAAAAAGCAGGTGGTTTTGTCTCATGCGCAAATTGGACCGTACGGATATCGGCATTCTCAACAGCCTTCAGGAGAATGCCCGCATCACCAACGCCGACCTCGCACGCTCGGTGAATCTGTCTCCGACACCGTGCTTCAATCGGGTCAAGGCCATGGAAGAATTGGGGCTGATTCGCGAGCAGGTCACGCTGCTGGATGCCGAGCTGCTGGGGCTGCACGTCAACGTGTTTATTCACGTCAGCCTGGAGAAGCAGGTGGAGGAGGCGCTGGCGCAGTTCGAGGCGGCAATCGCCAACCGTCCGGAGGTGATGGAGTGCTACCTGATGGCCGGCGACCCGGATTATCTGATCCGCGTATTGGTGCCGACCATTCAGTCGCTGGAGCGCTTCATGATGGACTTTCTGACCAAAGTCCCGGGCGTCGCCAACATCCGCTCAAGCTTTGCGCTCAAGCAGGTACGCTACAAAACCGCGTTGCCGTTGCCAGCCAATGGGTTGACCCTGGCCAACTAATCCCGATCTAGTTCAGTACGCGGATCGAATGGCCGGTTGCCCAGGCCTGGATATCCTCAATCATCTGTGAAAAGAACAAATGGTAGTTCTGTTCGCTGACATAGCCGATATGCGGAGTGGCTAGCACGTTGGGTAATGTCCGAAACGGATGGTCGGTGGCCAATGGTTCGTGCTCGAAGACATCCAGCGCTGCGCCCTTCAGACGGTTTTGCTCAAGGGCCCGGATCAATGCGGCTTCATCGACAATGGGGCCGCGGGCAGTATTGATCAGCACTGCGCCAGGCTTCATCCAGCCCAGTGCCTCTTCATCGACCAGGCTGCGGCTGCGCTCACTGAGCACCAGATGGATCGACAGCACATCGGCCTGCTCGAACAGTTCACGCTTGCTGACATAACTCACGCCGACTTCAGCCGCGCGTTCGGCGGTGAGGTTCTCGCTCCAGGCGATTACGCGCATACCGAACACCTGGCCGAACTGGGCGATCCGTTTACCAATGCTGCCCAGGCCCAGAATACCCAGGGTCTTGCCGTGCAAGTCGCCGCCCAGGCCTTGCTGCCAGTGACCGGCACGCAGGGCGTTGGCTTCTGCGAGCAGATTGCGGGTCAGGGCCATGATCAGCGTCCAGGTCAACTCAGGCGCCGCGTGTTTGTAACTGTCGGTGCCGCAGACCTGAATCCCCAGCTCGGCAGCAGCCTTGAGGTCGATGGCCGCGTTGCGCATGCCACCGGTCACCAGCAACTTGAGTTTGGGCAAGCTGCACAGAAGTGCTTCATCGAACAGCGTGCGCTCGCGCATCACGCAAATCACCTCGAAGGGTCGCAGGCGTTCACTTAGAGTGGCGTGGTCGGCGGGATAGTCATGCAAAAAACTGACTTCGCCGATACCCTCCAGCGTCGCCCAATCCACCACATCACGGGCCACGCCCTGCCAGTCATCAATCACCGCAATCTGCACAGCCATGAGCATTACCTCTTTTAAAGGGTTGGCGCGGTCTTGGTCAGCCAGCCAAGTAGCGCCTGATGAAATTGCGCGGGTTGTTCTATTTGTGGTGCGTGACCCAGGCCGGGGAATTCGATCAGCGTCGACTGTGGAATCAGTTGTGCGACCTGTTTGCCCAGGACCTTGTAGTCACCCAGTCTGGCCTTGACCGCCGGCGACGCAATGTCTTTGCCAATGGCCGTGGTGTCGTCGGTGCCGATCAACAGCAGGGTGGGCATTTTCAGGTCCTTGAATTCGTAATACACCGGCTGGGTGAAGATCATGTCGTAGATCAGTGCCGAGTTCCACGCGACCTGAGTGTGCCCCGGCCCTTTGTTCAGGCCGGCGAGCATGTCCACCCAGCGCTCGAATTCGGGTTTCCAGCGTCCGACGTAGTAAGTGCTTCGCTCATAGTTGCGAATGCCCTCGGCGGAGACCTTGAGTTCGCGTGCGTACCATTGATCCACCGTGAGATAAGGCACGCCGAGGGCTTTCCAGTCTTCGAGTCCGATGGGGTTGACCAGCGCCAGTTGTTCGACTTGCTCGGGGTATTGCAGCGCATAACGGGTGGCGAGCATGCCGCCGGTGGAGTGGCCTAGCAGGCTGGCTTTTTGAATGCCGAGTTTGGTCAGCAATGCGTGGGTGTTGCTCGCCAGTTGCTGGAAGCTGTACTGATAATTGTCCGGTTTGCTGGAGGTGCAGAAACCGATCTGATCCGGGGCGATCACCCGATAACCTGCGTCGCTCAGGGCCTTGATCGAACTGTCCCAGGTTGCGCCGCAGAAATTCTTGCCATGCATCAGCACCACGCTGCGGCCGTTGGCCTTGCCGCTGGCGGCGACATCCATGTAACCCATTTGCAGGGTTTTACCCTGGGACTCGAAGGCAAAGTGCTTGACGGTGTAGGGATAGTCGAAGCCTTGAAGCTCCGGCCCATAGGCGGGGCCTTCGGCGTGGGCCAGGGCGGGCAGGGCAAGTGTCAGGAGCAGGCCGGACAACCAGAGAGGACGCGAGTTGGGCATAGGTGAACTCCGTTGCGAATCGGCCGATGCTGGAACACCGCGATTAGCGCGACATTAACAATTGACCGCAACAAAGGTTCAGAGCATCCAGTCCGATGTCGCCAGCACCAGCACACCATAACGTGCACCTTTGGCGAAGGTCACAATCAGCAGAAAACGCCCCACTGGTTCGCGCATCACGCCGGCCACCAGGGTCAGCGGATCGCCAATGATCGGCACCCAACTCAGCAGCAATGACCAGTGACCGTAGCGCTGATAGTGCACGCGGGCTCTTTCCAGATGATCAGGACTGACCGGAAACCAGCGACGTTCCCTGAAGCGCTCGATGCCGCGCCCCAGCCACCAGTTCACCAGCGAACCCAGCACATTGCCGACCGTGGCAACGCCGAGCAGCAGCCACAGCCAATATTGGCCGTTGAGCAACAACCCCACCAGCACCGCCTCGGACTGCAACGGCAACAGCGTCGCGGCACCGAACGCCGCGAAGAACAGCCCGAGGTAACCGATAAACATTACTGGGCCGGGTAGTCGGCGATCACTTTATCGGTACCGTTCTTGGTCAGGCCCATGACCTGGTAAGCATCGGCCATGCCATCCGTTTCCATGCCTGGCGAGCCCATGGGCATGCCTGGAGCCGCCACGCCGAGCAGGTCGGATTTACTCAAGGCCAGTACCTGTTCAGCGGGGACATGACCTTCGACGAATTTGCCGTTGATCACAGCGGTGTGACATGAAGCCAGCCGCGGCGGGACACCGAGGCGCTGCTTGACTTCGCTCATGTTGGTTTCGACGTGGTCATTGACCTTGAAGCCGTTGGCCTCCAGGTGCGCGATCCACTTTTTGCAGCAACCGCAATTGGCATCGCGGTGTACATCGATCGGAATCAGCTCGGCGGCCTGGGCCAGCGATGTGATGAGCAAGGCAGAAAGGGCTGTCAGACGCAGTGTGGTTTTCATCGGTTATCTCTCGTTGATCATTTCACGCAGCGCATTTTGATCATTTTTTCCGATGAAGAAGGACACTTATGTTTCAAAGTTATACATGGACATCCCTTGAAGGCTGGTCTTGGTTGGCCATGGGTGAGTCTTCACCAGTGAACACCAAGCCTTCTTCCAGAAACTCGATACACACGCGGCTTTTCAAACGCTAACCTGACTTGATGTCTGGTAGCCTGACATCAAGTCAGGGTATACGTCAGTCTGACGGAGTTCAGTAGCTGTACCCAATGGGTGGTCTACCGTGCGTAAGGCGCCCCGAATTTCCTGTCGGAAACAATCAAAAAGCAACGAGTCGAAGCACAACCCGCATCTGCCAGCAGTACTAATCAGGAGAAATCAATGACTATTGTCGCAATTGTGTATTCATCCGGACGAGGTCACACCCGGACTGTTGCGGAGCATGTCAGGCGAGGCGCAGAAATGGTTGCGGGAACATGTGCCGAACTCATCGAGATCGTGCCCGCTCAGATTGATAGTGATGGCAGGTGGCGTGACGACGATGTGATGAACCGGCTAGCGGCGGCTGACGCCATAGTCTTCGGTGCGCCCACCTATATGGGATCCGCCCATGGATTGTTCAAGCTGTTCCTCGAGGCTGGCATCGTGCCTTGGCGTAGCCAGGAGTGGAAGGACAAGATCGCTGCCGGGTTCACAAACTCTGGAGCGCGCTCCGGCGACAAGCTCGTAACGCTGCAGCAGATGTCGATCTTCGCGGCGCAAATGGGAATGATGTGGGTAAGCGCCGGGGATTTGCCTGGTGGCAACTATACCGATGGCGGTTTCACCGACGTGAACGTCAACGGATCATGGCTAGGCCTGATGACTCAAAGCTTGAATGATGGCACGGCGGAGAATGCTCCGCACTTAGGCGACAGGCATAGCGCGGAGCGCTTTGGACGTAGGGTGGCGCGAGCGACGGCACGTTGGACTGTCGGTGCGGAACGGTTTCCTCCCCTGCGGATCGACGCACAAGAGAACCGGCGGCGGAATCTCGCTGGGATCGACGAATGGCGCCAATTTGACGACTGACCTCATCCTCAACGGGTGGGCTCCCCAAGTTGATGCCCGCGCGAAACACGCGGGCAGCATTTGCTGGTTCACTTGACCTTGAAGCGTCCCATGATCGAACTGACCCGGCTATTGGCGTCCAGCAACTGGCGCGTGTTGAGCTCGGTGGCGTGACCGCTTTGCACCAGCTCTTCGACCATGTGGCGGATCTGCACCATGCTGCGGTTGATCTCCTCGGTCACCGCGCTCTGTTGTTCGGCGGCAGTGGCGATCTGGGTGCTGAGGCTGTTGATGTGGCTGACCGAACCGGCCATTTCGTCCAGCCCGGCGTTGACTCGCGCCGTCGCATCGGCGGCGGACTGACAGCTGGCCTGGGTATTTTCCATCGCCGCCACCGAAGAACTGACGCCCTGGGTCAGGCGGCTGAGCATCTCGTTGATTTCCGAGGTGCTGGCCTGGGTACGGGCGGCGAGGGCGCGCACTTCATCGGCGACCACTGCAAAGCCTCGACCTTGTTCACCGGCCCGTGCTGCTTCAATCGCTGCGTTGAGTGCCAGCAGGTTGGTTTGTCCGGCAATGGCGCCGATCACTCCAAGGATTTCGGTGATGCGCTGGGCGTCCTGCTGCATGCTTTCGACTTTATGGGTGGCGCTGGCCACTTCGCCGATCAATGCGCTCACGCTGCTTGAGGCTTCGCCCACCACCACCCGCGAACGGTCGGCGTGTTCATTGGCGCGCTGGGTAAACGCGGCGGTTTGTGCAGCGTTCTCGGCGACGCTGTCGGCGGTTGAACTCATCTCGGTGATGGCGGTGACGGTCTGGTCGGTCTCCGAGGCATGACGCTGCAGGATCTGGTTGGTGTGTGCCGAGGTCTGTTGCAGTTTCTCCAGGCTTGAGGCCATGGCGCCTGTGGCCTGGGTGACTTCACCAATCATGTTTTGCAGGTAGGCGATGAAGGTGTTGACCGAATGGCCGATCGCGCCCAGTTCATCCTCGGCGCGAATGGTGATGCGTCGGGTCAGGTCGGCGTCGCCGGTAGACAGCGCGTCAATGTTGGCCTTCAAGGCTTTCATGCGCTGGATCAGTTGGCGGATCGCATAGATTTGCAGCAGCACCAGCAGCAGAACCATCGGGATCTGCAACAGGCTCAAGGTGCTCAGCACATCGTCGCGTTGAGCGGTAATCAGTTTGGTCGGCAGGGCGGTGGCGAGGAACCACGGCGTGCCTTCGATCGGCCGCATGAAGAAGGTGTTGGCTACGCCTTGATTGTCGAACTCGACGCGTTGCAGCGAAGCGTCACGGCGCTCAAGCGCGGTTTTGATCTGCGCGGCAAAAGGCGAGTTGCCTGCCAGTGCACTGATGTTTTTCAGGACAATCGGGCCATTGATGCGCGAGCTGTTGCTGATGATCTTGCCGTCGGCCTCGACGATCAGCATTTCGGCGCCCAGGTCTTTTTCCTTGCGCGCTACCAGGTCATTGAAGAAGCCCAGCGTGACGTCAATGGTCGCGACCCCGTACGGTACGCCGTTGCGCGCAATCGCCATGGCGCAGTTGGTACGCGGCTCGGCACTGGCATCGTCCTTGTAGGCGGTGGCCCAGGCGCAGTGACCACGCGGCGTCTGCATGCCGCCCTTGTACCAGGACTGGTCGTAATAGTTGGGCGCAGCGTCGCTGTTCCAGAACGTGTTGACGGCCAGTTTGCCCGACGCATCCCGGTGCCAGAAGGTACTGAATTTGTTGCGTCCGGCTTCGCGCTGGCCAGGCAACGGCCAGATCCCGCCACCAAACACCTTCAGCTCACCGTACTGATCCACCAGGCCCGGCAGCACGGTGTCGATGGCCGCGCTGTCGAGCAGGGGGATGGTTTGGGTGATGCTGCGTTGTTGCGCTTGAACCTTGTTCAGTTCGCCCTGGATCTGATCGGCCACTTCGGCAATACGGTTCAGGGCCACCTGTTCTTCCGTGTGCCGAAGTTTCGGCGCGACCAACTGGCTGATGCCCGCCACCGTCAAGGCGAATAACAACAGGATGAACAGCACCAGAAACAGCGTGTAACGGGCTTGAATGGTACGGAATGCGGGCATTGAACCTGTCCTTCTGTGGCGTGCTAACCGCTCTTGTTGATTTATTGCGGCGTTTAGCAGCTATCGGCCTGCGGCAGACAAACATTAGTACTATGGTCCCAAAACAGGCTTTTTACGGACGACCGGTTAGTCACGGGCGCGAGACATTTGCGCCTCCGTTCCGGGCGGCAACGTGGTTTTGTTGGGGCGTTTTTAAACCGGATTCAGTAATGGTCCGATTGTTAAACAATGGTTACAGATCAATGAAATCAAGGGTTTGGTGGTTTGTATCCGAATTGTACAGAAATTGTAAAAAGCTGAAATATTTGTAGGTGGAGGGGGGCTGGCACATTGATACTTGCGCGCAATTCCATCGGTTGAATAAGGAGTTTTTATGCTCGCCTTACAAGGATGTCTGCACACAGGGGCACTGTCATGACGATCGGTTATGTCGGTGGCTGGACCAGCAAGGCCGGATTACTGATTCGCGAGGGCGGAACGGGTGGCAGTAAACCCGTACCGCAGAGCGTCAAGGTCAAGCAGATGCTCGCACTGGTGGGCAACGACCCATTGGCGCTGAACACCGCGAAAATGAACGAGCAGAAGCTCTACAAGAATTTCAAGGGTTTCGACCCCGAGACGGTCACGGTCAAACAGCTCGGCAACATCAGCGCCTTTTTGCGCGATCGGGGTTTGATCAGCGATGTGACGGCCCTGACGCTGCTCAACGCTGGCGACAAGTTCGATCGTTTTGGGGTGCCGAAAAACCTGGACGAAAAATTTAATGCGCTGGAGTACTTCGCGACGCAGCTGGATACCATTCAGAACAACAACCTCAAAGGCAACAAGTACGCCAATCATCTGATTCCCGAGTACAAGAAGGCGATTTACGTACTGCAGAACCTGAAGACTTATGGCATGGGCAATGGCCCCGCCGTTCCGAACACCAAGGGTGTCAACGGCAAAGCCTGATCTTCAAGCGCAACAGGCCCGTCATACACAGCATGAACGGGCCTGCGACTCTCAATGTTATCGATCGAGCATCTGCATGACGGCTTGCGGATAACGCCCCCCGAGCACCGCGTCATCCGGAAAAATCGCCTCCAGCGCCGACAGCTCGTCCGGACTTAATACAACGTTCAGCGCCGCGACATTCTCCTCCAGATACTTGCGTTGCTTGGTGCCCGGAATCGGGATCAGGTAATCGCCTTGCGCCAATACCCAGGCCAGCGCCAGCTGTCCTGCGCTCACGCCTTTATCCGCCGCCAGCGTTTGCACTTGCTGGACCAACTGTAAATTCCTGTTGAAGTTTTCACCCTGAAAACGCGGGCTGAAGCGTCGGTAATCGTCCGCTGCAAAGTCATCGGGACTTTTCAGGGCGCCGGTCAGAAAGCCTCGACCGAGCGGGCTGTACGGCACAAAGGCAATTCCCAGGCGCTGGCAGGTGGCCAGGCAATCGTTGTGCTCCTGATCGCGACTCCACAGCGAGTATTCACTTTGCAGCGCGCTGATCGGGTGAACCTTGTGCGCTCGCTCAAGGGTTTTCGCTGATGCCTCGCTCAAGCCGAGGTAGCGCACCTTACCGGCCTGGACCAGTTCGGCCATGGCACCTACGGTTTCTTCGATGGCCACGTCCGGATCGACGCGATGCTGGTAATACAAATCCAGGCTTTCTATGCCCAGGCGTTTCAGCGTGCCATCGATGGCGGCACGGATGTAGTCCGGTCGGCCGTTGACCCCGCGCGCGGTCGGGTTGAGCGGGTCACGCACAATGCCGAATTTACTGGCCAGAAACACCTGATCGCGCTTGCCGACAATGGCTTTGCCGATCAGCTCTTCGTTGGTGTGGGGGCCGTATATATCGGCGGTATCGAGAAAATTGATGCCCAGTTCCATTGCACGATGCAATGTCGCCAGTGCCTCAGAGGTATCGCCGCCGGTGGTGTAGAAGTCGGTCATGCCCATGCAGCCCAGACCGATCGCAGAAACCTGAGGGCCGTTTTTGCCCAATTGACGAGTGTGCATGGTGTCGCTCCTTTTTCGATGTGGGCCCATTGTTACGCTCGACAAAAACAAGATAAACCGGCTAAAAGCGCTATCACTGTTTGTAATTTCTAAATAATCATCGGGTAGCCAAGAGCAATGGACCGTTTTAATGCCATGCGGGTGTTCACGCGCATTGTCGAGCTGGAAGGGTTTGCCAGGGCCGCTGACAGCCTGCAAATGCCCCGTGCCTCGGTGACGATCCTGATCAAGCAGCTTGAGGCGCATCTGGGTGTCCAGCTGTTGCAGCGCACCACGCGGCACGTCAGTCCAACCGCCGATGGCGCGGCGTATTACCAACGTTGCGTGCGCCTTCTGGCTGATCTGGATGAGGCAGAGGCGGCGTTTTCCAGCTCCCGGCAAAACCCGCGCGGTCTATTGCGCATCGATATGCCTGCCGGCATCGGTCGTTTGCTGGTGATCCCGGCTTTGCCGGAATTTACCCGCCGTTACCCGCTGATCGAATTGGAAATTGGCTTGAACGATCGTCCGGTCGACCTGATTCGCGAGGGCGTTGATTGTGTACTGCGCGGTGGTTCGTTTCTGGATGATTCGCTGGTGGCACGACCTCTGGCGATGCTTGATCAGGTCACCTGCGCCAGTCCCGAATACCTGCAACGTCAGGGCACGCCGCGTTGCCTGGAAGATCTTGCGGGGCACCAGATGGTCGAGTATTTCTCCAGCGCCACCGGCAAGCGTTTCGGTCTGGAGTTTGAAATCGATGGGCACGTGCGTCTGGTGGACTTGCCCAAACAGGTGGCGGTCAACAGCGCCGATGGTTACCTGGCCGCCTGTGAAGCGGGTTATGGCCTGGTTCAGACGCCGTATTACCACGTCGCTCGGCAGTTGCGTGAGGGCCGCTTGTGCGAAGTGTTAGAGCATCTTCCGCCGCCAGGGTTGCCCCTGACGGCGCTCTATCCCCCGCACCGCCAGTTGTCTCTGCGGGTGCGGGTGTTTGTCGACTGGCTGGTGCAGCTCTGCGCTCAGCCGGGTAACGGACTGGTGCGCAGAGGTTCAGGCAACTGAGTGTGTTGTCGCCGACTCGGTATCGGCTAACCGAGTGCGAGGAGCGTTTGGCCGCTTGAGGAATAAAGCGTTATGCAGTTGTTGCATGTGCGGGCAGTAAAAACTGACTGGCCGCGGTCTTGCGCCACGATGAAACAACGCATACCAGCCAGACGCTGCGGGGGCGGGCATCAGGCCGGTAAATACGAAGTCGATGGCACAGAGCGTTTGCAGGTTTCGTGGAAAGTGCCGCGACAGATCAAGCTTGATCGAGACCATCCAGTGCCTGGGTAGCTGTCCCAGTTGCAGCAGTGTGCTTTTGTTCAACTGGCAAAGGACGACCTCCACACGCTCGTGATGCTGGCTTATCTGAATGGGACAGGACCGTTGCGATGGCGAGTCACGTTGGCTGCCGAATGCTGCAGACAGTTGTCCCATGAAGGGGGCACAGGCTTGCGGCCATTCCAGTTGCGGTAACGGACGCGCATGCCCTTTGACCATTTGATAGCCAATGACAACGCTTTCCTTGTAGCGCTCGCCAAAGGGTGAGGGGACATAGTCGGGAAGCAGTCCGATGCTTTTGAAACCGAGTCTTTGCGCCATCCGCTGAGTGTAGGGATGATGGGTGACCTGTTTGATCGAAACGCTCTTGAGTCCGAGTCGACTCGCACGGCGCAGCAGTTCACGCCCCAATCGGCTGGCGATGCCTTTTCCCTGGGCTGCCGGGTGCACAAGGCTCAAGGCAAACTCTGCGTGATCCCGACCCTGTGGGTCTCGGCAGAGTGCAGCGTGGCCAACAATCCGATCATTGATCACGGCCAGCATTGAGTACCATCGGTGGTCGGCGTTGTGCTGGCCAATCATCGACGGCAGATAGACATCGGGCTGTACATAATTTTCCCCGTACACCTGACGAAACAACGCACTGACCGCAGCAGAGTCCGCTTGTTTGAAGCGGCGAAGTCTTACTGTGCTCATGGAGTGGGCTCCCGCTGAGGGGCGCCATACACACGCAGGTCAACGATCCGGCGCTGTTTTCCCGAGCGCGGATGCAGCAGCAGTGCGCTTGCCGTGCAGGGTCTGACCACACATTCAAGCTGAGCATTGCCGATCATCTGGTTGATTTCCGGGTACTGAGCTAGCAGCGCTGCGTGAATGGCCAGGGTCGCAGTTTCTATTGAGCTAGCGCCTTGCGCAGGTACCCACATCAGGCTTATTCGATCCTTGACCCCGACACTTTCGAGCACTAACTGCCATTGCCAGCAGTCGGCCAGACGTTGAAGGATCTCGGCCATTTCTTCCTGAAACAATGACGCAACGCCGACGCGGATACGGTTGCTTTGCTCGCTACGTCCGAGCAAGGCGAACTTGCGTTTTGGGGTACCGCTCGGCTCGCGCCAACAGGCACGATCACCGACCGGATAACGCAGCAGCGGCATCAATTTTCGGGTCAGGTTAGTGATGATCAATTGACCTGGACGGTTACACGTGTCGATGACTTCATGAGTGTGTTCATCGACAATTTCCACCACCGTCTGTTCATCGAATACTCGATGTTCTCCCATCTCACAATCCCGGGTGCTGGCGCCTACCAGTCCTGCGTCGACACAGGCGTAGCCAATGGACGCAGTGCGTGCATTGGGAAAGACCTGCGCCAGCAACGGCAATTGTGCGGCAAACAGACTTTCGCCGCCGTAGAGCACGGTCGTTACCTGTGGCAGGACGCATTGTTGCTCGATCAGGTAGGCGGCAAAGCGCAGTAGTTGTGCCGGCACGCCAGCGAGGACATTGATCCGGTGCTCGGTAATGGCTGCGGCAAGCGTTGCGCCATCGACTGCGCCGGCAAACGGAAACTCACAGATGGCAGGGGTCGCATGGGCCAATGAGTCATGGATGAACAAAAAACTGGCATAAAGGTCTCCGGCAAAGAACAGATTGGCCACCCGGTCACCGTCGCAAAGCTGCCCCGAGAGGGAGTGACCGAAGTGCGTCACCATGCTCTGCCATTCAGCGCGGGTGTACGCGACCAGTTTTTCCTGGCCAGTTGAACCGCCGGTTTTATAGATCAGGGCGTTTTCGGTTTTACCGGTCAGTACTGACCAGGTATTCAAGTTATTGCTGCCATTCCAATACTCCGAGGCAATAGTCAACGGTAAGTTGTCGAGCGTGCAGGGATGTTCCGGCAGGTGCTTGAAGTGTGTTTTGTAATAGCGCGAGTGCTTTATTGAATACGACAGCAACGCGTCAAATGAATAGCTAATGTTCATTGGTCTGTACTCTTTATTATTTATGAATGTGATTTTTGTTGTGCTATTAGTGAGTCGGGAAGTTCTTCCGCAGATCAATGATCAAGGGGATTTTGCCGCTGTGCCTGTTGCGTTCGAACCGGTGTGGAGAGCACCGCTGAACATCAAGTTCCAACAGGCAATTATTCACCGCCATTGAAATAACGGGGATCTCCAGCAAACGTTGGCGAAGGGTGTGCGGATCGTGTTCTGCGCGCACCAGCAAGCGTTCGTTTCCGTTCGAGTCGTGATCAAGGACCAGCTGTAGTTGAGTGGCGGCTTTTTCTTCCAGATCGCGGGTCGAGACAAAATCCGAGGCGACCCGCAGCAGTTGGCCGTGTCTTCCATGCAGTTCAAATCGAGGCGTGTCGAGGCCGCACGGGCAGGCCCCCGGCACCCAACGCCCACAGTCACCAACCTCGTAACGGTTGATCGTCTGACCTTCGCGTGCCCGCGAGGTAAAGAGCAAACGACCGACCTCGCCGGGTTCGACCGGAATGTCGTGCTCGACATTGACGATTTCAAGCCATTGGATGTCGCTCATCAGGTGAAATACGCCATCTACGGTCGCAGGACACGCATGACCGAGAGGGCCGGCGTCGACAGAGCCGTAGATCGCGGAGCGAATCGTCGAGACCCCACAACTTTCCATCAGCCGTCGGCTGGCATCGCCAGGATGTTCACCGCCCATGAAGACTTTATTGACCCCTCCGTAGGCCTTGAGGCGATCCTGCTCATTGAAAAACAGGCGCTGCAACGTGCTTGGCATGCCAATCAGAGTGTTGATGCGCTGGCTCACGATCAGTTGGGCTATTTCACTGAAATCGTCGTCGTTGGGGCTGCCCATGGGGAAGTGCGTGACACCCATCTGTTCGAGGATGCTGGAGAAACTGAACAGCCCGCCATAAAGGCTGCCGCCGTAGAACAGGTTCATCACGCGATCCTGGCCTGGGGTCAGCCCCATGGCGAACATGCCATCAGCCGCCGCGCGCATCTGCCGGTTAAAGTCTCGATAGCTGAAGCCGGCCAAGGCTGGAAGCCCGCTGCTGCCACCTGAGCGGAAAAACAGTTGGGCCTCGGGCGCTAAAGGTTGCGCGATGAAATCCGCCTTGCTCATCACCGCACAGGTGTTCAAGCCTGCAGGCGCGCAAGGGCGCTGGTCCAGTGTCGCGCGGTTGGCCAATAACTGCGTTGGCAAGGTTACCGAGGTCCTGCGGGTCATGCGTGACAGGGCGTAAACGCCGTCATGGGGTTCGCCCGCATAGCCCTCATGAATCAGCTCGGGCGGTGCGATTCGATTGACCCCGGCACTCAGCAATTTCCTGACCAAATCTGGCGTTTGTGCGGGTGTGCTGATCAGCGCGCAGCTTTGCAGAAACGCCCGCCACGGCAGCAACGATTCGGCAACCAAAGCGTGTGGCATTGGCCGTAACAACAGCGTACGAAACAACGGTGATGGCGCAAGTTTGCGATGGTGCTCCCAAATGACCCGCCATCCCTCACCGGACCAGACGTGTCCCGTTTGATCGGCAAAGCTCTGATCGAGTTGTGCGAAGGCCACTCGGGTGGTGATCTCCGAAGCTTCCTGAGGTGTGGGAGCTAACGCTGGCCAGCGCTTTGCGCGGCGTTCAAAGGCGTTGGCGAGTTGTTCACCGATTGCATACAGCGTTTGCGGGTCATCACTGTCTACCAGCAGCCACTGCGGACTGGAGCAGGCTTGTTGGTCCAGTCGGCAAACCTCATCGACCAGGATATCCAGCGCTTCAGGCGACAGCGCTTCAGGGGACACGTAGGCAAAACTGATCTTGTGTCCCCAGTCGATCCAGCGACAACCGCTGGGAATCTGCTGGCGAATGGCGCTGAGCGCGGCTTCGCCACCCCATGCGCTGACGCCATCGGCGTGAGCACATAGAAGACCAATATCAGCGATGTCTACCGGTAGTACGGCAATGCAGTTGGCCAGCAACCCACCAGGGTCGCAGTCGAGCAATGCCGCCAGTAATTGCGCGCTCAGGTCGTTGTCACTGGAGCTTGGGCGCAGCCAGTTGACGTTGCCCACCAGCAGGCTTTCCAGTACCGCGCAGAACCCCAGCAATGGAGCGTTGGCAGGCGTGATATGCACCACGAGCCCTAACGGGTGCCAGTTTTCAAAAGGTTGTTGGTCGTAGGCAATACGCCGCAGCGATTGCGGTTGTACTCCCAACTCTCGTTCCAGTTTGGTGCTCAGTGTGCTCCGTTGGCAGAACGCGATGAGTTCCTGGCGTTGTCCCTCATCGAGTTCAAGGTTGTGCTGACGGGTCAGCAGTTTCTGCGCGAAAAGCTCCGCGCATTCAAGGACCCTTTCGCTGGTCGGTGGTTGCTCCAGTTGTTGCGCCAAACCTGGCAGCAGCCTGTCGAGGGCGGCTTTGGGTGTGAGGGTGTCGTGCAGTTGGCCGTTGATCAGGTACATATCAAGCTCTCCCTATCAGTTCGGAGGCGGCCATCGCACAACTGCGACTGGCGCTGGTTCCGGCGCGGCCGTGCAGCTCGAACCAGTCGGTGGCCAGACCACAGCCGCAGGTTGCAGCGGGGTGCAGGGTTGCCAGGTCACTCATGACCACGGAGTGCGCCGGGCTTGATGAAATGTAGGGGGAGACCAACTGCAACAGACCGCTGCTGCCGTAAGGTTGAACGGCGAAATCGGTCGGGTTACGTATAAACACCTTCGAATAAACCGGGACATGAAAGTGGTGGTTGGCGCATTCGATATAGGGCACGGCATGCTCGACAGCGCCGAACCCGTCGCGACAACGACTGACGTCTATCCCCAACTGCTGCGAAATGCTGGAGTAAAGCTGTTGCCTGGAGACTTCCTCGCTCGCCCGGGTTTTCCAGCCACCGCCAAGGAACACCAGCGAATCGGGATGCAGCTCAAGCGCTGGTGCCTCAAGGTCTTTCATTCTTTGCAAGGCCTGCCAGAGAAACGCCGGAAAGCCAAAAATGCGCACGGGCAATCCCTCATCGGCAAACTGGCGCAGGGCTTCGATCACGCCGAACACATCGAATTCGTGGCTGCTGCCGGTGGCGCGCAGCGCGTAGACAATCCGCTTGATTGGCGCGTATTGGCACAGGAACTGGTCGGTATAGGACGTTCCCAGGCTGATTGCGCCCACAGGTTCGTAACTCAGCAACAGATAGTTGCACGGGGTGTGGCTGATCCAGTGGTAATGCTCGAAGATCCTGCTCACCATGTTCTGCGCTGCCGTCAGGCTTCGTACGTCATAACGCATGCGGCTTTTCTGGCCGCTGGTACCTGAAGAAGTCAGCTCCAGGGCATCTTGCCCGGTGGGGCTCAGCAGCAGACGTTGCTTGAAGTAGTTGGCGTACAGCGGCGGCAATCGCGCCCAGTCGTCCAGCTCTCCCAGCGCTTGAGCACTCAAGCCATTGGCGCCCAGCCAATGTTCATAACCTGGCGTGTGATGGCAATGAAAGAGGCTGATTTCGCGCATCGAGTTGTCGAACAACCCTGGCGGAACAGAGTCCAGGCAATAGGGCCGTGGCAATGCACACAAGGCATCGGTGTAGGGTAGATGAATCATCAAAAGTCCTTTTTTGATTGAGTTATTTATAGAGAGAGCGCGGGCCTGGTCGCAGGCAAAAACCAGCGCAATGGCACCAGTGCCAGAAGTCCTGAGATACCGATTGTCAGAGCGAAGTAACCCAGGTCCTCGCCAGCGCCCAGTGCTGCGATCACTGAGCCTGCGCCGGCCATTAGCGCGATGGAAATCATCCCCACCATGGCCGAGACCAATCCTTTGCTATCGTCACTGGTGAACAGCGCCGCGCGGTACAGTGCGGCATTGCTCATCCCCAGACCTATGCCGTAAAGCATCAGGCCACTGACCAGAACCGGGATCGAAAGGGAAAACCGACTGGCGATGATGAGTAGCACCAGGCCCGCACAGAATGGCCAGAGCGCACATTGGATCAAGCCTTCCAGAGTGGTTCTGGAAATCATCAGGTTCAGCAGTAGATTGCCGATGATGACGGCGCTGAAGACCGGGATCTGCCACAGCCCGTACTCAAGAACGGACAACCCTTGCCCCTGAATCAACAGAAGGGGTGACAGACCGATCCAGGCGATCAATGGCAAACTCATCAGCCCCAGCGCGACACTGGCGCAGATGAATCGACGGTTCTTGAGCAGGGCGATGTACCGAAGGGCTAACGTATGCAGCCTGAATGGCGTGGGGGTTAGCCGCGTACCGTCCTGACGCAGGGCGCCGATGGTTTCCGGCATGACCCAATAAAGCACGAGCCACACCGCGGAGCCGCAGACGCCAAGCATGAGAA
Organism: Pseudomonas sp. GW822-FHT06B12; assembly: GCF_058799675.1. Lineage (NCBI taxonomy): Bacteria > Pseudomonadati > Pseudomonadota > Gammaproteobacteria > Pseudomonadales > Pseudomonadaceae > Pseudomonas > Pseudomonas sp. GW822-FHT06B12. Next base: position 38,300 of record NZ_JBXALR010000020.1, read on the forward strand.
AAAGCTCACGCCAGGACATCCATTTCAGCATCAGGCTCCCCACCAGAGGGCCGAGGAGCGGAGAGAGCAGGGCGACATTACCCAGCACGGCCATGATCCGAACCGCATCGGCTTCACAAAACACTTCCTGAAGCGCCGGGTAACTGACGGCGATGACAAACCCCAATCCCATGCCCTGAAGCAGCCGCAACAGGTTGAATGCAAAAATGCTCTGCACCCAGACGGTCATGACGCAGGTCACGGCGAAGGCCGCGCAGCCAATCAAGAGTACTTTTCGGCGTCCGAAACAATCCGCGAGCGGGCCAATCAGCCACTGCAAAAGAACACCGCCCAGCAAGTACAGATTGAAGGCTGACGGAATATGCTTCGTACTGGCATTCAGGTCTTCGGTCACCGTCAACATGGCGGGCATTATCATATCGCTGGCCATATAGGTCAGTAGTTCAAAAAGTGTAATCGCAAGGCAAAAGCCCAGCGCCTGGAAAGTTTCGATTTTTATGATGGGTTTGAGCATAAAGTTCCAAAGTTTGCGTGTTGACGTATAGGGATGTTCCGTATTGAAGTTGAGAATAGTCCTGAATGCCGATAAGCCAAGTCAAATTATTGGTTTGTGAGGGATAATAGTTGTCGCGTTATTTCGAGGTCGTGTGTCGGGTAATAGTGGCGGCGTGTGTTGAGGGCGTTAACTTACAGATCCAAGTGTAAAGCCCATGTACGAAAAAGCCCGCACTCAGTGGCGGGCTTTTATCTTGACGTTATAAGTAGTGGTCAAATAGTGAGGATGTGGGAGCACTTAATGATGTGGGCGCCCCTGAATAAAGGTCAACGGTAGTAACCATCATGGTAGTAGCGGTGGTCGCCATGCCAGCCACCTCCGCGTGGGAAACATACGCAACCGCTCATGGTCAGGACAATCAGCAGGGGAATCAGCAGTGTGATTCGACGGAACATTTCTCAATCCTCATCGTTTGAACCGCATGAAGCCAAAATGCTTCATGGGCTGTAACATGAGACCCCGCTTGCTGCCGCTCATCCCCGAAGAAGCGTATGAGTTTGGCATGCATCAGGATACAAACCGGATACACATTTTCAGGTTCAGGAACCCGCAATGACCCAGTCGCAACGTTTGAAATATTCGATTCTGATCTCCCTTGTCGTGCTGGGGATCATGGTTGGTCTGTCATACATGCAGAACGCCGGAATGATCAGCGAGAAGCTGTTCCAGTACATCGCCATTGGCGTTGCGGTGATCGTGGTGGTGATCAATGGCGTGATGCGTCGCAAGGTCAAACCTTAAGCCACGCGCCAGCGCTTTATTGATTGCCGTAGAGCACGGCAGCCGCTTGCGGGTGCAGGCTGTAGCTCTTGTCCTCGTTCAAGACAATCAGGCCTTCACTGCACAGTCGCTTCAACACTTCGCGAACGCTGAGAAAGGACAGGGGAATGCCCAGGTCCAGCAAGTGGCTGTGCACGCCGCGCACTCCCAGCGGGCGATCGTTCTCGGCGGCGGTCAGTAGCGCGTCGATCACTTTCAGGCGAATCAGGCTGGTGCGCAGGCCGAAGCTTTTGAGCAGTTGCCGGATGCGCTCATTGTTGTGGCGCTCGGTGTTTTTGGCGAACGCACCAGAGTCCAGGTTCAGCGAACCGTTTGGTGCTGGGGTGCCATCCGTTGGCAGTTGCGAGTTGTACATGCAAAAACTCCTTTTCAGAGCCTGATCAGGAAAAAGTGATGGGTGCTCTCATTGATTAATGACGAATGAGCTGAGCAAATCATGAAGGCTCGTATGTAGAAAATTTGTCGGAACCACGTCAGCGCAAGGTGAGATGTCAGGGTCTGCACCATTAAATTTTTTTCATACTGGATCGTTACCTTGGCAAGGCACATTCCCATCAACCGCAGGATGGCGTTGTTCACTCGGTGTCAAGGCGTGCTGGTATCCAGTTGGCGCCCCAGGTGGCTGATAAACAAGGCTACAGAGTCGGCATTGCCCAGTTGTACCGCCAGCCTCACATTTGCATCGTTCATGAATGTTGTGCGGGCTGCCTGGAGGGTCTGTTGCCCGGTCAGCGCCAACACCTGTTTCAGCGCATCGGCAGTATTCTCGTAGGTCGTGCTGCCCAAATCTTCCCAAACGCCGCTGCTGGAATTAAAAATCGTGAAGAGCTGCGCCAAGGGCGATCGGCTCGAAAGCGCTTCTTGCTGGAGTTCTCCCAGTGTGCGCTTGAGTAGCTGCGCACGTGGACTGAACGTCCCCAGCAGGTCGACGAAGGGCTTGCAGGCGTCCATGTACGCAATATCTTCGGTGTTACTGACGAGATGCGAGAGCTCATGGATCAGCGTTACCGCACGGGCATGGGCGCTGATGGCAAACGAAGGATCCGCCATGTAGTTGCGATAGTGATCGAGCCTGGGGAGAAAGAATTTCTCCAACAGGTAGAGTTTTCTCCCTGCATCGTTCGGGATGGTAAAGGCGAATACACTTTCGGGGTCTTCACGGCTTGTGCCCGCAACAAAACGTTTGGAATCGACCTTTCTGAGGTCCGGGTCCAATAAAGCGCCAAAAACCTCGCCGACGACTTTTTCAAGCTTCGCCACATGGTCGGGCAGTACCGCCGGCACACCCAGAAAGTCCTTGATCAGTTGATGCACGCGTGTCGTCTGGACCGCGCTGGTCTTTATCAGTTGGAGATTGCGCTGGCTGTTCCAGGCATAAGTGGTCGCCAGATCAAGTGCCTCATCAATCAACCGGGCCCTGACCGGATAAAGCTCGCGAATGGCGCGCATGCCGGTGGCTTCTACGTTCATGCCCGCCTGACGGGCGGTACGTGTCTCGAGTCGGTTGAGCATTCCGTAGCGCGGGGCGTGTGCCGATGGGTCGAGAACCCACTGTTTTGAGCTGTTCTGCAGCAGCTGGGGCCCCTCGCCGCGATCACTGACAATGCGCCAGGGAGTACCACGCTTTTCAACGCGATACACTTTGCCTTCGACCGGCGCGTAGTACTTTTTGGTGGTTGGGTGAAGGTAGAGCCCTGACGCCGAGGCCGGCGTGAGTGACTGCAGATTGATGTCGATACTTTCATGACGCTGCAGGCGGGTTCGTTCGGGAGCTGTTATATCGATGTCCTGCCACTGACGTTTCGTGGTGGGTATTTCCAGCGAAGGTTCGGGTTCGGCCACTGCCGTAGTCGGTGGTGCTTCCATCGATTGGCGCAACATCGCCAGTTGCGCGATGCCACTGATGAACGCCTTGAGGGCGCTACCCCATTTGTGTTCTTGAAGGTCCTCGGCAGACGTTTTGATAGCGCGATAGCTATTCCAGACGGTGATCAGGTAGGCGAGCTTCCCGCTGAGGAAGGTGAATGCCTGTTCCAGGCCTTCGCCGAAGACGCGTTTTATGGTTTGCCATTCACTCTTGGCATCGCTGTCTGACTGAGTGCCGAGCAATCGCGCCAGGACGTTCGTATTGTCGTCAAACAACTGGCCGAGCAGATTTCCGGTGATCGGATTGGACGCCAGCTTGATATCGCTGGACGCGTTGAGCGTTGAGGCCCAGAGGTTCTTATAGGTCGCACGGACGGGCGTCGACAGGCACTTGAGCACCCAGTCCTGCAGCGCCCCTGTGGTATTGAGTTCGGCCAACAGGCTGCTTTCACTTTCGTACTCCTTGATAGCGTGGGTGGTGCTGTAGGGCGCCAGGAGAACATGCGGACCGTCTTTTCCCGGGCCAGGTCCGATCAGGTAAACCCCGAGCGCCTTGGCCACTTGCGCGCCGTGTGTGGCGACCAGCTCAAGCGGGCGGATCACTGCATTCGCGCCTGTGAGCGCCGCGCGGGCGATGGCGTCCGGCATGTTCATAACCTGCGCAACCAGGTTGAACCCGGTCTCGCTGAGGCGCTCCTGGAGTTTCTCCGAATGAGCGTAATGCAGCAGTTGCCAGGGCAACTGTTTGGCGAACAGGGTACGGTACGACACGGCGCTGGCATTGCTCGATGCGAACGCCGTTTCAAGGATCGATTGCTGGAGCTCTCCAAGTTTGAGATTGCGGACCAGTTTTCTCACATAGTCTGCGTTCATCCCCGGGGGCAGTGCGGCTTCGGTGAGTGAGGTGATTTTCTTGATCGGGAAGGCATCCAGCTCATCAAAATGAGTCAGCGCAAACGTTGTCAGCGTCTGGGTCAGACCGGCGGCGGTCAGGCGCGAGTTGAACTGCAACTCGACGTTGTCTGGATCAACGTCATGCTGTTTGAAGGCTGTCTTGAGTTGCTTCTGGAGTTCAGCGTGAGCAGTGCGCGTCAGAGAGGTCAGGCCGCACAGGTAGTCCTTGTCGTCATTGGCATTGGCCAGATACTGCTGAAGCAGTTCGGCATGCAGTACTTGATCGCCGATGGATGCTTTCGCCAACCATGCCGGTATTTTTTGCTGGGTGATCAAGGACTGGGCAATGCTCATCCCTCGACTCAGTCCGGTGATCGGTACGCCCGGTGCAATCAATCGCAGCAGATTTTTCTGGGTGTTTTCGGGGAGCTTTGAAGCAAGCGCCCGCTCGATCGATGCGCGGTCCAATTGGGCATAGGGTTTTTGCAGGTGGTCGAGGAAGTTTTCGTGAATCAGCTGTAAGGGCGCCAGTGTGAACGCCTGGTCAGTCGTTTGATCGTAACGTCCGAGGTTTTCCAGAAGTCCTCTGCGTTCATCCGGATCGAGCAGGCGTCGCTGGAGTTCAGCCTTCAGCGGTGCCAATGAGCCGAATGCTTCAAACCCAAAGGCCGGGGTCCACAAAATGGCTCGTCCTGAATGATGTGGGTCCAGACCGCCGCGCTCCGTGAGCATGAAACAATTGGCCAGGTGCAGTAAGGTCGAGGCGGCGCCGGCCTTGACTGCCAGTGAAAAGACATCGGGCAGAAAACCGTTCAGTGCCCCGCGCTGCAAGCGCACAGGGCTGTCGAGTACGGTGGTGATAATGGCCTGGTCCACAGCCGACAGCGTGCGGCTCAAGGTCCGCAACTTGACTTCGCTGCGCAAGGCGACAGACAGGGTATGAGCCAGTTTCGGTGTCAATAGGCTCAGAAACGGCGCGACGACGGTTTGCACGTCCTCGAAGCGTGTTGGTTTTTGTGGCAGGACGAAGTTTTTTTCGAACTCAAGATCAAGCGATGCGTCGATGCTGGAGAGTTGCGCCAACAATTGTTTCGCCGACTCTGCTCGCACGGTGGCCGGTTGGCTATTCCATCGCTGATCTGCACGCGTACTCCAACGGCCGTCGGCGTTGGCGCGCAAAAGACGCTGGTCGATCAACGTCCGTACATCCAGAGCGTTATCCAGCAGGGCATCCAGAGCAACGGTGCCTTGCGCTTCACGGTAGCGGCTCAAGGCGAACTGCAGATTTTGCGCCTGCTTGGCAAGGATCTCGGTCATCAAGTCCTGAAACACCGGGCCTGATATCGGTACGCCGACAATCTTTCGTTCTTTTGGGTCCAGTGAGAGGAAGGTAGCGCGCTCTTCCAACGCCAGGAAGTTGAGCAGATTGTCTTCATGCCCTTCGGTTTTCATCATCGTCAACACGACGTTCTGGATCTGCGACAGGTCGGTGCTGGTCTCAATACCTCGAGACGGGCTGTACAGGAAGGCATTTCTCTGTGGCACGTCGGGGACGCTGATCATCAGGGTGGAGGCAAGCGTCACGTAATGTTTGTAGGGGGCAGTGACGCGTAATTTTTCGACCCGAATAGAAGGGCTCGCCGCCAATGGAACGGTAGTGTCGACGCGGCAAACAGCCATCAACTGCTGGTGTTCTTCAGTGGTAAATATCCGCTGTTGATGCTTGAGCAAGAGGTCCACGCAGTACGAATCACGCAGGCTTTGGGCGAAAAAATCCGCGCGTGAATCTCCGGTGCTCATCGGGCTGTTCCAGAAGGTATCGAGCAAGCTTTGCAGACGCGGCGTCAGGCTTTGTGCGACCTCCTTCAAGGTGGTTTCCCAAGCCTGATTGTCGTCATTGCTGCTGACACCATGTGCAGGATTGGAAAAGCTCCGGAACTCACCTTCCGGCCAGGCGTTGGTCAGGTAAAAATGCAGGACCGCGTCACTGAGCGACAGGGAAGACATCGTGCGCCGATTGACGCCGCTACCGTCCACGGTGACAGGCACGGCAGTGCTGACGAGGCTGTCCATCCGGGTGTGACGCTGGTTCAGTGCCGGGAAGCGTTTGTTCAGGGCGATAGTCAGTGTCTCATCGAGCATAGACTGTAGCGTCGGCGTCTTGATGAGCTCGGCCAACATCGTTCTGATGTTGCGTGATTGATTCAGCGCAATGATGGTTTCCTGGTCCTGAAACACTGATCCTTCGACGAGCTCTGTCGAAATGATCGGTTCGCTGCGCTCCTGTAAAACATGACGTTGTTCGATGGAGAGATAGCGCAGCAGTTCGTCCTTACTGAAGGCGTTGCCCAACCATTGCGTGAGTTTACTGTTGAGGTCCTCCAGATCCGCATGTTTGGTAAGACCGTTATAGGGCGTGTAGAGCGTTACTTCTCCACCCGCAGGTTTGCTCATCATGAAGGCCCCGGCCAAGGGGATTGCCATCTTGCCTGGGGGCGTCAGGGTCAACCGGTCGACTTGCATGGGATGGGCATCGTCGATACGGGTTGCGTGGGTGGGCAGATACACCCGTTTCAACCATTTCAGGTCTGCGGTGGTAAATCCCAGCGTTTTTTCCCGAGCGCCGGGCTCCCTCGTAAAGGAGGCGATATCGGCTTCGTCAAAAAAGTACGGAAGAGTGGGGGCAGTCATAGTGATTCCTCGCCCTGCTGCAATCGGCAGGGTAATTGGGTGAGGAAAAACATTACGGTCGGCGAAGTGTTGAGGTGCGGTACATATCGCTTGAGGTGTTTGTGCGCTCCTGAGTCTTGACAGATCACCTGCAAAACAGCACTTAATCGGCAAGTTTTTTCGGTTGCTGTGCAACCCGATTTCACGCTGTTGCCCGTATTCAATAATAAAAGTGGAGCTTCAGATGCCTGTGCCACACGATCATGCCGTCAATGCAGACTCGCAACATTTGTCGTACGAAGAATTGGTTGGCCTTCTGGAATCGATATTTCTGAGGCATGGCACCCGTACGGAAGTCGCCCGGGTACTGGCCGAAAACTGTGCCGGCGCCGAGCGCGATGGTGCCCATAGTCACGGGGTGTTCCGGATCCCGGGCTATGTCTCGACGCTGAACAGCGGCTGGGTCAATGGCAAGGCGGTTCCGGTGGTCGAGGACGTGGCCTCGGGTTTTCTCCGGGTGGACGCCGACAACGGCTTCGCCCAGCCGGCGTTGGCCGCAGGTCGCGCATTGTTGGTCGAGAAAGCCCGCAGCGCCGGGATCGCGGTCATGGCGATCCGTAATTCCCACCATTTTGCTGCACTTTGGCCGGACGTCGAGCCTTTCGCCTACGAGGGCCTGGTGGCGCTGAGTATGGTCAACAGCATGACCTGCGTGGTGCCACACGGCGCCGATCGCCCGTTGTTTGGCACGAACCCGATCGCGTTCGCGGCGCCATGCGCGGGGGCCGACCCGATAGTGTTTGACTTGGCCACCAGCGCCATCGCCCATGGCGACGTGCAGATCGCTGCGCGCAAGGGTGAGCGTCTGCCGCCCGGTATGGGCGTGGACAGCCTGGGCCAGCCTACGCAGGACCCGAAAGCGATTCTCGAGGGCGGTGCATTGCTGCCATTCGGCGGGCACAAGGGGTCGGCGTTGTCGATGATGGTCGAACTGCTGGCGGCGGCATTGACCGGTGGCAACTTTTCGTTCGAGTTCGACTGGTCCAATCATCCCGGAGCGAAAACCCCGTGGACCGGCCAGTTACTGATCGTGATCGATCCGAGCAAAGCCGCCGGGCAGAGTTTCGCCGAACGCAGTCAGGAACTGGTCAGGCAGATGCATGCTGTGGGGCTGCGGCGTTTGCCGGGTGACCGACGTCATCGCGAGCGGGCCAAATCGTTGGCCGGGGGTATTACGCTCGATGCGCAGACCCTGGCGCAATTGCGCGAACTGGCGGGTAATTGATGTAAAAAGGCGAGCCATGACGTAATGCCGGTTTAGTTAAGCGAATACAAGCTCCGAAACAGCAACGATCGAATGTGGGAGCGAGCTTGCTCGCGATTGCGATGTGACAATAAACATTGATGTCGAATGTAAAACCGTCATCGCGAGCAAGCTCGCTCCCACACTGGACTTGCTTCGCTATACAGAACGTTAAGCCCATGGGCTCGCTTTTGATTCTTCAACGACGCCCCAGCAGCAACCCCACCACCAGGCCAAAACCGGCCGAGATCGCTACGGTTTGCCAAGGATGACCACCGATGTAGGTTTCGGTCGCCTCGATCACGGGTTGGGTCCGCTCACGCACACTGGAGACAGAATCGCGTGCCTGCCGCAGTTTCAGCGCGACTTGTTCGCGCAGGTTTTCAGCTTCCTCACCGACCAGTGAGGCACTGCTTTTGAGCAGTTTCTCCGACTCTTCGATCAGCGCGTGCAGCTCGCTGAAGACCTGATCCTTGATTTGCTCGTCGTTTGCTTGCACCGGGGTTTTTCGGGCCATCAGGTGACTCCTTGCGGGTAAAAGGGACAGTGATCAATGGAGTGTAGGCGCGGCGGAAAAGTTGCAGTTTTTTTGCCCTGAAACTCAACGCAAATGGAAAATCCGCCCCCGGAAATTTCTGCCTACAGTGTAAGATGGCGCCTATTTTATGCAGCAGGTAACTCCCATGAGCTTCAATCTGGCCGACAAGCCCCTTGCCGAGCGCGCTGCGCTTGAAGATGAAAAGTCCCGTCTGTTCGACCTCTGGCAGAGCAACCTGGGCAAATCCAAAGGCGAAGCGGCACGCTTGTTCGGCGAGCGCTCCAAGCGCAAAGGCAAATGGGCCGAATGGGTGCGTTCCGAGCTGGACGCCATGTCACCGCCAGAATACGCCAACATGGTCCGCAGCGAAGTCAATCGCTTGATGGCTGCCAAGTAGGAGCTGGCGCAGCCTGCGATCTTTGTGGCGGATGAGGCATCGACAAAATCAAGATCAAAAGATCGCGGGCGATGCTTGTAAAAAGCTCGCCACAATCGCTTCACGGACCTTCAACAGCAGCGGATCAAGTTGGTTGTTGGTGCGCCAACCCAACTCGATCGGGTAACGTGGCAACGCCAACGGGCAGGGCAGCACTGTCAGCCCGCTGAGTGCGGCGATGCTCTGCGCCGCATGGGCCGGGATGGTTGCCACGGCCTGGCTGCCCTTGAGCAAGAACGGCAGCGCGGCAAAGTGCGTGGTTGACGCGCACACTCGCCGACTCAATCCCAGCCCCGCCAAACCCTCGTCGGTAATGCCGATAAACCCTCCAGACGACACCAGGATGTGCTCGCGAGCGACAAACTCGTCGAGGCCTATTTCCTGTTGCCCGTCAGCCAGGCTGTCGGGGTCGACCAGGCACTGATAGCCGCCTTCACCCAACACCTGACGGCTGAGCAAGCGCTCGGCAAAACCGCCGGCGGTGATCGCCAGGTCAATGCTGCGCTCCATCAAGGCCTGAGCCACAATCTGGCTGTGGGTCTGACGAAAGATCAGCCGCAGCTTCGGCGCACGTCGGGCGATTTCCTCGATCAATCGCCGGCCATAGGCAATCTCGAAATCATCCGATAAACCGACAATCACTGAACGCCCTTCGTACTGGTTGGCTGCCGGATCGACCATCGCCAGGCTTTGTCGGCATTTGTTCAGCGCGTCGCTGACTACCGGTTTCAATTGATTAGCGCGCAATGTCGGCGCCAAACCACGGCCGGTGCGCACGAACAGCTGATCGGCGTACACATCGCGTAATCGGCGCAATGCTGCACTCACCGCAGACTGCGTGACGCCCAAACGCAGCGCGGCGCGGCTGGCGCTGGACTCGTCGTGCAGCGCTTCGAAGACTTTGAGCAAGTTGAGGTCAATGTCGGCGATATTCATTTGGCTCATATCTTTCAGCAGTGAATGGGGCTTTATTCATGATCGGCGGTGGCCGGAGAATGAGCAATACCTCAATGCTCAGGGAGTTACCGCGATGCCCAAGTCCATCGTTGCTGCACTGCAAATCGGTTCGCTGCCAGGCGGTAAGGGCGAGACCTTGGAACAGATACTTTCTTATGAACAGGCGATCATCGAGTCCGGTGCCGGGCTGGTGGTCATGCCCGAGGCGTTGCTCGGCGGTTACCCCAAAGGCGAAGGTTTCGGCACGCAGTTGGGCTACCGATTGCCGGAAGGTCGTGAGGCGTTTGCACGCTATTTTGCCAATGCCATCGAGGTGCCGGGCGTCGAAACCGAAGCTTTGGCCGGGTTATCTGCGCGAACCGGGGCGAATCTGGTGCTGGGTGTGATCGAGCGTTCAGGCAGCACCTTGTACTGCACCGCGTTGTACTTCGAACCGCAAACCGGCTTGGTGGCCAAGCACCGCAAACTGATGCCCACCGGCACCGAACGGTTGATCTGGGGCAAGGGCGACGGCTCGACGCTGCCCGTGATCGACAGCCAGGTCGGGCGCATTGGTGCCGCCGTGTGCTGGGAAAACATGATGCCGTTGCTGCGCACGGCGATGTACGCCAAGGGCGTGGAAGTCTGGTGCGCGCCAACGGTCGACGAGCGCGAAATGTGGCAGGTCAGCATGCGCCACATAGCCCACGAAGGACGTTGCTTCGTGGTCAGCGCCTGTCAGGTCCAGCCATCACCGCAAGCCTTGGGTCTTGCGATTGCCAACTGGCCGGCCGAGCGCCCATTGATTGCCGGAGGCAGTGTGATCATCGGCCCGATGGGTGATGTATTGGCCGGTCCGCTGTTGGGCGGCGCGGGGTTGCTGACGGCCGAGATCGACACCGACGAACTGGTGCGTGCGCGCTATGACTACGACGTGGTCGGGCACTACGCGCGCCCGGATGTGTTCGAGCTGACCGTGGATGAACGGGCCAAACCCGGAGTGCGGTTTATCTGAGGCGCCGTGCTCTTCGGCTGATTTACCAGATGCCTGCTGTCGAGCCCGGGAGGTTGAGTGTGCCTTTATCGACAAAGCGCAGGGTGCCTAACGCGCCGCCAGACAGCTTGCCGCGTAACACGTAAGGCAGGTTGTTGAGGGATTGAGTCTGGCTCAGGCCAAGGGTTTGGCGCAGAACGGAGAACGCAGAAATACTCATCGGTACAGTGATAATCGCTTCGGAGTAACGCGGGATCGACCCCGTTTGATTGCTCACGCCAGAGGCCAGGGGTTGGCCATTGACCTCCAGACTCAGGGCCACGCCGTTGTAGTCGATGGGCGTTTCGTTGGGGTTTTGCAGGCGCAGTTTCACCGCAAAGCGCACTTCCAGGTCCTGGTTTTGCAGCGGTTCGATGCCGACCACGTTGACGTTCAGCGGATCGCGATTGGGAAACAGGGCGCAGGCGCTCAAGCTGAGCAACAGCAGGGAAAGGCTTAAAGCGAGGAATCTGCGCATGAACGAGCTCTCGATAAAATAAGGGTCGAAGCGCTGGCGGCTCGACCCTCGAGCAGCGTTAGCGGTTCACCTGTGCGACCACGGAAGGCTTGAGTGGTTCGCCGTGTGGCGTGACATCCGGGTTCTCCATGACCGTGAGGATCGAAGCTTCCGGATCGAAATCGTCCTCTTCCAGCTCGATGAACTCTTCGGGCAGGAAGATATTCAGCACGATAGCGCACAACGCGCCGACGGTGATCGGCGACTCGAAGATGTTGTGCAATGCCTTGGGCAATTCGCGTAGCACTTCCGGTACGGCGGCGACGCCCAGCCCCATGCCCAGCGAAATCGCCACAATCAGCATGTTGCGCCGATGCAGACCGGCCTCGGCGAGGATCTTGATCCCGGCCACTGCCACGGTGCCGAACATCACCAGCTCAGCGCCACCCAGCACCGGTTTGGGCATCAGTTGCAGCACAGCGCCAATCATCGGGAACAGCCCGAGCACTACCAGCAACCCGGCGATGAAGAACGCGACGTAGCGGCTGGCCACTCCGGTCAGCTGGATCACCCCGTTGTTCTGCGCGAAGGTGACCATCGGCATGCTGTTGAACACCGCCGCCATCGCCGAGTTGAGGCCGTCGGCGAGCAAACCGGACTTGATCCGCCGAAGGTAAATCGGGCCTTTGACCGGTTGCTGGGAAATCATCGAGTTGGCGGTCAGGTCACCGGCCGCTTCGAGCGGCGAGACCAGGAAAATCACCGCCACCGGAACGAACGCCACCCAGTCGAAGTTGAAGCCGTACTTGAACGGCACCGGCACGCTCATCAGCGGCACGGCGGCCATGTTGGCGAAATCGACGTCACCCATCAGCCACGCGACCACGTAACCGAGGGTCAGGCCAATGACGATGGCGCCGAGGCGCAAGAAGGGTACGTCGACCCGGTTGAGCACCACGATGGTACCCAGCACCAGTGCAGCCAGGGCCAAGTGACTTGCTGCGCCCAGATCCGCAGCGCCAAAACCGCCGGCGATGTCGGTCATGGCGACCTTGACCAACGACAAGCCCATCAGGGTGATGATGGTGCCGGTCACCACCGGGGTGATCAGCATCCGCAACTTGCCAATGAACTGGCTCAGCACCACTTCGATGAACGCGGCGAAAAAGCACACGCCGAAAATCGTCGAGAGGATTTCATCGGTGCCGCCACCACGCGCCTTGACCATGAACCCGGCGCTGAGAATCACGCTGATAAACGAGAAACTGGTGCCTTGCAGGCACAGCAGGCCAGAGCCGATCGGGCCAAAACGTCGTGCCTGAACGAAGGTGCCCAAGCCGGAAACGAACAGCGCCATGCTGATCAGGTAGGGGATTTCGCTTTGCAGGCCCAGGGCGCTGCCCATAATCAGGGTGGGCGTGATGATCCCGACGAAGCTCGCCAGCACATGTTGCAGCGCGGCGAAGACAGTTGCAGTGAAGTGCGGCCGGTCATAGAGGCCGTAGATCAGGTCGGAACGAAGCGCAGTTTTCGAGTGGTCAGATGAGGTCACGGGGAGGGTGCCAATAAGGCCAGGTCAGAAAATGGAGGCGCAGGATGCCAGTGACGGGCATCGAGGGCAACGCGAGGTTTTTCAAAATTGATCGTTCCCACGCTCTGCGTGGGAATGCAGCCCGTGACGCTCCGCGTCACTGGACGCGGAGCGTCCCTAGAGGCATTACCACGCGGAGCGTGGGAACGATCAGCGCTCTGGTCCGTTACTCCGGTGAATCCGGTGGGTCGAGGTGGTCGAGGGCGCGATTCACGGCGAGTTCGGCCAGCGAGATCATCTGCTGAATCCCCAGCGCGGTATTGCGTTTGGGGCCTTCGAGGTCGAACGCCAGATCGCTGGCCATGACATTGGCCGAGGCGAGGGTTTCGCA
>NZ_JBXALR010000021.1:0-34768 GCF_058799675.1 Pseudomonas sp. GW822-FHT06B12
CCGACGAGATTAAATCCTCTCGTTTGATTCCGGTGCAACATACAAGGAGCTGCCGCAGGCTGCGATCTTTTGATCTGGCTCCTGCCAGCGATGGCAATTTTGCAAGTGTCATCGCCGGCAAGCCGTGCTCCTACGGGGCCGAGACGTTGTCGAGAGTGCCGGCCAATGCCTTGGCTTTCCTGAAGAACACCCCATAGACCACCGAAAGGATCAACAGAAAAGGCACACCAAACACCAGGGTCATCTTGAAGGCTTCGGTGAAGTAAGTCGTGATCATCACCGCGCCCATCAGCACCAGCCCCAACAGCGTGGTGTAAGGAAACAGACGCATGCGGAACGACAGTTTCCGCTCGCCATGACGCTCGTGATAACGACGGAAACAGTAATGCGTGAGGAAGATCATGAACCAGGTGAAGATCGCTCCGAACATCGAAATCGCCATCATCAAGGTGAAGGAGCTTTCCGGGTACATCACGTTCAGCAGCGTCGCCAGCGCAATGCCCGAACTCGACAGCAGCAAGGCATTGAGCGGGATTCCGCTTTTGCTCAACGCGCCCATCGCCTTGGGGGCGTAACCGCCACGGGACAGGCTGAACATCATCCGCGTGGTGATGTAGAGCTGACTGTTCATCGCCGACAATGCAGCAATTAGAATCACGAAGTTCATCACCCCGGTGGCGCCGGGAATGCCGATGGTTTGCATCACCGTGACGAACGGACTCTGCGCTACGCCCGCCTGAACCCACGGCACGATCGCCAACATCAGGGCCAGGGTCAGCAGGTAAAACACCACCAGCCGCACGATGGTCGCGCGAAAGGCTTTCTTCACTGCGCGCTCCGGATCCTGTGCTTCACCGGCGGCCACCGCGATCATTTCCACGCTCAGGTAGCTGAAGATCGACACGATCACCGCCACCCACATCCCTTGCAAACCATTGGGGAAAAACCCGCCGTGGCTGGTGTAGTTATGTACACCGTAATCCGGGTTACCCGAGCCGAACACCACATACACCGCAAGGATGATGAAGCCGACAATCGCGCCGATCTTGATGGTCGAGAACCAGTATTCGAACGTGCCGAAGGTCTTCACGCTGATGGCGTTGAGCACGATCAGAATGCTCGAAAACGAGACGATCCAGATCCACTCGGGCACATTGGCGAACCAGTACTTCATGTACATCGCCACCGCCGTCACCTCGGTGCCGACCGCCAACACAATCGCCGCCCAATAGGCGTAGCGCACCAGGAACCCGGCCAACGGGCTGACATAGAACTCGGCATACGCGCCGAACGAACCCGAGGTCGAGTGGGCCACGGTCATTTCCGCCAGACAGCCCATCAACAGCAGCGTGATGATCGCGCCAATCGCATAACTGAGCAGCACGCTCGGCCCGGCATAGCCGATGGCGTAGGCACTGCCCATGAACAGGCCAGTGCCAATCGCACCGCCAATCGCGATCATGCTCATCTGCCCCGAAGTGAGCTGGCGCCTGAGGCCATGCTCACGGTTGGAGATGGTTTCAAATCCGGTGTTGTCGGTCATTTCTCTGTCCTCTGAATATTGTCTTTTTTGAAGAGAGCACATGGTTCGTAAACCGGGGGGACCGTAAAAGATCGCAGCCTTCGGCAGCTCCTACGGTGACCGCGTATCGGGTGTACGCAATTCGTGTAGGAGCTGCCGCAGGCTGCGATCTTTTGATCAGGTGACGCTATGGCGAACCTGGAACTGCGCTTGCGACCAGGTTTTCTGATCGAGAATCTCGCCAAGGATCTGCACCGCATCGAAGACTTCGGTGAAGCTGGTGTACAGCGGGGTGAAACCGAAGCGCATGATCCGCGGCTCGCGGTAATCACCGATCACGCCTCGGGCGATCAAGGCCTGAATCACCGCGTAGCCTTGCGGGTGTTCGAAGCTGACATGGCTGCCACGCTTGGCGTGTTCGCGCGGGGTGATCAGTTTCAGATCGTGAGCGGCGCAGCGCTGCTCGACCAACTGGATAAACAGATCGGTCAGTGCCAGGGATTTGCGGCGCAGACTGGCCATGTCGGTCTGGGCGAAAATCTCCAGGCCGCACTCGACCATCGCCAACGAGGTGATCGGTTGAGTACCGCACAAGTAACGAGCGATGCCGCGGCTCGGCTCGTAGCCTGAGGCCATGTCGAACTGTCGGGAATGGCCGAACCAGCCGGACAACGGCTGCGTGACCAGATCGCACAGCTGTGGCGAAACCCAGACAAACGCTTGCGAACCCGGGCCGCCATTGAGGTACTTATAGGTGCAACCGATGGCGTAGTCTGCGCCGGCCTGACGCAGGTCGACCGGAACCGCACCGGCGGAATGCGCCAGATCCCAGATCGCCAGCGCGCCACATTCGTGGGTCAGCGCGGTCATGGCCTGCATGTCGTGCATGTAGCCGGTCTTGTAGTTGACGTGAGTGAGCATCACCACCGCGGTGTCCTGGTCAATCGCCTGCGCCAGTTCTTCCGGGCTGTCGACCAGACGCAAGCTGTAACCCTGTTGCAGCAAATCCATCAGCCCTTCGGCGATGTACAGATCAGTCGGGAAGTTGCTGGACTCACTGACGATCACTCGCCGCGTCGGCGCCCGCATCGCCTGCACACGCAAGGCCGCACCGAGGACCTTGAACAGGTTGATCGAGGTGGTGTCGGTGACCACCACTTCGCCCTCACCGGCGCCAATCAACCCGGCCAGGCGATTGCCCAGACGCTCCGGCAGATCACGCCAGCCAGCGCTGTTCCAGCTACGGATCAAACCATTGCCCCACTCCTCGGCGATCACTGCTTGAGCACGCTCAAGCGCGGCAATCGGACGTGCGCCCAGGGAGTTGCCGTCGAGGTAGATCACGCCTTCGGGGAGCGCGAACTGGTGACGCAGATGAGCCAGGGAGTCTTGCGCATCGAGCGCCAGGCAATCGTTTCTTGTAGTCATTTCAGGTCCTGTTTTTTTATGACATGTCGCCGTGTTTTGGGCATTTTTTGCGTCAGCACGATGAGCAGATAATGAACGAAGCTTTGGAGAATTTTCGTGCAAAGTGGACAGCCATATAGTAGTTATCTCGTAGATAATTCGAATCCAACTCCAAAAATCGCGGATTTATTCAAGCCATGACTCTCGACTCGACAGACCTGCGGATCCTGCATTACTTGCAGCAGGATGGGCGTATCAGCAATCAGGAACTGGCGGAGAAAGTCGCGCTGTCGCCGTCGGCCTGCCTGCGTCGTTTGCGGCTGCTGGAAAGCGAGGGAATCATCACCGGCTATCGCGCGGTGTTGAACGCCGAACGGCTGGGCATCGAGCTGGAAGCTATCGTCCATGTGTCGTTGCGACAGGACGTCGAGGACTGGCACGAGACGTTTATCAAGAAAGTACAAGGGTGGCCGGAAGTCGCCACCGCGTACGTGATTACCGGGGCCAGCAACTACGTGCTGCGGGTTCAGGCGCGCAACCTGAAGCACTTCTCGGATTTCATCGTCAACAAGCTGAATCGCACTGCGGGGGTGACCGATATTCGCTCGGAAATCGTCCTGCAGAAAATCAAGGAACAGGACGATCTGCTCGATCTGGTCGCTCGCAAATAAGCCGTTACTGACTGCCTCTGCGTCAAAGCCCGCGCATGCGCCGGGCCTC
Organism: Pseudomonas sp. GW822-FHT06B12; assembly: GCF_058799675.1. Taxonomy (NCBI): domain Bacteria; kingdom Pseudomonadati; phylum Pseudomonadota; class Gammaproteobacteria; order Pseudomonadales; family Pseudomonadaceae; genus Pseudomonas; species Pseudomonas sp. GW822-FHT06B12. The sequence goes on from NZ_JBXALR010000021.1 coordinate 3,650, forward strand.
GTTGCGCTGCAAGGTTGCGCTGGGGGATTCGTCGAACAACTTGCGGTACTCGGCGGAAAAACGCCCCATGTGAGTGAACCCCCAGCCCATGGCAATTTCCGAGATATTGCGCGCCAGACCCTGCTCAAGAATGTCCTGGCGCACCGCATTCAAGCGGTACTTTTTCAGATAGGCCATCGGCGACAAGGCGAAGTACTTCCTGAACGCCTCGAACAACTTGAACCGCGAAACCCCGGCCGCCGCTTCGATGTCTTCCAGGTGCAGCACTTCGCGGGCGTTGTCGTGAATGTACTGTTTGGCCCTGATCAGGTAATGCGGCAACTTCACGCCCAACACGTCCCGCAGCTCATCGGAGTAATTGTTCGGCTGGGCGAGGATCAGGCCTTTGATCAACGAGCTTTCAATGTCCCGCGTGAAGGCCACCTGCTCGAACAGCGCGCTGCTGCGCTCAAGCTCAGCGATGAAATACCGCGCCATCCGCCACCACGAGGCCGACGCACCGTCTACCGCATCCATCACCGACTCGAAACGCAGCGGTGTATCCAGCGGGCGCTGCAACATCCCTTCAAGGGATTCACTCATGGCCGCACGGGTGATCACCACCTGGACCTTGCGACAGTCACCGGAGATCGCCAGCATCTGGTTTTCATTCGGCGAGATGATCACCCCTTGATCGCGATTGGATTTGAGCAGCGTGCCGTTCTTGCTCAGCTCCTGCTCACCGACCAGCGGCAGGCTGAGGCTGTAGCTGCTGAAGTGCTCGGCGTCTTCGATATCGACGGTCACATCGGTGCCGTATTCGATAGTGCCCAGGGTCGTGGCCATCGACTTGAAGACGTTGGCCGTGTGATGAAAGCGGATCCGCTCGGGGGTCGCGGTTTCGAGACGGTGCGGCCCGCAGATACCCGACATCCAGGTCCTCGCGCCCTCAAGGTCATAGTGATCGATACGAATATCGCGAAACTGCGGATCAGCTTTGCTACTCATCACGGCGCACCCACGGCAATATTTTTTCAGCACGCTCTGACGGCGCGCCTCTGACTTGAGTCGAGCAAGTTCCAGACCACTCAACGCCTGCGCCAACCCGATGGATAGCAATCATCGACTAAGTGGATAACGCGGCGGTTCTGGAACCGGGGCTCACCTTCAAACAACGCTCAAGGCTGCCCAAGACAGTACCTCAATGCTGCAAACAGGGGCGGCCGTTCATCGAATGGTGCATGGGTCTTGAGTATTACCTGCCCACCTCGATACATGGGGTGTTACCTGGAAAGATCGCAGCCTTCGGCAGCTCCTACGGGTGTGCGCGCCCGGCGTAGGAGCTGCCGAAGGCTGCGATCTTTCGGGGGCACCCGGTGCTTCGAACTTTATGGACTGCCTTCGTCGACTAACCGGATAGACCCCTGCCCGCCCCACTCTCTCTAATGAGTGCACCGATTGACCTGAATAAAAAAGGTGCACACCCATGAGTGGCGAAAAAAGCGTCGAGCAGTGGAAAGCGTTTATTGAAGGCTGTCTGGACTTCCGTCCGGCAGAAGGCGTGTTCCGCATTGCTCGGGATATTTTTACCGAGCCGCAACTGTTCGATCTGGAGATGGAGCTGATCTTCGAGAAGAACTGGATCTACGCCTGCCACGAAAGCGAACTGGCCAACAATCACGACTTCGTCACCATGCGTGCCGGTCGCCAGCCGATGATCATCACCCGTGATGGCGACGGCCAACTCAATGCGCTGATCAACGCCTGTCAGCATCGCGGCACCACACTGACCCGCGTCGGCAAAGGCAACCAATCGACCTTTACCTGCCCGTTCCACGCCTGGTGCTACAAAAGCGACGGACGCCTGGTCAAGGTCAAGGCCCCCGGCGAGTACCCGGAAGGTTTCGACAAAGCCACACGCGGTCTGAAAAAGGCCCGCATCGAGAGCTACAAGGGTTTCGTGTTTATCAGCCTGGATGTGCATGGCGATAACAGCCTCGAAGACTTCCTCGGCGATGCCAAAGTGTTCTTCGACATGATGGTCGCCCAGTCGCCCACCGGTGAGTTGGAAGTGCTGCCCGGCAAGTCGGCCTACACCTACGACGGTAACTGGAAACTGCAGAACGAAAACGGCCTGGACGGCTATCACGTCAGCACGGTCCACTATAACTACGTGGCCACCGTGCAGCACCGCCAGCAGGTCAACAGCGAGAATGGCACCAGCGCCAGCGGCACGCTCGACTACAGCAAACTGGGGGCTGGTGACGCCAATACCGATGACGGCTGGTTCGCCTTCAACAACGGCCACAGCCTGCTGTTCAGCGACATGCCCAACCCGACGGTGCGTTCCGGCTACGCGACAATCATGCCGCGCCTGATCGAGGAACACGGCCAGGAAAAAGCCGAATGGATGATGCATCGGCTGCGCAACCTGAACATCTATCCGAGCCTGTTTTTCCTCGACCAAATCAGTTCGCAGCTACGGATCATCCGCCCGGTGGCCTGGAACAAAACCGAAATCATCAGCCAGTGCCTGGGCGTGAAAAACGAGTCGGACGCCGATCGCGAGAACCGGATTCGCCAGTTCGAGGACTTCTTCAACGTGTCCGGGCTCGGTACGCCGGATGACCTGGTGGAGTTCCGCGAAGCTCAGCGCGGTTTCCAGGCACGGCTGGAACGCTGGAGCGATATCTCACGCGGCAGCCACCAGTGGGCGACAGGCGCCACGCCTAACAGCGAGTCGATCGGCATCGCGCCGGCCATGACCGGCACCGAATTCACCCACGAAGGGCTTTACGTCAACCAGCACAGTAACTGGCAGAAATTTCTGCTCGACGGCCTGGACGCGAAATCCCTGAAGCTACGTGAGGTGTGAACATGAATCCGCAATTGCAGTATCAGATCGAGCAGTTTTTCTACCGCAAATCCGAACTATGCGACGCCAAGGACTGGGACGCCTACATCACGCTCTTTGACGAGCAGAGTAAGTTCCACCTGCCGCAATGGGATTCCGAGCACGTCTATACCCGTGACCCCAAGCGCGAAATGTCGCTGATCTACTACGCCAACCGCTCGGGCCTGGAGGACCGCGTGTTCCGCCTGCGCACCGGTAAAGCCGCGTCGGCTACGCCGATGCCGCGCACCCTGCACCTGATCAACAACGTGCGCATCAGCGAACTCGAAAACACTGAGCTGGAGGTGCGTCTGAACTGGCACACCTTGTTCTATCGCCTGGCCACGTCCGAGCAGTTTTACGGGACCGCAACCTATCGCCTCAAGCCTCACGCAGACAGCTGGGTGATTACCCGCAAACACGTGTTGCTGCTCAATGACACCATCAACTCGGTGCTCGATTTCTACCACCTCTGAATCCATGGAGACCGAGGCATGAACCACAAGGTTGCGTTCAGTTTTGCCGACGGCAAAACACTGTTTTTTCCCGTGCAGGCCAACGAAATACTGCTCGACGCCGCGCTGCGCAACGGCATCAATATTCCGTTGGACTGCCGCGAGGGCGTCTGCGGGACCTGTCAGGGCCGCTGCGAATCCGGCGACTACAGCCAGGATTATGTGGATGAAGAAGCCCTCACCAGCCTCGACCTGCAACAACGCAAGATGCTCACCTGTCAGACGCGGGTGAAGTCCGATGCCGCGTTCTATTTCGACTTCGCTTCCAGCCTGTGCAATGCCGCAGGGCCTGAACAACTCAGCGGCACGGTCACGCATGTGCGTCAGGTCTCGGCCAGCACCGCGATCCTGCATCTGGATTTGGGCGTGGCCACCCAGCCACTGGACTTCCTGCCGGGGCAATACGCTCGCCTGCTGATTCCAGGGACCACGAGCAAACGTTCCTACTCGTTCGCCAATCGCCCAAGCAGCAGCAATCAGCTGCAATTTCTGATTCGCCTGTTACCCGACGGGGTAATGAGCAATTACATTCGTGAGCGCTGCCAGGTCGGCGATACCATTGGCCTGGAAGCACCGTTGGGTGCGTTCTATCTTCGCCACATCGCCCGACCGCTGATGCTGGTGGCCGGTGGCACCGGGCTGTCCGCACTGCTGGGCATGCTCGACGAAATCGTTGCGCGCGGTTGCGAACAGCCTGTACACCTGTACTACGGCGTACGGGACGCTGCCGACTTGTGCGAAAGCGAACGTATTAATGCCTATGCTCAACGCATTCCGGGCTTTCGTTATACGCCAGTGGTGAGCGACCCATCACCGGGTTGGGAGGGAAAGCGCGGCTACATTGCCGAACATTTCGATGCCAGCGAACTGCGCGATACCACGGTCGACATGTACGTCTGCGGACCGCCGCCGATGGTCGAGTCGATCAAGAGCTGGTTACAGGATCAAACCCTGGACAATGTGCAGCTGTATTACGAAAAATTCACCGAAAGTAACGTCTGAGGCTCACAAACGCGCGGTAATTGAATAAGCTATCGAAGTAAAACCAGGCCTGACCATAACAACTAGAAGGTAACCAGATGGCGGATGAAATACTGCAACAGGGCGTACTCAAGCGGGGGCTGAAAAACAGGCATATTCAGCTGATCGCGCTGGGCGGCGCGATTGGTACAGGGCTGTTTCTCGGCTCCGCCGGCGTGCTCAAATCGGCAGGCCCGTCGATGATCCTCGGCTATGCCATTGCCGGTTTCATCGCCTTTCTGATCATGCGCCAACTGGGAGAGATGATTGTCGAGGAGCCGGTCGCCGGTTCCTTCAGCCATTTTGCGCACAACTACTGGGGTAGTTTTGCCGGCTTCCTGTCCGGCTGGAACTACTGGGTGCTGTATGTGCTGGTAGGCATGGCGGAGCTGACCGCCGTTGGCAAATACGTGCAGTTCTGGTGGCCCGAGGTGCCGACCTGGGTCAGCGCGGCGGTGTTCTTCGTACTGGTCAACCTGATCAACACGATGAACGTCAAAGTCTTCGGTGAAATGGAGTTCTGGTTCGCCATCATCAAGGTCGTGGCGATCATCGGCATGATTGTCCTTGGCTGTTACATGCTGATCAGCGGCACCGGCGGCCCGCAGGCGTCGGTGAGCAACCTGTGGAGCCACGGTGGTTTCTTCCCCAACGGCACCAACGGTTTGCTGATGGCGATGGCGTTCATCATGTTCTCCTTCGGCGGCCTGGAGCTGGTGGGCATCACTGCCGCCGAAGCCAGCGAGCCGAGGAAAGTCATTCCCAAGGCGATCAATCAGGTGGTTTACCGCGTGTTGATCTTCTACGTCGGCGCACTCACCGTGCTGCTGTCGCTGTACCCATGGGACCAACTGCTACAAACAATGGGCGCTTCCGGCGATGCCTACAGCGGCAGTCCGTTTGTGCAGATTTTCGCCTTGATCGGCAGCGACACCGCGGCGCAGATCCTCAACGTTGTGGTGCTCACCGCGGCACTCTCGGTCTACAACAGCTGCGTCTATTGCAACAGCCGCATGCTCTTCGGCCTGGCGGAACAGGGCGATGCCCCCAAGCCACTGATGAAGCTGAACAAACGGGGCGTGCCGTTACGGGCGCTGGGCGTATCGGCGCTGATGACGATGTTGTCTGTGCTGGTTAACTACGTCGCCCCGCATGAAGCGCTTGAGTTGCTGTTCGCGCTGGTGGTCGCCTCGTTGATGATCAACTGGGCGATGATCAGCCTGACTCACCTGAAGTTTCGCAAGGCCATGGGCCAACGCGGCATCGTGCCGGGCTTCAAGGCATTCTGGTCGCCGTACACCAATTACCTGTGCCTGGCGTTCATGGCCATGATCATCTATGTGATGCTGATGATTCCCGGGGTACGCGCATCGGTCTATGCCATCCCGGTCTGGGTGCTGATCCTGTTTGTGTTCTACCGGATTCGGTTAGCCAGAACTCGCTCGTTGTCGGTCGCTCACTAACCTTCAGCCGGTCGACAAAAAGCCCCGGCATTCGATGAATGCCGGGGCTTTTGCTTTCTGTAGCATAGAGCCTGGGTCAGAGGGTCGAACGCACGCGCCACAATTCCGGGAACAGCACGGTATCGAGCATCTTGCGCAGATAGCCGACACCTTCAGTGCCGCCGGTGCCCGGCTGGAAACCGATAATCCGTTCAACCGTGGTGACATGGCGGAAGCGCCATTGACGGAACGAGTCCTCCAGGTCGATCAGTTTCTCCGCCAACTGGTAGAGATCCCAATATCGCGAAGGGTCGGTGTAGACCACACGCCAGGCCGCTTCGACCGAGGCGTCATGCACGGTCGGGCCGGCCGGATCGCGCTCGAAGCGCTGTGGATCAATCGCCAATCCTGCGCCGGCCATCAACCGAATCGCTTCGTCATACAGCGACGGAGTGGCGATGGCCTTTTCAAGTTCCGCCAACAGTTCGGGCCGGTGGGCATGCGGACGCAACAGCGTTGCGCTCTTGTTGCCGAGGATGAATTCGATCTCGCGGTACTGAAACGACTGGAAGCCCGATGACTGGCCCAGAAACGGCCGGATCGCGTGGTACTCGGTGGGAGTCATGGTCGCCAGCACTGTCCAGGCGTGCACCAATTGATCGAAGATCCGCGACACCCGCGCCAGCATCTTGAACGCCGGTGGCAACTCTCCCAGCCTGACGTGTTCGCGAGCGGCCTTGAGTTCGTGCAGCATCAGCTTCATCCACAGCTCGGACGTCTGATGCTGGATGATGAACAGCATCTCGTTATGGTCCGGCGACAGAGGGTGCTGAGCACTGAGAATCTTCCCCAGATCCAGGTAATCGCCGTAGCTCATGGAGTCGGAAAAATTCAGCTCGGCGTTATGCCAATCTTCCGGCTGGTTTGAAGATGGCTGATTTGATGAAGACTGATTTGATGATGAATAGGGACATTGGCTCATTGAGCAGTCTCCTCAAGTGGCGGTTTGTTCAGGGGACGCAAAATCGCCCTGACCGGGCTCGCGTCCAGGTTGGCAAACCGCAGCGGCAGCGCAATCAGTTCATAGTCACCTTCCGGCACGTCATCGAGCACGATGCCTTCAAGGATCGCCATGCCATGGCGGGCCACTGCGTTGTGCGAATCCATGGTCTTGGACTGTTGCGGGTCCAGCGACGGTGTATCGATACCGATCAGCCGCACGCCAAGGCTCGACAGCAAGTCGACGGTTTCTTTGGCCACAGCGGTGAAATCCGGATCCCAGGCCGTCAGCGGCACCTGTTGATAAGTGCGCAGCAAGACGCGCTCGGGCAGATCCGCAAGGCGCCCTTCCAGTTGCTCGGGCTGAACCAGCCGACCGCTGTCCAGACAGTGCAATACGCGACACGGGCCGATGTAGACATCCAGCGATACATCGCCGATAGCCGCACCGTCGGCGCTGTAATGCAGCGGCGCATCGACATGCGCGCCGGTGTGAGGAGACAGGGTGATGCGGCCGACATTCACCGGGCATTCAGGCCCGAAGGTCCAGACGCGCTCCTCCTGAAACGGCGTATCACCCGGCCATGTCGGCGTTGCGGTGCTCAAGGGTGGGCTGATATCCCACCACAACATTGTTTTTTTCATTGCATAGCTCTCGGCCTACTCACGCGTGGAATGATACGAGTGATGGCTGTGAAGATTCTTGCGAAATCCGTCGGGAACGCCCAAATGTTTCGCACTTAATGCCAAGAATCCAAAGTTTAGCGGGTGGAAATTTCAATGCGCGAAACAGGCACCTGAACGACGCTTGACTCTCCCCCAAGGGGCCGACTTTATCCTTGTCGTTTTGCTGCCTGGGGACGAAGTGATGAGCAAACGGATACTGGTGATTCTCGGCCATCCATCCAGCAACAGTTTCTGCGGCGCCCTCACCGACCGCTATGTGCAGGCGGCGAAAACCGCCGGGCATGAGGTCCGTGAACTGCGTCTGGGAAGCTTGAGTTTCGACCCGATATTGCGCGAAGGCTATCGACAGATTCAGCCACTGGAAGCCGATCTGCTGAAGGCTCAGGCGGATATCACCTGGGCCGAACACCTGACGTTTGTGTATCCGATCTGGTGGGGGGCCATTCCCGCACTACTCAAGGGATTTCTCGACCGAACACTCCTTCCCGGTTTCGCCTTCAAGTACCGTCAGGGCAAAGCTTTCCCGGACAAACTCCTGCACGGGCGCACGGCCGACTTGCTGGTGACCATGGACACCCCGCCCTGGTACTACCGCTGGTTTTATCGCATGCCCGGGCTGCACCAGATGCGCAAAACCACACTGGCGTTCTGTGGCATCACGCCACTCAACACTCTGACCTTCGGCCCGGTCCTGGGCTCGAGTGAGCATCAAAGGGAACTCTGGCTGATGCAAGCGCAGGCTATCGGTAGTGGCTGAGTCTCGCGGATAATCGCACGCGTCATCAGGAGCACTTACGAAAGGGATTTTTCATGTTCATCGGCAAAGCCGCGCAACTGTCGGGCACAACCATCAAGAGCATTCGCCACTACGAGGACATCGGCCTCCTGCCGCCCGCGCAACGCCAGGGAAAATACCGCCTCTATGACCAACAGAGCGTCGAGCTGTTGACCTTCATCAAATGTGCTCAGCAACTGGGGTTCAAGCTCAAGGAATTGCAGGCAATGCTTGAGGGCTACCGTGGACAGGCACTGCCCTGGCATCTGGCGCACCAGGCGATTGCCGATAAAAAACAGGAACTGACGGACAAAATCGCAGTGTTGACCCGCCAATACGTGCAATTGACTGAATTCGAAGCCAGCCTCAAGCAGGCTCAATCCGACTGTCCGCTTGAGCGGGTTTGATCGATAGCGCGTTTCTGGATAGCTCAGTGTCGAGCACAGACAACTGACACCGTGCCGGGCACTATAGGGTGCGACTTCAGTCCTGCCTAACGCTCGGAGTCAGCATGTCCAACCCCATTACCGTTCTTCGCGATACCCACCCGCTGCCGGTGCTTGATGCCTGCAAATGGGAAAAGCTCGAAGGTGATCCGCACACCGTCAACCTCAACGCCTACACCAGCGAAGATGGCAGCAAGATCATGGGCACCTGGATCTGCACGCCGGGGAAATGGTACGTGGAGTATGTGAAGTGGGAATACTGCGATTTCCGCGAGGGATACTGCATTATTACTCCTGAGGGTAAGGAACCTATTCATTTGAAGGCAGGCGACATATTTATCGTAGAGCCTGGCATGAAAGGAACTTGGGAGGTTGTAGAAACGGTGCGCAAGTATTTCGTGTTTGCCTGAATCTGCGCGCACCTTGAGCAACCACCTTCCCGAATGTCCGTCGCTGGCTCCTAGCGTCCCGAACAGAGGAACTTGGGTCGGGCAACGGTATCAACGTTCGGGAAGGCCCCAGCTTGCGCGAAAGTGCTCGTATTGCGCTTCAGGCATCTGAACCAGCAGAGGTGTCTGGCGAGGATTCAGCCAACTGAACAAGCGAGAAATATCCGCTTGATCCATGGCTGTGCAACCCAGCGTCGGGGACGTGGGGGAACGCCAGATGTGGAAGAAAATGCACGAGCCTGAGGCGGGGGACGCCGGCGTGTTGTGCTCGATGAAGATGCCTTTTCGATACATGTCATCATCGCGACGCATGCGTTCGGAACTGTTCCAGTCCTTGGCTATCGTCGCCCCGTCGACAAGCTCGTTATAGCGTTTGGAGTGGCTGTCATCAACGCATTCGATAGTCGGTGTCAGGACCAGGTAAGGCAGTTTGGTTTTGCCCGTACTGTCATAACCAAAAGCCGTTCCAAGTTTGAATATCCCGGCCGGCGCTTTTCCATCGCCTTCACGTTTGACCGGACCTTCAAGCGGGTCAACATCGCTTACCCCCCGTCCCCAGGCCATTCCGCTTTTGCCTACAACCACCGGAAATGGCCCTGCGTATTTTTGAAACGTTTTCCCATGCCGCTCATAGCGCTGGGCGGTCCCCTGGACATCAGTCCAGTTTTTTGTGGTGACCACAATGAGCTGGTTGCTGGTATCCAGCACCTGTGCCAGCGCTGCGAATGGAAAAACAAGCGCCACCAACGACCAGGCTTTAAGCAATCTATTCATCGGTGATGCTGGAGCCCAGCGGCGTAATGGGGAAATCCATGACGCTCTTCAACGCATCATCCCGGGTGTAGGTGAAGTGCCACCATTCTTTCGAATATCCGGTAAATCCCTCTTTTTCCATGGCACTGCTGAGCCGCTGGCGATTTTCTCTGGCGGTCGCGTTGATGGTCGGGTTATCGGTGTGCGCTCGCTCATCGAAGCAATCGAAGCCGGTTCCCATATCGAGTGCGCCATCGCGCCAACGCTGCTCATAGGGGGCAGCACAATCGACTTGCGGGGCTGAGGGGCTCCATATTCCAGCGGGTAGAGCCTCGGGACCTGTCAGTGTCAGATCCACAGTGCCGCCTTTGGAATGATTCGAAACCCGTGCCACATAACCCAGACGCCAGAAGTCTTGCTTGTCCACGCGCGGATAGAACTCGGCCTTGCGTGGGTCACCCGGTTCCGTCGCGAAGCGCCCCATATCGGCGACAGCACGGGCGGGCCGATAGCAGTCGAACACCTTCAAACCGTAGCCTTGCGTGCGCAGTGCCGCTTGTACCCGAGCGAGGGCCTTTGCGGCGTCCAGCGACAAAATGCACTCCGCAGCGCCGTAGCCGTCGAGTGGGTGTCCAGTGAAGTTGTGAGCGCTGGCATAGCGGATATCTTGCGCGATGCTCGGATCAATCGTACGCAAATAGACCATATGCTCGGGCCTCGGCTCGGCACCGGCCAGGCAGGGCGCGACAATGCTCAAGCACAGGGCTGATCGTAGCCAGATCCGCGCGAGCAGGCTGTGCGAACACGCCGCAAATATCATCGCGAAGGACGGAGATTTGATGACGCTTAGATCGCGCATGCGCTGCATCCAGAGAGGCTGGTTTTTAGACCAGATCAGGCAATGGGTCGGGTCTGGGACAGTATCAATGCGCAACCCGATACACCAGCCATGTCGCTTTGAAACCAGGGTGATCCTGGACTCAAAAAACCGAGAGCCCACCCGACGTGGGCTCTCGGAAAAATGCCTGCTGAACGACTGCCAAAAAGATCGCAGCCTGCGGCAGCTCCTACGAAGGTTTGCGGTAGCTGTTGATGATCGCCGAGAAATCCTTGCCGCCTTCGCCACGTTGACTCATCGCCTGATACAACTGCTGAGCCACCGCACCGAGCATCACCGGTTGATGCGCCTGACGCGCGGCTTCAGTGGCCAGCCCCAAGTCCTTGAGCATCAATTCGGCACCGAAACCACCGGTATAACCACGCGATGCCGGCGCCGTTTCGACGATGCCCGGCCATGGGTTGTACATCTCCGAACTCCAGCAACGACCAGTCGAACTGTTGATGATCCCCGCCAGCACCTGAGTGTCGATGCCCAGCGCATCACCCAGAGCCATGGCTTCGCTGACGCCGACCATGGAGATCGCCAACAACAGGTTGTTGCAGATCTTGGCGATTTGCCCGGTGCCGACTTCACCGCAATGCACGATGTTGCGGCCCATCTGCGCCAGTACCGGTTGCAGGGTGGCGAACAACTCCGGCGTCGCGCCGACCATGAACGTCAGCGTCCCGGCCGCAGCGCCACCGGTGCCACCGGAAACCGGCGCGTCAGCCATGGCCACACCTTGCTTGGCCGCAGCAGCGGCGACATCGCGGGCGGTTTGCGGGTCGATGGTGCTGCAATCCACGGCGGGAACGCCCTTGGCGATCCCGGCCAGCACGCCGTCTTCACCCAACCAGACGCTGCGCACATGCACAGCCGCCGGCAACATGGTGATCACCAGTTCTGCGCCTTGTGCGGCCTCACGCGCAGAAGCGCTGATGCTGCCGCCCAGTTGCGCCAACTCGGCGAGTACGGCTTTGTTCAGGTCGACCAGGTTCAGCGAATGGCCAGCCTTGATCAGGTTGCGCGCCATCGGCGCGCCCATGTTGCCGAGACCGATAAAAGCGATTTTCATGTCCGGCTCCTTAACGCAAATTGATGGTTGTGTTCACACCGTCATTGACACTGTCATCGTCGAACCAGCGACTGGTGACGGTCTTGGTTTGAGTGTAGAACTGCACCACTTGCTTGCCATACGGACCGAGGTCGCCGAGCTTGGAACCACGCGAACCGGTGAAGCTGAAAAACGGAACCGGCACCGGAATCGGGATGTTGATGCCGACCTGACCAACGTCGATTTCGTTCTGGAACTTACGCGCCGCCGCGCCGCTCTGGGTGAACAGGCCGGTGCCGTTACCGAACGGGTTGGAGTTGACCAGGGCAATGGCCTGATCGAGGGTGTCGACTTCCAGCACCACCAGCACCGGGCCGAAGATTTCCTGGGTGTAGATCTGCATGTCGGTGGTTACGCCGGAGAACAGGGTCGGGCCGACAAAGTTGCCTTTTTCGAACCCCGGGACGCTGATGTCACGACCATCCAGTTCCAGTTTTGCGCCTTCCTTGATGCCACTTTCGATCAGCTCAAGAATCCGCGCCTTGGCCCGCTTCGAAATCACCGGCCCCACATCGGTGCCTGGCTCGCTGCCGGCATTCACTTTGAGTTTTTGCGCCAAGGCCTTGAGGTCTGGCAGCCACTGCTTGGCCGCGCCCACCAGCACCACCACCGAGGTGGCCATGCAGCGTTGACCGGCCGCGCCGAAACCGGCACCGACCAGCGCATTGAGGGCTTGCTCGCGATTGGCATCGGGCAGCACCACCGCGTGGTTCTTGGCGCCCATCATCGATTGCACGCGTTTGCCGTGTTTACCGGCCAGGTCGTAGACGTGAGTGCCAACCGCGGTCGAACCGACGAACGAAACAGCCTTGATGTCTTTGTGGGTGCAGAGCGCGTCCACCACGTCCTTGCCACCGTGAACCACGTTGAGCACGCCGGCAGGAATGCCGGCCTCGATGGCCAGTTCCACCAGCAGCATGGTCGACATCGGGTCCTGCTCGGATGGCTTGAGCACAAAGGTGTTGCCGCAGGCGATGGCCATCGGGAACATCCACAGAGGAATCATCGCCGGGAAGTTGAACGGCGTGATGCCGGCGCAGACGCCGATCGGTTGGCGCAGGGTGTAGGTATCAACGCCGCCAGCGACGTTTTCAGCGAATTCGCCCATCTGCAGGCTGCCGATGGAGCACGCGTGTTCGACCACTTCCAGGCCACGGAAAATATCGCCTTCAGCGTCGGCGATGGTTTTGCCCTGTTCAGCGCTGAGAACCACGGCGATGCGCTTGGAGTGCTCGCGAATCAATGCCTGAAGCTTGAGCATGATGCGCATCCGCGCGCCGATCGGCGTCAGCTTCCAGGTCTGGAAGGCGCGATGAGCGGCGCTGATCGCAGCGTCGACTTCCGCAAGCGTAGCGAACGGCACTTTAGCCAGAACTTGCTGGGTCGCCGGGTTGACGATGTCGTGCCATTCGGTGGTCTGCGACTCGACCCATTGGCCGTCGATCAACAGCTTGACCTTTTGCACGGTGGTTTCTGGCGTGAGCGATGCGTTCATGTTCGTCTCCTGGCTTCTGGTGACTGAAGCGGTGTTGTTATCTTGGGAGCGAAGGCGAGAAAGTCGCCTTGCGATGAGGCGTGTGTCGCAAATTGGTTGTCGGACTGTTTTTGGAGTATAGATGTGCAAACTTCTAATAAGAACGCACATAAAAGCCGGTCCAACATGCAAAAAAACATCACATCGTTAGGCTCATTGAACTGGGATGACCTGAAGTTTTTCCTCGAGGTTGCCCGCACCCGCAAGGCCAGCAGCGCCGCCAAACGCCTGGCCGTGGATTACACCACCGTGTCACGGCGGATCAGTTCGCTGGAAGGTGCGTTGGGAACCTTGTTGTTCGAAAAATCGCGGACCAACGGCTTCGTATTGACCGCCGAAGGCCAACGTTTGCTGGGTTATGCCGAGTCCATAGAAAGCACGCTGCACATGGCGTGCGAGCAGGTGTCCGGCTCAGGCGTGGCGTTATCCGGCCATGTACGGATGGGTTGCACCGAGGGTTTCGGGAGCTTTTTCATCACCCCGCAGCTCAGCCACTTCGTCGATGCCTATCCGGCGATTTCGGTGGATATCCTGCCGCTGCCGCACTTCATCAGCCTGTCCAAGCGCGAGGCGGACATTGTCATCGCCCTGGAGCGCCCGGAACACGGCCCGTACGTCTGCTGCAAACTCTGCGACTACCGTTTGCAGCTGTACGCGACCCAGGACTACCTCGACCAACACCCGCCCATCCGCCGCCCGGCAGATCTGGGCAAGCATCAATTCATCAGTTATGTCGACGATCTGGCGTTCAGCTCGGAGCTGCTGTACCTGGCGAATGTGCTGCCCGGCGCCAGCGCCAACCTGCGCAGCACCAGCGTGATTGCGCAGTTCGTGGCCGCGCAGCAAGGGCGCTCGCTGGCGATTCTGCCGTGTTTTCTGGCGGCCCAGGATCCACGGCTGCTGCCGGTGCTGCCGGAGGAAATCAACATCACCCGACAGTTCTGGATGTACTGCCGCGAGGACCTGCGCAAGCTCAAGCGGATCACCCTGCTCTGGGATTACATCCGCGCCGTGACCGAGCAGAATCAGGCGCTATTGATGGGTGAAACCCGAACGATGCACTTTGCCGACTAGTCGGCGATCACCACGATCGACACCCGGCGATTCTCGGTGCGTCCGGTAGCCGTGTTATTGGGGGCAACCGGCTCGGCGCTGCCCAGGCCACGCAGTCGAATGTTCTCCTCGCGCAGGCCGACGCTGGTCAGCACCGCGCTGACACTCTTGGCGCGGCGAAGGGAAAGTTGCTCGTTATAGGCCTCTTTACCCGATCCGTCGGTGTGACCATCGACCCGCACGCGCTCAATGCCGGCACTGTGCAACGCCTTGCCGATTCGCTCGACGATTTCGGTACTTTGCGCGTTCAGGTGATCAACGTCGCTGCCAAACAGCACCTTGCCCGACAAACCGAAAGCCCAGCCCTCCTCGGTCAACTCGAAACCCTGCTGTTTAAGCACCACGATCTGCGCCGGAGTAAGGCCTTTTTGCGGTGCGGTTTGGCAGCCGCTCAATGCCAGCACGGCCATGAGCAAGGTCAGGGTGAAAAATCGCAGGGAACGTTGAGTAAGTGAAAACAAGGCTGTTAACTCCTGGTTTGAACATTGGCGACAAGGTGCTCCGACCCTGCCGTATATTGCCCGCCTCGAGAGAGACGTTTGGCTTGATACATTGCCGCATCGGCGGCATCGAGCAGGTCTCCTGGTGTGGCGCCATGATCAGGGTAAATGGCGATGCCAACACTGAGTGAGGTCAAAACCTGGGTATCGCCCGGCAACTGAACCGGCAGTTCCATGCTGGCGATGATCTTTTCGGCAATTCGTTGAGCGTCTTCGGCTTTGTGCAGCGGTGTCAGCAGCACAGCAAACTCATCGCCCCCCAGGCGCGCGACCAGGTCCTCTTCACGCAGTTGTGCCCGAACCCGGGTTGCCACCGCAACCAGCACCGCGTCGCCAGCAGCGTGACCGAAGTTGTCATTGATGCCTTTGAACCGGTCACTATCGAGAAACAGTACGGCAACCCGCTCATCGTGCTTGCTCGCATTACGCAATGCACGGATCAGCCGACCTTCGAAAAACGCCCGGTTCGGCAGGCCGGTGAGACTGTCATGGCTGGCCTGGTGAGCCAGCGTTTCGTTTTCGTTTTGCAGGTGGCTTTGCCAGGACTCCAGCTCGTCAAGCAAGGCATTGAAGTCATTGCCCAGGCTGTCCAGCTCAGCGATTTGCGCCGGCGGTACGCGACGATCGAAGGCCCGCTCGCGGCGTGCAGCGTGAGCAACCTCGGCCAGGCTGCGCAGTGGGCCGGTAATCCCGCGTAGCTGACGGCGTGCCAGATACAGCGCGACCCAGGCACTGACCGCCGTACACAAGACAATCCCGGCCAGACCGCTAAGCAAAAAGCGCATCAGGCTGCCGCCATGCCCGGTCAGCAGGATGCTGCCGACTTCCTGGCCTTGATGAAGGATCGGTATGTTGATGGGTTTTTCCAGAAGCGATCGGGCGATCTGCATTTCCAGTTCGGATACCAGACCGGTTTCCGGTCGCTGCCAACGAGCAAGCAACTGGCCCTTTTCATCGAACACCTGAGCATCGGCCACTTCTTCAGTGGACGCGATCAGCGCCAGTGCTTCGTTCGCCGCTACGTTGTCGTTGAACACCACCGCGGCTTCCACGGTGTAACTGATCGAACGGGCAATCAGATGCAGGTTGTGATCGGCATACACCCGCAATGCCAACACCCCAAGCAAGGTCAGCGAAAAACTGGCCATGGCCACTGCAACCAGCGCGACGATCAAGTGCCCACGACCAATGACCGAACGCAAGGTTGGGCGGTTACCGGACCTGAAAAAACTCATGGGGCCGCCGCTTTACGGCGAGAGAGCTGCAAGACGCTGGGGTGAATGCGCACTCCACTGCGGGCCACCGAGTCGAGGTTGACCTCGAATGACACCTGATTGTCACTGACCCGCAGGCAGAACAGGCTGCCTACCGTGCATTGATCGCCACCTTCGCTGATGCTCAGTACGGGATGGCCTACCAACGAAGCGAAGAGCGTGCTGCGCTCTTCATTGGTCAGTTTGCCGATGTAGATCGCATCGCACTCACTGGCGATCGCCGGATGATTGGCCAACAGACGCTGAACGACCACCGGACGCCCCGTGGCCTGAGTGGTGCCTTTGAGCAAATCGTCGGTGTACTCGGTGGGACCGACCACGCATAAACGCAATTGCGCTGGCTCTACGGGCCATCGAGCGTAACTGAGGATTCCCAGCACTACTTGTGTGACCGACTTGGCGCGCTGATCAGCCATGCTCACTGACGCCTCCGGCTGGGCGAAAACAGGGATGCTCGACAAACAGAAAAGGCCGGCCAGCAGAAGCTGCTTCCAGCCAATAATGCGTTCTGCCGTCCAGACAGCCAGCTTCATGCAGGGATACTCGGTGATCGTTGCGGAGGATGCCGCAACGATAGCATACCCGGTGAAATGCTCACGAAAACCGCGACTATAGATAGGCGCCTAATTGTTTATAAAATCCTGAAGTAACAATTTGGGGTTTCCTATTTTTCTCTGTTTCACACCGTGTCTACCATCGGCTCCTACGTGACCTGTAACCGCACTGCGGTCCTAATAACAATAAAAGCTGACAGCGACGTAAGTGAGAACGGATCCACCGAGATCCGACTCATGAAAACCTTTTGCTACTGCCATAACAACTCGATTCGGTCATGCACCGGTATCGAGCCTTGAGTAGTTGAAGGCGTCGTGGAGGTTCACCGATGAAACTGGAAATATTTCGTACCCTCTGGGGCTATAGCGCGAGCAAGGCCCAGGCACTCGATGAGTTGCTGGAAGCCGGCTTCGACGGCATGGAGGCCCGACTGCCTCTTGAGGCCAGTGAGCGAGCCGAGTTCAGCGCCTTTCTAAAGGCCAATGGGGTGGGTTACATCAGTACGGTTTTTACCGCTTACGATGTGTTGCCGGAACAGTCCGCGTCGCCCACCGAACACCTCCTTGATCTGGACAAGAAACTCGCTTGGGCTGCCGAGCTCAATCCACGCTTCGTCAATGTGCTGGCCGGCAATGACCGCTGGCCGCTGGCGCAGCAGGTGGAGTTCTTCGGCCAGGCCATGACGCTTGCACACAAGCACGGGCAAGTCTGCAGCTTCGAAACCCACCGCTCACGCTCACTGTTCAACCCCTGGCTGACCCTTGAGCTGATCCGCCAGCTACCCGATTTGCGGTTCACCAGCGATATCAGTCATTGGGTCGTCACTTGCGAGCGATTGTTGAATGATCCGGCGGATGACCTGAGTGCCTTCGTCGAGCGCGTGCACCATATTCAGGCCCGGGTAGGTTATGACCAGGGCCCACAGGTTCCCCACCCTGCTGCTCCGGAATACGCCCGGGAACTGGCCTTCCATCAACAGCATTGGGAAGCCATCTGGCGCTCCCAACAAGCTCGCGGCTATCAGATCAGCACCCTGACGCCAGAGTTCGGTGCCGACGGCTATCTGCATCACCTGCCATTCACCAATGTACCCGTCGCCGACTTGTGGTCGCTGAATGTCTGGATGGCCAGAACAGAGCGCGAACACTTCGATCGCTTCAACCACTCCGTCCTCCAGTGAGGTGTTTGCAACATGCCTGAGAAGATCAATAACCCTACGCCCCAAGCGAACTTCAAGAGCATTCCGGTGGTGGATATCGCCGGCCTGTTCAGCATCGAACGGGAACATCGACTGGCCGTCGCGGAACAGCTCGGGGTGGCCGCCAGTGACGTCGGCTTTCTCTACATCACCAGCCACGGCATTGATCCGCAGTTGATCGCCAACTTGCGCCAGGCAGCCAAGGACTATTTCGCTCAGCCCTTCGAAACCAAGATGCAGCACTACATCGGCACCTCGAAGACTCATAAAGGCTTTGTCCCGGAGGGCGAAGAGGTTTACGCCAAGGGCAAACCGGATCACAAGGAAGCCTTCGACATTGGCTTCGAAGTCCCGGAAAACGACCCGCTGGTGTTGGCTGACACCCCTCTGCTCGGGCCGAATGAATGGCCGTCGCTGCCAGGTTTCAAGGAAGCGGTGCAGGCCTACTACGCCGCGATCTTCGCCCTCGGCCGACGGCTGTTCGGTGGCTTCGCCCTGGCTTTGGGCCTGGAGGAAGACTATTTCGACAGCATGGTCACCCGACCGCCATCGAAGCTGCGTCTGATCCACTACCCGTTCGACGGTGCGGCTCAGGACGCGCCAGGGATTGGTGCGCACACCGACTACGAGTGCTTCACCATCTTGCTGGCTGACAAACCTGGACTGGAGGTAATGAACGATCTAGGCCAGTGGATCGATGCACCGCCTGTTCCAGGGGCATTCGTGGTGAACATCGGCGACATGCTCGAAGTCATGACCGCGGGTGCGTTCGTTGCGACCGCTCACCGTGTACGCAGCGTGAGCGAAGAGCGCTACTCCTTCCCGCTGTTCTATGCCTGCGACTTCCATACCCAGATAAAACCCCTGCCAGGCTTCGCCAAGGCAGAACATGAGTATGAGCAGATCACCATTGGTGAACACATGTACGGCCAGGCTCTGCAGACTTACCAATATCTGCGCAAGCGAGTGGAAAACGGAGAAATTGCTTTGCCGGAAAAGGCGCGCAAGCCTTCGAGCTTCGGGCACCTGAAAAACCAGACACAACCGTCCTGATCATTGCTGTCGGCCACTACTTAACTCATCGGAGTCACCGAAATGCTCAACAAGAATAACCGTGCTGCCCGTTTGTCCCTGCTCGCCGCCAGCCTGTTCTGTGCAACCGCCAGCATGGCTTCCACCGCCACTGCGGGCCAGTTGAAGATCGGTATGGAAATCACTTACCCACCGTTCGAATCCTATGACAGCCAGAAGAATATTGTCGGCTCCGATCCAGAACTGGCTCAGGCCCTGGCCAAGCAGATGCAAGCCAAGGCAGAGTTCGTCGATACCAAGTTCCCTAATCTGATTTCCGGCCTGAATGCCGGGCACTATGACGCGATCATCTCGGGCATGTACATCACGCCCGAGCGTCAGACTCAAGCCATGACCATTGGCTATGCCGTGACGGGTGCAGCGATCATGGCACCGAAAGACAGCGGTCTGAATGCGCAAACCCCTGAGGAACTCTGCGGCCTGAAAGTCGGGCTGGAACAAGGCACCACCTGGGTTGCTCAGTTGAAGAAACTCTCGACCGAATATTGCGTGCCGAACAACAAGGGGGCCATCACTGTCAGCGAGTTCCCGTCGGCCCCGGAAGTGACCCAGGCCCTGCTGTCGAAAAACATCCAGGCCCAGATGGAAATCGCTGGCGCGGCGAAAATGATCGCCGAGCACACCAACGGCCGTGTAGTGGTCACCTCCCAGCATCTGGTCTATCCGCAAACCCTCGGAATCTTCGTCAAGAAAGGCAACGACGAGACTTATAAAGCGCTGCTCAAAGCGTTTGACGACGCCAAAAAAAGCGGTGACTACGCAGCTATCCTGAAGAAGTACAACCTGGAAGAAGCGTCCAACTAAGGCTACGCCCCTTCGCGGGTCAGCACGCGCCTACAGATGCACCGTTTCCTATTTGGAAGCGGTTAATCCGCGAAGATTTCAATGCGGTTTGAGGTACTTATGCAATTCGACTGGACGTATTTTTTCTCCCTGTTCGCAGACTCCGCCTTCTGGCAAGCCTGTGTCACCGTAATCGAACTCAGTGCCCTGGCCTGGTTCATCGGCATGCTGCTGGGCTTTCTCCTGGCCTCGGCCAAGTTGTCTGCTTCGGCGTGGCTCAGAATTCCGGCGACCACTTACATCTGGTTCTTTCGCAGCATTCCGCTGCTGGTGCTGGTGGTTTTCGTCTACAACCTACCGCAGTTATTTCCGCTGACTGGCTCGATACTGTCCGACCCTTTCTACTCCGGGTTGTTCGCACTCGTCATAACCGAAGCGGCGTACATGGCAGAGATCCACCGCGGCGGCCTGATTTCGGTAGCCAAGGGTCAGAAAGAAGCAGGGCGGGCGCTGGGCATCGGCTTTCTGGGCTTGCAGCGTTTGATCGTAATTCCTCAGGCCTTTCGCATTTCGCTGCCGACCCTGATCAACGAATACATTACCGTAGTGAAACTGACTTCGCTGATTTCGGTGATATCCCTGACCGAACTGCTCACCGTTGGCCAGCGCCTGTACGCGCAAAACTTCCTGGTGATGGAAACCCTCGCCGCAGTAGCGGTGTATTACGTGCTTATCGTGAGCCTGTTCGGCTGGTTTTTGCAGCGACTGGAAAACCATCTGGATCTGAACCAACGCAAACCACAGACTCTCGACGAAACTTCCGTGACCCGACTCAAGGCCGAAATCCAGCCGCTGACCGGCACTACCGGCCGCCCCTCCAAGCACGGCGCAGCACCGGTTCTGCAATTGGAAAAAATCCACAAGCGCTATGGCAATCATGAGGTGCTCAAGGGTATCGACCTGACAGTCGGCAGCGGTCAGGTGATCTCGATCATCGGACCGTCAGGCTCAGGCAAAACCTCATTGATCCGGACCGTCAACGGCCTGGAAAGTATTGATCAAGGCGAGATCAAGCTGTTCGGTGAGCGCTTCATCGGCTCCGACTCCCCTCCCAACAGCGCTCAGGCTCGTAGTGGTGTGCGGCATATCGGGATGGTTTTCCAGAACTTCAACCTGTTCCCCCATCGCTGCATTCTCGACAACATAACCTTGGCGCCGCGCTACCACGGCAGTGCCAAGCCCTTGAGTGAACAACGCGCCTATGCGCTGCTGGACAAGGTCGGACTGCTGGCCCATGCACACAAATACCCGCATCAGCTTTCCGGTGGTCAGCAACAACGAGTAGCGATTGCCCGAGCATTGGCCATGGAGCCGAAGATCATGCTGTTCGACGAGCCGACGTCGGCCCTCGATCCGGAATTGGTGGGCGACGTATTGAACGTGATCCGCGATTTGGCAAAAGAAGGCATGACCATGCTGATTGTGACCCATGAAATGGACTTCGCGATGTCGATTTCTGATCGGGTCATTTTCATGGAAGGCGGAAATATTCAGCTGGATGCAAGACCACACGCCATACGCAATGAGCAGGCCGGGGAACGAGTCCGACGCTTCATGGGCCTGCCCTCCCGGGAACTACTGCTGGCGGCCGAATAGAAGGCGTGGGAGTTGAGAAAGTGTTGGTGACGGGAGGCCAAATCCTCTCGCCACCGTCACGTCACCGGCTCATCCCAGCTCCAGCATTAACCCGCTCAAGCGCTTGACCTTGCGTCGTACGGCTTCCTCAAAAATCCCGGTACGAGGCTCGATCAGGCTAAACCAGTTCTTGGCGCGGGTGATTCCGGTGTAGATCAGCTCTTTGGTCAACACCGGGTTCAGCGCATCCGGAAGGATCAACGCGGTGTGGGCGAATTCGGAGCCTTGGGATTTGTGCACGGTCATGGCGTAGACCGTTTCCACGTCGTTGAGCCGGCTGGGCAGAACAAACCTCACACCCCCCTGACCATCGTTACGCGCAAAAGCGACGCGCAGCACCTGGCGTCCAACTTCCAGGCCATCGCGTTCAGGCAATTTGAGGGCGATACCGATGTCGCCATTCATCAGGCCCAGACCATAATCGTTGCGTGTCATCAACACCGGACGCCCTTCGTACCATTGCTGATCACTGTCGATCAGTCGCGCCTTGAGTAGCGCGCCGGTAATCCGCTGATTCAGCCCTTCGACACCCCACGGCCCCTTGCGCACGGCACACAACAGCTGAAAAGCGTCGAAGGCCTGCAAGACATTGCGCGCCCACTCGACCCAGCAGGGATTGTCAGGCAGTGAGTCGATGGATGGACGCTGGTTGCGCAAGAGACTCAGGTAATGCCGATAACCCTGCGGACCTTCGCCCTGGCCTTCGAGCAATAGCCGCTCCAGTGCCCGGTCCTGCTCACCCTTGAGGGCCAGCGAAAACAGATCGGCATGACTGCGGGCAGCCAGCAACTTGCGCGCCTCATCGGCCTGCTGCTGATTGACCCAACGCGCCAGTTGACCAATGCCGCTGCCTTCGCCAAATCGCCGCGAGTGACGCAGCATCACCACCTGCTGAGCCAATGGGTGACTGGCGTTGGTGTCTTCCTGCAGACCGCTGGAGCTGAGGTCTTCACCACTGACGGCCTCCAACCAATCGCGGGTCTGCGGACTGTACCAACCGGCCTCGGCATCACGACATAGATCACCCAGTACGGCGCCGGCTTCCACCGAGGCCAGTTGATCCTTGTCACCGAGCAATACCAACCGGGCATGTATCGGCAACGCATCGAGCAGATTGGCCATCATTTCCAGGTCGATCATCGAAGCTTCGTCGACCACCAGCACGTCCAGCGGCAGGCGATTACCGGCGTGATGGCGGAAATGCCGGGTACCCGGCCGGCTACCGAGCAGGCGGTGTACCGTCGTCACGTCAGAGGGGATTTTGTCTCTGACATTATCAGCAACTTGCAGCGTGCGAACTTGCTGACTGATGGACTCTGTCAGCCGCGCGGCGGCCTTGCCTGTAGGCGCGGCGAGTCGAATGCGCAGCGGCTTGCCCGCCTCCACCGCAGGCGCCTGGAGCAAGGCCAGCAAGCGCACGACCGTGGTGGTTTTACCGGTTCCGGGCCCGCCGGTGACGATGCTGAATGCACCACGGGTGGCCAGGGCACAGGCAAGTTTCTGCCAATCAATCTGCGCGCGAGAACTGGCCTGACCAAACAAACCGCTAAGGCGTTCGGACAGGTCGCCGGGCATTGGCTCATGGGCGACAAGACGTTGGCGCAGCGCACTGTCGATGCGCCGTTCGTACGTCCAGTAACGACGTAAATAAAGTCGCTTGCCGGACAACACCAACGGACGCTGCATTGCTTCGTCAGACCCATCGGCAGCCAGGGCCACAAGACTGCTGGATGCCAGGACCTTGCACCAGTGAGCGCCCTCCAATGCTTCAAGCAATTGCGACGGCAACAACAGCGTGCCTGTCTGCAGATCGCCTTCCGGCGGCAAGGAAAGCGCGAAGTCCGGCTCCTTGAGCGTCTCGAACAGATCAAGACACACATGCCCGTGCCCTAGTTGATGGCTGGTCAAGGCTGCAGCCAGCAACACCAGCGGATCGCCGTCGGGCGCCAGCTCGTGGAGGAAAGCGACAAAGGCTTTGTCCAACGCCCGAAGCCAGCCACGCTCGACCCAACGTTCGAGCAGCAGCAACAGGTCGTCGGCGCGGGTCAGCGGCGTCAGTTCCGCCAGGCTTTCGGCCGTCAACGGTGTGGGTAACAAATCGGCGAAGGAACGGCTCATAGCAATACACCCTGCTCCCAGGCCGGTTCAGGCTTGGGTTCTGGTTTTCCCTGGAACAGCCGGTCCAGACGTTCGATCAATGCCCGTGGCGGACGGGTGAAATACACACCCTGGCTGGGTGCCCGGGTGCCGCGAAGGAACAGATACAAGGCGCCGCCCATGTGCCGGTCGTAGTCGTAATCAGCGAGCCGTACCTTGAGCTGGCGGTGCAGTGCCAACAGGTACAACACGTATTGCAGGTCGTAACGGTGGTCGAGAATCGACTGTTCCATTGCTTGCTCGGTATAAGCCGAATCGTCGACACCGAGCCAGTTGGATTTGTAATCCGCAACGTAGTAACGCCCGGCGTGCTCGAATGTCAGGTCGATAAAACCTTTGAACATGCCATTGAGCAACACTGACTCGGCGAGCACACGAGGAGCGCCGTCATGAGTGTATTGACGCACCAGTTCGTCAAGCTTCAACACATCGACTTTATGGCTGGCAAACCAGAACTCCATCTCGACCCGGTACTCGGTCAGTTGCTCGAACACCACGGGTGGTTGTTCGGCACCGATGCGTAACGGCGCTTGCAAAAAGTGCAGCAGCCAGTCGCTCAGGGTGTTGATCCAGCCCTCCCAACCGCGGCGATTGCAGCGACGCGCAATGGCGTTTTCGATGGATTTCGGGTCTGCGGTGAAACCTTCATCGCCCGCCCACTCCAATAATCCATGAAGAAAAGTCCCGGGATTTGGCCCGCGTGGGAAGCGATGGATATCGCCGCCGCTGGCAAGCACTTCCCATGGCGCATCCGGATCGAGTCGTTCATCGTCGAAAAGCTTTTGCGCCTGCGGGCTTTCCGGGGCCTCGTCGTTGCTGGCACTCAGGCTGTCACCAATGCGCAATGCACTGTAGGAGGCGATCCACCAGTTCTCGGTCGCCTTGCGTTTTGGTATCAGCGGCGCGAGCAACGTAGCCTCATTACGTGGTGGGTGAAAACGTTCGTCCGTAGCTTCAGGCATTTCGCCATAGCTCAACGCCGTACAGTTTTGCTGCAAGTCTTCCAGCCAACGCTTCAGGCCCGCCGACTCTGCCAGCCGCTCGCCGCCACCCAACAGGTAACCCAATGCAGACAGGTGCAGTACTGAACTGTTGTTATTGCCGCGCTTGAGGTCGGTAACGCCCAGCCAGCAAGCATGCTGGGCACGGGTCAAGGCCACATAGAGCAGACGCAAGTCTTCGGCCAGACGCTCATCGTCCGCCTGAGCAATCAGCTCGGGGGTTGGGCTCAGGGTTACCTGAGCCTTGCCGGTCACGTCGTGGTAGTGCAACGGCAGACGGCTGCCATCCACCGGTTTGGCTGAGCAGATGAACGGCAGAAAAACCAACGGGTACTCAAGACCCTTGGACTTGTGGATGGTCACTACCTTGACCAGTTGCTCATCGCTTTCCAGACGTAGAATCTGCTCCTCGCCGGCCTGCCCCGACAACGCCAGATGCTCGGACAAATGACGGATCAGGGCTTGCTCGCCATCGAGCTCGGCAGCGGCTTGCTGCAACAGCTCCGAGAGATGCAGCAGGTTGGTCAGTATGCGTTCGCCATCGCTTCGAGTAATCAGGGCCTGAGGCAGTTCGAAATCGTGTAGCAAGCGTCGCAACATTGGCAGGACGCCCTGACTGCGCCAGATCACCCGGTACTCGCGAAACTGCATGACTCGCTTCTCCCAGGCCAGCTCATCCTGGTTCAAACGTTCCAGCTCTGTCAGTGACAGATTCAGCGTGATGCTGGCCAGCGCTGCACGCAGCGGTCTCTCGACATCAGGCTCGGCGCAGGCCTTCAGCCAACTCAACAGGTCGTGAGCCTCCTGGGCCGCGAATACCGAATCCTTGTCCGACAGATAAACACTGCGCACACCCCGCGCGGACAACTGGTTGCGTACGGCCTGGGCTTCTTTACCATCGCGCACCAGAATCGCGATATCCGCCGGGAGCAGCCCCTGTAGATCCTCTGTCCCCCGAACAAAACCCGCACGCCCCTGCTGTCCGCCATTGAGCAACGCGGTGATTTCACTGGCGCACGCTGCAGCCAGTTGCTGTCGGTACACGACACCGGACAACGGCTGCTCGCTGGACAGCTGCCAGATATTCAGCGCCGACACAGCCTGACCGTTGATCCTCAACGACTCTTTGCGGCCCTGAGACTCGACCGGTAGAAATGGAACCGGGTTTTCGCCGCTCTTCTCGCGGAACAAAAACGCACCACGGCCCTGCTCACGGGATTCGGCACGCTGGAACACATGGTTCACCGCATCGACCATTCCATGACTGGAGCGGAAGTTGGTGCCCAAGGTATGCAAGCGACCACTCGTCGCCTGACGCGCGCGCAGGTAAGTGTAGATATCGGCACCACGGAAGGCATAGATCGCTTGCTTCGGGTCGCCGATCAGAAACAGCCCGCATTCGGGGTTGTTGTCTTCGATGCGGTAGATACTTTCGAAGATCCGGTACTGCACTGGGTCGGTGTCCTGGAACTCGTCGATCAACGCGACTGGAAACTGCTCGCGGATCAACGTCGCCAGGCGCTCACCACCGTCGGCCCGCAATGCGGCGTCGAGCCTCAACAACATGTCGTCGAAACCCATTTCAGCACGACGACGCTTCTCTTCTTCAAAGCGTGCACCCACCCACTGCGCGGCATGTTTCAGGACAGCCGCGTCCGGGGTCGGCAATGCATCGAGACTGGCTTTCAGGCCGGGCATGGCATCCAGGCCGGGGTGGCTCGGCGCCTGGCCTTTCCAGGCCTCAGCCATGCCATCGGGTGTCAGACGATTGAAGCCGGTGCCGATATCCAGTTGTTCAAGGCTTTCATCCTCGGCCCAGTCACTGATTTTCTCGAACCAGGGCTCGAAATAACGCGCTTGCATCTTGCGTCCGTCGACAGACTTGCTGGCGACGCCTTGCAGACAGATCTCACGCAACTCCTGCGCCCATTGTCGCCAAGGGGCCTTGAGCTCCAGCAACGCGTCACGCCGCTCATGCAAGCACTCGGCGATCAACTCGGCCGGCGCCTTACCCTCGTCAGTGTCACGCTCACTGGCGAACAATCCGCGCACCCTCGGCAGCAATGCGGCCGGACCGCCCCAGTGCGTGCGAACCCAGTTCAGCGCATCACCTTGCATCGGGTAGCAAAACAGCCGCCAGTAATCGCGCAATACTTCGCCGAGCAAATCGCTGTGGTCTGTTTCCAGGGTTTGGGTAAACAGGCTGCCACTGTCGAAGGCGTGCTCACGCAGCATCCGTTGGCACCAACTGTGAATCGTCGAAACCGCCGACTCATCCATCCACTGTGCGGCGATATCCAAACGGTTCGCACAGCCGGACCACTGTTCGGGAATGAATTGCGCACGCAACTCGTCAATCAGTCTGTCTGGCGCCGGCGTTTCATCCCGGAAAAATCGTGCAGCCTCTGCAAGGCGAGTGCGGATTCGTTCGCGTAGTTCCTTGGTAGCAGCGTCGGTGAAGGTCACTACGAGGATTTGCGGTGGCAGGAGCTCACGGCCAAATCCGGCAGACTCGTCACCGTGACCAAGCACCAGGCGCAGGTAGAGCGCAGAAATGGTGAATGTCTTACCGGTGCCGGCGCTGGCTTCGATCAGTTGACTACCGCGAAGCGGGAAAGCTAATGCCAGAGGGACTTTGGCCGTCATGAGTGCGACTCCTCACTGGTCAATGAGCGCCAGGGAGCTTCGAGCAGAGGACGGTAGAGCGCGTCACACCAATCGACAAAGGTCTCATCGGCAACCAAGACGTTGTAATCGGCAAACTGACGAGCCAGTGCGGGACTTTCTCGGCGCTCGCCATCGGTAGTCTGACCGTCACCTTCATAGGCCTTGCGAGCGGCAGCCTCAGCTTTGACCGGATCAGTCTGCCCCAACCAGGCGAAAGCAGTTTTTACCGCTACGGGCAGTGGCTGGCGCATACCTGATTGCCAGGCCTGCAACAGATTGCCAAGAATTTTCAGCGCGGCGTCTCGTTCGATAGGCCCAAGCAGTAACGTATCGTCACTGGCCACCAACCCCGTGGTCATCGACAAACCGCTCGCGCAGGCCACCAGATGGTTAACCCAAGGTCGGGTCAGACGATGCCATTTTCGAGTCTTGATCGAACCAATGCTGTTGGGAATCGTAGTGACAGCCAGCAACCCGCCATCGCTGCGCTGATGAAGGCCGCTGAGCCAGCCTTCCAGGCTCACCCCCTGCAATTGGAGCGCAACCGGCAAAGCACTGTTTTGTGGTGTCGGCCACAGCACCAGCAACTGTTGATAACGCTGCAGCAGATCCGGTAGCGGCTCGATCAACTCACGTTGCAAGCACTCGCCGAAACCGGCCATCGGCAACAAGCCGCTGTCCTGTAGCTTCTGGGCCTGTGCATGCAGCGCTTGATCAGCTTGGTCCGGGCTAGCCAGTGCGGCTTCAAGCAAGCTGTCGCTCAGGCTGTATCGTTGCAACGCGTCGAGCACGAAGGGTTCTTCGTCTGCCAAGGGCGCTTCAGCCGCCTCGAAAAACACCTTGAGACGCTGACTGAAAAAATGACGCACGGGGTTGCGCAGGAAATCCTGTAGCTGGCCAAGACTCAGCGGTTCTTCCTGTACATAGGCATCAAGTACTTCCAAGGTGGGTGCGCGGTCATGCTGCTCATGTAACAACTGCCATTCTCGGGCATAGCTGAACAGTTGATCGCCTGCATGGAAATAACGGGCACTGAAGGGTTGTAACGGATGCTCCTGAGTCATCGCCTCAAGGAGTTCCTCGCTGTCATCGGCGAGCTTCCAGCCGTTAGCCAGATGGTCACGCAACTGACCGATCAATACCGATGCGGGGCGCTCGCTATTGTCGCGAATACTGCGCCCGACCCAGCTGATGTAAAGCTGATCCCGCGCCGAGAGCAAGGCCTCGAGCAACAGATAGCGGTCATCCTCTCGCCGCGACCGATCACCGGGCCGGTAATCGCTGCCCATCAGATCGAAGTCCAGTGGCGGTTGCGCACGCGGGTAATCACCGTCGTTCATGCCCAGCAGGCAAACGAGTTTGAAAGGGATCGCCCGCATCGGCATCAACGTGCAGAAGTTCACTGCGCCTGCCAGGAAACGCTGGGACAAACGCCCCTGATCGAGGCCGGCCAACCAGGCTTCACGGACCACCGTCAGCGGCAGTTCGTCCTGCAAACCAACCGATTCGCAGGTCTCCAGCCAGGTTTCGCGGAGCAACTCGAGCTGGGCCAGCAGATAGTCGTCATGCTCATTGCTTGCCAGGAAAAATAGCTGCATCAACGCTTGCAGGCGCACGCCCCATTGCTCGGGCGATGCCGGTTGTGTGAGCTCTTTGTGAGCGATCTGCAAAGCATCGAGTAAAGCTACCAACGGGCCGATCAGTGCCGCATCCAGCCCGCCGATTTCATCATAAGGTTCGATGCCATCACAGGAATGACCACTGCCAACGGCATACCCCAGAAGCATGCGACGCAGGCCAAAACGCCAACTGTTTTGCTCAAGCTCATCAGGTAAACCCAGACCGGCGCGCTGTTCTGCATTCATCCCCCAGCGAATGCCAGCCCCTTCGATCCAGCGATGCAAGGTCGGCAGGTCGCGCTCTTCTACTGCGAATCGAGCGCGCAATGCCGGAACGTCCAACAAGTCGAGGATCTCGCTGACCGGAAAACGGCTGTCAGGCAGTTTGAGCAAATGCTCGACCGCGATCAGCAGCGGGTCACGGCCACGCTGACCCTGGTCGGTCAGCGTAAATGGGATAAAGCGCCGATCCTCCCGCTCAAGTTGACCAAACACGGCTCGGATGTGTGGAGCGTAACTGTCGATCTCCGGCACCATCACGATCACATCGCGTGGCCGCAGCTGCGGGTCAGCGCTGAAGCGTGCAAGCAGCTGATCATGGAGTATTTCCACTTCACGCTGAGCACTATGGGCAATGTGAAAACGGATCGACTCGTCCTGCTTCAGATCGACCGCAGGCCAGAGCAGTCGGGTTTCATTCAGCGGACGCAATTCGAGGATGTCGTCCTGCAATTGATTGAGCATGTTCAACGGCTGGCTTTCGCTGAAAAGATCGATGCGCCCATCGCGAAATGCTGATCGATAGCTGTTGGGGTCGTCATAACTATCGAGCAGATTGATGTAATCGCGCCCTTGCTTGCCCCATGCTGCCAGAAGCGGGTGAGCATGTTGATGCAGGGTTTGTGGGTCAAGTACGACCGGCATGCCGGTCTTGCGCGCCTGACGCTTGTATTGGTGCCTTAAAAGGTCTTTATCGGCGACGATGTCGGCCCAATGATGACGACATGGGTTGTGTACACAAAGCAGAACCTGGCTGAAGCGAGCCAATCCCGCGAGTGCTTCCAGGGCTTGAGCGGGTAGCGAAGAAATGCCGAAAACGATCACCCGTGAAGGTAACCCCTCAGGTGCTGTGTCCAGGCCAGTGATTGTCTCGATGAAGCGTTGGTGAACGCCTGCACGGCTTTGCGCCATGCCTTGCTCACCAACGTCCAGCAATAGCGCACGCCACAACTCAGCCTGCCAACAGTTAGCCGGCGTGAGCGGTTTGCTCTCACCTCTGCCGCTACGCAGTTGGTGACGGCCTGCTGCCCAATCTTCCAGCCAGTCCGCCCGGTACACCTGGTATTGGTCAAACAGATCCGCGAGCCGCTCAGCGAGCTGATAGCGTTTACGCAGGTCGGTATCGTGAGTCAGGAAGCGTTGCAGCGGTTCGAAGTGCGGTTGATCGATCAGCTCCGGTAACAAGCGCATCAATCGCCAGGTTAAAGGAGCCTTGTCCAGCAAGGATTTCGCTGGAATCTCATCGCGCCCGAGCACCGATCGATAAAGTTGCCACATAAAGCTGCCGGGCAACTGCACATCAATGGCCGCGGCTATGCCACAGCCGCCCATATCGTCATCTTCAGGGTCTTCGGCCAATGCCAGCTTCAGCCATTGGGCAATACCGTTGCTCTGTACCAGAGCGATTTCATTTTCCAGCGGGGCAAGCGGATAACGCCGCATCCAACTGACCACCAGGCTACGCAGCTCGTCCAGGCGGTTGCCGTGAACCACCATAAAACCAGCATTGAGGAACGTAGCGTCCGCCATAAGGGCTTCCTTGGAGAAATGCAAAAGCTAGGGCCGAACCTTAGCATTGTCAGGTGACTGTGACAGCCGGGAGCTGTCCGATGTTGCCGTACGAACTTTCTCGCAGGCAAAACAAAACCCCTACCTGCATATGCAGATAGGGGTTTCGGAATTTAATCTTGACGATGACC
>NZ_JBXALR010000022.1:0-3141 GCF_058799675.1 Pseudomonas sp. GW822-FHT06B12
TCGAGTCACTAAATTGCTTGGGTGTTATATGGTCAAGCCTCACGGGCAATTAGTATTGGTTAGCTCAACGCCTCACAGCGCTTACACACCCAACCTATCAACGTCGTAGTCTTCGACGGCCCTTCAGGGGACTCAAGGTCCCAGTGAGATCTCATCTTGAGGCTAGTTTCCCGCTTAGATGCTTTCAGCGGTTATCTATTCCGAACATAGCTACCCGGCAATGCCACTGGCGTGACAACCGGAACACCAGAGGTTCGTCCACTCCGGTCCTCTCGTACTAGGAGCAGCCCCTCTCAAATCTCAAACGTCCACGGCAGATAGGGACCGAACTGTCTCACGACGTTCTAAACCCAGCTCGCGTACCACTTTAAATGGCGAACAGCCATACCCTTGGGACCGGCTTCAGCCCCAGGATGTGATGAGCCGACATCGAGGTGCCAAACACCGCCGTCGATATGAACTCTTGGGCGGTATCAGCCTGTTATCCCCGGAGTACCTTTTATCCGTTGAGCGATGGCCCTTCCATACAGAACCACCGGATCACTAAGACCTACTTTCGTACCTGCTCGACGTGTCTGTCTCGCAGTCAAGCGCGCTTTTGCCTTTATACTCTACGACCGATTTCCGACCGGTCTGAGCGCACCTTCGTACTCCTCCGTTACTCTTTAGGAGGAGACCGCCCCAGTCAAACTACCCACCATACACTGTCCTCGATCCGGATAACGGACCTGAGTTAGAACCTCAAAGTTGCCAGGGTGGTATTTCAAGGTTGGCTCCACGCGAACTGGCGTCCACGCTTCAAAGCCTCCCACCTATCCTACACAAGCAAATTCAAAGTCCAGTGCAAAGCTATAGTAAAGGTTCACGGGGTCTTTCCGTCTAGCCGCGGATACACTGCATCTTCACAGCGATTTCAATTTCACTGAGTCTCGGGTGGAGACAGCGCCGCCATCGTTACGCCATTCGTGCAGGTCGGAACTTACCCGACAAGGA
The DNA here is from genome assembly GCF_058799675.1 of Pseudomonas sp. GW822-FHT06B12. Taxonomy (NCBI): domain Bacteria; kingdom Pseudomonadati; phylum Pseudomonadota; class Gammaproteobacteria; order Pseudomonadales; family Pseudomonadaceae; genus Pseudomonas; species Pseudomonas sp. GW822-FHT06B12. Next base: position 994 of record NZ_JBXALR010000022.1, read on the forward strand.
ATTTCGCTACCTTAGGACCGTTATAGTTACGGCCGCCGTTTACCGGGGCTTCGATCAAGAGCTTCGCGTTAGCTAACCCCATCAATTAACCTTCCGGCACCGGGCAGGCGTCACACCCTATACGTCCACTTTCGTGTTTGCAGAGTGCTGTGTTTTTAATAAACAGTCGCAGCGGCCTGGTATCTTCGACCGGCATGGGCTTACGGAGCAAGTCCTTCACCCTCACCGGCGCACCTTCTCCCGAAGTTACGGTGCCATTTTGCCTAGTTCCTTCACCCGAGTTCTCTCAAGCGCCTTGGTATTCTCTACCCAACCACCTGTGTCGGTTTGGGGTACGGTTCCTGGTTACCTGAAGCTTAGAAGCTTTTCTTGGAAGCATGGCATCAACCACTTCGTGTTCTAAAAGAACACTCGTCATCAGCTCTCGGCCTTAGAATCCCGGATTTACCTAAGATTCCAGCCTACCACCTTAAACTTGGACAACCAACGCCAAGCTGGCCTAGCCTTCTCCGTCCCTCCATCGCAATAACCAGAAGTACAGGAATATTAACCTGTTTTCCATCGACTACGCTTTTCAGCCTCGCCTTAGGGACCGACTAACCCTGCGTCGATTAACGTTGCGCAGGAAACCTTGGTCTTTCGGCGTGGGTGTTTTTCACACCCATTGTCGTTACTCATGTCAGCATTCGCACTTCTGATACCTCCAGCAAGCTTCTCAACTCACCTTCACAGGCTTACAGAACGCTCCTCTACCGCATCACCTAAGTGATACCCGTAGCTTCGGTGTATGGTTTGAGCCCCGTTACATCTTCCGCGCAGGCCGACTCGACTAGTGAGCTATTACGCTTTCTTTAAAGGGTGGCTGCTTCTAAGCCAACCTCCTAGCTGTCTAAGCCTTCCCACATCGTTTCCCACTTAACCATAACTTTGGGACCTTAGCTGACGGTCTGGGTTGTTTCCCTTTTCACGACGGACGTTAGCACCCGCCGTGTGTCTCCCATGCTCGGCACTTGTAGGTATTCGGAGTTTGCATCGGTTTGGTAAGTCGGGATGACCCCCTAGCCGAAACAGTGCTCTACCCCCTACAGTGATACATGAGGCGCTACCTAAATAGCTTTCGAGGAGAACCAGCTATCTCCGAGCTTGATTAGCCTTTCACTCCGATCCACAGGTCATCCGCTAACTTTTCAACGGTAGTCGGTTCGGTCCTCCAGTTAGTGTTACCCAACCTTCAACCTGCCCATGGATAGATCGCCCGGTTTCGGGTCTATTCCCAGCGACTAGACGCCCTATTAAGACTCGCTTTCGCTACGCCTCCCCTATTCGGTTAAGCTCGCCACTGAAAATAAGTCGCTGACCCATTATACAAAAGGTACGCAGTCACCCAACAAAGTGGGCTCCCACTGCTTGTACGCATACGGTTTCAGGATCTATTTCACTCCCCTCTCCGGGGTTCTTTTCGCCTTTCCCTCACGGTACTAGTTCACTATCGGTCAGTCAGTAGTATTTAGCCTTGGAGGATGGTCCCCCCATATTCAGACAAAGTTTCTCGTGCTCCGTCCTACTCGATTTCATGACCAAGAGATTTTCGCGTACAGGGCTATCACCCACTATGGCCGCACTTTCCAGAGCGTTCCGCTAATCTCAAAGCCACTTAAGGGCTAGTCCCCGTTCGCTCGCCACTACTAAGGGAATCTCGGTTGATTTCTTTTCCTCAGGGTACTTAGATGTTTCAGTTCCCCTGGTTCGCTTCTTAAGCCTATGTATTCAGCTTAAGATACCTAACTTATGTTAGGTGGGTTCCCCCATTCAGACATCTCCGGATCACAGTCTGTTTGCCGACTCCCCGAAGCTTTTCGCAGGCTACCACGTCTTTCATCGCCTCTGACTGCCAAGGCATCCACCGTATGCGCTTCTTCACTTGACCATATAACCCCAAGCAATCTGGTTATACTGTGAAGACGACATTCGCCGAAAATTCGCAATTTAACTCACAAATTTTACCTTAGCCTGATCCGTTACCAGTGAAAGTAACGTTCAGTCTATCTTTCTATCACATACCCAAATTTTTAAAGAACGATCTAATCAAAGACTAGAAATCAACATTCACCATCTCACGATGGAATGCTCATTTCTAAGCTTTAATAC
>NZ_JBXALR010000023.1:0-1679 GCF_058799675.1 Pseudomonas sp. GW822-FHT06B12
GGCCACCGGTCGGCCGGGTCGACAACGTGTTTGGCGACCGCAACCTGATCTGCGCCTGCCCGTCGATCGAAAGCTACCAGGATGCGTAACAACAACGCCTGACCCTGCGTAGGAGCTGCCGCAGGTCAGCCCATTCGCTACCCAAGAACAACAGAGGATTCCACCATGTTCAGCAAGCACGACCAGATCAAAGGCTACGACGATGAACTGCTGGCAGCGATGAATGCCGAGGACGCACGCCAAGAGCACCACATCGAATTGATCGCCTCGGAAAACTACACCAGCCAACGGGTGATGGAAGCGCAAGGCAGCGGCCTGACCAACAAGTACGCCGAAGGCTATCCGGGCAAGCGCTACTACGGCGGCTGCGAACACGTCGACGTGGTCGAGCAGTTGGCCATTGATCGAGCCAAACAGTTGTTCGGTGCCGATTACGCCAACGTCCAGCCGCACTCTGGCAGCCAGGCCAACGCGGCGGTCTACCTGGCCCTGCTGCAAGCCGGCGACACTGTGCTGGGCATGAGCCTGGCCCACGGCGGTCACTTGACCCACGGCGCCAAAGTCAGTTTTTCCGGCAAGCTGTACAACGCGGTGCAGTACGGCATCGATACTGCGACCGGGCTGATCGATTACGACGAAGTCGAGCGTCTGGCCGTCGAGCACCAGCCGAAGATGATCATTGCCGGTTTCTCGGCCTACTCGAAAACCCTGGATTTCCCACGCTTCCGTCAGATCGCCGACAAGGTTGGCGCTTATCTGTTTGTGGACATGGCCCACGTTGCCGGACTAGTGGCTGCCGGTCTGTACCCGAACCCGATTCCGTTCGCCGATGTTGTCACTACCACCACGCACAAAACCCTGCGCGGTCCACGCGGTGGCCTGATCCTGGCCAAGGCCAATCCGGAACTGGAGAAGAAACTCAACGCCGCAGTATTCCCTGGCGGCCAGGGCGGCCCGCTGATGCACGTGATCGCCGCCAAGGCCGTGTGCTTCAAGGAGGCGTTGGAGCCGGGCTTCAAGACCTATCAACAGCAAGTGATCGACAACGCCCAGGCGATGGCCGGCGTGTTTATCGAGCGTGGCTACGACGTGATTTCCGGCGGAACCGACAACCACCTGTTCCTGGTGAGCCTGATCCGTCAGGGCCTGACCGGCAAAGACGCCGACGCCGCGTTGGGCCGTGCCGGGATCACCGTGAACAAGAACGCCGTGCCGAACGATCCACAGTCGCCGTTCGTGACCTCGGGTCTGCGGATTGGCACCCCGGCGATTACCAGCCGTGGCTTCAAGGTCGCCCAGAGCATTGAGCTGACTGGCTGGATCTGCGACATCCTCGATCACCTCGGCGATGCCGATGTCGAGGCCAACGTCGCCAGAAAGGCCGCTGCCCTGTGCGCTGACTTTCCGGTCTATCGCGACTGATGCACAGAGGGGACAGGGCAACGCCTTGTCCCTCTTGACAGCCTGGCGACAAAACACCGGCTGGCCTGGGCCGAACCACCCGCCACAAGGAAAAAATACATGGTCACTGTTGTAGAATCGGCCGGTAAAACCCCGGTAAAAATGGAAGCTGGCGTAAAGCTGCGCGGCGCCGAAAAGGTTGCGCGTATCCCGGTGAAGATCATTCCGACCACCGAATTGCCGAAAAAGCCTGACTGGATTCGCGTGCGCATCCCGGT
>NZ_JBXALR010000024.1:0-1291 GCF_058799675.1 Pseudomonas sp. GW822-FHT06B12
CGGCAGCTCCTTGTATGTTGCACCGGAATCAAACGAGAGGATTTAATCTCGTCGGTGCACACATGCAAATGCGTTTCTGGGGGAGGCCGCTCGCTCCTGAAGGCAGGATGTTTCTGACCTTGTCCGTAGAGAGGCTCCCCCGCCTCATTGCCCACCACGAAGAGTATCGAGAAGCCGACAAGTCGGACTTCGCATTACAAGGTTGTAGCGGCATGAAGTTCGAGGTCGGGGGAACCGGAGACATTTTTGCCTTTTATCCAAGGAGTTGGAAGCATGAATGTTTATGTCGGTCTGGACATCGGCTCTCGCAGCATTGCCATGGCTTGGCGTAAGAAGGGTCGGCCAGCAGGAACCTGGGACATCGAACAGACAGCCAAGGGCCATAAGCTGGCGGTGAAAAAGCTGCTGGATTTGAAACCTCAAGGCATCGTCATGGAGGCGACGGGGGTTTACTACCTGGACTTCGCCATGGCCCTGGCTGAAGCCGGATTACCGGTCTCGGTGATCAACCCTAAAAGTTGCCACAACTTTGCGAAAGTCATGCTGACCAGCAGCAAAACCGACGCGATCGATGCGCAACTGCTGGCCGAATATGCCGAGCGCATGACGCCTCGCCTTTGGACCCCGCCCACTGCAGAACAGGTGGCCCTTCGCGCACTCGGACGTCATATCAATCGACTGATTGGCTCTCGCACTCGGGCCAAGAACCAGCTGCACGCCTTGAAAGCCACGCAAACGACGATACGGCTGCTGATCGAAGATGAAGAAGAGGCCATCGAAGCCTTAGACCGGCGTATCGATCGACTCAAACAAGCTGCTCGTGAACAGATCGCCCAGTGCCCGGAGCTGAGCGCTCAGCTGAAGCACATGATGGCCGCGCCCGGTGTAGGAGAAGCCTCGGCGATCACTGCGCTGGCGGAGCTGACAACGCTTCCCAAAACACTTAAATCGGCCCAAGTGAGTCGTCATGCTGGGTTGGATGTGCGACTGACCCAGTCCGGGACCAGCATCGACAAGCCGGGTCGAATGAGCAAAACAGGAAATGCCTACCTGCGCGCGGCGATGTTTATGCCAGCGCTGAGTGCAATTCGCTGCGATGACTATGTGAAAGCCTTCTACGCAGCGCTATTGGCTCGTGGAAAGAAGAAGATGCAAGCAATCGGAGCCGTCATGCGCAAATACCTGACAGGGCTGTGGGCATGCATCCGAACGGGAGAGGATTTTGATACGGCCAAGCTTTTCAGCGAAAAGCACTTCGCGAAAGCTTGACCGGAAACAGAGTATCTACGGG
>NZ_JBXALR010000025.1:0-1040 GCF_058799675.1 Pseudomonas sp. GW822-FHT06B12
GTGAGGGTCTGGTTTTCCGTGCCGGCGGCCGTATCGGCCACCGCCACCGGCGCATCGTTGGTGCCGGTGATGGTCACATCCACCGTGGAACTCGAGAGCGCCCCGTGTTCGTCCTGCATCTGGTAGTTGAGCGTCACGTGCTCGACCACGCCCTGCGCCAGGTGGTCGAAGTCGCTCCCGGGGTTGAACACCAGTTGGTTGCCGACCACGCTGGCCGTGCCTTTGTTGGCCGGCGCGCTCGCCGAGTTCAGCGTGAACGCGTGGCCGTCGTCGACATCGGTGTCATTGGCCAGCACGTCGACGGTCAGGGTCTGGTTTTCCGTACCGGCGGCCACATCGGCCACCGCCACCGGAGCGTCGTTGGTGCCGGTGATGGTCACGTCTACGCTGCTGGTCGAGATCGCCCCGTACTGATCCTGCATCTGGTAATTGAGCGTCACATGCTCGACCACGCCTTGCGCCAGGTGGTCGAAGTCGGTCCCGGGGTTGAATAGCAGCTGGTTGCCGACCACGCTGGCCGTGCCTTTGTTCGCTGGCGCACTGACCGAGTTCAGCGTGAACGCGTGGCCGTCGTCGACGTCGGTGTCGTTGGCCAACACGTCAATCGTGAGGGTCTGGTTTTCCGTACCGGCGGCCGTATCGGCCACTGCTACCGGCGCATCGTTGGTGCCGGTGATGGTCACCACCACGGTGCTGCTGGCCGGTGCGCCGTGCTCGTCGGTCATGGTGTAGCTGAGCGTGACACTGGCCGTGGCGCCTTGCGCCAGATGGTCAAAATCGGCCCCGGGGTTGAACAGCAACTGGTTGCCCGCGACGCTGGCACTGCCCTGGCCGATCGGCGCACTGGCGCTGACCAAGGTAAACAGGTGGCCGTCGTCGACATCGGTGTCATTGGCCAACACGTCAATCGTGAGGGTCTGGTTCTCTGTACCGGCGGCCACATCGGCCACCGCCACCGGCGCATCGTTGGTGCCGGTGATGGTCACATCCACCGTGGAGCTCGAGAGCGCCCCGTGTTCGTCCTGCATCTGGTAATTGAG
>NZ_JBXALR010000026.1:0-985 GCF_058799675.1 Pseudomonas sp. GW822-FHT06B12
ACACCGCCGCTCTGCACGACAAGGCTCGTGCTCAGCGCATCAACCTGCGTGTCGTCGATGGCGAGCGTCTGGGTCTGTCCCTCGACGAAACCACCAGCCAGGCCGACATCGAGACCCTGTGGAGCCTGCTGGCCGACGGCAAAGCCCTGCCGGACTTCGCGGCACTGGCCGCCAGCGTCGAAAGCCGCATCCCGGCTGAACTGGTACGCCAGTCGGCGATTCTCAGTCACCCGGTGTTCAACCGTTATCACTCGGAAACCGAGCTGATGCGCTACCTGCGCAAGCTCGCCGACAAGGACCTGGCACTGGATCGCACCATGATCCCGCTGGGTTCGTGCACCATGAAACTCAACGCCGCCAGTGAAATGATCCCGGTGACCTGGGCCGAATTCGGCGCCCTGCACCCGTTCGCCCCGGCCGAGCAAAGCGCCGGCTACCAGCAACTGACCGATGAACTGGAAGCGATGCTCTGCGCCGCCACCGGTTACGACGCGATCTCGCTGCAACCGAACGCCGGCTCCCAAGGCGAATACGCCGGCCTGCTGGCGATTCGTGCCTATCACCAGAGCCGTGGCGAAGAGCGCCGCGACATCTGCCTGATCCCGTCGTCGGCCCATGGCACCAACCCGGCCACCGCCAACATGGCCGGCATGCGCGTGGTCGTGACCGCGTGCGATGCCCGCGGCAACGTCGACATCGAAGACCTGCGCGCCAAAGCCATCGAGCACCGCGAGCACCTCGCCGCGCTGATGATCACCTACCCGTCGACCCACGGCGTGTTCGAAGAAGGCATCCGCGAAATCTGCGGGATCATTCATGACCACGGCGGCCAGGTGTACATCGACGGCGCCAACATGAATGCGATGGTCGGCCTCTGCGCACCGGGCAAGTTCGGCGGCGACGTGTCGCACCTGAACCTGCACAAAACCTTCTGCATCCCGCACGGCGGTGGCGGCCCGGGCGTCGGCCCGATTGGCGTGAAATC
>NZ_JBXALR010000027.1:0-835 GCF_058799675.1 Pseudomonas sp. GW822-FHT06B12
GGGCGCTCTCGACCAGTAGCGTGGACGTGACCATCACCGGCACCAACGACGCGCCGGTGGCAGTGGCCGATGTGGCCGCCGGTACGGAAAACCAGACCCTCACGATTGACGTGCTGGCCAATGACACCGATGTCGATGACGGCCATGTATTCACGCTGAATTCGGCCAGTGCGCCGGCGAGCAAGGGCACGGCCAGCGTGGTCGGCAACCAGCTGCTGTTCAACCCAGGGACCGATTTCGACCACCTGGCGCAGGGTGCGGTCGAGCATGTGACGCTCAGTTACCAGATGCAGGATCAATACGGGGCGCTCTCGACCAGCAGCGTAGACGTGACCATCACCGGCACCAACGACGCGCCAGTGGCGGTGGCCGATGTGGCCGCCGGCACAGAAAACCAGACCCTGACCCTCGACGTGCTGGCCAATGATACCGACGTCGACGACGGCCACGCGTTTACCTTGGTCAGCGCCAGTGCGCCGATCGGCCAGGGCACGGCCAGCGTGGTCGGCAACCAGTTACAGTTCAACCCGGGGAGCGACTTCGATCATCTGGCACAAGGCGCCACGGCCAGCGTCACGCTCAGCTACACCATGACCGACGAGCACGGTGCGCCTGCCAGCAGCAGCGTAGTGGTGACCATCACCGGCACCAACGATGCTCCGGTGGCAGTGGCCGATGTGGCCGCGGGCACGGAAAACCAGCCCCTCACGATTGACGTGCTGGCCAACGACACCGACGTCGACGACGGTCACGCGTTCACGCTGAACTCGGTCAGTGCGCCGGCGAGCAAGGGCACGGCCAGCGTGGTCGGCAACCAACTGGTGTTCAACCCCGG
>NZ_JBXALR010000028.1:0-806 GCF_058799675.1 Pseudomonas sp. GW822-FHT06B12
CCCGGGTTGAACACCAGCTGGTTGCCCGCGACGCTGGCACTGCCCTGGCCGATCGGCGCGCTGGCGCTGACCAAGGTGAACGCGTGGCCGTCGTCGACATCGGTGTCGTTGGCCAGCACGTCGAGGGTCAGGGTCTGGTTTTCTGTGCCGGCGGCCACATCGGCGACTGCCACCGGCGCGTCGTTGGTGCCGGTGATGGTCACATCCACCGTGGAGCTCGAGAGCGCCCCGTGTTCGTCCTGCATCTGGTAGTTGAGCGTCACGTGCTCGACCGCACCCTGCGCCAGGTGGTCGAAGTCAGTCCCCGGGTTGAACAGCAGCTGGTTGCCGACCACGCTGGCCGTGCCCTTGTTTGCCGGCGCACTGGCCGAATTCAGCGTGAACAGATGGCCGTCGTCGACGTCGGTGTCATTGGCCAGCACGTCGATAGTGAGGGTCTGGTTTTCCGTGCCGGCGGCCGTATCGGCCACTGCTACCGGCGCATCGTTGGTGCCGGTGATGGTCACGTCCACCGTGGAGCTCGAGAGCGCCCCGTGTTCGTCCTGCATCTGGTAATTGAGCGTCACATGCTCGACCGCACCCTGCGCCAGGTGATCGAAGTCGCTCCCCGGGTTGAACAGCAGCTGGTTGCCGACCACGCTGGCCGTGCCCTTGTTCGCCGGCGCGCTCGCCGAGTTCAGCGTGAACAGATGGCCATCGTCGACATCGGTGTCGTTGGCCAACACGTCAATCGTGAGGGTCTGGTTTTCCGTGCCGGCGGCCGTATCGGCCACCGCCACCGGCGCATCGTTGGTGCCGGTGATGGT